>CAYPIQ010000067.1:0-2582 GCA_964410865.1 uncultured Spirochaetales bacterium | reverse complement strand
ACGCACGGGACTTTCAGCCCTGAGCGGCAAGCAGGAATTATTAAAACGCCGTTTCTTTGACGGATTCGAAGCTGTAATCGCAACCCATGCGGCGGCGGGGGATGGACGTTTTATAAACAGTGTTCGGTCTATGAACGGATTTATCGTTCAGACCTTTACCTTCAGAGGACGCGCCGCCCACGCCGGAGCCCAGCCCCACAGAGGTAGGAACACCCAGAACGCGGCCGCGTTATTTCTGCAGGCCTGTGCTTTCTTGAGAGAGACCTTCCAGGAGGAGCATCATATCCGTATCCACCCGGTCTTGAGGCCGGCGGAGGGTCAAGCCGTTAACCTGATTCCCGATTATACCTTTGTAGAAACCTATGTCCGGGCTGCCTCGGTAGGGGGTATTGAAGAAACCGCGCAGAAGTTGGAAGCAGCGGCACTCGGATCCGCCGAAGCCCTGGGAGTAACATGTACCATTGAGAGGAAGGAGGGATACGCCCCTTTTAGCGTTGACTCCCGTTTGCACGCCTTGGCAGAGGAAATGTGCGAAGCGGTGGGGGTGCCCTTCATTGATGAATCCTTTTCTCCCGCGTCCTCCGACATGGGCGATATATCTCAGGTTAAACCGGCAATTATTCTGGGACTCCCCGGATCGAACGGTTTGTTTCACAATTCCGGTTTTCGGGTTATTGATGAACAGTCGGCTTATGTCTTCTCTTCCGAGTATCTGGCGGGCTATCTTTCAGCACTTGCACGACGGACCGATTGGTGAATTAAGCCGTCCTTACCGATGTCATCACTCCTCGATGAAGGCTTAACCGGTCTCCAGGTCCCGTGGTATTGTCGGAAGGAAATCACCTGATTTAACGGGATCGACATTATGCTGTAAAGTCAAAACCCGGTCAAAATTTTAATATTTCTATCTAAAAAGTGATAGAAGTATAGAATGGTCCTTCAGCCATCTTTCCGCTTTCTTATAATCCGGACAGAATGTACCGATGTCTTTCCAATAGCTCCTGGAATGATTGAAGTTTCGCTGGTGACAGAGCTCGTGGATAATGAGGTATTGCTGCACCGCCACCGGCGCCATGATGATACGGTAGTTCAGGGAGATGTTTCCCCGGCCTGATGAGCTTCCCCATCTCGATTTTTGATTACGGATATAGAGGTTTTTAAAGGGGATGCCCGTAGCGGAAGACCAACGGCGGGCCTGCGGGAGGAGTTCCCTCCGTGCCTTCCTCTTGAGCCATCCTGCAATAGCCGCTTCCACATTGCGTTTTCCGGAAGAACCGGTTCGAACATTCAGATGTTTTTTTGCTTCCGAGATGGTGACCCTGTTCTTTCCGTTTTTTGAAGCGATCACTTTGACCTGGTAGAGTTCACCTTTATAGATAATTGTCCTGGTGGGGTCCCGTTCTTCGTATTCCTTCTTCTGGTTTGCGCTCTGTCGAAGGATCCATTCCTTCTTGGTCTCTACCGCCGTTTCTATCTGTTTAAGGCTCATGGCTTCAGGAGCCGACACCCGTACCGAACCGTTTCCATTGATCCTGATTTTTACATGCTTCTGGTTTTTTCTTCGAAAAAGGGTGTAACGAATCGAGTTTCCCATAGTCCCGTTATTGCCACGGCGGTTTGTCGGGAAGCTGTTTACGGAATTCCGCTATTAATTTTTCCGCGTAGGCGCCGCTGAAGGTGCCGCGGATGAATCTGTCCAGTCCTTCCTGATGGAACCTCTGCCATGAGCCTTCTTCTTTCCCCGGTACTATGGGGAAAAAGAGGGTTCCGGCTTCCTTTGCCGCCTGCAGATCACTGGGTGCGTCCCCGATGATGAGGACCTGTTCCTGCTTTGTCCTGCCCTTCGTGGCGGCCTGCACTATTTGCTCTTTTGTTCCGGCTTCCTGTCCGGCGACTAGGCGTACCAAGGGCGTGAGGTCGTGTTCATCCCACTGCCTCTTGAGACTTTCAGCCGGACCGGAAGATACCGCAATAGTTTCGCAGAGGGTGCGCATATCCTTGAGACTCTCAATGGCGTACGGAAAAGGAGGGACATTTCTGACAATCTTCCGAATAGCATCTTCGACATCCAGAGCCCATGTATATGCCCTTTCAAGATCCGGGTCCTTATCCACTTCTAACGCGGCCTTCAGTCCGGGTAAGGCCGGGTGAGGTTCGGAAGAGAGCCACCTTCGAAGGCCTTCAGGCGAAGGGACCTTAAAATTCCGTGAGATAATAGCGTTTCTCTCCCTGAGGTAGTCGAGAACGGTTATAGCCGCTTCAAATCGATTTACTCCCCGATGGAAAGAGTAGAGAGTAACAAATTCCCAGGTTTCTCTGGCAAATTTAGATATCGGCTGCAATCCGTAATGGTTGATAAATGCCGGGCAAAAGCACTCTTTCTGCTGAATTTCCAGTGTATCAAATGTACACCCGTCGGAATCAATAAAAACGATAAAATCCTTCTCCGGGGAGAAGTCAGCAAAGAGTGCGGCAGAATCGCACATGTACTTCACCTTTAATCTGTATCCGTGATATGATGGAAATACCCTAGTTCTGCAGCCCTTTAAATAATTTGACAAAATATTTTTCCTTCCCATAAC
>CAYPIQ010000066.1:0-2890 GCA_964410865.1 uncultured Spirochaetales bacterium | reverse complement strand
ACAGATCAATAATAACACACATGTACAGCCACCCTTCAGCCGTCGGAATATAGGTAACTTCTACTTGTAAGCATCTTTTTGGTGAACAATGTCAATAATGAATACAATTATTTTATCATTATCAATTGTATAGAATAATCTATAGTCTCCAATGCGAAAACGAAAGAACTCTGAGTAATTACCTTTTAATCTTTTTATATTTGGCCCGAAGAATGGATTTCTTTTTAATAGGGGATAAAAATATTCTTCGATTTTTTTATAAAGTCTTTTGTATTCGTCTTTTTGTATTTTTTTCTTAAAACTGTCTGTTTCTGCAATTTTAAATCTATCCGACAATTGAATATTTTCCTTCCGAAATTTCTTTCTTCCCTTTATTCAGACTGTTTATGAGAGATTTGTCACCTAGGATCTCTTTCATTTCAGAATCAGATACGAAATTTTCTTCAGTTAAATAGGCTATTGTAGCGTATTCAATGAAATTGGAAATAGAGCGGCGCTCTCCTTCCGCGGCATTCTTTATCATGTTATACGTATCATCATCTATTCGAATAGTAATAGTCTTGGCCATAGCATCACCTCTTATTCTATTTTATTCATTTATATTCTTGTTGTCAATTAGTTGCTCATGCCGCTGCGCGGCAACCGAAACGATGAAAATAGGCCGTTGCGGCTATTCCGGTGCGGCTATTTTCGTATTAGATTTTTGATGAGTCAACGCAGCCCTGTCGATTGAAAAAAAACATAGTTCCGGGTATAAACGATACATACTATGGCGGGAGGGTTTCAAATGAAGGCAGAAAAAGAACTGGCGGAATGCAGGAAGAGCATCGATAATATAGATTCGGCTTTACTTTTTATGCTCGCCGAGCGCTTCAGAATTACCGAGAAAATCGGACGTATAAAAAAAGAACAGCACCTTCCTGCCGAGGACAGGGAACGGGAAAAGCAACAACTCGACCGGCTGAACAAGCTATCGGAAGAGGTACACCTGAACAAGGACTTTATCCGGTCGTTCTTCAAGCTTATAACAACCGAGGTCAAACGGAACCATGAATGCATCCGGAAGGAACAGTAAGAAAGACCATGACCAATTGGGTGAACACATCCGTGCATTTGCCTCGGCTCAGTTCTCCCGCTCCGGGGGACCTGGCGGCCAGAACATCAATAAGGTAAATACCCGGGTTACCCTGCACATACCGCTGAAGGATCTCGACCTCGCGGAAGCGGAACGCGAAAGACTCTTCAAACGCCTTTCCAACCGTATCAACACTGAGGGCGAACTCGTGATACACAGCTCGGAAACCCGAAGCCGGCACACCAATATGGAACTGGCCCTGCAACGGGCTGCGGGGCTTATTTCACATGCCCTGAAACCCCGTAAGCCCCGGCGGCCGACGGGCCCCCCAAAGGCTTCCCGGGAACGGCGCCTCGAGAACAAACGACGACGTTCTATCCGTAAACGAAACCGCCGAAGACCTACTCCGGACCAAGAGTAATATCGGCTTTCAGTTCTGCCAGGGCTTTATCGAAACCGGGAAAGGATACGCCGGCGGATTCAACTCGTTTAACCAGGGTCTCGCCTTCTGCAATAAGCCCGGCGATACACAGGGCCATTGCTATCCGATGATCGCCGTGTCCGTCTACCTGGGCACCGGTAAGGGGACTAGGTTTTATAATGAGTTCTTTGTCTGTTAGTTCAATGTCGGCACCCATTTTTGACAACTCCCTTACCATTAAGAGCGGCCTGTCCGTTTCTTTCAACCGCGAGCTTTCAATATTGACAAGCCTTGTCGTCCCCCCGGCGTAACATCCCAGAACGGAGAGAATAGGGATGGAATCCGGTGTTACGGAGCAGTCGATAGTACGGCCTTGGAGTCCGCTTCCTCCACGGACCAGGATGCCATCCAGCCCATGGTTCCGAACATCGATATCGGCACCCATATCTTCAAGAATATCGATCAGAATCTTGTCTCCCTGCACATCCTCGGTATCGAGCCCCCGGAGAAGCACCTCGGAATCCGTCACAGCAGCTCCGATGAGTATAAAGGCTGCGGAACTAAAATCAGCAGGTACCGGTGTATCGAAGGGGGCATAGCTCTGTCCTGCCCGGACATAAAAGGTGTTGTAATCTTTCCCCTTCTCCACCTCTACCCCCAGGGAGTGCATCCACTGTATCGTCATATCTATATAGGGCACCTCGTTCGGTTCTTCTACGGTAATCTCCGAGTCTGCGGCCGCAAGGGATGCCGCTATGAGAGCCGAACTGACGTACTGGGAGATAATACCCTCAACCCGGGCATGCCCTCCGGCAATCGGTCCGCGTATGACGAAGGGCGCACTGCCGTTATTCCGCAACGTAAAACCGTGTGCTCCGAGCTGTTCCAAAGCGTCGAGGACGGGCTGTACGGGACGGCGACGGATCTGTTCGTCACCGGTAACCGCGGACCACCCGCTCATAGACGCCAGCAGAGCGGAACCCAGGTTCATTGATGTACCCGAATTGCCTACATT
Organism: uncultured Spirochaetales bacterium; assembly: GCA_964410865.1. Taxonomy (GTDB): domain Bacteria; phylum Spirochaetota; class Spirochaetia; order JAFGDJ01; family JAFGDJ01; genus JAFGDJ01. The sequence continues at coordinate 379 of CAYPIQ010000066.1, read as the reverse complement.
AAGGATGTCTTCCGGGAGATTTAGGTCCCCTCCTTGTACGGTCCAGTAATCTTCACCGCTCATATCGATCTCCACGCCGAGGGCCCGGATAACCCCTGCCGCGGAAAGAGAATCCTTTGAGCGTACCGGATTTCGAATAATCGATCTCCCCCTTCCAAGGGCTCCAAAGTAGAGGGCCCTGATCATGTGGGACTTTGACCCCGGAATAAGCACGTTACCCGATAATCGGCTTTTCTTTACTATGGCATACATATTCTTCCCCCGGAAGTGTCGTAAAAAAATCAGAGATCATTCTGCAACACGAACAACTTCTTATCAAGCGGTTTTTGCGCCATCATGAAAGGTGCAGTTGTAAAATATTCTTTCTCAAGGAGCTGCT
>CAYPIQ010000065.1:0-3711 GCA_964410865.1 uncultured Spirochaetales bacterium | reverse complement strand
CACCTGGGTAGAAAACCGGGGGCAGTGCGCTATCATGCATCCTTACTACCCTATCCCCGTGCCAGGACCATATTTTCACATGTCATCGCCGGCATGGCCGAAACGGGAGCCTGGTACAATATGGATGAGGTGGCAAGGAGCTTGCACATGCAGGCCCTTCCCTTCTCCATTCTCAGGAATGAATATAACGCCTCTGACATCATCATGAAGGGGGAAGAGCTGCGACTTCCCAAAGGCACTCTCAAAATTGATCCATGGGAAAAAGGCTTTGTACCGGATATCTACCTGGGGCGCCACCTTATTGCAAAACCCCTTCTGAAGGGCTATTGCTACCTGATGGCGGCCCTGGGGCTTCTGGAAATTGTGGAAGGGAAACCGGAGAAGCGGCTGAAGAAAAATGGCATGCTTATCCCCATATCTCCGTACGATGGACTCACCTATGCCCGAATCACTCCCTTCTGCGCCTGGTGTTTCGATGTATCACAAGAGAAGCCGCAGCTGCGGGAGGTAAACTACGAGGCGATCGCCGACCGGGAACTCCCCCTGGTCACCTACCGGGGCCACTCCCTGGAGTGCAGAGTCTTTCTCGAGCGGATCGGAGAACCGATCGGGGAAGATCGGTTCCAGATTACCGAGGCAAGTTTTATCCGGGATTGCAGTTCCCTCGAGGATATTGAGCGCCGGATAGGCGAATTCCATAGGCTTATCGCCGGAGAGCCGGCCTCTCACTGGGAAGAGCTCTTCTTCCGGGTAAAGGAGCGCTCCCGCCTCTTTGATCATGAGGAATATTGCATAATGATTCAATTGCCTTCAGACGGGCAGCTGCGCCGCCTCTTTCTTGAAGATAAAAAGCTCTCCTCCCTGGTAGTGCGGGCCGAGGGGGGGCGGATTGTGGTACGCCGGCAAGACTACAAGAAGCTCCGCAAGGCCCTGGAGGGGTACGGGGTGTTGTATGGATAGAATAGAGATGAGGTAGACCCCGAAAACTCCTATAACGCTGCCATAGATAGCGCTGTTACCGCGGATGTGGATTTGTGAAGACCGAATTGTGAGTTACTCACAACTCACCACCACTAAACAGCGCGGCCATTTCTCCGGGAGCATCATCAACCGAAACAAATTTTGTCCCCTCCCCGCTTCGACGGGAGATCCGGACACTGTTTCTTTCCAGTGTTTCGGTGGAAACCAGGATTCGATATGGGATACCCATGGTATCGGCAACATCGAAGCGGGCGGCGGAGGTCGGGGGTCTGTCGTCGTAGAGAGCATCGGCGGGGAACTCCGAGTACAGCTTCTGCAGGATCGTTCCGATCCTTGGTGATTTACCGGCCCCGGTCAGATAAAAGGTGTAGGGGGCCAGGTTCACCGGCCAGTCTATGCCCCTTTCATCATGATGGGATTCCACAACCGCTGCCATGAGCCGACTTAAGCCGATACCGTATGATCCCATATTGGGATAAAAAGGTCGATGTGAATCATCCTCCAGGAAAAATCCCAGTGACCGGGGGAAAAAATCACCCAGTTTAAAGATATTCCCCAGTTCCAGGGCACGAACCGATTCCAGGACAGTACCGCATAGCTTGCAGCGGTTTCCCGGTTTCGACCGGACAATATCGGAGACGAGGGGCGTTTCGAAATCCCTGCCGAAGTTGATATTTGCCAGGTAGGTGTTCTTTCTATTCGCCCCGGCTAAAAGATTCTCCGACCCGGCTACCGCGTCATCCACCACGATTTTGATCCTGTCGTCCACACCTATCGGTCCTGCATAGTCCGGGGGAACATCGAAACTTTTGTACTCCTCCCGGTTTGCTTCCCGGATAACCGCCGTATTGAGGTACCTGCTCAGCTTTTCAGTACTTACCTCGTACCCGTGTATGCAGCAGGCCATAACAAATCCGCCGTATACACGGTATATCTTCGATACAATGACCTGGGATTTCGTTATTCCGTCTTCCTCCATAAACCTGGATAGGGAATAATCGACGGATGTAACGAACTCTTTGAGGGGGGCAGGCGGGCCAAAGGAATAATCCTTTATGCACAGCCCTACCTCGCGGTTTGCTCGGTACCCGCAGCCGGGGCAGGTGACGATTAATTCATCACCGTTTTGAGTCGGCATAAGGAATTCATACGCCTTGTCCCCGCTGATCGACCCCACCGCCGATTCGGCCGTGATGCAATCGATACCGCAGCGGGAAAATATCTTTTCATACGCCGCAAAAACCTTGGGGAAAAACGAGTTGAGATCGGTATAGGATCGGTGAAATGAATAGGCGTCATTCATGAGGAATTCCTTAGCGCGGATTATTCCTCCCTGGGCCATCTTTTCATCACGGAATTTCTTTTGAAACTGGAAAAGAAACGCCGGCAAATCTTCCGCCGAGTGGACGGAGAGGCGCATCAGTTCCGTCATCCCTTCCAGGTGGCTGGATGCGAGGAGCAATTTTCGTCCTGTTCTGTCCTGTAGGTGTACAAGCTCGTCGGCAACGATCTCATGTCGGCCGGTCTTTTCCCAGAGTGAAAGGGGAAGTATAAACGGAGCCTGCACCTCCTGGCCGCCCAGGGCTTCCAGCTCATGACGGATGATATCGGAGATTTTCTTCAATACCCGGATTCCCGGAGCAAGATAGGCGTGGAGCCCTCCGCCGAAGGAGCGAACGAAACCACCCTGTTCGAGCAGCGTTCTGCTTGTCCAGCGCCCGCCGGAGATTACCCTTGACGTATCGTTCTTACCCGTGAGCTGAGAATAACGCATATATGGTTTTATTGTAATGACCCGCTTTATCCCTGGTCAAGCCGTCTTGACATAAGGTCTCACTGATAGGATAGTGTAACTCTGGAGACTTATCCTAAGGGGGAACGAAACATGAGTATCATTGAATATATAGAAGCCAGAGAAATCCTCGATTCCAGGGGCAACCCTACGGTAGAGGTGGATGTTTTTCTGGAAGACGGATCTCTCGGTCGGGCTGCCGTTCCTTCCGGCGCTTCCACGGGAGTACACGAGGCAGTGGAACTCCGGGACAACGATAAAACCCGTTATATGGGCAAGGGTGTCCTGAAGGCAGTGGACAACGTCAACAGCATCATAGCCGCCGAACTCGCCGGCCTCGATGCCCTGGACCAGGTTGATATAGACAGAACGATGATCGAACTGGACGGCACGGAAAACAAGGGCAAGCTCGGAGCAAACGCAATTCTCGGCGTCTCCATGGCCACAGCCAGGGCCGCCGCGGATTATCTCGGTATCCCCCTGTTCAAGTATCTCGGCACATACCATGCCAATACCCTTCCCATCCCTATGGCAAATATTCTCAACGGTGGGTCCCACGCGGATAATTCAGTCGATTTCCAGGAATTCATGGTGATGCCGGTAGGCGCGGGATCTATCCGAAGCGCGGTTCGTACCATTGCCGAGGTGTTTCACACCCTCAAGGGAATACTCAAATCCAAAGGATACGGTACGGCGGTAGGAGACGAGGGCGGTTTTGCCCCTAATCTCAAATCGAATGAAGAGGCCTGCGAACTTATCCTCGAGAGCATAGAAAAAGCGGGATACAAACCCGGAGACGATGTATTTATCGCCCTCGATCCCGCTGCATCGGAATTCTACGATACCGAGAAAGAAAGATACATCTTTACAAACTCCGCCGGCCGTGACCTGACCAGCGGAGAAATGGTAGATTACTGGGCCGGCTGGGCAAAGAAGTA
>CAYPIQ010000064.1:4468-4959 GCA_964410865.1 uncultured Spirochaetales bacterium | reverse complement strand
GGTTGCCCGGAACAGTGACGACGAACTGGCGCGGGAAGAAGCCCGGCGTTGCCTCGAATGTAATATTTTCTGCAATAAATGCGTGGAGGTCTGCCCGAACCGGGCTAATATCGCCGTTCCCGTAAAGGCGCCGGGGTTCCGGAATATTCGGCAGATTATACACATCGACGCGTTCTGCAACGAGTGCGGGAATTGCGCCACCTTCTGTCCCTATGAGGGTAAACCCTACCGGGATAAAATCACGCTTTTTTCTTCCGTTGCCGATCTTTCCGCCTCGGAGAACGCCGGATTCTGCCTTAACAACGACGGCACCCTTTCCGTTAGACCCGGTAAAGATTGTTCCGTTCAGCACCTTGAAATCACCAACGGCAGGTTAGACGCCGCGGCGGACCTGGATCCTCGATGTACCGCCCTTCTGGAAACGGTAATACAAACATATCCCTTCATTATTCATGCAGTGCTCGGGAAAAAGGAGGAGCCATGATCGTATT
>CAYPIQ010000064.1:0-4458 GCA_964410865.1 uncultured Spirochaetales bacterium | reverse complement strand
AAAAAACGCCCGACTTATCCATTTCGAGCCCCCGGCGGTTACCCACCGCGCCGATATTGTCATCGACGGTCCCCTTATAAAGGGTATATACCCTGAAGGAGCCGGTACAATTCCCGACGCGGAAATCATTGATATGACGGGAAAAACCCTGTCGCCGGGCCTTGTCTGCAGCCACAACCATTTCTACAGCGCCCTTTCCAGGGGAATCCTGGCGGATATACTTCCCTGTAACGATTTTACCTCCACCCTTCGGTACCTCTGGTGGAAACTCGACCGGGCGATAGACGAAGACATCCTATATTACAGCGGCCTTATCGGCTGCCTGGAGGCTATCCGATGCGGGGTGACCTCGGTAATCGACCATAACGCCTCACCATCCTTCATCGACGGTTCCCTCGCCGTGCTCAAGAAGGCCTTCGAGACCACCGGGCTGAGGGGGATTCTCTGTTACGAAGTGACCGACCGGAACGGTGAGGGGGGGCTTCATCGCGGTATCGCGGAGAGCTCCGATTTTATTCAGCTGGTAGAAAACGACGCCGGCGGTCCCGGTCTTGTAGAAGCGGCGGTGGGAGGTCACGCCCTTTTCACCATGTCCGATCATACCCTTGCCCTCCTTTCCGACATCGTATCGAGCACGGGCAGGGGATTCCATGTCCATGTGGGAGAGGACGGCTATGACGGGTCTTTCTCGCATCATCGCTTTGCCAAAGACCTGACCGCCCGAATGGAAGAATTCGATCTGCTGAACGAGAAAGCCATCCTTGCCCATTGCGTCCATCTGGCGGAATCCGATATCGAGAGGATCAATGAATCCGGGGCCTTTGTTGTTCACAATCCCCGCTCCAACATGAACAACTCCGTGGGATACAACCTTCACCTGCCCGCCTTTCGCAACGTCGCCCTGGGAACCGACGGCCTAGGATCCGACATGCTGGAAGAATTCAAGTTCGCCTACTTCAAACATCGTGACGCCGGCGGTCCCTTTTCCCCCGGAACATTCCTCGGATTCCTCGCCGGGGGAAACTCCATCCTGGAAAGATACTTCGGCGGAACCTTCGGGAAACTGGAAGCGGGCGCCCGGGCGGATCTTACGGTTTTTGATTATTCCAATCCCACACCGCTGAAGGCCGATAATATCGCCGGTCATATTGCCTTCGGTCTCTCGTCATCTTCGGTAACAGATACGATGGTGAACGGGCGGTTTATCTACCGTGACAGAGAGTTCGTCTTTCCGGCGGCGGATATCTACAACAGGGCCGAAAAAGAAGCAGGCAGACTCTGGAAACGCATGAACGAACTGGAGGTCTAAAGGGATATGGAACATGCAGAACGGATACTCGAAAAGGCACGAGCCTACAGAGACGATACAGCCCGGATTCTTTCGGATATTGTGAAGGTCCCTTCCGTAAGCGGAGATGAAAAAGCGGTTATAGAAACCCTTGAACAGATATGTCTCGCCTACGGCATGAAGGATGTACAGGTCGACGGACTGGGCAATCTTCTGGTCAGAGTAGGCAGCGGAAAACCACTGCTTGCCATAGATGCACATATCGATACTGTAGCGGTGGGTGACAGGAACCTCTGGCAGGAAGATCCCTTTTCAGGCCGCATAGCGGACGGATATGTGTACGGCCGCGGCTCGGCAGACCAGAAGGGCGGTGCCGCCGCCATGGTCACCGCCGGACGCATCCTTACCGAGCTGGGATACAACGGCACCTACGGCGTTCTCTTCACCTTCACCATCCTCGAGGAAGACTGCGACGGCATGTGCTGGAAGTATCTCATCGAAGAGGAGGGCGTCAAGCCTGATTTCTTCGTCAGCACGGAACCGAGCAGTCTCAAACTTACCCGGGGGCATCGCGGCCGCATGGAAATGAGGGCCGCCTTCAGGGGAATTTCCTGCCACGGCAGCGCCCCGGAACGGGGAGTAAACGCGGCATACAAGGCCGCCAGGGCGGCCCTGGCGGTTGAGTCCCTCAACGAACGGCTGGAACCGGATGAGGAACAATTTCTGGGCAAGGGCACCATAACCGTCACGGGGATAAGTTCATCCGGTCCTTCCCAATGCGCGGTTCCCGATCACGGTGAGCTCTACCTGGACCGCCGTCTTACCTGGGGCGAAACAAAGGATTCCGCCGTCAGGGAGGTCCTGAAAGCAATAGACGAGGAAACCTGCACCGTGGAAGTACCCGGATACGAGAAAACCACCTGGAAGGGGACCACCTACGGGCAGGAGCTCTACTTTCCGACCTGGAAGATACCGGAAGACCATATCCTGGTAAGGAAAGGGGCTGCGGCCTACAGGGAGCTCTTCGGAAAGGACCCGGTTATAGACAAGTGGACCTTTTCCACCAACGCCGTGTCGGTCTGCGGCCGTCACAATATTCCTGCCCTAGGCCTTGGTCCTGGAGACGAGAAGGAAGCCCATGCGCCGAACGAGAAAAACCGGATCGATGACCTGGTAACAGCCGGCGCTTTCTACGCCATGCTTCCCTACAGCCTGGAGAAGGCCTGATGGACTGCGGATACATCTGCTCGGAATGCGGCACCGAATATCCCCTGAGCCCCGATATAATGCTCTGCCCGGTCTGCTCGGAAGCCCAGGAGCCGGGGTTCCCCCTTCGGGGAATTCTCGAGGTCTCCTGCGACGGGTACAACGACCCCGATGAGCTTCTTCTGCCCGTGGAAAGAGATTTTTTCCCGCCCATTCCCGTGGGGAACACCCCACTCTGGGCGCCGGAGAACCTCCGCCGCGAAACCGGGTTTCCCAACCTCTTTCTGAAGGACGATACCCTCAACCCCACCGGCTCTCTTAAAGATCGGGCCAGCTTTCTCGTAGCCGCCTTTGCGAAAAAATTCGACATCGGGAACATCACCGTGGCCTCCACCGGAAACGCGGCCTCTTCCATGGCGGGAGTGGGCGCCGCCGCCGGAATTCGCGTGCGCATTTTCATACCGGCATCCGCCCCCAGGGCAAAGCTGGTACAGGCACTTCAGTACGGAGCGGAGGTTACCCTGGTGGACGGCCCCTACGATAGGGCCTTTGCCGCTTCTTTAGAGTATACCCGTACTCATGGCGGTATAAACCGCAACACCGCCTATAACCCGATGACCGTCGAGGGTAAAAAAACCGTTGTCCTGGAGGTCTGTGCCCAACTGGGCGGTGCGCCCGATTACATCTTCGTCCCCACGGGGGACGGTGTGATTATCAGCGGTGTGTTCAAGGGGCTCAAAGACTTGATGGCCCTCGGAAGGATCGATTCCATGCCTACCGTGGTATGTGTCCAGGCCGAAGGGTCCGCCGCTATTGCCGAGGCGTTCTCTTCCGGATCCTTTTCCGGTCCCTTTGCCTGTACCACCCTGGCGGATTCCATTTCGGTGGGGACCCCCGCCGGGGGGATGTACGCCCTGGCCTGCCTGAAACGATACGGTGGGCGCTGCGTCACCGTCTCCGACGAAGAAATCATCCGGGCTCAGCACCGCCTTGCTCGTATCACCGGGCTTTTTGCCGAGCCTTCTTCTTCAGCGGCACTGGCGGGATTTGAAAAAATAATGCATGATATCCCCGGGAACGCCCGGGTGGTCCTGCTTATCACCGGGAGCGGCCTCAAAGATATTGATAACGCAATGAAGGGAGTAGAGGTACCAAAATAACGATGGCACATCTGATAGATACAGACATACGGCGTCCGGACGCCGGTCCGAAATCCGGGGGCACCGAACAGTATATCGACGACATGTCCCTGCCCGATATGATCTATGGCCGAACCGTGGTATCCGGTCGCGCCAGGGCCGATATCGTCTCCATAACCCTCCCGGACATACCGGAAGGGTACGCGGTCATCGACCGGAGGGCTGTTCCCGGCGTCAACAGGGTAGATATGTCCGACGGCGACTGGCCTATTCTTGCCGAAGACAGGGTGAATTACATCGGCGAACCTGTCCTTATCGTGGCCGGTCCGGACAGGCAGGTGATAGATACCATCATGGCGGGTATAGAGATCGAGTACCGTGATATTCCGGCCCTGTTCAGCATCGAAGAATCAGAATCCGCCTCGGCGCCGCCGATCTTCGGAGAGGATAATCTCTTTGCCGATTACTCCATAACCAAGGGGAATCCTGACAGGGTTTTCGAGGAAGCCGCCGACATATTCGAAGGCACCTACAGAACAGGGGCCCAGGAACAGGCCTACATGGAAACCCAGGGGATGATCGGCTGTATCGATAACGGTATTATTACCGTATACGGCAGTATGCAGTGCCCCTACTATGTTCATCATGCCCTGATGCACTGTTTCGGGGTGCCGGAAAGGAGGGTCCGGGTCGTCCAGGCCTCCACCGGCGGGGCCTTCGGCGGCAAAGAAGACTACCCTTCCCTTATAGCATGTCACGCCGCCCTGGCCGCCCGGGTCACCGGTCGGCCGGTAAAAATCGTGTACAACCGTTCCGAAGATATAA
>CAYPIQ010000063.1:0-6196 GCA_964410865.1 uncultured Spirochaetales bacterium | reverse complement strand
AATAAAATGGTTTCATAGCTTAATTGGCTGTCTACTTTTTTGGGGGAATTCCAACGGACACCCTGACCGTGAACGGAACGGTACACCGGACCGGTACGATAGACTACGTAAGCCTTGTCCGTGATGCGACTCGAGCCACCCAGGCCGATGTAACCTATACGTATCAGGACGTCGTGTTCCAGGATGACGAAGACCCCGCAGACACTCCTGCGACCGGCGGCACCATGGTCGCCGAGGGTTCCTTCATTCACGAGGCGGATCGAGCGCTGGGAACACGCCTAATCGATTGGAACGGCACGGTTGTGTTTGAGTTTTCCTCCGATGGGACCACTACCGCCCACGTTGAAGGCTCCAGCGCCTCCTACACCGTCAATCTGGGCGCCGAAAGCGACGATGATCTGGTTAATGGATAAGCTCACAGGCAGAATCGGGAAGGATCGGCCGGTGCGTCGGTCCTTCAGTCGGGTCCGACGGGTCGGCGCAAAGGGTCTCCCCCGCACAGCAACCGCGGTGCTTCTCACCATGGTGTTTCTTTTGTTGCCGCTCGGTTCCGGCCACGCCCAGGACTCCGCGGATCTATGGAGTATGGCGGTCAGGATAGCCGGCGAAAACTCCTCCTGGGTTCCCTCGGAATCATCCATTCAAACGCAAATCTTCAACGACGGAAAACTCGTCCGCCGGAACGAATCACGCATCGAAAGAACAATCGAGGACGGACGTCTGGTGGTCCGTCGGACCGGAGATGCCGGCGGATACCGCCGACGGTTCCAACGGAACGGCGACTTCGGCCTCGACGACTTTGCCGGTTCACTCCTTGGCAGCCGATCACCATTCAATGCGGATCTCCAGGAGGATCTTCTCTACGTAACTCCTGCCGGCGATCAGGTATTGGAGGGAATACCCACCGTTGTTTTTCGGTTTGGCGTCCGGTATCCTGAGGGAATTGAAGCGGAGGGACGCGCGTATCTCGACGGGAGTTCCGGCGCTCCGCGGAAGGTCGAATTTTCTTCCATAACGGCCCCTTCGGAAAGAATGGAGAACCTGGCCATTACGATTCACTACGATTGGCGGGAGGACTCCCACTGGTACGCGATCAAACACGACATTTCCGCGGACGTAGCCGTCCGCCTGGAAATAGGAAAGATTCGTCGCCATATTGAGTCCGAGGTGCATCACACCGGCTACTTCCGGCTTCCCCAGGACGCCACGGTAACCATTGACAATACCGGATTATGAGCGAGAGTATCGTCGGCGAACTGGTCGCTCAGAGCAAGGCAGGAAACGCAGAGGCGTTCGGTCGTCTTGTCGAACGGTTCACTCCTCTGGTGACCCGGATGGTTATCGCCCAGGGGGTGCGAACGGATGACCGCGGGGATGTTATTCAAGAGGTTTTTATGCGTGCATTTACCTCTTTGAATACATTTGATTCAGAGAGACGCTTTGAACCCTGGCTGGCCGGAGTGGCTTTTCGAACGATCAAGAATTATTGGAGAAACGCCGGCCGACGAAAGGAACTATTGGAGAGTGAATTGGCCGACAACTTTTTTCAAGGCCTTCGCGGACCCGGGGAATGGAACAATCCGGAAGAAACCGCGGCACGTAACGAGCTGGAACGAGTGCTCGTTCGTTCCCTGGATGCGCTCTCGGAATCTCAGAAGCACGCGATCGTCTGTTTCTACTTTGAGAAGATGACCATGTCGGAAATTGCCGACGCAACGGGTTGGAGCCTGAGTAAGGTAAAAGTGACACTCCATCGCGCCCGACTCATGCTCCGACGCGTATTGAAAGAACAATGGGAGGAGGGAAGGTAAACATGAATCGTACAAAAAAGAATGGGGTTGAGAGATTCTTGAATCGGACTCGGGAGATATATCTTTCGTGGGGAAATCTTCAAAGCCCCGAGGCTGTACGGGACGCCGTATTGCATCGATTGAGCGAGACGGATCTGTCCCGCCCGGTCCTGATTCCGAACTGGCTCATTCCGGCTGCTGCGGCCGCGGATTTTGCGTTCATCGGTATTGGAGCAATAACAGCGGCGTATGTGACGACGACATTGACAGACGTCGCTCTCGAAATCATCTTTTTTGGAGCCGGCGTTTCTACCCTGCTCTGGACGTTGATAGGGCTGTTGTGATGAAAAAGGTTGGAATGACCGGCCGTCGCCTGGTTCTTCTTATTTCTCTTCTTTTCTTCCTTGGTGTGCTGGTGGGCTCCGTGATTACCGGAATCGTGGTTGTTTCACGCGTTCGCGAGATTATCAGCGGCGGAGTAGATAGTCGAGTGAATGCACTGGTTCAATACTTCGATCGACAGTTGGATCTGGATGAAGGCCAGGAAGAGGATTTGAAGCCGATAGTCAGAGGGATGTTGTTGACCCTTCAAAACGAAGATAGACGGGCATTTGTTGGACGAATCATGCCGCGGTTGAGGGAGCCCATGTTGGAAATCTATGACATCCTGACCCCGAAACAACAACAAGATCTCCGGGAGAGACTCCGACCGCTGCGGGAGCAGCTGGGGATAGAACCGATTCAATAGTCGGGGGCCACGCCGTTTGCTGTTGTTCCGCTTCCGTGGCACCACTTTTGAGTTCGGAGCGCGCCAGGAGGACAACACATCGGAGCGGTTTCAGTCTGGTTTGCCCCGGGAGACAGACGTGCGTCTCCCGTCGAACGTGGCGGAAGAACGCGCCCATCGGACAACGGTTCATAACCCTGGTCTTTCCCGCCGGCGGGATGTTGATGAACGTCCTTCCAACCGTCCGACGATCGCTCCGCGACCCAGGGCATCTCTTCCCAGCGCCCCTTTTTGCGGGAGGCGTACAACCCGTAGCACCGGATGAGCTGCTTCCTCTTTGGAGGGATATGTTGCGTGAGTTATGCCAGAAAGTCGAGGGTATAATAGCTTGATCACACTACGCCGGAATAGAGATACGGTAGATCAGTCGGGATACTTCGGCGAGCAGACGGCGATCATGATGGTATGGAGTTCGTTGCGACCACGGAGAACGTATCGGTTCGCCGCCATGGTCGCGATAGATACGGCCCTACTCACATAGATATATACTGGCGAAACGTGCTTCCTGCTTCAGAAAACCAGGTCTGCCTGCCGGGAAATAAAATCCAGGGCCCGGTGGAAACTCCAGAAGGTAGCGGGTGTTTCGGCGTACAGTAATAATACATGCATCATGACTCCTTCTTTAATATTGTTGGAAGAAAAGGCCTTTCCCGGGCACAAGCTTCCGCAAAAACTCCTCCACCGGCATGCAGAGAACACCGTCTATCCTAGAGCCTGTCCCAATTTGGTAAATATCAACAGCAAAGAGAATTAAAAGACAAAAAAACCGTTAAGAGAAGCGTTTTTGGGGCAAAAGAATATATGGAGTTCCGCCATACCCTTGAAGAAATGGCTTGCAGAGGTTTTAAAGAAATATAGTACTTACAATATAAGCCTGGAAGTTTATGCAGTACGGGTATACTGGAATCGCCCCGATAGATGGTTAGAGGAAGAGAATGAAGTTCTTATTCCTCTTTCTTTCCAGAGGGCGGAAACCATAAAAGCAGCCCTTGTACAAGGAGGTATTTCCGCCCCCCACCGGAATTATTATGGAGACGGGCTTATTTCACTACCACAAAGTTTCCCTGCGATCCTCTACCTGCTTATCCTTGCCGGACAAACGGTTAGATCCTCTTCAGGTTTAAGGTGGAGGACAGTAGTCATACTTTATGATATAATGCCCAAATTAATTGAGGGAGAACTATATGATTAAAAACATCCTTGTTTTCGGTATCGGTGGAGTAGGCGGATATTTCGGCGGTATGCTGGCTCGAAATAAAAAGGATCTACATATTACCTTTATAGCCCGGGGAGAGCACCTTGAAGCAATACGTAGAAACGGTTTGATCCTGGATACGGATAAAGAAAAAGATCTTGTATGTCGTCCTGACCTTTCAGTTAGTCACCCCGAAGATGCTCCGATTCCCGACCTCTGTATAATTGCGGTAAAAGGTTATGATCTCGACGATGTCAGTTCTATGATTTCAGGGCATATGAAACATGACACCGTTATACTTCCCCTTATGAACGGGGTTGATATCCGGGAAAGGATCAGGAAACGTGTCCATACCGGCCTGGTACTACCTGCATGTGTATATGTCAGTGGTAATATTACGGCGCCGGGTAAAGTAGCACAACGGGGTCCGGCAGGTTATATCATTGCAGGAAAGGACCTGGATAATCCAGGGCGGGAAATAAGTGATGTAGCTACTGTCTTTTCAGAGGTTGGAATTGATTTCAGAGTCATTGTCGATCCTTATCCCGAGATCTGGCAGAAGTTCCTTTTTATTACCGCCTACGGGCTGGTCACGGCCTGGAGCCGAAAAAGCTTCGGCGAACTATTAGCGGATCCCCAACTGGCCACCTTAACCAAAAAAATAATCGATGAAACAGCGGCTGTCGGTCGTGCTAAAGGTATCGCCCTCCCTGATGATGCGGAAGTAAAGGCCATGGAAACAGGTAGAAAATTTCCTCCTGTTACACGCACTTCCTTTCAGAGAGATATTGAAGCTGAAAAATCCTGTAATGAAGGCGACCTCTTCGGCGGGACCGTCCTGCGGTTAGGGAAAAAATTCGGGGTACCAACTCCGGCTACAGAAAAGGTCTACGGTGAATTGTCCGGTTCAATTACATGAGGTTATACGTATATATTTTAAACAGTAGATACATATGTTAGGAGGCAGCCCATGATTGGCGGCAAAAGAAAACCACACCGGCAGATATCTGCAGAAACCAACAGAACTGAAAGACTGCGAAAAGGATTTTTCTTTATTCTTCTCGCCGGCATTACTTTACTGGTTTTCTTTATTTCCAGAGAGTTTCTACAACCTATACTTCTTGCAGCCATATCAGCCGGCCTTTTGTATCCCCTCAATCGAAGAATAATGAAAAAACTTTCCGGGAAACCAAACATTGCCGCCGTGGCTTCTCTCCTTCTCTCATTTTTCATAATAATCGTTCCGGTAGTCGTCGTAGGTTACTTCGTCATAGACAATACTATTACTCTTACAACACAATTGAGTAAGAATACGGGGGGAATACAGTCCTGGCTACAGGATATAGAAGACACATTGAAAATTTTACCCTTTTTTGATAACCCAAGGGTTTCCCAGTTTCTGAGTTTCGATCATTTTGCCGACATGCTGCAGCAATCTGGAACGGCAATCCTGGAAAACCTGGCCAACCTGGCCGGCGATACCGCCAGGGCTTTTTTCCTCTTTTTTATTTATCTCTACTGCCTTTTCTTCTTTATCCGTGACGGTAAAAACATCCTTTCCGGTATCGCAGATGCCTTACCTCTTGCCGAGGGTGATAAAGAGGCCGTCATTCAAAAATTTCTCTCCGTAAGTCGTGCAACATTGAAAAGTACCGGCATCATTGGTTCTATCCAGGGACTCATTGGTGGATTTTTATTCTACTTTCTAAATATAGAGGCACCGGTGCTCTGGGGTGTCGGGTTTTTTATCCTGGCGGCAGTACCGGGACTCGGCGCCGTGGTTATTTGGTTACCCACCACCATTGTACTGCTGCTTCTTAGAGAACCGGTAAAAGCAATCATCATGCTCGCCATCGGAGGAGCGGTTATTCCCCTGGCGGACTATATGTTACGGCCACGAATCGTCGGGCAGGATATGCAACTTCATCCCTTACTTGTCTTTATCGGTGTACTGGGCGGGATCGCCGCATTCGGTATCTGGGGTCTCATTTTCGGCCCCCTTGTTATGGGCCTCGCCGTAACTATCTGGGGAATCTTTACAAGGTTATTCAAAAGCGAACTAGAAAGAATAAGTAAGTAATCGTCCCTCTAGTTCATTCAACTCTTGTACGTAATAAAAATTCAGAACTCCCGCTCACCCACGTAATCATCCCAATACGGTAGTCATTTCCATTCTTAAATATTTTTCTACAGGCAGGATTGAATAAATAATTATTTTAAGCAAATATATATAATATTAACTATTTTATTAATTTTTTTAATATTATTATTAACTTATTTAATTTTATTGGGTATCCTTGTAACAGGAGGCTTAAAGATGATCCATATGAACGACTTTTATATCCTACACCTCCAATCTGGAGGTTCGGAAAAAAACAATGCAAAGCGAATACATTACGAGGTTGAAAAGGCCCACCGTGAAAA
>CAYPIQ010000062.1:0-8110 GCA_964410865.1 uncultured Spirochaetales bacterium | reverse complement strand
TCCGAATACCCCATTCCCCCAAGCCATTCCAGTAGACCGAACTCGGTAAGCGTTTCAAAGATCCGCCTGCAAGCCTTCCAAAAACACCTGCATGGTCCGATTTCGATAGAAGCGGATCAACCAAGGCCATTTCCATCTGGCGAGCCTTGGCGGCAAATGCTGGTGGGGGAATGCGCCTTTTTTCAAGATCCGTGTACACCCATGGAACAAAGAGCATGTACCGTAGTCGCGTTTGGATCGTGCTTGTACCGGGAAACAAAGCGTCTGCGAAGGAATCCCTAATCGCACCTAATCCGAGCTCATCTCGGCTCTCCCTTTCCTGAAAAAGCGAGAGGATGCGCAATGCCCTTTCTCGAGCAGTTGGGTCATGATCTATCCATGTTAGTGCGGAGGGCATTCCTGCTTACCTCATAGATAGTCTAAAAAGAATGACGATACCGGGTTGTGAGGCACACTTGCCATCTATTTCGATTCCTCTAAAATTGTCCTAATATCCTGAAAGTGGGGTTCGCCGAATTCGATGGTTGTTTCGAGATCGCCCAGGGACAATGGAACCTCTAATGAGTCCGTATTTAGCAAAGCTATTCGCAGGTCGGACATTGACGCCTCATCCTTAATGAATGATAGGTTGTTATGATAAAAGCATCAAGGGTATCGGTCTTTGAAAAGTTATGCTTTTAACCTGTATTGGGGTGGTTGTATACTGTTTCTAACCTTACCCGGGAAAATAAGGAAAGGACAGTAGGTGGTCTGTTACTTTTCTGTGGCGCTTAGCGACCACGCCCGTAGGTTTAGCCAGACCACCCACTGCATCTTCGTACCAACATAATAGCACGCAAATGCGATGCTGGATAGTGTAATGGGAAGAACGCATAACCACCTGGGTACTCCGATCCTTTTTTCTCCGAGGATATAAGCAGGAGGAAGAGATGATACAAAGAGTGCATAGAATCGATCGGCACAAACGGTCGGCAACCATTTCGATTATGAATCGAAAGGGGAAAGAGATCAATTTCATTGGATTGTGCAATGATCTGAACGGCTACATTCAAACGCTCGGACCGGAGGACGCAGTGGTATTTGAAACCGGACTGGGAAGTTTCTTCTGGGCGGACAAGATCGAAGAGAGGGGATCGATCTGTTTTGTTATAAATCCGTATAAGTTCAGGATCATCAAAGATTCCTGGAACAAGACGGACAAAAATGACAGCCGTAATATGGCCAAAGCACTGTGGGTACATGTGGTTACCGGAGAGTTCGGTGTGCCGGTGGTGCATAAGCCGAGTCGGGAAGTGTGAGAGCTTCGAAGACTCTTTTCGGTGTATGAGAGCTTGAATAAACACCTGGTCATGCTTGTTCCCCGCCAGGAGAAGTTTCCTGATTTAGACCAAACTTGCCGATACTTATTTCCGTAGACTGACAAAAAGTTTTTCTTCCTCGTCTGACCTGAAAGAAAAATAGGGCACCCCCTGTTCAAAGCAGGTTAGCGGGGGATGAGTAACTGTGGTTAGGCACAGTCGAATACAGTGTAGATTCTTTTGTACAATCCTTGCAACTCCTCTCTCAGATCGAACCGTGCAGTTTATGCGGAAAAGTGTGTCCGCTGGCAATTTATCGAGGAAACGGCCTCCTACATTGATCACGGTCTCGAGGCTGCCCATCGAAAGGAGAAGCTCTTCTCGGATGCAGCGAAGAATTCAAGGAGGCTCGCCAGTGCAGAAAGTACCTACTCAACAATAGAGAGCGCTTAAACTGTCCTTACTTCCGAAAATTGGACCTGTCTATATATCCAGCGGTATTGTTGAATCCGGATGTAGACAAGTTATCGGTACCGGGGTAAAGCAGTCGGGTATGCACTGGACAGTTCGGGGTGCCAACAAGATTATTGCCCTTTGGTATTTACAATACCTACTGCCCCCGATCGTGGGCAGTATAAAAAACCTTTTGTATTCATAGTAATGCTATAGATCTAAGTTCCTGAAAAACAATAGATGTCCCTGCAAAAAGACACATCTCGCCAGGGAAAAACCCTCTAATAGAGCCCTATGCCTTTATTATACTCCTAAGGAGTAATTATAACCCTTTTATAGTCGTATATGAAGATAATTTTATAGTGTTCGAAGCTTTAGTGCTCTAAATAACCTTGAAGCTTTTTTGATAATCATTTAATATAAGTACCTAGCGTTTAATAACATACTATTTAGCCAGGATGGATAAAAATCGATTATAAGGGAGTTTTATAATGGCAGCGATAGCTGGAATAGTGTCCACACATGGAACGACACTCGATTATGGTTTAGAAAAAGTGGAAAAAATGCTCAAAACAATGCGGCACCGGGGACCTCATTTTATTACTGTTCGAGATTTTCCGGAGAAACGTGGGATATTCGGTGCAGCATCGGTAAATCTGACGACCGAGAAAACTCAGTGTGCATCGGTGGCAACACCTCCTTACATTGTTTTTGATGGGGAGTTGTTCAATGAAAGATCGGAGGGGCAAACAGATTTACAGCTCTTTGAAGAATATTATCAAAAATATGGTAAAGATTGTTTCTCATATCTGGATGGTAGTTTTTGCTGTGCGGTTCTGGATGAGAATGAGGTCTTTATTGCCCGGGATGCCATAGGAGCCCGGCCTCTTTTTTACGGGAACGAGGGCACGCACTTCTTCTTCAGCAGTGAAATGAAGGGATTAATAGATCATCTTCGATTTGACATTCATGAGCTAGAACCGGGACATATCTACAGCACGAAGGAAGGTCTTAAGGCTTTCGATTATTTTGTTCCTCCCGAGACTCCGGAGGCCGAAAATCTCGAGCAGGCTACGGGCGTATTGAGGGATCTTCTTATAGACGCAGTCAAGCGAAGGATAATCGGTGTTAACGCTGTTTCTCTGAGCGGCGGGTTGGACAGCTCTATTGTTGCGGTAATCGCAAAGGAATACAATCCGGACGTTCATCTTTTTACCGGTACATTGGACAGCGCCGAAGGTCCTGACCTGGCGAATGCAAAACTTATGGCTGATTTTCTCGGCCTTGAACACCATATATATCGAATAACCGACTCGGATATCTCCGATATACTGCCACGGATGGTCTGGTACTTGGAAAGTTTTGACGAAGACTGCATTAACGGGATAATTGCAAATTATTATGTATCAAAGATGGTAAAGGAGTACAGCAACAGTGTTCTGGTAGGAGAAGGGGCGGATGAACTTTTTGGCGGTTACCGGATGGTCTTGAAAAGTCCCAGTGTAACCGGTGATGAACATAGGGAAGAGCTTGCTAAAAAGTTGATGAGCATTGCCTATAACACAGCCCTTAGAAGATTGGACAGGGGGTGGATGGCTAATGGTGTGGTATATCAGACTCCGTTCCTTGACTCGCGGGTAGTAACCTTTAGCCGGAAAATACCTATGGATTGGAAAATTTATGGGAAAAAGCAAACGGAGAAATATATCTTACGCGAAGCCTTTAAAGATATGCTTCCCAAACCCATCTATGAAAGGGAAAAGTTGAGATTTTCCATGGGCACAGGTATCGATGATGTAATGGACGGTGTAGTATCCAAACTGGTAGACCCCGGTCGAATATCTGAACTTTCCGGGACCTACTACGGGATGCCTTTTGCTTCGTTTAAGGAGATTTATTATTACGATGAATTCTTGCGGCTGTTTCCATCCGCTTACGAGAAGCAGACGGTACGATGGGACCCCTTTAAATAGGGGCCCATCACCCCGTTGAATATTAGTTCGAGCCAAGCGCCTTCATCCTGCCCCACTGCTACACCTACCTTCCGGTAGTCACGTCCCGGTTATTGAAACATATCAGCAGGGCCAGGAGAAAGTATATCGCTGCCACGGCAAGGAGAACCATTCCGTCACGTAGGGAAACTACTTCGGGAAAAACCTTCGAACTAGTTACTCATGCCGCCGCGCGGCAACCGAAACGATGAAAACAGCCCGTTGCGGCTATTTTCGTATTAGTCCACATAATCTAAAACCTCTCTCTTCAAATCTTCGGGAAGCTTTTGTATTTTTACCTCGATTTCTTTATCATGCATGACCTTTGCCTACTTTGTTATGTTATATACTCCTATTTAAACGATGTCGCCTAACGTTTTGCGGATAAAAGAAGTTGCCGAAGGCAATTTGGGCGAAGGTGCGTAGCACCGTAACCTTTTATCCGCTGTTAGGCGACGATGATAAGTCATTTTCACCATTTCTTATTCATAAATCAGATTGAACAACTCGTTAGCTAAATCTTTATCTAGTTCTTTGAGAACCTTATATTGGTCCAAGGCTGAGCTCCTATCCCCAAATATCAAATAAAACACACCAAGATTGTAGTGTGCCTCGGCATCATCAGGCTTTATCCGTATGGCCTGCTTGGAGGCATCTATCGCCTCCTGGTAGCGACCGAGGTTGCCATTGCAATACCCAATTTGGAAATAAGCTTCGACGTGTTTTGGGATTTTCTTGACTGCTTCTTCAAAATGAAAAAGAGCCTTTTCATAGTCTTCTATCCGGAGATAGGTAAGCCCAGTAAAGTATATCCCCTCTCCTGAGACAAGCCATTCCTCAGTTCTACCCGCCTCCCATTCGGCAAAACCCTGCCCATTTCCAGGTTTGAGCTCTGCTATCCTCACACAATATCATCACCTTTTTGCGTTCCCATTTATACACCGAAAGGCTGATCCGCCTCTACTCTCCCCGCCGAACCTACTTCTCCCACCGGTCCAGGGGGCTTTTTATATTTCGTATATCCATTCTTTACGTGAGTATATACTTCGGTTGTACGTACACCTTTATGTCCCAGAAGCACCTGTATGTATCGCAGGCTCACACCGTCTTCCAGCAGGTGGGTGGCAAAGGCGTGACGGAGGGAATGAATGCTGATGTTCTTCTGAATTCCCGCTGCTTCTACCGCTCGGTCAAATACTGACTCGGCGGCGCGGATGGATAGGTGACTGCCCTCGGCAGCACCGGGAAAGAGCCGGTCTTTAATGACATACCGCTCTTCGTATTCCATGTAAGACTCGACGGCTCTGTCCGAAAGCACCACATAACGGTCTTTCTTCCCCTTGGACTTTCGGATATGTATCAGTTTTCGGTCGAAATCAATATCCTCTTTTCTAAGCTTGACTACTTCGCTTACCCGCAGACCGGCGGAATAGGCCAGGGTAAGTAAAAAGCGATGTTTCCTGTTCTTCAATACAGAAATGAGATTTTTTACTTCGGTTTTAGATAAGATGTCGAGGTACCGCTCTTCCCT
The DNA here is from genome assembly GCA_964410865.1 of uncultured Spirochaetales bacterium. Taxonomy (GTDB): domain Bacteria; phylum Spirochaetota; class Spirochaetia; order JAFGDJ01; family JAFGDJ01; genus JAFGDJ01. The sequence goes on along the minus strand of CAYPIQ010000062.1, from coordinate 2,837 downwards.
TTTAGGTAGGAGGATCCACTCGGCGGGATTGAAGACATACGACGGATATCCATAGCGGTAGAGGTTCTTCAAAGCACTTACACACTTCACCACATAACTGCGTGAACAGCCGGTCACCTTACGCATGGTATCAAGGTAGAGCTTGATATCCTCCGGCCGTACTTCGGCGGAGCTCAAACCGGTCCTTTCAAAGAACCACTGGATATGCTTTGTGTAGGGTTGTAAGGTGGCCCTGTTGAATCCCTTCAGCCGCAGTTCCCTCTGTAGCCTTTCATAGGCCTCCTGTGAAGGGCCGCCAAATGTCTCGGGGTCTTTTTTCGGTGTTTCTTCAGAAAAAAGACCTGTTTCAAACAATCCGCAAAGAAGACTGTCAGCGTGCTCCGGTGTTCCGGGGATAAACCACGCCTTTTCTTAGGGGTCCCAACGCCGACCGGGGATCTTTCGTAAAGCCGCCACCACGGCGGTATCGTAGGGGGCTTCAACTTTTATCCGGCCGTCTTCACCGTCGCGAATGCAAACCTGCATAACAAACTTTTCCTTTTATTGGTAAAGTATGTATCCCCTTCCATTTTTAGTCAAATCACCTGTAACGAATCAGCCTGCCGAACCCCTCGATCCACTGCCCCCGCACATATCCTTTGACCCCCCAGGTGTCCCGGACCACGGCTCTATGGAATGAAGAAGCGTTGATAAAGGTGACTTTGTTTCCAGTGATGCTTTCCACCAGGCCCACATGGTTAATGGCATCTTCCCGGTCGGTGATAAAGATGAGGTCACCGGGTACAGTATCGGCGGGCTCTACAGGATTTACGTTATAATCGTGCAAGTCTTGAGCGTTGACATCGGAAACTTTCGAGGCGCCGTCATAGAAGATATCATCTTCCCCCAGGGCTTGCCGGTATGACCACACGACGAGGCCGGAACAATCGAAGGAATCGGGGCCGTTGCCACCCCAATCAAAAGGAAGGCCCAGGGCACCGGTAGCGGAAACCAGGGCGTATAAGGCCTGCTCTTCCGTCACCGCCGCCCGCCTGACGCCGCCGTCGATGCCCGGGTCGCAGGATAGGATGATAAAGGATGTTACCAGGACAACGAGAAGATATAGGCGTTTCACCGGTGCCACATCCCGCTAAACTCTGGGATAACAAGGCTTCCCCGCTGTGCCACGGCCCCCCATCTCCTCACCGAAGAAGAATTCCTTGATCCTTTCGGCCTCTTCCAGGGTCTCTAACCGGTAGTCGGTCGAACAACCTCCCGGGAGAAACCATTCTCCTCTTCCAGAAGAATATAGAATTCCATTAAATCACCGTTCGCGGTATATGTCAAAACGTTGGTACCCATGGTTTCGATGATGAAAATCTTTCCGAACTCTCCGGCTATCCGCCGGAAGTCTGAAACGAAAGTGTTCACGGTTCCCCCCAGGTCCTGCCGATGTTCCGACAAGGTATGTCCTAAGGCCCAGCCCCCGATAACCACGTCGGCCACCATACCCGTCTAAAAGATTCCCGCCACCGAGGTTCACGACCTGTCTGAAGACGATCTTGTCGGTAAAGGAGGCCAGGTGTTCCCTGGCCCGCTGAAGCATATGGACCGACCGGCCAAAGCACATGGCTTCAGTAAAGAGGTCGATATGAAGGGCGGTCACCCTGTCGGTACCGGTTATCAGCTCCACCACCCGCTTACCTGAAAAATCAAACAGCCGGTGAAGGGTCTGATCACGGGTCCCCGGAAGTTTTCCTTATATGGGCTCGTAACAAGAATTTGAACGAAGAAAAATAAAAAAACATATGCTAGACTCCCACGAAAAAAGCTCAATGATAAATTCAAGAAAATCCGGAAAAACTGGTCAAGAAATCCTGCCTTGTGGGGGGATACAACCTCAAGTGAAGGGCACCCGCCACTTCCCTTGCCGGTTAGTTATCTGAACGGCCCCGTAAGGTTTTTTCCTTTGCCCTTTTTGCTTCTAACAGAGTGCATATCCATCCGGAATCGGTTTTGACCCATCCTAAGGAAACAGGTATCCCGTGATTCCGCAAATGTGAACCATCATGGTTGTAATCCGACGCTGACCCCCTACCGGTAGTTTACAGGGGTGCCCACCAAAGGGGTGAATGACGCTTCTAACGGTACTCTCAATTGATACACACTTATTGGTAATCTCTTTTCCTGTTTGGGCTACCTGCTTCCTGGTGGCGGCAACTCGCAAACCGTTGGTAGTAAAACGCAGCACAAAACTCGATCGCTTTTTCAGCCGCTTTGCCGGTCACTGGTCAACAAGGGGGCAAGCCTTACAGGCATCGGCGGAAAACCCGGCGGTATAGCGCTCTGCTACGTTGTTACTCTCCCGCAGCTCTCCGCTCCGGCCATTGGGACAGATGATGGTCCCGAAGGATTGTCCGGTTATGTTGAGTTCCCTGATGGGCAAGGTAAATTTACAGATGATACCCAAATGCTCATCTTTACAGCAGGGGTAGCCCTCCGGGCTTATTACAGAGGTACGCTGAAAGGTATAAGCGGAGCTGAAATACCCATAATCCACCATTCTTATCTTAGATGGCTACATACACAAGGTGTTAAAGTGGAGCGGGAAAATATAAAAAATGTAGTCTACGATATTGAAAACGGTTGGATTGTCAAACTGCCCCTTCCTCATAGGCGCCGTGCCCCTGGTAATACCTGCCTTTCTGCCCTCAAATCCGGAAAAATGGGAACGCCAGACGACCATATCAATAACAGCAAAGGATGCGGTGGAATCATGAGAATCGCGCCAATCCTATCCTATTTGAACTTCCCCCGAACCAGTAGACAGGAAGAACAGAAACATACTACAAGGGGAA
>CAYPIQ010000061.1:0-8356 GCA_964410865.1 uncultured Spirochaetales bacterium | reverse complement strand
AATTTCCATGTTACAGCATGTTCACGTGCGCCTGCACCCAGAATCAGTACTCGCAAGGGTATAACCTCCGGTTTTAATGCCTAGTATGATTGTAGCGAGAAACAGGATTTTAATCTACCGCCCCGGCTTTTTTCGTCTCATCCAGGAGCTTCCTGACCGTCCTCGGATACCAGTAATGTTCCAGTTCGTGAATCTTTTTTTCGACTGTCTCGACGGTATCGGAGGGTAGACGTCGTACCGATTTCTGAAGCAGTACAGGCCCGGTATCGGTGCCACGATCTACCAGATGAATAGTGATGCCCACCTCAGGGTCACCGGAAGCGTAACTCTCCGCTATACCATGAGCCCCCGGATACTTCGGCAACAGGGAAGGATGGATATTGACTACCGGGTTTTCCCAGTGCTCCAGAAACCGGGGAGAAAGAATACGCATGAATCCGGCTAAGACGATGAGGTCCGGGGTATACCGCTCCAGCACCTCTAGAGCCCTTTCTTCGGCCTCCGTGCGATTGGTATTCCACCCGGGAATATAATGAGCGGGTATCGACAGCCCTTCCGCCCGTTCAAAAACATAGGCTTTCTTCCGGTCACAGATAAGGCAGCACACACGGTGATCGGAGCCTTCCAGCCCCCGGACCAGGGCTTCGAAATTGCTGCCGTTTCCCGATGCAAAAACCGCGATTTCAGCCATGCCTAACCTTTCCGATCTCGATAAGGTCGACGGCATGTGTATCGGCAACGGCCCGGAGGGCACCGGCCTCCGACGGGTGGATCACCAGGGCAATGCCGATCCCCATGTTGAAGACCCGCAACATCTCCGGTGTTTCTATCCTCCCTTTTTTCCGGATATACTCGAAAATCTCCGGAACCTTCCACCGTTGATCGAATTCTGCGCAGAGGCCGTCGGGCAGCACCCTGCGTATATTCCCATGCAACCCCCCGCCGGTGATATGGGCGGCGGCAAGGACATGTCCTGTTGAAAGGAGTTCTTTCAGTTCTTTCACGTAAATCCTGGTTGGTTTCAGGAGGTCCCTGTAAACCCCGGTATCGTCGGGCGGCACAACCTTCCGAGCCAGGGAGAGACCGTTGGAATGGATGCCGGCCGAGGGCAGACCCAGGATGATATCCCCTTCGGTAATGCTGCCCTTTTGCGGCAGCATCCTGTCGCGGTCCACAAAGCCCGTACAGAAACCGGCCAGGTCTAGATCCTCTTCACCGTACACACCGGGCATTTCCGCGGTTTCTCCGCCGACAAGGGTGCAGCCGGCTTCTTCACAGCCCTGTACCACACCGCGGATGATCGATTCCATAACCTCAGGTCTGATTTTTCCGCAGGCGATGTAATCCAGGAATACCGACGGCATTGCCCCGCAGACGGCCAGATCGTTGACGCACATGGCCACCAGGTCGATACCGATGGTCGAATAATCTCCCAGCTCCCTGGCTACCATAATCTTTGTACCCACGCCGTCGGTGGTGGAGAGCAGAACCGGATGTTTCATCCCCCTCAAGTCCGGCTCGAATCCGCCGGAAAAACCCCCCAATCCCTTGGATATGGCCGGCGAATCCAATCCGGCAATAAATCGGGTAAAGGCATCGCCGCGTTCTATATCTACCCCGGCGTTTTTATATGTCTCAGCCATGACAGGGTATACCCTTTTCGCGTGGTACGGAGATAGGATACCTGCCGTCGAAACAGGCGTAACAGTAGGTCCGGGGGGTATCCACGCACCCGTAGAGTTCCTCCTGCGGGAGGAACCGCACGGTATCGGCTCCTATAAAAGCAGAAATTTCCCCCGGCGACATGGAGTTGGATATCAATTCTTCCCTGGTTGGTATGTCGATTCCGAAAAAGCAGGGCCATTTTATCTCCGGCGAACAAAGCCGGAGATGGACTTCCCGGGCTCCCGCTTCTTTTAACAGTTTTACCAGGATGCTGCTGGTCGTGCCCCGGACCAGGGAGTCATCTATGAGAATTATCCTCTTCCCCCTGATGGCTTCCCTGACCGGATGAAGCTTCATCCTGACGGCCAGTTCCCTTTCACTGGTGTTCGGAAGAATGAAGGAGCGCCCGACATAGTGGTTACGTGTCAGGCCGTATTCCATGGGGAGCCCCGATTCTTCCGCATATCCCAGTGCGGCGTTGCTGCCGGAATCGGGAACCGGAACCACGATATCCGCCTCCACGTTATCACACCGCGCAAGGGCGGCGCCGGTTCGTTTACGCATCATATGGACAGACTGGCCAAAAACACGGGAATCGGGCCGTGCAAAATAAATCAGCTCGAATATGCACTTGGCGGTTCTTTCGCTCCGCCGGAATATTTCTGAATGGATTCCCTCCGCATCCACCCGCACGATCTCCCCCGGTAGGACTTCCCTGGGATTCTCGAACCTGTGAATATCGAGGGCGCAGGTTTCCGAGGCCAGGGCGGTTGTATCCCCATCCGTTCCGATGTACAGAGGTCTGAAACCCAAGGGGTCCCGGACCGCGTAGAGGGCTGAATCGTGGATGAATATCATACTGTAGGCCCCCTCCAGCAGGTTTAACACTTCCAGAAGGGCGGGATAAAAGGATTGTTTCCGGGAGCGGGCCAGGAGGTGGAGGATAATCTCGGTATCTGAAGAACTCTGAAAGATCGATCCCTCCTCTTCCAGCCCGCCGGTAAGTTCCGCCGCGTTCGAAAGATTTCCGTTATGGGCAAGGGCGATCTCTCCTTTATTACAGGAAACCAGAATAGGCTGGGCGTTTTCAAGCCTGTTGCCCCCCCTGGTCGAATACCGCACATGTCCTATGCCCACCGTTGATATCTTTGCCTCGGCCAGGTAACGGGAGAGAACCGTGGAAACCATACCCAGGTCCTTGTAGGCGACAAGGCGGTCGTCCTTTTTGTATGCAATACCGCAACTCTCCTGGCCTCGGTGCTGGAGCGAGAAGAGACTGTAGAAGAGGCGTTCCGGGATATCGGTACCGCGCCGGTCGAAAAAACCGGCCACACCACAGTGATGGAGTATGGAATCGGTCTGTATGTTCACACCGAACACTAACACCGGTTGAACGAAGAGGTCAAGATACCGGCGATTCAAAATCCGGCGTAGTATAATCGAAAGGCTGAATGAAAAAAATGCACTATTTGTATTTGACCTTAACGGTGCAGCATGTCTTCGAGTATAAGCTCGTACTCCGACAGGGTGGAGGCTCTTGTTGCCCGGCGTCGTATCGCCGCTGCGCCGGGAATGCCCTTGGTATACGCGCATATATGCTTTCGCATTTCACGGCAGGCAACCGGCTCTCCCTTCAGGCTTACGGCCAGACGGAGGTGGTGCGCTATCGTGGAGACAATGTCACCGATAGTGGGAGGGGGAGGGATCTCCCCGGTTTCGAGGAGAGCCCGGGTCCTCTCGAATATAAAGGGATTGCCCAGGGCACCCCGGGCAAACATGACACCGTCGCATCCGGTCTCCTCCAGCATCCGCCGGGCAGAGGCCGGAGAGAATAAGTCGCCCGAACCGATAACGGGAACAGGGACGGATAACTTGAGTGATTGTATGAGACTCCACTCGGATGCTCCGGTATACCCCTGGCTCCTCGTCCGCGGGTGCAGGGTAATTCCTGCAGCCCCGGCCTCGACGGCTGCTTGTGCGGCTTCCATAAAGGTAATGGAGTTCTTGTCCCAGCCGGAGCGAATCTTTATGGTAACAGGTACATGAGAATATCCCTTCCGGTCCAGGGTATTTCTCATGGCTCCCAGGATACGTCTTATTGTTTCCGGCTTTTTCATCAGGGCGGCGCCGGCACCGGATTTTATTACCTTGGGGACGGGGCATCCGCAATTGAGATCGATGAGAGCGGGGGAGGCCTGTAAAACTTCTTCTACCGCGGCGGCCGCTGTTTCAGGCATGGCACAGAAAAGCTGTACGGAAGGAAACCTCTCTCCCTCTGCGGGAGTTAAAAGATCAAGTGTTTTCCTGTTGTGCCTTGCAATACCTTCGCATGAGACCATTTCAGTAAAGGCAAGAACGGCCCCCCCGGCCAGGCATACTGAGCGAAATGCCGCATCGGTGAATCCCGCAATCGGTGCGAGAAACAGATTCCCGGGGACTGAAAGAGGTCCTATCGAGACAGGATGATATAACGCCCCCTTGTTCAGAGCGGGGTTTTTCATCAGGATGGAATGCCGAAGAACCTCAGGCTGTTCTCATAGATTATGTCGGCTACTTCTTCCCTGGGTATCTCCCGGAGATCGGCAATGAAATTCAGGGTAGCCGAAAGGTATGCCGGCTTGTTTCGCTTGCCTCGGTATTCGGACGGAACCATGAAAGGGCTTTCCGATTCGATCAACATCCGGTCCAGGGGCATCCGCAGGGCCGTTTCATGAAGGTTCCTGGCGTTTCTGTAGGTGACATTTCCCGCAAAGGAAATGTAAAGATTGAGTTCCAGGGCTTTTTGCGCGAATTCCCAGTTCTCGGAATAACAGTGCAGAATACCGCCTCTGGAGGGCAGTTTTTCCCTCAGGATATCAAGGACATCCGTTCCTGCTTCACGGTTGTGAATTATAACGGGGTACCCGAATTTATCCGCCATCTCGAGCTGGGTGATGAAGAGCTCGATCTGAGAATCCTTGTTGCCGAATTTTCGGTAATAATCCAGACCTATTTCTCCGATGGCGACGACTCGATCCAGCTCTATTCCTTCTTCGATTTTTAATTCCCAATCTTTACCGGGATACGAAACTTCTGAGGGAGAAACGCCGATACTATGATAGACATGAGTTGCCGTTGCCAGATTATCATAGACGACGAAAAAATCGTGCAGGTTGTTGCAGATGCTGATGATATGTTCAACCCCTGCCTGCCTGGCTTCTTGTGCGATGATAAGTTGTTCGATAGGGTCCTCATGAATGAGCCCTATATGCGCATGAGTATCAAAAAGCTTCATGTGACTTCCATTTTAGAGAGTTTTCTTCAGATATTTTGTATCATCTTTATTCGTTCTGCCCCTACAATAGCACGAAGATTCTACGTCGTCAACAATTATTTGACAAATGTCTACCTTCATGATAGTCTTTGGATATTGTATAAACGCCTCGTTTACGAATCAGGAGTTGTAAGTGTCGCCGGCGAATCAGTATAAAAAGGTCGAGAACAAGGTTGTCGAACAATTCGAAGCGCGCTCGAAGCGTTTCGGCCGGGGCATAGCAAACGTGTTCAGACGTTTCTACAGTGCCGGCCGTCAGCGGTTCACCGTCATGCTGATTCCTCATTCGGAGAAAAAAGTCCTCAATTTCAGGATCTCGGTGTTCTCACTCGTGTTCTTCTGTTTCATCATGACCGGAATTCTCACTGTTTTCTTTATATTCAGCACCCGTTATTCGGGACTCTCGAGGTTGTTGCACGCTAAATCGGGAGATCTGGACACGGCCGAAGCCCATCTGGAGCTCATCCTGGATGAGATAGCCTCTCTGAGGAAAGTCTCCGCCGACTTCGAGGCGGCTCTCAGCAGAACGATGAACAGCCTCCAACTTTCTCCTGAAGAAGCAGGATATGCCGGGCGGAATGAGGGCGACCTGTCATCTTTCTTCGGTGTGGAAGAGCAGGACGGTATTATGATGGAATTGAGCGAGCTCCGGAGCCTGAGTTCGTATCTTTCCGACTCGGTTGAATCATTAGAAAAAATCGCCGGGCTCCTGGATTCTCAAAGCGATCTTCTGGTGGAACTGCCCACTTTCTGGCCTGTGGAGGGTAACGACGGAAGGATAACCCAGTTTTTCGGGCCGGCGGAGCACCCTTTTACACATAACTGGTATCTCCATATGGGTGTGGATATTGCGTACGGATACGGGAAAGGAGTCCTGGCCGCGGCCAACGGCAAGGTTATCGAACGGAAATATGACAGTCTCGGATTCGGGAATTACATTGTTATTCGACATAAATACGGGTTCCAGACAAAATACGGGCACCTGCAGGATGTATATGTCGATGAGGGAGATGTGGTTACCCAGGGTCAAAAAATCGGCACCATGGGGAGCACGGGCCTTTCCACCGGGCCGCACCTGCATTTTGAAGTACGGATAGGATCTCAGGTAGTGGATCCGGAACGGTTTTTAAACGTACGACAGAGCAGCGATTGACACACCCGCAGCCCAGGGTTTTCTGAATTTAATAATCGTGGTATTGTATCCCCTGAAAGAACAATCAAAGAGCTGATAGCGAGAATTTTCTATGAATGAATACGGTCTTGAAGATAATACCTTTATCAATTCCCTGGTAGGGGAGGGAACCACCTTTAACGGCGAATTACAACTCGACGGGCTGTTGCGTATCGACGGAGATTTTATTGGGACAATCCGCACGCCCGGAACCGTTCTGATCGGCAAGAGCGGCAGGGTGGAGTCTACTATAGAAGGTGGGACCATTGTCATCGGCGGAGTAGTGAAGGGGAATGTCATTGCCGGCGAAAAGGTAGTGATACTTTCAACCGGCATGCTGATAGGAAATGTCACGGCGCCCAGGCTCATTATTGAGGAAGGGGTCCTTCTGAACGGGAATTGTGATATCCGGACGGAGCAGCAGCAGGTATCCTTGGAAAGCGAAGTACCGGCCGGTGAAGAAAGCGGTTCCACCACGGATAAAACGGACCCGGAAGAACCGGAGGATGCCGCGGTGAAGGCCGGGGCGGAGGATTCGACGCGATGGAAAGAATAACACCCTCCGGCAGCCCGGACCTGAATCGTTCCAAGCGGAAACAGGACAAGGTTGAAAAGGAGAAAGAAACACCGGGCGTTTTTCTAAAAGCCCTGGAAAATGCGGAAATAGAGAAAACAGAGGAAGTCCGGGATCGAATTTCATTTCTCGAGGGAGTTCCCCTTGAAGAGATGCTCGATGAAATACACGAATGCGGGGAAAAGCTGAAGGAATCCCCGTCTCTGAAACTTGTCATGGAATACAAACAGGCTGTACGAAATTTTATGCACCATGTGGTATCGAACAGTCTCAGGACGGAAACACGGGAAGGGGCGCGTTTTAATCCTTTGAAGAAGCGGAAGCGATTCACCATAATCAGAATAGTGGATGAAAAGCTGGAGCGGCTGGCAGCGGGGATTCTCCGGAATCAACGGGACCAGCTCGATCTGTTGAAGAGTATCGATGAGATAAACGGCCTTCTCGTCGACCTGGTAAGTTAATGAAGGAGTTGTCATTTGAGTGACGCTGAAATAAATGAACATACGGATATACAGGACACTGTTGATACGAACGAGCAGGTATATTATGCGGTAAAAATGCTCCATTCCAGTGAAATATATCTGTGCGAGGTTCCCCGGGAGGAAGAATACTCAAAGCATGAACTCGTCGTTATTCCCAGCAAATATGGAAAGGATATGGGTAAAATTCTTGGTCCGGTCAGGACGACCGAGGGATATGAGAAGGGTGAAATAGTTCCTGTTGTACGAAGGGCAACCGAACGGGATGTGAAGGTGTACAGGGAAAACGAGGAAAGGGAACAGGAAGCCCTGGAGATCTGTAAAGAGAAAGTCGAAGCCCGGGGGCTTTCCATGAAGCTTGTATCAGCCCATTATCTGCCGGAGGAGAAGAAGGTTCTGTTTTTCTTTACCGCGGAATCGCGGGTGGACTTCCGCGAACTCGTCAAAGACCTGGTTGCGGTCTTTAAAATGAGAATAGAGCTGCGACAGATAGGAGTCAGAGACGAGTTCCGGGTTCTCGGGGGCATCGCCGTATGCGGAAGGCCGTACTGCTGTCATGGAATGACCGACAGGCTGAAGTCGGTTTCTATTAAGATGGCCAAGGAGCAGAACCTTTCATTAAACTCGATGAAGATATCCGGTCCCTGCGGTCGACTTTTATGCTGTCTTTCCTACGAATTCGATTTCTACAGGGAAGAAAAGAGACAATTTCCGCCGGAGGGGAGCCGATACACCTATAAGGATATACATCTCAAGGTGCTGGAAACAAACGTTTTCAAGCGGAGCGTCCTTCTATCCTCGAGTGACGGACGGATGGTGGATCTCCCCTTGACCGCCTTCGAATATGACGGTAAGAAGAATTCCTGGCGGATTCTCCATATGGATGAAGAGTAACCCGGAAAGCGTATCCGGACTTCCCTGCCCTTCCGAAACCGGTAGACTAATACGAAAATAGCCGCACCGGAATAGCCGCACCCGGCTATTTTCATCGTTTCGGTTGCCGCGCCGCGGCATGAGCAACTAATACGAAAATAGCCGCACCCGGCTGTTTTAGTTGTTTCGCTTGCCGCGCTCTTCGGAGCCGAGCCGGCTGACTGCTTCGACAACGGTTGCGGTATGGGGTATGAATCCCGCATAAAATACATACCTTGCAG
>CAYPIQ010000060.1:0-8410 GCA_964410865.1 uncultured Spirochaetales bacterium | reverse complement strand
CTTTCAGAAGTTGCCTTAAGGGTGAGCGTTTTTACTTGAATATTCCCACCTCCGGTTGTATTTTTTGTAGTGTCCGAAAGCTTATGATCGCATAGCACATTTTAAGATGAAGGAACAACTATCCCCTGGAGTACAATGTGGCAATAATACAGTTATCAAATGTTCATAAAATCTATCCCCTCGGAAAAACCGAAGTTCACGCCGTCAAGGGCGTTAGCATCGACATCTGCAAGGGCGATTTTATCTCCATCGCGGGACCTTCCGGATCGGGTAAATCGACCATTCTCAACATGATAGGCTGTATCGATACCCCGACGAGTGGAAGTGTTACTATCAACGGCCAGGTTACCAATACTCTTTCGGATTGGGAAATTACCGACCTCCGGCACAAAGAGATTGGTTTTATTTTCCAGTCATTCAACCTTATTCCCGTCCTGAATGTCTTCGAAAATATAGAATTTCCTCTTCTCCTGGGTAAAAACAGTGTAAGAAAGGAAGAAAAAACTGAGTGGATAGACTTTCTCATAGATGAAGTCGGCCTTACGGAATGGAAAAACCACCGGCCGAATGAACTGTCGGGAGGTCAGCGGCAACGCGTAGCCATAGCCCGTGCCCTGGTTACAAAACCTGGTATAGTCCTGGCGGACGAACCCACCGCTAATCTCGACTCTGTCACCGGAGAGGCGATTATTGAACTCATGAAAAAGATCAATCGTGAACTCGAAACCACCTTCATATTCTCGACCCACGATTCTTCGATCGTGGATATCGCGGACCATATTATCAGGCTTCACGACGGTATCGTGGAATCGGAGGAACGAAGGGACAGGGACACCTCCTCTATGGAGGAAAACGCCTGATGCCGATTATTGTCCGAATAGCCTTTAGAAACCTTCGCCAACACCGCTCCAAAACCCTTATTATCGGCATTATCATCACCCTAGGGGTTATGATCATCGTCCTAGGGAACTCTCTGATGGACACTGCGTCCCTGGGTATAGAACGGGCATTTATCGACAACTATACCGGGCATGTCTTTATAAGTGCCAAGGCCGAGGGAGATGTATCTCTCTTCGGAGTACAGTCGGCCGGGGGTATCGAAGAAACCCCCGGCCTGCCTGAATATGAAAAAATACGAAAGTACCTGGAATCGCAGGACGAGGTGGAGGGTATAACAACCCAGATTACCGGGTTTGCCGGAATAAGGTCCGAGAGCCAGGAGGACATCGACGCCATGGCGGGTAGCCTGCTCTTCGGCATAAATCCGGCGGAGTATCCCGATGTTTTCGACAACCTGACTATTTTAGAAGGAGAATATCTCACCGCGGGAGAACCGGGTATTATCCTGTCGAAAACCACCGTGGAGGACATCAAAGAGAAACTGGGTATCGATCTCCGAATCGGAGATCCGCTGCTTCTGAACGGTTTCGGGACCACCGGCTTTCACATTCGGGAGGTCCCGTTAAAGGGAATCTTCGATTTCAAGCAGGAGAGTGAAGCCGCCGACTTGATAAGCTATATAGACGCTCAAACGCTTCGAGCTTTAAAGGGGATGAATCTCGGAGGTGGAGAGGAGGTCTCCCTTACCGAAGAAGAAACCGGTCTTCTGGAGGCGGGGAATAATTCGGATTATGAAAGTCTCTTCTCCGATGAGGTTCTCTTCGCGGAGAACGAAACCGCCGGAGAGGAGATTACTAAAGATATCTATTCCATTCTCCAATCGGACGAGACGGCGGATACGGAAGAAACCGTGGAGATTCCCCTTTCCGACACCCCGGAGAACGGCTCCTGGGAATACATCCTCATTACCTTGAAACGCCCGGGCGCGGCCGGACGGTTTATCCGGGAAACAAATACCTGGTTTGAGGAGAACAACCTGGCGGCCCAGGCCGGGGGATGGAAAAAAGCGGCGGGACCCTTCTCAAAATCCGCGGATACCATTCGCATTGTATTCAATGTGGCCGTGGTTCTGGTCGTGATCGTGGCGATCATTATCATTATCAATACCCTTGTCATCAATGTTGTGGAACGGACCGGGGAAATCGGCACTATGCGGGCCCTCGGGGCCCAGCGTCCCTTTATCCGTCGCCTTTTTAACATGGAAATTACAGCCATATCCCTTGTGTTCGGAATAATCGGCCTAGGCGCGGGAATACTTGCCTTGTTGATTATCCGGCTTATAGGGTTTGAAGCCGGGAACCCTTTTGTGGAGATCCTATTCGCAGGGAAGGTGCTCAGGCCGGTCATCAATCCGTCTTCCCTGTTCTTCACGCTCATCGGTGCAATACTGTTCGGCATTTTAGTGAACCTGTGGCCCCTCCGGCTGGCGCTGAAGGTACAGCCGGTCAAGGCCATGCAGACGGAATAGAGGAAGAATCGTGAATACGATACGTATAGCGTTTAAAAATTTAAGCCGCCAGAAGAAGAGGACCTTCCTGCTGGGAAGCGCCATAGCCTTCGGCATTCTCATTATAACCCTGATAAACGGGTTCACCGGGAGTTTTGTGAAAAACGTGGGTGAAAATTTTTCCCACATTTTCGCCGGTCACATATTTATAGACGGTGTAGAGAAATCACCCTCCGGCAGGACCCTCTACCTGGTGAAGGACGAAACGGAACTCATAAAGGCTATCGAGGATCTCGATATCGAATATACCTATCTCACTAAACATTCGAGTTTCTCAGGGACCCTCATATTCGAAGGTGAAAGTGTGCAGCAGAACATCACCGGCATCGACTGGGAGAAGGAGACCTATTTGTCGGAACGACTTATCCTGAAAGAGGGCGGTTTTGAAAACATGAAAAACCCCCGGGGTCTTATCCTGAGCGAAAAAATCGCTGATAAACTGAACGTCCGGGTCGGAGAACGCATGCTTGTACAGCTTAAAACCTACACCGGCCAGCAGAATGTGGGAGAATTCATACTTGCCGCGACTATCCTGGACCCGGGTCTTGTGGGATCCATTTCAGGATATGCAAACATGGAATATGTCAACGAGCTGCTCAATCTCGCTCCGCACGAATATATGACCCTGGGGATATATCTCCCATCAATGGATCAAATCGATTCGGTCGCCGAAAGACTCTACAACCGGCTGTCCGAAGGGGTGGAATTATTCGCCAGGGAAGGCGCGGAAGATGAAGTCAATCCATTTGTCGCCATCATGGCCCAGATTGAAGAGGAAGAATGGGAGGGTATACGCTACAGACTGTATACCTTGAACGATATGCTCTCCGAGGTGGAACAAATCGTGAATGTTCTCAATACGGCGGGTTTGGTTATCCTGCTCATTCTCTTTCTGATCATCATGGTTGGAATTACAAACACCTTCAGAATGGTCATGTTCGAACGAATAAAGGAGATAGGAACCATGCGGGCCCTGGGCGTTCAGAAAGGCGGAATTCGCGGACTCTTTCTCACGGAAGCCCTGTTCATCGGGCTGGGAGGTGCTTTAACGGGGCTTATTCTTGCCGGTATTACCATGTTTATTCTTTCAAAAATATACTGGGGGATCGATTCCCCGATATTCATCCTGTTGAAAAACGGATACATGACCTTCGATCTCTCTATCCTGCAAACGGCGGGAAATATATGCATTGTAGCGGTCCTGACCCTGCTGGCGGCCCTGTTTCCGGCGAACAAAGCCGCAAAGCTGCCGCCGGCGGTGGCCTTGAGGACACGAAAATAGAGGAGTTATTCATGAGGCGATCCGTGCCCTTTTTATTTTTTCTTATACTCATACCGGCGGTATTTGTATCGGCGGAACCTGATTTTGAGGCGATGCTTCGGGAAATTGATGAGATAGGAAACTTTGGAGATGAGGATTTCTCCTGCATCTATACGATAGTCTCCGAGAGACCCGGTGAAGAAAAAGAAGTTACCCAGGCCCGGATGTTCCGACGGGATAGAACCGACCAGTTCCTGATTCTGATACTCAAACCACAGGTGCAGAGGGGACAGGGGTACCTCCAAGTGGATGATAATGTCTGGTTCTACGATCCGGAAAGCAGGAAATTTTCCCACTCTTCGCTGAAAGAGAATATCCAGAACTCAGAGGCAAAGAACGCGGATCTCAACGCGAGCTCCCTGGCCGAAGACTACGAAGTCGTCGAATGGGAAGAAGGAACCCTGGGGAGTTTTCCGGTGTATATTCTCAGAATGAAAGCCATGAATGACGAGGTGGCCTACCCGGAACTGAAGATGTGGATACGCCGGGACAAGGCCATTGTCCTGAAAAATGAGGATTACAGCCTTTCAGGCCGGCTCATGCGCACCAGTTATTACCCCAAGTATATCCAGGTGGGTGAAAAGCTCCTGCCCTCGCAAATTCTGATTGTAGATGAACTAAGGGAGGGAGAGAGAACCCAGGTTACCATGAGGGAGGCAACCACCGCCCGGCTCCCGGACGCTGTGTTTACCAAGGCCTATCTCGAGCGGGTTAACAACTAGGAAAGACGTATGAGACGATACGGTCTTCAGTGTGTACTGTTCCTTTTTCTTGCGGCGACCCTGCCGTCTCAGGAAACCGAAGAAAACGGCGAAGTACCTTCACCGGACATGGAGGAAACCCCTTCAGTGGATGGCGATGTCCCTGAAGAGGAGTTCCCCTTCGATTTCGACGATCCCTTCGCAACCGCAGAAGACGCCGAAGACGGAGATGTAGAGCTTCCCTTTGACCCCACCGATCCTTTTGCCGATTCATGCGATGAAGCGGCCGTCGATGAAGAGACAGAATCCTTCGATAGTCTGTTCGAAGACGGGGACATGATCGAAGAAATCGACGAACCGGCGGCGGATGAGGCCCCGGAGGAGGATTTTCTCACCTCCGAGGTGCTCGACTGGGGAGGTACTTTCAGCGGGACCTTTGAAAGCAGCTGGAATTGGGAAGACATTTCCGCGGAAGATCTCTCTATCCTGGAACCCGATTCATCCTCCCTTACCGCCGGCGCCGAAGCGTCCCTTTATTTCGACGGGCGCCCGGATCCGGACTTCCGGGTATTCGGCAAGCTGAAGATTGAAAGCGCGGAAGAAGATACAACCCTCGAATCCCTGGCCGCCATCGCCGCCGGCGGGGATATCACCTCCAATCTGCCGGAAGGCTGGACAACCGCGGAGGACGAAAACGGCAATACCGTAATCTACGATGCCGGAGGTAACGAAGTATTAACCGTGGCCGCGGAGGAGGAAGACACGGGAGAGGAGGAGGAGGAGCCTGGAACAGGCACCCCCCAGGTGCTGGATATCACGGTGTTCGAACTTTTTTCCGACTTCACCTGGCGGGACGCCATGTTCATCCGCTTTGGAAAGCATACCATCCACTGGGGGACGGGTTACTTCTGGAGCCCGGCGGACGTTCTGAACCTGACCGATATCGACACCGAGGACCCCACGGCGGAGTTGGAGGGACCTGTTTCCATGAAAGTCCACGTTCCCTTTGCCCTTCATAACGCGTATCTCTATCTCATCGCTAATGAAGGCATCAAACCTTCCGAAGTGGCGGCGGCACCGAAGGTCGAATTCGTCCTCGGCGGCACCGAACTGAGCCTGGCGGGGTATTACCAGGCGGCACTATCCCCCCGGGCTATCGCCATGGCCACCGGATCTCTGGGAGACTTCGATCTCTTTAGTGAGGCCGTTCTCTCCTACGGCTCGGACCGGACCTTTGTCAGGGAATCCATGGACCAGAGTGCCGCGAAAGAAGATGCGGAAGACGGATTGGACGTGGTTCTGGATACCTTTACCGTGGACGACAGGCTGTTCTTCTCCGCCACCTGCGGATTCACCTGGCTCCATTCCTTCGAAGAACCGAAACTGGGCAGCATGATGGTGGTCGGGCAGTACTTCTTCAACGGCGAGGGATATGCCGATTCGAGTCTTTTAGCCCCGGCATACCATCTCTTTCTCAATCCGGACGAAAACGGCCTGATTATCGAGGATGAAGAAGCCCGGCCGGAGGGGTATGAAGATCCTCCCGCCCTTTCCATCTCCGATCTGACCAATTTCGGCAGGCATTACGCGGCCCTGGTGTTTAACTGGAACAACCTGTTTGACGAAGCAATTTCCTTTTCAACCCTGGCTATTGCCAACCTGAGTGACCTGTCCTTTATCGTATCACCGAACATATCCTTTACCGTCTTCGATAAAATAGAACTGTCGGTGGGTGCCCGGATAACCTTTGGACCCGAGGGTGGGGAGTTCACAAATCCGGAAGCCCTTATCTCCGGAAATGAGGATACCGGCCGGGGCACCCTGGCCTTTACCCTATCCGGTAATGTCGGAGGAGGTTCCTTCTGATGAAACGAATTACCTGGCTTGTATCCACCCTCGCAGTGCTTTCAGCATGTACCCTCGGCGGCCCGCCCTCGGTTCCCAGGGGGCTTACCGCCTCGAAGGACCTCCATGACAAGATCGAACTCGCATGGGACGAAGATCCCAACGCCGGGGTATACCATGTCTACCGGGGAGAGACCGCCGGACTTACCGGTGCCGATGAAGAATACATCGGAAGCACCGCCCTGAACGCCTTTATCGATATCGATGTAGAGACCGACGTGACCTACTGGTATGCCGTTTCGGCCGCCGACCCCTTCGGCAACAATGTAACCGACTTGAGCGAAGAAGCTTCCGGTGTCGCCCCGGACCTTATCTGGAGCCTACCGGTTACCATGAGTGAAAACTCCGCGGCGGCCGTACTGGCAGCCGGCGGAACAAGCCCCGCGGTGGTGACCGCGGACACTACCGACGGCACACTGACCTGGTACGAGTACGACGAGGAAGCCGGTTGGACCGCCGGGACGGAGAGCCCCGGCACCGCCGCCGATGCCGCTTTTATGACCGCCTCGGTAATAGGCGGGGACCTGCATGTGGCCTTTACCGACGCGAATGCCTCCGGCGCCCTGACGGTACGCTCTTACACCGGGGAAGAAGACCGGTGGGAGACCCTGGGGACAGCCGACACCACCGCCGCGGTAAGCGGCCCCATCAGCCTGGCGGGTTCCGGCGATTTAATCGCTCCGGAAGTCTACCTGGGGTACCTGGACGGTACGGAAGCAGCCGCCCGCTATTATCCGAACGCCGAATCGGAATGGGCAGACCTGGGTACCCTCGACCCGGATATAACGGCCACTACGGTCCGGCTGCTGGTCTTTGGGGGTAACATATACATTTTCTATGAAGATACCGGGCCCCCCCTGGCAGGCCTGGTGTATGAGGACCCGGAGGGATGGATTTCTCTGCCCGACAGCGGTGTAGAAGACGATATCACCGACGGCTACCTGGCCGTCGCCGCCGGGACCGACAGCATCTACCTCGCCTATTCCGACACCGCCGATACCTTGAACCTCCTGGAATACTCCGCCGGCGCATGGCACGATCTCGGTTCCATCAGCGGCGTCGACACCTCCGGCCCCCTAGACCTGGCCGTTCTGGACGGCACCCTCTACGCGGCTTATGTGACGGCCACATCCACGGCGGTTTCCCGGTACGTGGACAAAGCCTGGGAGGTTACCGTCACCAGCCCCGATGACGCCTCTGCTGCAGCGGACGGCCTGGACCTGGAGGTCCACGGAGGTTCTTTACGGCTCTTGACGGTGACCGGCGGGAAGGTTGAGGTACGGGTCTTCGAATAAAACCGGGTAGAAAAGACCTTGATATTTACAAGCTGAGTAGAAAAGATTATCGCGACATCTGCGATAAATCCAGGTCCCAGATCGCCTTTTTGAGCGAGCGGACCTGAGGATAAACTCGAACATATAGCCACAATGCTGGAGGATAAGGGTTACAGGGCCTTTCCCCCGGGTTCTTACGAACCCACTCCCCTTCAATATCCCGGCAGATCAAAAACCCCGAACAGCTTAAAATCATCCGGATCGGCGGTCCACAGGGCTGTAACCCCCTCTTCGGCATAGACGGCGGCCATTTGTGTATCAAGAAGGCGTCTTCTTCCCAGTCTATAGGCGTTTAACCACATAAGACATCTCTTTACCGATAAATCGGACGGATAGAGCACCCGAATTCGATCCTGCCCGGCCCAGAACCAAACCCTTTCGATGGCTTGATCGATGGAAAGGGGCCTTTCAAACCTGGCCGGATCGGTAACTATATGCAAAAACTCCAAAAAAACATGGTGATACACACAGAGGACGGAATTCCTCTCATCGCGCCATGACTCAAACATCTTCCTGGCTTCTCCATGCCGGGGAGACTCTTTTACTTCGAGGTCCACCAGCCAGGTAGTATCAATACCGGTCAACGTTGATACCCGGAATCGAGTAATTCATTCCGGAAAGAACCGTCCGCCCAATCCTTCTTTACCTCCCCCAGTGACGCGGGAACCCACTCCTCCAAATTCCGGTGAGGATGAGTTTTTTCAGTAATATACTGCTCCATCGCTTCGCGTATCAGCTCGGC
>CAYPIQ010000059.1:0-8661 GCA_964410865.1 uncultured Spirochaetales bacterium | reverse complement strand
CATGGAAATTCTCAAAAAGTCACCGGATCTCCGGATTGTTCATTGCTCCGGGTAATGCGGGCACGGATGAGCTTGGAGAAAACCTGCCGGATGTGGATCCCATGGATGCCGAGGGCATCCTGAAGGTGTGCAGAGACAAAGGGATAGACATGGTTTTTATCGGACCCGAAGCCCCCCTGGCGGCCGGTATCGCGGATACATTGGCTGCGGCAGGTTTTGTTGCTTTCGGACCGGGGCAAAAGGCCGCCCGGCTGGAGTCGAGCAAGGTATTCAGTAAGGAGTTCACGCGGAGACACGGTATCCCCACCGCCGCCGCAACCACGGTACATTCCCTAGACGACTTTGAAAAGGAGCTGGAGAAATTCTCGGGCACCGTGGTATTGAAAAAAAACGGGCTTGCAGCAGGAAAGGGTGTATTCGAGTCGGGGGACCGGGCAAAGCTCCTGGAGTTCGGGAAAAAGGTACTAAAATCGGACACCCTACTGGTAGAAGAATACCTGGAAGGTTATGAAATTTCGGTATTCTGCCTTATCGACGGTAGTACCTACAAGGTGTTACCGGTCTGCGCCGATTTCAAAAAGGCTAAAGAAGGTGATGTTGGTCCGAATACCGGGGGCATGGGAGCAATCTGCCCCGTACCCAATGTGAATTCGGAGCTCCTCCAAGGGATAGAACAGGAAATTATAGTGCCCACACTACAGGGTATGACGGAAGAAGGGCTCATGTACCGGGGTGTCCTCTACTTCGGTCTCATGGTAACCCCTGCAGGTCCCAGGCTGCTGGAATACAACGTCCGCTTCGGAGATCCCGAAACCCAGGTTCTCCTTCCGCTTATCGAATCGGATTTTGGAAACCTGACCGAGGCCGCCTGTCTGGGCCGATTAAAGGATTTTCCTCTCCGGATTTCTTCCAATTACTCTCTGGGAATTGTTGTGGCCAGTAAAGGATATCCCGGCTCCTATACCAAGGAAATCCCGGTAAAGCCGATACCTATCTTTCCGGAAAAAGACGCCCTGGTGTTCCACGCATCCACTAAAAAGAACGGAGACCAGGTCATTACCGGGGGCGGGCGTTGTTTTACCGTCATCGGCCTGGGTCCCACGCTGCTCAACGCAAATGTGCGGGCCTATGAAGCGGTTAAATGGATCAAATTCAACGGTGCCTGGTATAGAACGGATATCGGGAAGAAATTTTTCTTGGAAGAAGAGGGATAGGCGGATGAGAGACATCCAGTTTATAATCGGATCGGAATCGGACCGCGATAAACTCGAAGCCGCCTTTGCCCTCGCAGATGAAAAGGGACTTGCATGGGACTGCGTGGTTCTTTCCGCTCACAGAAATCTGAAAGAACTCATCGAATTCCTGGAAAACCATGAAGGAAGCTTCCGGTGTATCATAGCCGCGGCAGGCCTTTCCGCCGCCCTGCCGGGTGTTGTTGCTTCATGTACCAAGGCTCCGGTAATCGGGGTTCCCCTGGCGGCAGGCGAACTATCGGGTATTGATGCCCTCCTCTCTATTCTGCAGTTGCCGAAGGGCATACCCGTTGCAACCATGGGCATAGGAAAACAGGGGACTTTAAACGCCGTCCACCTTGCTGAAAGAATTATCAGGAACCCTGCTGTCTCCTGACTTCGTACATAATAATACCCGCGGCCACGGATACATTAAGGGAATCGAGACGACCGAAAACGGGTATTGAAACCATCCCGTCACAATGTTCCCGGACTATCCGCGAGATACCGGTTCCTTCGCTCCCCAGCACGATAGCCACTCTTCCCCGGAAATCCCTCCGATACAGAGGCTCGCCCCCTGAATCGGCTCCGTAGACCCAGAATCCGTTATGTTTTAAATACTCAACGGCCCTTGAAAGATTCGGCACCGTGACGGAGCGTACATATTCCACCGCCCCCGCGGAAGTCCTGGCAACGGTATCGTTCAATCCGGCGGACTTCCGTCTTGGGAGAATGACACAATCGACTCCGAATTGCTCGGCACTCCGCAGAAGGGCCCCGAGATTGTGAGGATCGGTGATACCGTCGAGAAGGATGACAAGGGCGGTATCCGAGGTCAACCTAGAGATGATTGATTCAAGATTTTCTCCAGTGCCTTCCGAAGGGTCCGGCACAGAAAGGATAACTCCTTTGTGTTCGACTATACCTGTGCGTTGAGCGATTTCACGATCGGTCAGATTATGAACGGCCAATCCCTTTGTTACGGCGATTCTCCGTATGGCCTCCGCCCGTTTACCCTTACCGGAGATATATAACTCACCCTTCGGTTCACTCCGTTTCAAGTATTCCTCGATGGCATGAAGCCCGGAAAGATACATATCAATCCTCAGCTTCCTGTGAATAATCCTTTTCGATATCGGCCAGGCCGTTGTAATCGCTGTCTTTCATATATTTCCGTATATATGCTCCCTCATCGAGAAAGACCCATATATCCACCGCTCCGTCGTAGTTTGAATCCAGCTCCCGCCTATCCAGAAGGCCATCGGAATAGAAATAAAAATCATCCATGTCTCCGTCATGATTAAAATCTATTTCTTCGTAGAGTTTCGTGCCTTCAGCATCGGTGCGCAGAAGATAATCTATTCTTCCGTCAAAATTCGAATCTGCACGCAGGCAAATAACATTCTCTTCCTCTTCTTCTATCCAGGTGTCAATTTCCCCGTCCCCGTTCTTGTCATTGGTTCTTTCGGACACGGCGGTCACCGGGGAAACAAACAACATGAACCACAGACCTAGTACAATTAAAAATCGCATATAATCTCCGGAGCAGTGCTTGGTACCAGTATCGGCGGGCTGGTCTATAAAATCAACATACCCCGCCCCAAGGGGCTATGAATCCCGCGTGCGAATCAAAGCGATGCGCTAAAGAAGGTTTATTGATGTTCCACAATTAATGAATCTGAAGGCGCGCTGTTATACCGGCATGCAAAACTTTAGAATATCAGCCTGTTCTCCCGGTTGGAAATCCCAGCCCACTCGTACTTTCTCAACATTCTCCAGCTCACGCTTCAATAGCGATATCAGGCCGCTCGCCGGAGGAAAAGAGTGTTCAATGCAAATTCCCCCGGTGGAAAGATTTTGAACTTTCATGCCGCAGGAACAGGTATCTCCGGGTTGCGCGAAGGACATACAAAACCGTGCAGGGGGCAATACGATACATTGACCGAGGGCTTCCCTGCCGGTGGATAATTCTACATCCCCTTCAATGGAATAGGAATAGGCTACAAAGAAATGACGGCAGGAATGTTGTAGGATCCCTCCTAATTCGGTAAGAGCATCGGTATCGAAGATCATCATGTCCCCCGACTCCGGGATATGGCCGGAAAACCACGTGGCAAAAAACGCCCTGCTCCAGATATCATCCACTTCATCCATAATCTGTAGAAGACTGTTACGAGCAGCCTCATCTTCCACTGATCCGTATTCCGCCAGCAGCCTTATCCGGGTGAAGGAGTTAGAATACTTGTGAACCATACCAAAGGAGAGAAAACCCAGCACCTCCAGGAGGGTTTTTCGATCAGCGTACCCGGCCCCGAAAGAATGCATACTGCCTCGACTCTGTTTACAGTTCCCGCAGAGGAATCGGAGTGGGACTCTCGTCCTCCTCGATCAATTCCGAGAGCTCCTGGAACACTTTTTTAGCTTTACCGGACAGCTTTGTAGGCACCTGGACCGCAATTTTTATATACATATCTCCTTTTCTGTTCTGATTATGGAGAAAGGGTATTCCTTCATTCTTGAGACGGAGGATTTTACCGTTTTGGGTTCCTGCCGGTATTTTGAGTTTTATCCGGCGACCATCCAGGGTCTCTACCATGATCTCGGCTCCCAGGGCGGCTTGACTTACAGATATGGGGATAACACAGTATATGTCGTTTCCTTCTCTTTCAAAATAGGGGTGAGGTTTTATAGTAACAAACACATAGAGATCCCCCGGGGGTCCGCCGTTAGGGCCGGCATCTCCCTGCCCGGGTATACTTATTCGCTTTCCGTTCTCTATCCCGGCGGGAATGGTGACCTTAATACGCTGATTGCGCTTAACCGTACCGGTACCGCCGCAGGCCTTACAGGGGTGTTCTATGATATATCCTTCACCACCGCAGGTGGCGCAGGTCGAGGCTATAGAGAAAAAACCGGAACTCCGCCGAACCTGTCCGGTACCACCGCAGGTGGGGCATATTTTTTTGCCGCTTCTGTTTTCAGCACCGGTCCCATTACAGGAAGAGCACTGCACGCGCTTTGAATAACTTATCTCGGTCCTTGTCCCGAATACGGCATCTTTAAAGGATATCTCCAGGTTATACCGCAGGTCCGCGCCCCTCTGGTACCTGGAAGACTGCCCCCCCCTGCGCCTGGACGACGTGCCGCCGCCGAAGAAAGAATTGAAGAATCCTCCCATATCACCGAATATATCTTCGAAATCCCTGAAGACGGAGGAAAAATCATGGGCGGATTCGCCGCCCATACCTTCTACTCCGGCAAAACCGAACTGGTCGTAGGCCTGGCGTTTTTTCTCGTCGCTGAGAACCTCGTATGCTTCAGTCGCTTCCTTGAACCGTTCTTCCGCATTTCGGTCCCCGGCGTTCCTATCCGGATGAAATTGAATGGCCAGTTTTCGGTAGGCTTTTTTTATATCATCCTTTGTCGCATTCCGGGGAATACCGAGGACTTCGTAGTAATCACGTTTCGCCACAGCAGGGTCTCACCTTTTTATCACCCGGGCTCCCCCCGTTTTACCGGACGGACCCCGTGGTGGTATTAATTATTCTCATCATCTACAACTTCGTAATCTACATCCTCGACGTTTCCCTTTCCATCATCCGAAGAATCTGCGGATGCTTCCGGGCCGCCGGACGGTCCTTGCCTTCCCGAACCTGCTCCCGCCTGTCCGGCTTGTTCCGCCTGTGCCTGGGCCCCGGCCTGCCGGTATATTTCTTCAGCAAGCTTATGGGAGGCCTGTTTCAGGGCTTCTATCTTTGTCTTTATTTCTTCGACGTTATCCGAATTCTGCACGGCCTTCAGTGCTTCGACGGCGGACTCTATTTTCCCGCGTTCCTCAGGGGAGACCTTGTCTCCATAGTCCTTTAAAGACTTTTCCGTGGAATAAACAAGCGCGTCCGCCTCGTTTTTCACCTCGACCTTTTCCTTCTCTTTTCTGTCTTCTTCGGCATGGCTTTCAGCCTCGCGGACCATGCGGTTGATTTCCTCTTCCGATAAACCTGAAGCGGATTCTATCCTTATCTTCTGCTCTTTTCCCGTTCCTAGATCCTTGGCCGAAACATGCACGATACCGTTGGCATCGATATCGAAGGTGACTTCTATCTGCGGAACCCCTCTGGGAGCAGGCGGGATTCCGACCAGGTCGAATCTTCCGAGGGTGCGGTTCTGAGCGGCCATTTCCCGTTCGCCCTGCAGCACGTGGATGGATACGGCCGTCTGATTGTCGGCAGCCGTTGAGAACACCTGGCTTTTCCGGGTCGGGATAGTGGTATTCCGCTCTATGAGCCGGGTACATACCCCTCCGAGGGTTTCTATCCCCAGTGAAAGCGGCGTAACGTCCAGGAGCAGGACATCCTTTACGTCTCCACCGAGGATTCCTCCCTGTATAGCCGCTCCCATGGCAACTACTTCATCGGGATTCACTCCCTTGTGGGGCTCCCTGCCGAAGAGTTCTTTGACACATGCCTGTACCGCCGGTATTCTTGTGGATCCCCCGACCAGGATTACCTCGTCCACATCGGAAGCCGAAAGTCCGGCGTCCTTCAGGGCGCTTATACAGGGCCCCTTCGTCTTCTCAATGAGATCGGATATCATCTGCTCAAACTTGGCCCTGGTCAGTGAATACTGCAGGTGCTTCGGGCCGGAAGAGTCCGCCGTAATAAACGGAAGATTGATATCCGTCGATTGTGTACTGGAGAGTTCTATCTTCGCCTTTTCAGCGGCTTCCTTCAACCGTTGGAGGGCCATTTTGTCCTGGCTGAGGTCGATACCGTAATCATTCTTGAAACTCTCTACCAGCCAGTTAATTATACGCTGGTCGAAATTATCGCCCCCCAGATGCGTGTCACCGTTGGTCGATTTGACTTCGAATACTCCGTCTCCCAATTCAAGAATGGAGATATCGAAGGTCCCTCCACCGAGGTCATAGACGGCGATTTTCTCATCCTTCTGTTCCTTACCGAATCCGTAAGCCAGGGATGCGGCCGTCGGTTCGTTTACGATCCTCTTGACATCCAGGCCGGCGATTTTTCCGGCGTCCTTGGTCGCCTGGCGCTGGGAATCGTTAAAATATGCCGGCACGGTGATAACCGCTTCCGTCACCTTCTCCCCTAGGTAATCTTCAGCAGTTTTTTTCATCTTCTGAAGAATGGCCGCCGATATCTCCTGTGGGGAGAATTCCTTGTCATGAACGGTAATCCTAAGCTCACCGCCGGGGGTCTCCTTTATATTGTAGGGGACCATCTGGATTTCCGTCGGAACCTCCGAATAGCGACGTCCCATAAATCGTTTTATGGAAAATATGGTATTCTCGGGGTTCGTAATGATCTGGTTTTTCGCGGGCTGCCCCACCAGACGCTCATCCTTGGCTGTAAACCCGACAATGGAAGGAGTAGTTCGCTGTCCCTCCGAGTTCTGAATTACTACGGGCTCGCCGCCCTCCATAACTGCTACACAAGAGTTTGTTGTTCCCAGGTCTATTCCAATAATCCTTCCCATTATTTCTTCTCCTCTTTTATTTCATCATCCCCCGTGGTATCGTCCACTGAATCTGAAGATTCTTTTGTAACAGGCGAAGATACCTTCACCTTGGCATGCCTCAAAACCCGGTCATGCAGCATATAACCTTTCTGGTAATCCTCCAGAACAATCTGCGTATCGGTATCTCTCTCTTCCATCGCGATGGCCTCGTGTTTCTCCGGATCAAAAGTTTGTCCTTCGCTCTCGAAACGTACAAGGCCCCATTTCCTCTCCAGCATTCCGGTAAACTGCTTTTCTATCAGTTCTATACCTGAATAGAAGGATTCAAAGTCCTTCGAATCCTGCGAGGACTTTATGGCCCGCTCGAAATCGTCTATAATCGAAACAATATCGAGCAACAGTACCGAGTTGGCGTATTTTATCGCCTCCTCCTTTTCCCGGATCATCCGTTTGCGGAAATTCTCAAAGTCCGCCTGTTTTCGAAGATACTGGTCCTTGAGTGTACTGTTTTCTTCCTCGAGTTTTAGTACCCTTTCTTCGAGTGCTCCGATCCTGTCCGCTTCGGTTTCCTCGACCTGTTGCTGTTCCTCTTCTTCTTCCTGAGGAGAAACTTCTTCTACTTTCGATTCTTTATCCGCTTCAACCTTCGCGACATCGGTTTTTGCTTTCCCGGCGTTTTCATCCTGTGACATACGGTCTCCTGATCAATGGTTGCACCTAATTTCAATCAAGACAAAGGAGATAATTCCTTCTACTTTAGGGCGATAAAATTCTTCTTGATTAAGATACTAACGTGCTTGAGGTGCCGTCAAGCTTTTTACTTACCTGCAACTATAAATACTTCATCCGGCCACAGGCGGATTCGGCCCCCCGGGAACATAGAAAAAGAGCACGGTTGCGCCGATATAGAGGACATACACGCCTAATAAGACGAAGCCTTTCCATTTTTGCAACCGGTACCCCATCCTGGCAAAAATGAGCATGAGAAGTACCACGAAAATCATGAAAGGAAAGGCGAAAAACATGATGTTTTTCTCCACCACGATGGGATTAGCCGTGGCCGCAGCCCCCACGATCCAGAGGATATTGAGTATATCCGCTCCGATTATATCTCCCACCGCAATATCACCGTATCCTTTCCCGGCCGCCACCACGCAGGTCGCTATTTCAGGGATTGATGTTCCCACGGCAATCATGGTCAACCCTAGGATAACCTCCGGAACACCGAAAAACCGGGCCACAAAAAGGGAAGAATCAACCAGAAACTCGGAGGCAAGCAGCACCCCGGCCACGCCGATGCCGAAGCGAAGGAATTGGATACTCAGTTTGCCCGGTTTGATATGTTCATCCACCTCTTCCAGCTCCTGTTCCGAGGTATCGGACTCCAGGAGGACTCTTTTTGCGGCAGACCGTCTTTTTTTTTCGGACACCACTGTTATTGATAGGTATCCCGCCAGAATACCTATCAACACAATACCCTCCAGGCGGGTTATAATACCGTTAGCTGCAAGTACAAAGGCAAAAATATCGATACAGACCAGGAATATACCCGCCCTTTTCAGGACCCAGCTGTCTACCTTCAAGGCCACGGGGGCAGCAATAATACCAAGGGCCAGGGCCAGGGCGTCATCGGCGATAACGGAACCAACGGCGTTACCCAGGGCAATTTCAGGATGCCCCTTGAGAGCCGAGAGTACGGATACAGAAAATTCCGGGGCGGTGGTGGCAAAGCCTACAAGGATGATTCCGATAATCATTTTCGGAACATTGAGTTTTGCGGCGACACCCACAGCACCGTCTACGAGAAAATCGGCACTTTTTGATAGAAGAAAAAAACTTGCGGCAATTACTGTAAAGTGAATAATGATATTGTCTGGAATAAAATTCATACCGGCTCCTTAAACGGGATAAACTCTACTTAAAAAAATATTCAATGTACAGGGGGATACTT
>CAYPIQ010000058.1:0-8899 GCA_964410865.1 uncultured Spirochaetales bacterium | reverse complement strand
GATTCATACCCCGCGGCTTGCCGCGCTCTTCGGAGCCGAGCCGGCTAACTGCCTCAACAATGGTTGCGGTACGGGGTATGAATCCCGCATACAATCCATACCTTGCAGAACCAACATACCCCGCCCCTTGGGGCGGGGTATGTTGGTTGTTTATAGCACAACCGGAATAAGATTCCCGAAGGTGAGTACCATCAGAATTGTGAACACCGCCACGGCTGCTTCGGTTGTGATTCCGACCACAAAGGGTTTCCAGCCTGCGCCTGCCATGTCCCTGAAACTCGTACGGAGCCCGACACCGGCAAAGGTGAAGAGGAACGCCCATTTGTAGAGGTTTTTTAGAGTTCCGATCGAATCCTGTACCGAAGAAATGGCTTCAGGACTCTCGAGTAGGTTCAGAAGCAGGGTAAACAGTACCGACATCAGCAGGAATCCCAGAACGAACTTGGGGAATTTTTGCCACAGAAATGCTCCCTTGTGACCGATGGCCTTCGTCATTCCCTTACGGGCATAGGCGGTGGCAAAACCGAGGATGACGAAGGGCATGAGAGCGTTCCTGCACATCTTGGAAAAGGTCGCATACCGGGCCGCGGTTTCCGAATAAATAGCGCCGGTTGCCACGGCCTCCGCGGTATTGTCCACGGCCAGACCTGCCCAGACACCGAAGATATGATCCGCCATGCCGATGAGATGCCCGATGAGTGGGTAGACCACCAGGGCTACGGCACCGAATATGAGAATAATTGCTATGGCATAGCTCGATTCTTCTTTCCTTGCATCAATGGCCGGAGTTGCGGCTATGATGGCTGATACTCCGCATACGCCCACGCCGATGGAGATGAGGGAGGCCAGTTTTTCCGGAAGCTTGAAAAGCCGGGCAAAGAAGAGTACGAAGACGATCGAAAAGAGTATTTCGACGATGACCATAACAATACCCACGGAACCGAGCCTGAGGAGGTCGGAGATAAGGATCTTTGCTCCCATGAAGATAACCCCTACTTTGAGGAAGAACTCGTAGGAGGCCAGTCCGGCATCGAAGATCGCGGGGATGCGAAAAAGATTGTTCACCAGCATTCCCAGGATAATGGCCAGAATAACATAGGTGACCAGGGCGTCTATCCATTCTGCCTCTATTAGGGAATGAAGCCATGTCTCGAGGTATTTGGCCGCAAGTCCCACAGCTATCAGCAGAAGCAATCCCGGCAGGAGAGTTTTGATTTTCTTGATTATCTCAGTCATATTCGTCACCAGGGGATATTCGGGATAATCCGCAGAAGCACAAGGGCGGCCAGGATGAATGCGCAGATGTTTGCCCACCAGTCGAGAGAGATGCCTGTTTTCTTTTTCTTTACCGTTTCCATAAATCCTCCTTACAAATATGTATTTTATTGGGATTGAGAATAAGAAACCGTAGTAGCCGGGGTCAATTCACGAACCTTCGAACAGTGTATTTGTGGTTACAGGGCGGCTTTTTTTCATAAAAAATCCCAGTATTTTCGTTCTATTGGATATTTTTGGGAAATGAATAAATGAATGGCATCTTCAGGTGCTCAGGGGAATCATCACGTATTGTACCGTTGCATGAGGGCCCCGTCGTCGGAAGTTATAAGTCTTTTATAGATCGATTCGACATAATCATGACCGGCCTTGTAGATTTACCCGCCGGTCGAGTTCTTTCATGGCGGCGAAAAAGATATCCCTAAAACGTCGATGGTCCAGTTCCATGGCGACGTTGATATTGGCTTTTTCACCGGTTATTCCGTAAACATCGGCCACCGTGCGCCCCCGGGTCAGGACGCCCTCCGTTTCTACGGCTACATGAAGGTGACGGGTGGTAATAATGCCTGGATTTGTAACGGCGGCGACGGCCAGGGCGTCATGGACGGGAGCCCCGTTGAAGCCGAAAATATCCCTGTTTGCCCGGGCAAAGAACCGGAGCAGGGGAGCCACGGTTCCGGAAACCGGTCCGCCCAGGCCTTCCAGTGTGTCGATATCGTCAAAGCCGATTATTGCCTTATTGGTTACGTCCAGGCCGACCATGGTAACGGGTATACCGGCGCGGAAAACGATGTCCGCCGCTTCCGGGTCGACGTAGATATTGAATTCCGCCGCCGGGGTAAAATTCGAATCGTATACCGCCCCGCCCATGAGGACGATACGTTCTAGGTTATCCTTTATCGCCGGTGATTTGAGAAAGGCAAGGGCGATATTCGTCAGTGGCCCGGTAGGTACCAGGGTCACCTTTGATTTCGAAGAAGTTACGAGTTTCTCGATGAGGTCCACGGCGTGGATATTCCCGGGCCGTATAGCCGGTTCCGGGAGATCGGCGCCGTCGAGCCCGGAGATGCCGTGAATTTCAGGGGTTACGGTCAATTCACGGAAGAGAGGGACATCCGCTCCCCTGGCAACGGGTATGTCCTTTTCTCCGATCAGGGTCAATACTTTGAGGGCGTTTATATATGTTTTTTCGCCGGTCTGGTTGCCTGCCACGGTGGTAAGGCCGAGCAGATCTATATCCGGATCGGCTGCCGCCAGCATAATGGCGATCATGTCGTCATGGCCGGGGTCGCAGTCCATGATAACCGGGATCATAATGCCGCTCCGTCTTCGTGAAGTTTTTTCTCTTCCTCCTTCTTCGAGGGACGTTTTCTCAGTTTACGCAGCGAGAAAATTGTAAGGGCGATAACGGTAACCACGTAGGGAATCATCTGTATGAGTTCCGACGGAACGTTGGCTGAGGCAATATAAATTGCGAAAGCATTTACTATACCGAAGAGGATCGAGGCGAGGAATGTTCCCAAGGGCAGGTCTCCCCCCAGGGTGGCGGCGGCAATGGCAATAAACCCCCTCCCCGCGGTCATGTCCCGGGAAAACCACGAAACGTATCCCATGGATAGGTACAGACCCCCGAGGGCTCCGAAGAATCCCGAGAGCATGAGAGCGTAGAACTTGATCCTATCGACCTTTATACCCACCGAAGCGGCGGCGTCGGGGTTCTGTCCCACCGCCCGGATACGCAGCCCCAGGGGTGTTTTATAAACAATAATGTAATAGACCAGTACCATGAGAATGGCGGTATAGGTAAGCACGTTGTGCCCGCTGAAAATTTCTCCGATAACAGGTATGTCCTTAAGGAGAGGAATTTCCAAAGAGGGAAACACAAGGCTCTTGAGAGAACTGGTCGATCCCTTGTCGCCGGTGAGAATAAAGAGAAGAAAAATGGTAAACCCGCTCGCGAACAGGTTAAGGGCAATCGCGCCGAGAATGATGTCGGCTTTGAGTTTCAGATGAAAATACCCGAGTATGGCGGCAAGGGCTACGCCGGCTGCTATACCGGCGATAAGGGCCGGAAACAGGCTGCCGGTAAATGCACCGATTATAACCCCGAAGAAGGCGGAAATAAGCATGATGCCTTCCAGGGCAATATTGACCGATCCGGCCAGGTTCGTGATTGCTACACCCAGGGCCGGGAAAAGCAGGGGGGTCATGACCCTGAGAATGGCAAAACCGAACTCGGGTGACAGAATACTTTTAAGTAGCGGACTCATGGATTCCCTCCTCCCGTTCGGCTTCGAGTATCGTAATCCTGTACTTCCAGCGACTGAGGAACGCTTCCGCCGTAATGAGTAATATAATGATTGCCTGGATTACGCTGACCAGTTCCGTGGGCACATCCGCCATGAGGTTCAGTATCTGCCCCCCCACCCGGAGATACGAGAGAAAAAGAGCTGCAAAGATGATCAGTATAGGATGGTTTCGTCCGATAATGGCCACTATAACCCCGTCCCAGCCGTATCCCGGCGACAGCTGCCAGTTGAACCGGTGGTGTATCCCCATCACTTCGGTTATTCCTCCGATACCGGCCAGGGCTCCGGAGATGACCTGGGAAAGAATAACCACTTTGACGATGTTGATGCCGCCGAAACGGGCGAATTTCCTGTTGAAACCGGTCATGCGTATCTCGTAGCCGATGGTGGTATGGTAGAGGAAAAAATAGACGAGCACGGCTATAACCGCCGAAAGAATGATCCCCCAGTGCATCCTGGTGCCCGGTATAAACTGTCCCAGCCAGGCAGTTTCCGGCAGTTCGTAAGAGACCAGAAAGCCCGCACTCTTGTCCCTGAAATGATAGTTTATCAGGTAAAGACCCAGAAAATACGCTATATAATTCATCATCAGGGTTGCCACGAGTTCACTTGCCCCGAGTTTTGCTTTCAGGATACCTGGAATAAAGCCCCAGGCGGCTCCAACGGCTGCGGCGACCAGTATAACCAGAGGAATGTGTATAATCGCCGGCATATGAGTCGAAACGGCAAAGGCCGTGCCCACGGCCGCGCTGATATATAGGGCGCCTTCGGCTCCGATATTGAATTGTTCCGCCTGGAAGGCCACCGCTATAGCGACCCCGCAGAGGATGATGGGTGACGCCATCTCCAGTACATTCGACAGTCTGCTCTTGGAGAGGAAAGGTCCGGCAAAAAAATACTTCAAAGACCCTGCGGGGGTGGCACTGATGAGATAGATAAGAAGAATACTTATGGCAACCCCTATGGCGATGGCGATGATAGTACGCATCAGATTAAAATTCTTAAGTATGAACTTCTCCACGAGCGCCTTCCTCCTTTTTAACACCGAGCATGTAGGGACCCAGATCCTTGTCTGTAACGGTGGAGACATCGGGAAAGTGTGCCACGATTTCGCCGTTGTAGATAACAATAATCCGGGTAGAGAGTTTGAGAATTTCGTCCAGGTCCGCCGATACGAGAAAAACCGCCTTGCCCCTGTCTCGTGCGCCTTTCAGGATATTATGGATGTGCTCCTCGGAACCTACATCTACGCCCCGCGTAGGCTGGGCGGCAACGATTACATCCGGATCCGAGGACAATTCCCGGGCAACCACTACCTTTTGTATATTCCCGCCGGAAAGAGAACTCACCGGGGTTTTCGGACTCTTTGTTAATATCTTGAACTGTTTGACCAGGTCCATGCTGTATGAAGTTATGTCTTTCCAGCGTAACCGCAGGTTTTTACTGAACTGTGTTTTATAATACCGATCTATTATGAAATTTTCCTCCAGCGAGGTTCTTTCCGCCACACCGTCATCCATCCGGTCTTCCGGAATGTGGGAGACTCCCAGTTCACGTATTCCCCGGGGGGACATACCGGTTATTTTTGTATCGTCCAGATAGATCTCGCCGGAGGTGGGTTCGAGCAATCCGGTCAATACTCTGATAAGTTCGGACTGACCGTTTCCTTCGACCCCGGCGAGTCCGAGAATCTCCCCCTCCCTCAGGTCGAAGTTGATATGGTTCAGAGCCCGTATGTTCTCATCGGAGATATACGACAGATCACGCACGGCCAGCCGTACCCTGCCGACGACTTCGGGAGGGGTTATCCTGTCGGTGATGATATCCCGGCCTACCA
This sequence comes from uncultured Spirochaetales bacterium, assembly GCA_964410865.1. Classification (GTDB taxonomy): domain Bacteria; phylum Spirochaetota; class Spirochaetia; order JAFGDJ01; family JAFGDJ01; genus JAFGDJ01. The sequence goes on along the minus strand of CAYPIQ010000058.1, from coordinate 3,478 downwards.
TGAGATGGGATATTTTTTCTTCCGTGAGCTCCGAGGCATCTCGTGTTGTAATAACCCTGGAATCCCGCATGACCGTTACCCTGTCGGCGATTTGTTTTACTTCTTTGAGTTTGTGGGATATGAAGAGTATGGTCTTGCCGTTCTTCTTGAGCTTGAATAGGGTCTTGAAAAGGATCTCCACTTCCTGGGGGGTAAGAACTGATGTCGGTTCGTCAAGAATCAAGAGTTCGGCGTTTCTGAACAGGGCTTTGAGAATTTCCACCCGTTGTCGAACGCCGATGGGAAGGTCGCGTATCTTTTTCTCCACCGGGACATCCAGTCCGTGTTCTTCAGAAACCTTCTTCGAAATCTTCAGTATTTCTTCCTGGTCGAGAAAAAGCCTTCGTTTCCGCGGTTCGATCCCGAGGACCATATTTTCAGCCACGGTAAGATCCGGAGCAAGCATGAGATGCTGATGAACCATGCCGATGCCGTTTTTGATTGCATCATTGGGGCTTTTAAAATGGACTTCCTTACCATGGAACCGTATGGTTCCTTCCTGCGGGGAGGTAATGCCGAAGATGATCTTCATGAGCGTCGATTTTCCGGCGCCGTTTTCTCCCACCACTGCGTGGATTGTGTTGTTTTCCACCTCGAGGCTTACGTCCCTGTTGGCGATGACCCCGTCCGGGTATACCTTCAGGATTTTTTCTACTTCAAGTATAGTGCTCATTCCGGTTTCCGGCAATGAAATAGACCGGGAGGAAGAACCTCCCGGTCCGGGTTGTGTCTGCTTACTGCCCTATGGCCGTATCGACGTCTATGGTTCCGTCGATAATCAGGTCTTCCAGTTCTTTGATTTTGTTCCTGAATTCCTCGGGAACCGTTTTTAAGTAATTCTCATTCTCGGCGATACCCACTCCGCCTTCGGCAAGGCCGAGCTGTTCGGCTTCTCCATAGGGAAGTTCACCTTCCAGGTGGAGTTTAATCCCCCTGTAAATAGATGTATCCACGTTTTTCATCATGCTGGTAATGATCCACTGGGCCTTCTCCGGATCGGAATCTTTGAAGAGCTGGTACTGGTCGGAATCAACACCAATGGTGTATTTGTTCTTTTCCTTGGCTGCGTCTATTCCGCCCAGGCCTGTCTCACCGGCCACATTGAAGGTTATATCTGCTCCCTGGTCGAACATCGCCAGGGTAAGTTCCTTCCCCTTGGCAGGATCGCTGAAAGCTCCGGCATAGGATACGAGGACGTCAACGTCCGGATCAATGTATTCCACACCCTGGATGAAGCCTACCTTGAAGTCGTTGATAACCGGAATATCCATACCGCCGAGGAATCCTACGACCTTCTGGGGATTCGCGGCGCTCATGTCGGATTTTGTAACCATGGCCGCCAGGGCTCCCACCAGAAAAGAAGCTTCGTTTTGACTGTACAGGATAGAATAGACATTATCGAGTCCCTCTTTCGAATAGTCGACCGAGGTATCGTAGGTAAACCACTTCTTTTCCGGGTGCTGCGGGGCCAGTTTTTCTAGGATTTCCTGCAACTGCCAGGTTCCGGCGATTATGATGTCCCAGTCACCTTCGGCGAGCTGTGTGAGGTCCGGTTCCCACCGGGCGGTATCATAATTCCCCTCGATTATCTTACCTTCTATACCGAGGTTCTCGATGGCCTGCTGTACGCCCCGGCCGGCCGAATCGAAGAAGGACTTGTCTCCGAGGGTTCCGTTTACATAAAGCACCACCTTCAGTTTTTCTTCGGCGGGCTCCGCAGCCACCGCCTCTTCTTTCTTCTTGCATGATGACACGAACAGGATACCTGCAGCCATCAGTACAACAAGCACAAGAAGTAAAGCCTTTTTCATAACACTCTCCTTTTTGCAGCTTCTGCTGCATAATAAATTCTTTTTATTCAGGACAGGTCCTTGATTCTTGAAAGAGAATCAATAAACCGATTTTTGTCGATCCGAGTAACCACCGTGATGGATGACCCGGCCGAAGTAACCGTTGCCCCGCGCATGGTGGTTCGGGAAAGTTCGAGATGGATGTCTGAGCTGAAGTTTCCCGTAACAACCTGGGGGTCCAGGCAGCATGCCATGGCAATCTCATCGGCCATGGCCGACATCCTGCGCCCCGTGAATTTCTCAAAGTATGCCATGGGCGCAGCGTTTATATCCAGGAACAGTTTCCCCGCCTTCGATGATTCCAGGCCCAGTTCCATGAGTTCGGCTTCGGTAAAGATATTGGCAAAACAGACGTCCCAGGGAATAAGGGTTACCGGGACCCCCGTGTTAAGGACGATTTCCGCAGCCTCGGGATCAGCGGCTGCGTTGAATTCGGCATAACGGGTGACATTTCCCCGGTCCAGGGCTCCTCCCATTATTATAAGATTTCCGACAAGCTCGGTTAAATCGGGGTAGAGGACAAAGGCGCATGCAAGGTTCGTGAGGGGCCCTAAGGCGGCGATGGTACATCCGGGGTTCTCCCGGGCCTGATCATAGAGTCCCTCGGGCGCCCGTTGCACCTCCGCACTTTTTCTCGGTGTCGGGAGATCCACTCCTCCGAGACCGTTGGAACCATGTATACCGGAGGCATCCCTGACCGGTTCGATAAGCGGACGGTGTGCCCCGGGGTATACGGGTATATCCTCCCTGTTGAAATACGAGAGAAGCTTTAAATTGTTTACGGTTACCTGTTCGAGCGATACATTGCCGGCGACCGTGGACAGCCCGATAACCCTGGTTTTTTCATCCGCAAAAGCCATCATCAGGGCTCCAGCGTCGTCGACGCCGCAGTCATTATCGATAAGAAGGTTCAGCTGCCGCCTCCAGACTTGTTTTTGTTGTGTTCCCATTGTTTGCCGTCAACAGTGTTTTGTCAAGGAATAAGGGTGAATATTTTGCAGGAAAAGGGCATACTGGAGTTAGATAAAAAACCGGGAGGTAAAGGCTATGACGGACCTTATAACACTGGGGAGGAAACTATGGAACAGTGCTGAACCGGGTTTTTTCGAAGAACGTACTCATGCTATCCTCGCATCCTTCTTCGAAAAACAGGGATTTTTGATATCGGGATTCGAGGGGATGCCCGGCTTCAGGGCGGTATATAAAGAGGCCGAGAACACCGGGAGATTCGCTGTTCTGGCGGATATGGATGCTCTTCCGCAGCCCGGTTCGGGAGGGTATATACATTCGTGCGGTCATCATATACAGGGCACCGTTCTCTTTGGAGCCGCCGCGATTCTGGCGCGTTCGAATCCAGGAATACTGAAGGATATTGTTTTTGCCGCCGTCCCGGCGGAGGAATATATCGAGCTGGAACGGCGGGAGGAGTATGCTCGACGCACGGGACTTTCAGCCCTGAGCGGCAAGCAGGAATTATTAAAACGCCGTTTTTTTGAAGGATTCGAAGCTGTACACGCCCACCATCCGGCGGCGGGGGATGGACGGTTTATCAACAGTGGTCGGTCCATGCACGGAATTATCGTTCCACC
>CAYPIQ010000057.1:0-10164 GCA_964410865.1 uncultured Spirochaetales bacterium | reverse complement strand
GCTATGATGAAAAAATGGACCGCTTTCTGGAATATACTTCTAAAAGACATGCGCAGCTACTACCTGAAACCCCCGAACATCAGCTGGGGGCTTCTTTTTCCCGTCGCCTGGACCGCCGCTTTTTTCGTCAGATCGGGAAGCGGTATCGAGAGTCTTGTTTCCATTCTTCCCGGAGTGATGGGGGTCTCGGTGCTCTTCGGTACCACCAGCATGCTGTCGGTGACTATCACTTTTGAAAAAAAGGGCCGATCCTTTGAACGGCTTCTTCTCGCCCCCATATCCCTGGAGCTGCTGATGTTGGCAAAGACCTCGGGGGCCATTTTTTTCGGCTCGGTCAATGCCTTCATTCCGGTCCTTATCGCCTCTTTCATTACCGACCTGAGCGGAGTGAACTGGTTGAGCCTCGTTCCGGTGATGATCCTGATCGCCGTGAGCTCCACTTTCCTCGGCCTTTTCATTGCGGTATCAGCCAGTGAGGTCTTTGAGGCACAGACCTTTTCCAACTTCTTTCGCTTTCCGATGATTTTCCTCTGCGGGCTTTTCGTCCCCGTGGCGGCCCTGCCGATATGGCTGCGGCCTCTTTCCTACGCCCTTCCCCTGACATACGGGGCGGATATCCTGCACCGTTCCATCGGCGGTACGGGAAGCATGCCGACAGCCTTGAACTTTGCCGCCCTTTCGGCTTTCTGTGTGCTGCTCTTTGTCCTGAGCCTGCGAACCATCCGCCGGAAGTGGATCGTATAAGGGGGTTTCGTGAAGATTGGCCGATTCCAGCTGGGAATTGCTGACCTTGCCATAGAATCGTATTCATACAGTTATGATCCCGGCGATTGAGATACATAGATAATGCATTGCGGCTGAACGGCCGGATGCTTGTTTGCCGCACATATCGCGGCCCTTTCTTTTCCACGTGTCCGGCGGGTAGAGAGTTGTATACCCCACGGCTATTCAGGAACAGTGCATACCTCCACTCCTCGAAGGAAAAGATATTATCGGCTGTGCCCAGACCGGTACCGGGAAGACCGCGGCCTTCTCGTTTCCCCTGCTTCAGAGGCTTTCAATGTCCGTTCCCGCGCCGTTGCGGGGAACTTCGAGGGCGCTGATTCCGGCCCCTACCCGGGAGCCGGCGGCGCAGATAGGGGAGAGCATAAATGAATGAAAAGAACGGGCTTATCTTTCCTCGAGACACTTGATATCTCGGAAACAAGCCGCATAAGCCTTCGCCTCAGACTTGAGATCCTATGAGAGCAGGTTAAAGACAACGAGAAAAATGAATGTCTATCTTGGCCTTGTTCCAAAACTGAAGGAAAGCGGTGATAGCTCGCATGCAGGCCATATAAATCGGGCTTCGCGAAAAACAACAAGGACTCTATTTACCCGGTCGTTAAAACAGGCGATGTATGCTTCACCGGGGCCCCCATACTCCGCAGCGGATCAGGTTGAGCTTCAAGTCGTTGCATACACCGCGTTAGCGCTCAAACAGGCGGTGCGCCTGCTGTATGCTCGGCCATACATCCGGACTGAATCCCGAGTGGTGCCAAGAGTGATTGGCGACAAATATTTGTGGAGGAGCCGTCCCCCTCAGTTCACTCCTCCGAGAACGGACCCGAAATCGATGGTCTGGGAACCGCCCCCTCCAGAGCCTCCAACGACTGGGGCTGCTGCTGCGCACTCTCACAAAGTAACTGGACGGGCGGCTTGGTTCCGCCTCCGAGGGGGGAGACAGTATCATCATTGCCTTCCCCCAGGTTTACGTCGAGCGTTATCGCCCTTAATAATTTTCCGTCACCTCTATGAGCACATAAAACTTGACCTTGTTGTCGTCGTCTTCCGATACTATGACCCAATGCAATCCATCCCAGGATATGATACTATCCACATGGTATGTCTCAGATTCCTTGCTAAACACGTCATCGTATGTGCTGTCGTCTTCCGTTAACCAATCCACTTTTAAAGTGAGGGTGTTATCAAATTCGGCAGAAGTAAACTCACGGGAAACCTCTGAATAGCGGGAAGAAGAATCCACATACCCGATAGTAGAGGTCGTCACCCAGTCACCTTCGCTGCAATCCCAGTGACTATGCCCGTCGTCACCGGATACATACCAGAGATTAGAGCCGTCTATTGTCAGCTTCCCCCGAAATTCCGCCTGGTGGTCGTCTTCCTCATCGCCAATGTAGCATTTTACATAATCCGGAGAAAACGTAACGGTATAGGAAGTGGGCTCGGCTATGGCAACATCCACTTTTTTATTATTCGACCAAGTAGCGAAGGCCGATTCGAATAACGAAACCTCATCTCCTGAGCATAATTCCCACACCGGCATAAGGCCGGAATCACGATCGAAGTCACAAAGCGTCCATGTTGCCGAATCTCCGACCCCTTCTTCCCAGGTTGAATAGTCTCCCGTTAAAATTGAGTTAGCATATTGAGACGGGCCACCGTATATTTGAAGCTGCGTTGACGTTTGACTAATGAATGACTGATATTCTGCATGGCTACTGTATCCTACTTGGCTTGAGAGTCCGCTAAATGCGGTGCTTACCTCGCCGGCAAAATCACTGACAAAGCTAGAATCGTTTGATTCCGTAGTGGCATGGTAATCGACCCGGGCCCCCAAATAATCCCATAGAATCACGTGCGTCCCGTAATCGATAAAGAAATCGAGAGCATCATCCTCCGTTTCACAGGCATCAAGAGCGTCCAGGACCTCCGGGCGCACATAAGACCGCAAAACCTCGGGATCGTTATACTGATCGCGGATTTTTTCCTTGTATTTCCTGACCGTACTTGTGTACGTTGCGTACGCAGTGGTTAAGGAAGAAAAAGAAGCTGAGCCGAATTCTGTAGATAAAGTACCTGAAAAAAGCTGGTAATCCCCGGAAACCCCGGCGCTTACGCTGTAAGAGGAGAGGTATTCCGATACCGATTCTCCGCTCGTGCTGTAAGTGGTTGAATTTTCCTCGCTTGAAAAATCAACCATACCGTCGTTTTTCAGAGCGTCGACATCCAGAATATAATCGCTCACTTTCGTTGAATCCGCATAGGGATCAAATATATCGTATCCCTTCCCGAAGTATGTAGGCAAATCGCCATCGCCAGTATCTCCATCCCAGGCGGAGAATATGTCACAAGACCCAAGAAGTATCGCTAAACCCGAAACAAGAACAAAAAAGAGTTTCCATTCCTTTGCATGAGTATTCATAGACCAGCCTCCCTTTCAATTAGTTGTATGTGTGTATATAATTACCCCTGAAAAAGAAAAAATCGTCCTGATTTATAAACCGGGACTTTTTTGGGGGTATTTTTTCAATAAAATGGAAAAGATCGACAAACTCTTGATCAATATATTGATAAGCGCCAACAGTATCACCCTGATTCTATTTGGCCTGGGGCAACTGGTGGCGAAAAAAAGAACGTCAAAGCATTTTCTCGCCGCGGCGATTCTAATAGTAGCGGGCTTCAATATCCTCGCGGACACGGCATTTCGTGCCGGGATTTTCAATCAATTTCCCCATATGCTCTATGTAAGTTACCCCCTGGAGTACTTGATGGGGCCCCTGCTCTACCTCTTCCTCATGAGCCTGGTGTACAAAGGAAACCCCATCACCGGCCGGGAAAAACTGCTCTTTCTCCCCTCCCTGGCGATACTCCTCCTCATGCTTCCCTACTACCTGCAGCCGGGCGAGATCAAACTTGCCGAAATTCCTTTTTACACAGGATACGAGGGCATCCTCGGAATACTTTACCGAACCATCGATCGGGGTATTGAGATATGGCTTTTCTTCTGCCTGGGATTATTCCTGATGAAGGTGGTCCCCCGTTTCTTGCAAAAAGAAAACAGGAATAACAGCCGGCTGAGCCTCACCCTTATTTATGGAATCCTCTGGCTGGTCTGGACGGCCTGGTATGCCCTGGTCATTCTGGTCCCTCTCGAGAGCTTTTATTCGGAAACTGTGCTGGCCAGTACCTATCTCGCCCTGGGTTTTTTCTTTTTTTATATGAGAAATCCGAACCTTTTTTCCGGACGACAAATTCCCCTTGAGAATAGAACGGGAACGAAGCTCCCCGCCGAGACAAAGCTTCAGCCGGTAGTGGGAAGACTCAAAATCCTGATGGAGCGGGACAAACCCTACCTGGACGAAAACCTGAGTATGTCCGACCTGGCGGCCCTGCTCGGCATTCCGTCTTACCGGCTCTCCGAAATCTTCAACCGGGACCTGGACACATCCTTTAAACAGTACATCAACTGCTACCGTCTCGAAAACGCCCGCGAACTCCTGATCAGCGAACCGGAAAGCAGCATCTTGGACATCGCCTTCCGCAGCGGATTTCGTTCCAAATCCGCTTTCAACGATTTCTTTAAGAATCAAACCGGGATGACGCCGAGAAACTATCGCCGCAGCGGTGTAAAAGCCCGGTGAGTCCCATTGCCTGGCGGGAAGCTTATCCCATTTGACAGGGACTGCCCTCCGGCAGGAGTGAAACGCATGATCGGGCATCTCGAACCGCCCGAACTCCGTTTGTCGGTTTTCAGCCTCCTGAGTTTGAAGGGAGAGGTCAGGCTGTGAAAACGTTCCAACGCCCTCCGGTCACGATAACCTTCGATGGGTACCGCATAGCTCTCCTTGAAGCCGGATTTGCTGCCGAGATAGCCTTTCATTACGAAATCCACGATGCTCCAGTAGTCGAGGAGACGGTTTTCCACAGTCGGCCCGTCGAAGGTGCCGGTAAGGCCGGTCTTCAAGAGGTCCAGGGGCGACGGCGAGGGGGCCTTTTCCATCTTCCTTGCCAGAGACTCGAGTTGCTTTTCGTCGAGCTCGAGGAACATGTCCTTGTACCGTACGAATCTTCCGTACTTTCCCTCAAGCTCGAAGAGTCCCTTCGGGTCGATAAACCGGTCGCCGGCTGCAATATTCCAGTCGAACTGCAGCATCTCCCTGAGAGAGGTGTAGGAGACCACCTTCCCTTTAGAGCCTACAGGAACACTCAGTTTCAATGAAATGTCCTGGAGGAATGCCGCTCTCAGCGTCTTGGGAACCACCGTGTGTACCCGAGAGTCTTGAGGGCAGGGAGGGCCGCGAACCACTGTTCGAGAAACTCCTCTCCGGCGACTTCGATACTGTCACCTTTGCGGCCGGCGCCCGACTCCGCGTCTCGAAGAAAGGCGTTTACCGTCGGCAGGTAGGTGGCAAGCAGACTGAGGTCGCGAAGGAGGGGCATGTTTTCGCCTTGCTCTTTTTCGAGAAAATCGCGAAACGGAATGGGCAGTTCCTCTTCTGAAGCATAACGAGGAAGGAAAGTACGGGCGGGTAGGCGGAGAGGTCCCCCGCCGAAAGAAGCTGCAGGTAGTCTATCAGAGGTCTCATATCTTGCGAGTCGAAGCGAATCTCCCGCTCGCCTTTCTTGAGAGACCCCGAAAAGCGGTATTTCCCCTTGTAGATGGTAATTCCGCAGCTGCTGTAGAGGACCTTCGGGGGATTCTCCTGAAGATCCAGATTCTTTACTTAGCGTTTACTCACCTTCGAGCATCGGCGATATGCGCCAAGGAGTATCTCCTTGAAGCCCTTTTGGAGAAAGAAGAGGGGAAACTCGGTGAGGATTTGTGAGAGTGAAGGATACAGGTCGGGAAGGGTGGAGAATTCTAGGTGTTCGAGATGCTCCCGATAGTAGTTATACTGCTCTGGCTTGTAGGTGAGAAAGATCTCGATGCCGGCGATAGGTTCCTGTGCCTCCTCGGCGGCGCTGCCGGTTACCTCGCCCAGGAGGTCGAGCCCAAGCATGCGAAACACGAGAAAAGGGTTCTTGTCGATCTCGTTTGCGATAATGTACACCACCGCAGCGAGATGTTTGCAGGGGACAGCCCAATCCGGACAGCCGCAGCGCATCCCCAGATCCTTCCAGCTTTCCGAAAAGAGTTTGATTCCTGCCGCTTCCGCCTCCTCTTCCAGTTCCGGAGTTCCAGTTCCGGAGGCAGTATATGTGCACCCAGCTGTGAGAGGTAGTAGGGACTTTCCCTTACAATGCGGATGAGCGTCTCTTTATCCGTCTTTTTGAAAGTCCGGAGCTTGAGAGTATTTATATCCTTTTTACAGTCGATGTACAATTAAATTGGTGAAGGCCGCCATAATGAACAGAGAGAAAATCATGAAAAGAAGTTCTTTGATGTGAAGCAGACGAACAAAACGCATACCGAACTCTATTCTTAAAATACTAGTTCTTTATCCAGGATTCAACGAGGTCTTTACTGCACCTTTTCTATCTATGACCATTATAGGTAAAAAACGGCTATTTTTCCTTTCATTATTGGAAAAATAAGAAATCGAACAAGCTGTTCTTTTTCGTGTACGGTAGTTATGTCGGTGCCCTAGAGACTCTGAATGACAAATACAGCAGTCCCGTATATAGGAATCGAACAGGAGGCGAAGCTCGATGGAATTGGAGGCAAAGAGGGCTGTTTTGGATAAAGAGGAAGCGCGAAAATCGTGAGATGCCGAGCCCCCGGGTGAATCTTTTGAAAGGAATTGTTTTCAGTTGAGTCGGTTTGGGCTATAATACCATCAATATCTATAAGGATAGAAAGATTTTGAAATGTACTGTCGGAAGAGAGAATATAATCAAGCATCAGATAGCCTCTCCCTTAGTGTACGGTCTCCAATCCATCTTATCAACAGAGGATGCCTATGGATATAAACGAGAAATGCTCACGAATCCACGAACTTATCGAGCAGATCCACCAATCCCCGGTTCGTACCAGGACTATCCTGCTGGTGGGATCGCATGGTTCGGGGAAAACCCAGGTGCTTACCAAAGTGGCTGAGGATTTGGGTACCACCCGGGTAAATCTCAACCTTGAATTGGGAAATCGTCTGAATGAGGTGCCCGAGAAGCGGAGGGCACTCAAAACCCCTTCGTTTCTGGATGAGATAATAGATACGTATCAGGAGGGGGAAAAACTGCTCATCCTGGATAATATTGAGCTTCTTTTTTCTCCGGAACTCGAGCTGGAACCGCTTTCCCTTCTCGAGGATGCCGGGAGACGGACCATGATAATTGCGGCATGGCCGGGTGTGCTGCAGAACGGCAGCCTAAGTTATGCCGAACCCGGCTATAAAGAATATAAAACCTACCGTAACTTCGACAGTTTCACCATCACCATGGAGGAATGAAAAAATGAAATACGAAAAACTCATCCAATTCCAGCCGATAGAAGAGATTATCCAGCTACGTCAGTCTTCCAGGAAGGATATCGCGAAGAACCTGGTTTCCACCTATGTGATTTCCGATCAAATGCAGGAGAAGCTTTCCGAGCTCGTCATTCCTCAACTTCGCTTCGATCAACCGGCCGACAACAAGGGGCTGCTGGTCATAGGGAACTATGGAACGGGTAAATCCCACCTGATGGCGGTGCTGTCGGCCGTCGCCGAAGACAGGGAGTTCCTGGAAGGCATTACGAACGAGAAGGTAAAGGAAGATGCTGAACAAATAGCCGGCCGCTTCAAGGTAAAGCGACTGGAGATAGGAGCGGTTACTACATCACTTCGGGATATTGTAATAAACAATCTCGAGGAGTTCATGGAAGATGAAGGCTTGGATTTTACCTTCCACCAGGCAAATGAGACAGATAGCAACAAGCGTGACTTCGAAGTCATGATGGAGAAATTTCACCAGAAGTTTCCGGATAAGGGGCTGCTTCTGATTGTCGATGAGCTTCTGGACTTTCTCCGGTCCAAGAAAGACCAGGAGCTCATCCTCGACCTTGGTTTTCTTCGCGAACTGGGAGAGGTCTGCGGCTACCTGAAGTTTCGCTTTATCGCCGGTGTACAGGAGGCTATCTTCGACAGCCCGAGCTTTCAATTTGTCGCCAACAGTCTGAAGCGAGTGAAGGACCGCTTCAGTCAGATTCTCATTGTACGCGATGATATTAAATACGTGGTCGCCCACCGCCTCCTCCAAAAAAGCGCCGAGCAGAAGAGCCTTATCCGCGAACACTTAGAAAAGTTTCAGCTCTTCTTCCCACCCCTCCAACAGCGGATGGAAGAGTTCGTCGATCTATTCCCCGTGCATCCTGATTACATCGAGGTATTCGAAAATATCACGGTAGCGGAGAAACGGGAGGTTCTCAAGGCGCTGTCATTTACCATGAAAAAGATACTGAAGAAAGACCTGCCTGATGACGGACCGGGCTTGATAAGCTACGACAGCTATTGGCCTATCCTCACCGCTGATCCCTCATTCCGTACCATACCGGATATCCGCAAGGTGATTGAATGCAGCAATGTACTGCTCTCAAAGATTGAACATGCCTTTACCAGGCCCCAGTACAAGGATGTGGCCGTGCGGCTTGTACACGGCCTTTCCATCAACAGGCTTACCATGAACGACATATACGCGCCCATCGGTGCGAGTGCGGAAGAACTGCGGGATACGCTCTGTATTTATCACCCTGGAATCGCGGACTTGGGTGGCGAACCGGATCGAGACCTGCTGAGCATGGTAGAGACGGTGCTTGTAGAGATTCATAGGACGGTAAACGGGCAGTTTATCTCCAGGAACAAGGAGAACGGGCAGTACTATCTCGACCTTGAGAAAACCGAAGACTACGATGCAAAGATAGAACAGAAGGCGGATAGCCTCTCCGATACGGTATTCGACCGATACTTCTTCGCGTTTCTGCGCCGGGCCATGGAATGTGCGGATGATACGTGGATAACGGGATACCAGATATGGGAGCACGAGATAGAATGGAAAAGCCATAGGGTAACCCGGTTCGGCTACCTCTTCTTCGGCTCCCCTCATGAGCGTTCCACAGCCGTGCCTCCCCGGGATTTCTACCTCTATTTTCTGCAGCCCTATGATACTCCCTTTTTCAAGGATGAAAAAAAGGATGATGAATTGCTCTTCTATCTGGCCGGACGCGATAAGGAGTTTGATAATCATATACGTCTGTATGCCGCTTCCGGGGAACTTGCGGCGGTGAGCTCCGGGAATGCCAAAAAGACCTACCAATCGAAGGCGGATGGTTTTATGCAAGAGGCCTCCTCCTGGCTTCACAGCAACATGATGCGAGCCTTCGAAATCGTCTATCGGGGTACCAGAAAACCGCTCATCGAATGGATTAAAGGGAAGCAGCCTTCCTCGCCACTTGATAGTCTTCGGGATGCGGTAAATGCGGCCGCTTCCATTCTTCTGGAAGATTATTTCTCCTCTCTTGCTCCCAAGTACCCGCAGTTCTCCATCCTGCTGACCCATGAAAATAGACTGCAGGCAGTACGCGAGGCGATACGGGGTATTATCGGCACTACCATGAATAAGCAGAGCCGAGCGGTTCTCGACGGATTAGGGCTTATGGAAGGAGACACACTGGTGCCGAGTGGCTCTCCTTATGCCCGCGAGATTATTGATCTTCTGGGGGCGGGGGAAGCCGGTGATAAGGTGATAAATCGGAGTGAGCTCATCTCCGACGTGCATGGCATTAACTATTTTATGCCGGACACATTCAGGCTGGAGCCCGAGTTGCTGGCGGTTGTTCTGGTGGCCTTGGTCTATACAGGGGATATCATTCTTTCTATTCCCGGCAAGAGTCTGGATGCCTCCAACGTTCAGGATGTAGCTGGTCTGGATATTGAAGAGCTGGCGGCCTTCAAGCATGTAAAGCGTCCGAAGGAGTGGAATGTAAGCGGGATTCGCTCCCTTTTAGAGTTGCTTGAATTGCCGCCTGGAAAAGCGCAGGCAATTACACAGGGAGATGCTCACGCGGTAGCTGATGTGCAATCCCGTCTGCGAGAGCGCGTGGATGAGCTTCTTCACATCCAGCGAAATCTGGACGAGGGGTTTCGCTTCTGGACGAGTCCGCTGTTCGAAGATGATGAGCGGGGCGGGTACAAGCGTCAGCTGGCCGATGCGAAGGAGTTTCTCGATTCGCTGCAGCAGTTCGACACGAGCGGGAAGTTCAAAAACTTTCGTTACAGCCGGCAAGAGGTGCAAAACCATTCAAATGGAATGGAATTACTCAAGGAGCTAAAGCAGATACGAGAGCTGTTGCAGGATTTCGAAGGGTTTGTCTCGTACCTGACTACGGCGCATGCGGTGCTTCACGAAGATTCGGATTGAACTTCCCCCGAACCAGTAGACAGGAAGAACAGAAACATACTACAAGGGGAA
>CAYPIQ010000056.1:0-10307 GCA_964410865.1 uncultured Spirochaetales bacterium | reverse complement strand
GACGTCGGGAGGTGCTCGTGGCCGGCCAGGCTGCCCGGACGACCCGGAGGATGAGACGTTTCAAGGGCTCGGTGCTGCCGGTGTTGATCGAGGGGCGGGTGAAGGGAGAAAACCTGGCCCTGGGTAGAATCTTCGCCCAGGCCCCCGAGGTGGACGGGCTCACCCTGGTCCGGACGGGTAAGGCGGTACCGGGAAGGATCATGAATTGCAGGATAACCTGCGTAAACGGTTACGACCTGGAAGCCCGACCTGAACCGACCTGAACCGCATTGAATTATGCAATTCCCGTGGTATACTCATACACAGTCCGGTTAACCGGTTTCGACATGAACGGCCTATGAAAAAAATAACCCTTTTCCCCCTGTTTCTGATGATTATCTCGTCCGTGGTTTTCTCCGATTCTCCTTTTAAACTCGATCCTGCCACGGATATTCTGCTGGGCTGGGGGTCCCTGGCGTTATTCACCACCTCTCAGTGCATCCCGCCGCAGGTATCCGGGCAGGGGGGCATCGAAGACATCAACGGCCTGGATGCTCCGGCGATGTTCCCTTATAACAAAACTCTGGACGATATCGGCACCTTTGCGGCATATACGGCCCTGGTACTGCCGGCTGCCGGTGTTCTCTACGAAGCAGGGGTTACCTCCCGGTATGTACCCTATGCCGTTATGTATGCCGAAGCATTTCTGCTTACCTGGGGCAGTAAAGATCTCCTGAAAGCGCTTGTCTGCCGGTACAGGCCCTATGCGTATGTGGGATCTGTCCCGGATGCTGAGGTCGAGGATGTGTATAACAGTTTTCCTTCCGGGCATACCAGTTTCGGGTTTCTCGGCGCCGCTTTTCTCTCCAGCACCTACAGCAGGGAGTATCCGGACTCTCCGTGGAAAATACCCCTTGTGGTGAGCGCCTATACCCTGGCCGGCGGTGTTGCGATAACCCGGGTGCTTTCGGGGAGTCATTTCATAACCGATGTCCTGGCCGGAGCCCTTATCGGCGGTTTCTGGGGATGGATTGTTCCCGAGCTCCACCGGCGCGGACGTCATCATGCCGGGGTCGGGGCTGGACTGGTACCGGTACCCGGCGGAGTATACCTTTCAGCACAATTCTGAGTGCTCGTATGCGGTAGCACAGACACTTCGCCTTATGCTACAATCAGTACCCAGATAATATTCTTCAGGGAGGCATCATGGGTGGTAATGATATCGGCGCCGCCGGACCGGAAGCGGCATCTAACTTTATACGGGATATCATTAATAAGCACAATCTGGACGGAACCTTTGGGGGGAGGGTCTGCACGCGGTTTCCTCCGGAGCCGAACGGCTATCTCCACATCGGGCATGCCAAGTCGATATGCCTTAATTTCGGTATTGCCCGGGATTACGGAGGCCGTTGTCATTTACGGTTCGACGACACGAATCCGAGTAAAGAGGAAACCGAGTACATCGAATCCATCAAGCGGGACGTGAAATGGCTCGGATTCGACTGGAATGAACATCTCTACTTCGCCTCCGATTATTTTCAGCAGATGTACGACTACGCGATCCGGCTAGTAAAAGCCGGGAAGGCGTATGTCTGCGATCTTTCCGCCGACGAGATCAGGGAACACCGGGGAACCCTTACCGAACCGGGGATGAACAGCCCATACCGGGACCGATCGATCGAAGAGAACCTGGATCTTTTTACCCGGATGAAGAAGGGCGAATTCCCCGACGGGACTAAAACCCTCAGGGCTAAGATAGATATGGCCTCGCCTAACTTGAACATGCGGGACCCGGTGATGTACAGAATTCTCCATGCCGAACATCACAGGACGGGGAACGAATGGTGCATATATCCCATGTACGACTGGGCACATGGACTAGAGGATTCCATCGAGCGTATTACCCATTCCATATGTACCCTGGAGTTCGAAGACCACCGGCCCCTGTACGACTGGTTCCTCGACCAGCTCGGGGTGTATCATCCACGGCAGATCGAATTTGCCCGGCTCAACCTTAATTATACGGTTATGAGCAAGCGCAAACTGCTCGAGCTGGTCAGAGAAAAGCGGGTATCCGGCTGGGACGACCCGAGAATGCCTACCCTGGCGGGTTTCCGGCGCCGGGGGTACACTCCCGAAGCGATACGCGATTTCTGCGACAGGATCGGCGTAGCCAAGAGTAACAGCGTCGTGGATATTGCTTTGCTCGAACACTGCCTCCGGGAAGACCTGAACGCCCGGGCGCCCCGGGTTATGGCGGTGCTGAAGCCCCTGAAGGTGATCCTGGAGAACTACCCGGAGGGGAAGGTGGAATGGTTCGAAGCGGAAAACAACCCTGAGGATGAATCCATGGGATCGAGAAAGATCCCCTTCTCCCGGGAGATCTATATCGAACAGGACGACTTCATGGAAACGCCTCCGCCGAAATATTTCCGGCTTTCCCCGGGAAAAGAGATCCGTTTAAAGCATGCGTACTATATCCGCTGTATAGATTATATGAAGGACGAGAAAACCGGAGAGATTACCGAGGTTCGATGCACCTACGACCCGGCTTCCAGGGGCGGCTGGACTGAAGACGGCCGGAAGGTGAAGGGCACTTCCCACTGGGTATCGGCCGATCACGCCCTGCCGGCGGAGGTCAGGCTCTACGACAACCTGTTCACCGTGCCGAATCCGCAGGATATTCCCGACGGCGGTGAGTGGAAGGATTACCTGAACCCGGATTCTCTGGTAGTTATGCAAGGATGCCTGGTCGAACCGGGCCTGAAGGGATCCGAACCGGGAAGCTTCTATCAGTTCCTCAGGCAGGGGTACTTTGTAACCGATCCCGATTCTACCGCCGGGACCCTGGTGTTCAATCGCTCGGTTTCACTGAGGGACACCTGGGCAAAAATCAGTAAAGCGGGGAGTCCCGGCTCCTGACCGCTATCGGGTAAGGATGGCATGACGAAATCGAAACCCTATCTCGAGACTCTCAACGATATGCAGCTGCAGGCCGTTCTGCACGAGAAGGGTCCGCTGCTCCTCCTGGCCGGGGCGGGTTCCGGAAAAACACGGGTTATTACCACCAAGATCGCCTATCTCATCGACTTGAAAGGTGTGGACCCCCGGTCGATCCTCGCCGTTACCTTTACCAATAAGGCCGCCAGGGAAATGCTCGGCAGGGTGGAAGAAATGGCGGGTATGGGGTCCGGGGTTATGATCCGGACGTTCCATTCCTTCGGGGCCTGGATGCTGCGGCGGAACGGCGGTCTCATCGGGCTGGATAACCGGTTTACGATATATGACGATGATGATTCGCTGACCCTCCTTACCGGTGTAGACGGAAAGAGAAACAGAAAACAGCTGGCGAAGTTCTCGAAATGGATATCCCGGGCCAAGGATTACTGCCTTACTCCGGAGGATGATCTTCATACTATTTCATTTGATGCCGATTTTCCATGCCTCTACAGGGCGTATGAGGATCGCCTGAGGGCAACCGGCGCGGTGGATTTCGGAGATCTCATCGTTCGAAATATCGAACTGCTGGAAAAACACCCCCAGGTGGCCGAACGCCTGCGGCAGCGGTTTCGCTACATCCTGGTGGATGAATACCAGGATTCAAATGTGGCCCAGTTTGAACTGCTCAAACGTCTGGTGGGACCGGATACCTACATCTGTGTAGTCGGAGACGATGATCAGTCCATTTACCGGTTCCGCGGGGCGGAGGTAAGAAACATCCTTACCTTTCCGGACTCTTTCCCCGGTACGGAGATCATTCGCCTGGAGCAGAATTACCGGTCTACAAAGCCGATCCTCGATCTCGCCGCGGGTGTCGTGTCCCGTAACAAAGGCAGGCTGGGTAAGACCCTGTGGACCCGGCGGGAAGAAGGGCTGCACGCCGTCCTTACCTTTCTGAACACCCAGGAAGACGAGGCGAAGTATTGCGCGGATATTGTCTCCCGGGGGCGTCCGGACGAAACGGCCATTCTTTACCGGACAAATGCCCAGTCAATGAATTTCGAAACC
This sequence comes from uncultured Spirochaetales bacterium, assembly GCA_964410865.1. GTDB lineage: Bacteria > Spirochaetota > Spirochaetia > JAFGDJ01 > JAFGDJ01 > JAFGDJ01. The sequence continues at coordinate 6,320 of CAYPIQ010000056.1, read as the reverse complement.
ATGTTTCTCAAACTGGGTATTCCCTACCGGGTCGTCGGAAGCTTGAGATTCTACGAACGGGAGGAAGTAAAGGATGCCCTGGCGTTGTTGTCTCTGTTTCTCAATCCCAGGGACGAGGTCTCCTTTCGGCGGGTTGTCAACAAGCCTGCCAGGGGAGTGGGAAAGGTTGCCCAGGAAAAGGTTGTTACCGATGCGTTGAAGCGAGGGACCGACCTGCTTTCCGCCGCCGCCGACACGGCGGCCGGTATGTCCGGCCGGTCCCGGGCCGGGCTGGAATTTTTTACAGGGATGATATCGGCACTGAAAGAAGAAGCCGAAAACGTACCCCTTTCCGCCTTTGTAAAAGTTCTCCTTGAACGGTCCGGGTTGTTCGGATATTTCAGAGATCTCGATACCCCCGGGGCGGAGAAAAAAGAAGACAACCTAACCCAGCTCATTAACGCGGCGGCGGATTACGGCAAGGGGATGGACGCCCTTGCGGCCTTTCTCGAGGATATCGAACTGGACCGCTCCCGGATGGAGCAGGAAGATAATACCGAACGATCCGCCGTAACCCTAATTACCATGCACAATACCAAGGGGCTGGAGTTCGACCGGGTTATTATTACCGGCCTCGAAGAGGGTCTGTTCCCCTCCGCACGGGCGGAAGACGAGGAGGACCTGGAAGAAGAACGCAGGATTTTCTATGTCGCCATTACCAGGGCGCGGAACGAACTCTTCATGACCTCCTGCGGAAGCCGCCTGATGTGTGGGCGCCGGGCAATGATGAGCCCCTCCCGCTTTATTGACGAACTTCCGCCGGGGCTTGTTACGGTAGAAGGAGAGGACCTCCGGTCCCGATCCGGGTGTAGACGGGGCACCCGGGTTTTTTCAGGAGACTATGGAGAAGGCTTTATAACACGCTCCTGGGAATCCGGCGGCAGGCACATAGTATCCGTGCAGTTCGATTCGGGAATGACGGGGAAATTTATACTGGAATACGCGGACCTGGAAATAATCGGGAGCGATGAATGGATGTAAATTCTACCGCGGGATATGCCGGATACGTGGAAATTCCGGCATGCAGGAATCTCATGCCCCTTATAAAGCGGGCAAGGGAATATCATGTCTATGATTACGGCGGCCGCCGTTACCTGGACCTCTACCTCAATAACGGCCGGTGCCTGCTGGGCCACAGGCCGGACCGTGTGTTCGGCATTATAAAAAATACCCTTTCCAGGGGCCTGGCGGCGGAGTATCCCGGCCTGGAATCCGGGCGTTGTGTACGGCATCTTTCTACATTCTTCCCGGAGTATCGGGAATTCAGGTTTTTCAGGAGTTACGAACGCGCTCTCTCGGTTATTCGCAGTGTCCTCCATGATGAAACCGCCGACATCCGGGATCCCCTGGTGCATGATGACCCCGGGCCGGTACAGCTCTGGCGGCCTTTTGCCCCGGCTCCGGGGGTACAGCCGGAGATTATGGTTCCGGTAATCCCCTTTCCCTCCTGTTCCGCGCCGGTTGTCCTCTGCTTTCGGACAGGGCGCCCCCCTGTTTCAGACCCGGTACCCCCGTACTTCCCCGCGGCCTTCTCCAGGGCTTTGGGTGCGCTCTCGACTCTCGGAAAAGGGAAAGGGTACAACGAGAATTTCTGGAGCGCCTTTAACGGCTCGGAACTGTGGGAGAGAAAAGGGCCTTATCTTGTATTCACTTCGCCGGAGGAAAGCTACCCGGCATTGTTCGAATCGCTCCTGCAGAAGGGCGTCCTGCTGCCTCCCTGCAGGCCGGCGGTTGGAATTATACCGGTCTCCTTTACCGCCGGGGAGATTGCGCCGATTATGAAGGCAGGGAGAATCCGGGGGAATATACATGGCGACACCTGAATTAGTGTATATAATAAGCCGACTGGCCGTGGGGGCATGCGCCGCCTTTTTATCGATTTTGTTATGGTCCGGGACCAGGGACGTGTCGTGGTTATTCATCGTTATGGGAACTATCCTGTTTTACGCGGAGATTATGTACACCACCTTTGCCATGTTCGGACTGGTGACAGCACATATCGAGATCGTACCGGGGATTGTCGGTATCGAAACCGTACTATCAAACCTGCCTCTGGTGTGTTATTGTATCGCCTTTCTTATTATGATACGTCGTAACAGGCTTCGATAAGCGGCTTATGCCGGCGGTATAAGGTCTATTGCTCCGGGAGGGCAGTCACGCATAATAACCCTGGTGAGCTCCACCTCTTCTTTCGTTTCCGGTCGGTGTAACACCCGGGCGTGATAATCGCCGACTTTAAAGATACGGGGGGCCGGCTCTTCGCAAAGACCGCATCCGACACACAAGTCCGTATGTATATAAACTTCCATTATGCTATGTTCCGCACCGCCAACATACTCAAGACTAGGGTGAAAGGCAATCAAAATAAGCCGCCCGCTTGACATAATCTTTCTTTTCACTATGCTGTAGTTACTATCATCGCACTATAATTATTAACAGGAGAAAACGATGACCGCTCTTATCATTGGTATTCTTTTTATTCTTTTTGCCGTATTCGCCGTACTTCCCGGCCCGGGATGGGGGCTAGGATGGTGGGAGGAGGTCCTGCTCGTCCTCCGCGGCGGTATCCCTTTACTGGCGGTTTTTATCGGCCTTCTTGCCGTACTGATAGGCCTGGCGGAAATAAAAGACCGCTTGGAGGAAAAGAAGGAAGGCGGGCAAACCGATGATAAGGAAGAACAAGGGGACCTCGACGACAGTGGAAGGGATGGCGATTAAACCTTCCATCCCAGGAAGCTCACATTTCCCTTCTTGACATTTAGAGGTAAATATGGGAACATGCTCCCCGCTTCGGATAGAATTGCTGTAAATCCGTAACAGAAACAATAAAGGCTTGTTGAATATGAATACGATTTTTGTGAAACAGAAAGATCTAGTAAGGCGCTGGTATCTTATAGACGCGGAAGGCAAACCCCTCGGCCGGGTGGCGGTTCAGGCCGCACACCTTCTCAGGGGCAAACATAAGCCCGAATTCGCCCCCCATCAGGAGGCAGGGGATTATGTTATCATTGTCAATGCTGAAAAAGCTGTCATGACGGGCACCAAGGCAAAGAATAAAATCTATTACCGGCATTCGAGCTATCCCGGAGGGCTAAAAACGGAAACCTACGAGAAGGCGGTTTCCCGGAAGCCGACATTTCCGATGGAACATGCCATTCGGGGTATGTTGCCGAAAAACCGCCTGGGCCGGAAGCTTTTCAAAAATGTAAAGGTATATGCCGGGCCCGAGCATCCACACTCCGCGCAAAAACCTGAAAAGCTGGATTAAGAAACAAGGAGAGTACACAAGGTGTCGGATAATCTATCACAAGGTATAGGAAGAAGAAAAACAGCAGTAGCCAGGGTGTACCTGCGGGAAGGCAAGGGCGCAATCCTGGTTAACGGAAAGGATGTGGAAGAATATTTCAGGAACCCCGGGCTCGTATATATTGTCAGGCAGCCCCTCGACGTTACGGATGCCCTGACAAAATTCGATATTCATGTGAATGTTTCCGGCGGGGGCAGCAGCGGACAGGCAGGAGCCTGCCGTCACGGAATCGCCAGGGCCCTTACTGCATACGACGAGACGAATACCGGCCCATTGCGGGCGAACGGATTTCTCACCCGGGATCCCAGGATGGTAGAACGCAAGAAATATGGACGACGCGGCGCACGGAGAAAATTCCAGTTCTCCAAGCGATAACAGAACTATTACAGCCGTAAAAAGACGAGCCGTCGGCCCATTCGATCGAATCGAACTATCCGACGGCTCTTGTTTTATTATTCATCCCCAGTTTCCCCCTCCTTTCGACTATACTACAGGTTCCGGGCTTTCGGTTGAAGAACAGGAGGTGCTCGCTTCTCTTGCCGAGCCGGGCAGGGCGTGGGAGAAGGCTCTGGATCTCATTTCCAGGCGTACTCACAGCCGGCAGGAATTGAAGCTGAAGCTTCTCAAGAGGAATTTTGCCCCTTCTGCCGTAGAAGCAGTACTGGACCGGTTGGTCGAGAAGAAACTTGTCAATGATCATGTTTTTGCCGAACAATGGGTGCTTTCGCGGCTCTCCAAACATCCCGAAGGGTACTATGCTCTACTTGCCGGTTTGAGGAGGAAGGGGATTCGGAACCGGCAGGCTGAGGAGGTGTTACAAAAAGTATATACTGAAGAGGTTGCCCTGGATGCTGCAAAAAGGCTGTGGGAAAAGGGGCTGAAGAAGGGAAAATCAACGGATGAGCTGGAGGCTCTCATCAGAAAAAAAGGGTTCCGGCCCGCCATGATAAGCCGTTTCTTTTCCGGCGAGAGTGATGTTTAGTCCCCTGTATAATAAATAAAAGTGGGGTATGATGCATCAAAAGCCGGTATCCTAATTACTGAAACGACGAAAAAACAGATTGACTTATTGGATAAAATTGATACAATGATTCGAATAGGTATCTGCCCGTTTACAAGAAGGTTTATATGGCAAAAAAGAATAAAAAGGTTAGGATTTTCTCCGCCCTGGAGGTTGCCAATATCTGCGGTGTGGTCAACCAGACCGCCATCAATTGGATCCGGGGTAATCATTTAAAGGCTTTTACCACCCCGGGCGGACAATACAGGGTATATGCCGATGACCTTCTCGAGTTCTTGAAGGAACGGGGTATGCGCATTCCTGAAGAATTGCTGAGCCTGGTAAAGAAAGAGAGCCTCAGTATACTGATCATCGACGATGACCGGGATTTAAACGACATGATCCGAGATGTTCTGGCGAACCGATTTGACGGTTACAGGATCTACCAGGCCTTCGACGGCTTTGAAGCCGGAAAAATGATGCAGGAAGAGAAACCGAATATTATCGTTCTCGATATCGATCTTCCCGGTGTAGACGGCCACCAACTATGTAAAAAAATTCGGAATGATGAATATTTTGCGGACGTACTCATCGTATCCATCAGCGGCCTCGATGAACATACCGAAAAACCACAGATTATGGCCGAGGGAGCAGATGCGTATTTTGCGAAACCACTCGATTTTGACCAGTTTGTCGATGAAATCAAGAAATTGATTTCCGAAAAGGGATGACGGACCATAAAAAGGCGCGAATACTGATTGTTGAAGACGACGACGATCTGCGGCTTACTCTACGCGAGTATCTGGGTGCCCTCGGATACGAAGCCCTTGTTGCGGCGGACGGTGTCAGTGCAATAAAGCATCTCCTGGATTCGGATATAGATCTTATCATTACCGACTACAGAATGGATGTGTTCGGCGGCGATTACTGGATTCGATTTTTAGAGCGGTACTGCTCTCATATCCGAATAATTCTCACCAGCGGGTTTCTCAAAGAGAGGGATGATACCCCCTTTGAACTTCTGGAAAAACCCTTCGATTATTCGGTCCTTGCCGATATGGTCAAGCGCATATTATCTTGAGTACATGACTGAAACTGAAAACAAGGCATTTCATGCAATTATCGATGGACGCGTCCAGGGAGTAGGGTTTAGATATTCGGCCCGGAGAAAGGCTGCGAATCTGAATATTACCGGGTGGATCAGAAACAACCCCGACGGTACCGTGGAAATTCTGGCCGAAGGCGCTCCTGAACGGCTCTCCGCGTTTCTATCCTGGCTCAAATCCGGTCCGTCCTTTGCCTATGTCTCGAAGGTAGATCATAAACCGGTTCGCCCGCGGGGCACCTATAGAAATTTCTCCATCGTTCCCTGAATTCAGCTATTTCTTGATAGAGTAGAAAGCCTTTCTTCCGGGGAATTCGGCTATGTCCTCCAGGAGGTCTTCTATTCTCATCAGCTGGTTGTATTTTGCCACCCTGTCCGACCTGGACATGGACCCGGTTTTTATCTGCCCGGTTTCAAGGGCTACCACAAGGTCGGCGATAAAGTTATCCGAAGTTTCACCGCTCCGGTGGGACACTACAGCCGTATATCCCGCCCGTTTGGCCATTTCCACCGCTTCATAGGTTTCTGTCAGTGTGCCGATCTGGTTTACCTTAATCAGGATTGAATTAGCTATCCCCCCATCGATACCCTGCTGCAGGCGTGTGGTGTTTGTTACAAACAGATCATCACCCACGAGCTGAATTTTATCGGTCAACCGGTCCGTCAGGAGCTTCCACCCGTCCCAGTCATCCTCGGCCATTCCGTCTTCCAGGGAAATAATGGGGTACTTCTTAGCCCAGCCGGCCCAGTAATCGACCATTTCTCCGCTGGTCAGTTCACGGCCGTCGGATTTTTTAAAGATGTATCTTTCTTTTTCGGTATCGTAGAATTCCGATGCAGCGGGATCGAGGGCGATAAATACATCGTCT
>CAYPIQ010000055.1:0-11040 GCA_964410865.1 uncultured Spirochaetales bacterium | reverse complement strand
CATCTCATCCATGCCGGTAAAATAAAAGCCTACCGCCTGACCCGTAGGCTTTCAGGCGGTAGCATGCCCTCTATCGAGATCATCGATATGCGGGGCCGGAACGGTCCGCTTTCTCGACGTTTGACCGAAGAGATTAAAGCGACCGCCGCCGAAGGCAGGCAATCCATTCTCTTTCTCAACCGGCGGGGATTTTCGTATTTCTTTCACTGCAGAAGCTGCGGGTACGAGATGAAATGTTCCCGTTGTTCGGTCTCCCTGACGTACCACAAGCGGAAAAACCGGATGGTGTGTCATTACTGCGGCTATTCCCGTGCTCCCATGGACGTCTGCCCTGAATGCGGATCACTGGATGTGGGGTATGCCGGTTTCGGAACCGAGATGATCGAGGAGACGGTCAGGAAAACCTTTCCGGATCTGACCGTTGCCAGGGCGGATACCGATGCCGTTAAACGTAAAGGAGCCCTGGAGAGATTGATTTCGGATTTTCGTTCAGGGCATATCGATATCTTGCTGGGGACACAGATGGTGGCCAAGGGGCTCAATTTCCCGGGGGTTAAGCTGGTGGGGATCGTTCTTGCCGATACAACGCTCCATCTGCCGGACTTCAGGGCGGCCGAACGCACCTTCTCCCTGATTACCCAGGTTTCCGGCAGGGCCGGGAGGTTTTTCCCTGACGGGAGGGTCATTATACAGACCTACAGCCCAACCCACGATTCGATACGCCTCGCCGCGGAGGGAGATCTTGAGACATTCTACGCATCGGAACTGGATATCCGGCGGGAGCTGGGTTTCCCTCCCTTTTCAAGACTTTTCCGGCTGGTATTCCGGGGGAAAGATACAGGTAAAGTGCGTGATGCGGCCGGGGAGGTCGCCACAGGGCTAAGAAATACCCTGCAGGGGAGGGCCGAAGTTCTCGGTGCGGCCGAGTGCCCGATCTCCGTTATCGCCGGAAGCCTGAGGCTTCAGATTATTATCCGGACCGGGGAATTCGATCGGACCCATTATGAACTGAAACACGTCCTGGACGGTACCAGGATACCCCGGGGGGTCTTCCTGGAGATAGATGTAGACCCGGTAAGCCTGCTCTAGAGGCCCGTTTTCGTTGACTGTCCCTGAGGTTTTTATTACTATGTAATCATGCTCGAGATAATGACGCTGGGTAAACATGACAGAATACTCAGGGCGCAGTGTGCCGTTATTCCCGATATAGATGGAAGTATCCGTGACTTTTCCCGGGCAATGATAGAGACCATGCACCTGGGAAACGGTATCGGTCTGGCGGCCCCGCAGGTCGGGGATCTGAGCAGGCTTTTTGTCGTACACGTCCAGGGCGATAAACCAAGGGTATTTATCAATCCGGAAATTATCGGCACCTCCCTGGAAATGTCCACCTACGAAGAGGGGTGCCTGAGTATCCCCGACCTGTATCACAATCTGAACAGACCGACGGAAATTACAATCCAGGCCTGGGACGAAAACGGCAAACCCTTTACCCTGGATGCGGAGGGACTGCTGGCCAGGGTTATACAGCACGAGTACGATCACCTCAAGGGTACTCTTTTCATTGACCATCTCAGTGAAAAGCAAAGGTCCAGACTCCTTACCGTATACAATCGAAAATTACAAAAGGCATGAAGATATTCTTTGCCGGAACCCCCGATATTGCCGTACCCTCTCTCGAACTGCTGCACGGGCAGCATAGTATTGTCGGAGTGCTCACTAACCCGGACAAGCCCGGGGGGAGAGGGCGCGCTCTTGAACCATCGCCGGTAAAGGTAACCGCCGAACGACTCGGCCTCCATGTGTTTCAACCCACACGGCTCGATACCGATTTTATCGAAACGGTAAGAGTTCTTTCGCCGGAGCTCCTGGTAGTGGTGGCCTACGGAAGAATATTCAAAGATGATTTTTTATCGATCTTTCCTTCAGGGGGAATAAATCTGCATCCTTCGCTGCTTCCCCTGTACAGGGGAAGTTCCCCCATCCAGGCGGCAATTCTTTCAGGTGATAAAGAAACCGGTGTCACCGTACAACGGGTGGCAAAGGAAATGGACAGCGGAAACATCCTGGCCGTCCGGAAGATTCCCCTGGACGGCACTGAAACCGGTGGTTCTCTTACCACCAGGGCGGGAATGCTCGGGGCTAAAACCCTGGCGGATGTCCTGCGGCAGATGGAAGAGGGTACCCTGGTAGACAGGACGCAGGACTCCGCTAAAGTGACCTACTGTTACCGTATCAGGAAGGAAGACGGACGGATAGACTGGCGCAAATCGGCCGTACTGATAGAACGTACCGTGCGGGCGTATAACCCGTGGCCCGGCGCGTGGACCACCTGGAAGGGCAAAAGAGTGGTGTTGTGCGGCGCAAGGGTCTTTGAAGAAAATACACCACCAATGGATGATCGCCCACCGGGCCTGGTAACGGGAGTAGACAAAGAATACGGATTTCTGGTACAAACGGGGAACGGGGTCCTGGCCGTGGACACCCTGCAGCTGCAGGCGAAGAAGGTCATGGACTGGAAGTCGTTCCTCAACGGAAACGGCGGTTTCCCCGGTTCCGTTCTCGGGAGTAGTGAATGAGTCCCTTTCTACAGAAACTGACCCGGTTTGTCCCCAACGGACACGATGACCCGGAGAAGAGGTATTTCAAGACCACAATCCTGTTTCTTCTCGGGGTCATCGTTCTCATGATCGTCTCCGGCATCCTCGCCTTTATTCTCACCCTGGAAAGCGAAGAGCAGACCCTGGTACCGGACCTGGTGGGTATGGAACTGGAAAACGCCCTTCTTTCTCTCGAAGATCGAGCCCTTATTCCGAGCATCCAGCTCCGTTATTCCCAGAATCCCAAGGACAAGGGGCTTATACTCGGTCAGGACCCGAATCCGGGTACCTCCGTAAAAGCCGGGAGCCGGGTTGTTCTGAACGTCAGCAAGGGGTCCGCCATCGAACGGCTCGACAACTACGTGGGCTGGAATCTCGACAATCTCGAAGCCCACCTCAAGAGCATGGTATCTATTTACGGCCCCCTTCTCGAGATTCAGCGTCCGGTGAGCTGGATCTACGACGACAGCCCTGCGGGGACGATTCTCGAGCAGAAACCCGAAGCGGGATATGAAATTACATCCCTTACCACCCTGGAGCTCGTGGTCAGCCGGGGACCCTTAGGAAAAACCTACGAGGTACTGGATTACATCGGTATGCCCTATGATGAGGTTATCGAAAGCGCGGTCAAGACCTATAAACCCTTTGTTTTCCGGAGTCGTGAAGCCCGGCGGAATGAAGTACCCGGCACCGTCGTGTTCCAGTCTCCGGCGCCGGGCAGCAATGTTCCTGTGGATACCATCCTCCAGTTCGAAATAGCCAGGCCTGAGGATATACCTGAAGGATACGTGTTCGGTATCCTGGAGCGGACCCTTCCCGAGTACGAGGTGCCCGTGAGCATACGGGTGGAGAGCGTTTCTCCCGTCGGTGACGTGAACGTCATGTTTACAACCAGACAGGCCGGCGGACTGTTTACCGTTCCGTACATGGTAAAGGAGAACACGATAATCCGGATCATCATTGCCGAAAGCGAAGTGCTGGAAACACAGATAAGAGCGGATAGGGAACCTTGACAGTAGAACGGGCTTTTGCTACTGTTCTTTTAGCAATATCGCGCCAGTGGTGAAGCGGTATCACGGAAGCTTCCCAAGCTTCAATTGAGGGTTCAACTCCCTTCTGGCGCTCAACGGAAGCCGGCAATGCGTTATAGACGCATTGTTCATATAGATTGAGCCTTTTAACGGCCAAAAGCCGCTTAAAAGGCTCTTTTTTCCCCACCAGTGATGTGTTACTTTTTTAGTCCCTTTTGCCGAACGAACTCCGACAGTATATCCTGCAGGTCCGGCTTTCCTATCTCCTGGAGATCGTAGCGCACCCGCGCGCAGGGTTTTTCTATTTTTACTATACGTTTCAGATCTATGGGTGTGGCGATAATTACGGAATCGCAGGGAACGGAGTTAATGGTTTTCTCGAGGTCCCTGATCTGCTCATCCCCGTATCCCATGGCAGGCAGGAGGGTCCCGATATCCGGGTAGGTCTCGAAGGTGTGCATGATTTTTCCCGCCGCCCAGGGTCGTGGGTCTATTATTTCTTTTGCTCCGAACTTCCGGGCGGCAACAACTCCGGCACCGATTTTCATCTCACCGTGGGTCAGGGTGGGGCCGTCTTCTATTACCAGGACCCGCTTGCCCCGGATGTTCTGCGGGTTATCCACCGCAACAGGAGAGGCGCCGTCTACCACAAGGGCGTCCGGATTTATGCGGGCCAGGTTTTCCCGGACAATCTGAATATTTTCCGGAGGGGCCGAATCTATCTTGTTTATGACAATAATGTCCGCGATACGAGCAACCACCTCTCCGGCATAGTAACTCACCTCCGCACCCGGCCTCAGCGGGTCCGCTAGGGCTACCATGAGGTCCGGCTTATAGAAGGGGAAGTCGTTGTTGCCCCCGTCCCATAGAATGACATCGCACCCGTCGGGGTCGTTTTCCGCGGCCTCGAGAATAGACTTGTAGTCTACCCCGGCGTAGATAACATTGCCCCTCACCACGTGAGGTTCGTACTCTTCCATTTCTTCGATGGTACACTGGTGTTTTTCCAGGTCTTCAACGGCCGCGAACCGCTGAACCTTCTGCTTTACCAGGTCGCCGTAGGGCATGGGGTGCCGGATCGCCACGACCCTCAGTCCCATGTCCATGAGAATTTCGATAATCCGCCTCGATGTCTGGCTCTTACCGCAACCTGTTCTGGTAGCGCCCACGGCAATCACCGGTTTTTTAGAAGGCAGCATGGTCTCCTTCGGTCCGAGAAGGCTGAACCGGGCTCCTGCACTGTTGACCACGGCACTGAGATTCATCACTTTCCGATACGGCATATCGCTGTAAGAGAAGATGCATTCGTCGATGTCGTGTGTATGTATAAGCTCGGGGAGCATGGATTCGCTCTCGATGGGTATCCCTTCAGGATAGAGCTTCCCGGCCAGTTCCGCCGGGTATTGTCTCCCTTCGATATCGGGTATCTGAGCCGCCGTAAAGGCCTTTACATCATAATGTTCATTGTCCCGGTAACAGGTATTGAAATTATGAAAGTCCCTGCCGGCTGCTCCGATAATGATTATTCGCTTTTTCACCTCGTCCTCCGTCGATTAGTTTGTACTTCCATAATATGCAAAATTTAGGAATATGCAATACCGGAGGATGAAAAATGAGTAAAAAATAAATTGAAAGATCGTTAGTGGGAGAAAAACTCACTAACGTGATCTGTATAGGAAGGGATATGATGTTCCTGGTTTTGTTCCCCGTTTTCCGGTCGACGTTTTTGTCGAATCTGCGGTTTCGAACACTCCGTACCGGATTACTTTCTCCTTTCTCCCTAAAAATAGTTTACCTTTAAGCTTAAATTTGGTTATGTTAAAGGTACAAAAGTAAGGAAGGAATACATGGAGAGAGTTTATCTGGACAATAATGCAACTACGATAGTAGATCCTCAGGTAAAGGACGCAATGGAACCCTTCTTCTGCAGAATGTACGGCAATCCGAATTCTCTGCATAGTTTCGGTACCGAGGTACATCCCTTTATGAGGATTGCCTTTGACCGTCTCTATTCCACCATTGGAGCCTCGGATGAGGACGACATAATCGTCAACAGCTGTGCAACCGAGGGGAACAATACCGTCCTTAAGGGGATCTGGTTCGATATTATCAGGAATTCAAATAAGAAGCGGATCATAACGAGTCAGGTGGAACACCCTAGCATCGCCGCGGGCATGAGGTTCTTGGAATCGCTGGGTGCCGAGATTATTCTCCTTCCGCCCGACAAAGACGGAATCATAGACGCGGAAAAGCTGAAAGATGCGATAGATCCGGACAGAACGGCGCTGGTATCCATCATGTGGGCAAACAATGAAACCGGACTGATAAACCCCGTAAAAGAGATCGGTGAAATCTGTAAAGAAAAGGGAGTACTCTTCCATACGGATGCGGTACAGGCAGTCGGTAAGATCCCGGTGGATCTGAAGGAAGTACCGGCGGATTTTCTCACCCTGAGTGCGCATAAATTCCATGGCCCCAAGGGCGTGGGTGGTTTGTTTATTCGTGACGGGGTCGCTATTACACCCCTGTTACACGGGGGCGAACAGATGAGAGAAAAAAGAGCAGGGACGGTGGATGTCGCCGGATTCGTCGGCATGGGTATGGCGGCGGAACTCGCCGCCGAACATCTCGAATACGAAAATACCGAAGTGCGCAGACTCAGGGACAAGCTGGAGGACGCCATACTCTCCCTTCCCGGGACGGATGTAATCGGTCGTCGGGAGATCCGGACACCCAATACAATTCTCGCAAGTTTTCACGGTATAGAAGGGGAGGCCTTTATCTGGGACCTCAACCAGAACGGCATCGGGGCGTCCACAGGAAGCGCCTGTGCTTCCGAGTCCTTGGAGCCGAACCCGACCTTCATAGCCATGGGTGTAGACAATTCACTGGCCCATACGGGTGTGCGGTTCTCCCTCTCGCGGTTCACAACGGAAGAGGAGATAGATTATACTATCGAGGTTATCAAGAAAACAGTCCGCCGGCTCAGGGATATTTCCATGGTGCCGTCGGAAGAGAGGCAAAGACATGGGTAAAAATGATCTGATAGGTGGTTCCCTCTGGGAGCAGTATTCACATAAAGTCAGCGACAGGATGAATAACCCCAGGAACCTGGGTAAACTTACGGAAGACGACGCACGGAAGCGGAACGCACGCCTGGTGGTGGCCGATTATGGAGCGGAGGCTTGCGGTGACGCGGTGCGTATATTCTGGCTGGTGGATCCGCAGACCGACACAATCCTGGAATCGAAGTTCAAGAGTTTCGGATGCGGAACGGCAATAGCCTCCTGCGATGTGATGTGCGATATGTGTGTAGGAAAGACGGTGGACGAGGCGATTCAAATAACCAACCTGGATGTGGAACATGAGCTCCGCGATGCGGATGACGTACCCGCGGTACCCGCTCAGAAAATGCACTGCAGCGTTATGGCTTACGACGTCATAAAGCGTGCCGCCGGGATGTACAAGAATATTGATGTATCGGAACTGGAGCACGGGGATATCGTATGCGAATGCGCGCGGGTAAGCCTCGGTACGATCAAGGATGTTATAAGGCTCAACGACCTGAAAACCGTTGAAGACATTACCCGGTATACAAAAGCAGGAGCATTCTGCAAGTCCTGCATTCGCCCCGGAGGCCACGAAGAGCGGAAGTATTACCTGGAGGATATCCTGGAAGAAACCCGTGCCGAGATGGATGCCGAAGCGCGCCGCCTTAAAAAGCCGGAAAAGAACTTCCGCGACATGACTCTCATTCAGAAACACAAGGCAGTGGAGGACGTACTGAATGAAAAGATACGTCCGCTGCTCCAGGCTGACGGCGGCAGCATGGAAGTAGTCGACATGAAAACGGAGGAGGGGAGGACCACGGTATATATCAGCTACTACGGAGCCTGCGTCGGCTGCGCCAGTAGTAGGACCGGAACACTGTATGCCATCGAGAGTTCACTGCGTGAATCCCTCGACGAGCATATAGACGTCGTTATCGTGTAATAGGCCCCATCGGTATGAACTTTCCACCTACCCTTCTCGACTTCATCGGTCATACTCCCATGGTCCGGCTGGGGATAAAGCCCGCCGGCGGTGCACGAATTCTCGCCAAACTGGAATATTTCAATCCCGGAGGGTCGATTAAAGACAGAACGGCCTTATCGATGATAGAAGACGCGGAAAGCCGCGGATTAATCGATACACACACCCTACTGGTGGAACCTACCAGCGGAAATACCGGCATTGGCCTGGCTTTGATATGCACGGTAAAAAACTACCGGGTGCTTCTCACCATGCCGGATACGGTCAGCCGGGAACGGCGTACAATTCTCGAAGCCCTCGGCGCGGAAGTCGTGCTGACACCCGGCGAGAAGGGTATGATCGGTTCCATCGCGACCGCCATGGAGCTGGCGAAGCAGAGAAAACCTTCTTTTATGCCCATGCAGTTCAATAATCCGGCCAATCCGCTTATCCATGAAAGAACAACCGGTCCGGAGATATGGGCGGATACGGGTGGAGCGGTGGACATCTTTGTGGCCGGGGTGGGGACAGGAGGTACCATTACCGGTGCCGGCCGATTCCTGAAGGGTAAGAACCCGGCTATACGGATAATAGCCGTGGAACCGGCCCTGTCGCCGGTGCTATCCGGCGGGCGGCCCGGGAAGCACGCCATCCAGGGTATCGGAGCAGGGTTTATTCCGGACATCCTGGACACCTCCCTCCTGGATGAAGTCATTACCGTCACCGATGACCAGGCCCTGGATACGGCGCGGCGGCTAATGAAGGAAGAGGGAATAATAGGGGGAATTTCTTCAGGAGCCGCTGTCTATGCCGCTCTACGGGTGGCCGAAAGGCCGGAAAATGCCGATAAAACAGTCGCCGTTATCATCCCCGATGCCGGTGAGCGCTATATGTCCACATCGTTATTCAATCTCTGAAGTCGGAGGAAGTATGCCGTTATACGATGACAGTTCAGTTATTCTTTCCCGGGTGGTGGAAAAGCTCTGCCGCGAAGACTCTTATAATGCGGTTTTTCACAGGAGTTCTCATGTGGATGTACATATGCCCTCCATAGAAGAACTGAGCGATGCCGTGGATGCGCTCCGTTCGGTGATATTTCCTGGATACTTTCGTGACTCCGAACTCAAACCGGAGACCATCCGCTTCTATACCGGAGCAACCCTGGACCGGGCTTCGAGAGTTCTTCACGACCAGATTAAACGGGGTTTCTGTTTCTCCTGCACCGCCGGGAGCGGATGTAATCATTGCGAGAAAGCGGCGGAGAACATTATCGAAGGGTTTATGAAGCGGCTGCCCGTCATCCGGGATCTCCTTACGTCGGATGCCCGGGCCGCCTACGAAGGAGACCCGGCGGCGAAGAGTATCGGTGAGGCAATCTTCTGCTACCCGAGCATCAAGGCCATAACCAATTACCGGATAGCCCATGAACTCTACCTTCTTGATGTTCCCATTATTCCGCGGATTATCACCGAGATGGCCCACTCTCAAACCGGTATCGATATTCATCCGGGTGCCGAGATCGGCAACAGCTTTTTTATCGATCACGGTACCGGAACGGTGATAGGGGAGACGTGTATCATCGGTAAAAACGTCAGGCTTTACCAGAATGTTACCCTCGGAGCCAAGAGTTTTCCTCTAGATGAAGGAGGGCGTCCCATAAAGGGCATCCCCCGGCATCCGGTTGTTGAAGACGATGTTATTATTTATTCAGGTGCAACCATTCTCGGTAGGGTTACCATCGGAAAGGGATCGGAAATAGGCGGGAATGTCTGGATCGTCGATGATGTACCCGCGTATTCAAAACTGAGCCTGGGTAAAGATTTCAGGTAGAACGGTACGGGATAATCCGTGTATTGTGCCTGTGTAGGGAGGATGCCTTTACCTCCGTCGACAGGATACGACTCATCCTTGCCTACGGAAGAAGGGATAACTTCGTTTGTAAGCACAGGGAGTAACGGCGGCTCGATATGATCCTGTAGACGGTACATGATTCGACCTGTTATACATTCTAGCCGGCTTTTCAATTCCTCCCCGGCTATCCATTGCATCCTCGTCAGGCGGGTCGTATACTGTAATTAAGGAGGGATTGACTATGGAACAGACTGTCATTGAACCGGGCCTTACAAAGACGATTCAAAAAAAAGTAGGGGAAGCGGATACCTCGAAACATTACGGTTCCGGCACTCTGGGGGACGTCTTTTCCACCCCGGCGCTGGTTGCGATGATGATCGAAGCATCGGCAAAATGTGTTGATGAACATTTGGAAGATGAATTTATCAGTGTCGGAAAGATGAGCCAGGTCGTTCATGAAAATCCTACCCTGCTCGGAGAGAACGTCAGCGTCAAGGTAACGGTTACCGAGGCCGACAGATACCGCGTTATGATCGAGATGGAAGCCTTTGATGAGGTCGGACTCATCGGAACCGGACGGCATGAGCGAATCATCGTCTCGAAGGAATCTTTTTTCAAAAAGGCGGAGGAAAGATCCGGCAAACTGGAGAGCAAGTATTTCTAAGAATCTCCGAGAGGCCCTTCCGGGTTTATGATGGGGGCCCTCGCGTATACGACGAGTAATCGGTTTTTCTCCCGGGGGCCGATCTTGCGGTACATTCCCGGCAAAGAACCCCTTTCGGTTGATGAGAGAATTTTCAACTCCCGGTAGGGCGGCCTTTGTTCTCGGCTGTAGACAATTGTCCTGTCCCGTCCTTTATCAAGCGGTTCGATGTATTCTTCGTATTCTCCGTTTCCCCTGTCGAAGATATCTCCCTTTTCCATAAAACCATAATACCGACCATACTTTTCTTGATCAAGCGGGGTAGAAAAAACAATATGTATTCGCCCGTGTCTTTTCTCAATCGGTATTACCTCGGCCCAGTTCGATGAATACACAAAGGCGGAACAGGCATTTAATACGGCCCTTTTCCTGGACAAGGAATTACCTGCCATCGAAGATCAACCCGGCCAACGTTTTTTCCATGAAAGAAGAATACCAGAATGCCCTGAGACTCTTCCACAGTGTAGAGGCTGAATATATCGAACGCGGCATGACCGATTCGACCAGTTATCACAAGGTGATCCTCAATCTTTCTCGGTCGTATTACGAACTGGAGAACTAGGATTTCGCGGACGAATACTCGAAAAAACTCGGGGACTCAATCCGTAACTCGTCGCCCGGTTTTCGTACCTTTCTCGAGGAAAGATAAGCCCGTATTCTTCGACAAAACCAGCCTCTTCTCTTCCACTGAAAGAACAATACCGTTTTCAGTAAGTACCGCCTGGATGCTGTTCTTCAGCATGACCAGGTGCTTATTCAAGCTCTCATATGAGGAGGCCCTTCGAGAGTTCCACAGATTCGTCGAAGAGAAAAAAGACCGGCGGCGGAACAACAGCAAGTAGAA
>CAYPIQ010000054.1:0-12452 GCA_964410865.1 uncultured Spirochaetales bacterium | reverse complement strand
GCAACCCGGGCAATCTCCGGCGCTTCATAGAGCCGGAACATCCCTCCGAAGGCGTCGACTACTGAAACATAGACGTCCAGGGGCATAGCCACGGCCTTCCGGATACCTGCAAGGATGGACAAGGACACGTCGGAGACCGGATTCATGGAGTTGACGCCCATCTGCTCCAAGAGCCGCGCCCCGGCGGCACCGGCGTACCCTCCGAACACGGAAAATTTGAAAACCGTCTCCGGCGGTATAACCCCCTTCTCCCGCATGCGCGTCACGATGCTGAGGACCCCTTCGTCGTACACGAGAAATCCCCGCATACCCGCTTCCAGGCACCGGTCCATGTCGGCAAGCCAGTATACAACGGCATCGGAACCCCGGAGCCTGTATCCCTGGGCCTGTCCTTCAGGAGTTACCGCCTCCTTTGCGCCGGGATCCCAGGCCTTCCGAGGCCCGATGGTCATGATGACCTCGATACCCTCGGCCCGGGCTAAGGCCGCCATGTTCTTCAGTTCGTCGAAATCGCAGTAGGAGGCCCCGCCGACCGTGGCAATAACCCTGTGTACCGGGGTTTTTCGCCTGGCTGCTTCGTCCACCAGGGCTTCCAGGGTGGACAACCGCTCTATCCCGGCAATCTCTATTCTGCAGTGCGCCCCGTCGGGGAAGGTCCTGGTAGAATCGGGGATATGCGCCGGGTCCCTCCCCGGAATGCCCATCTCATTTAGGAATGTTCGTATATCCTCCAGTTTCATGCAGCCCCCAGTCTGAAGGCTTTCAGGTTCATATCGATAGTATCCTGCCCCTTTGATGCGAAAAGTATCTCCACGGCGCCTTCAATGGTCTCTTTCTTAAGGGGCAGGTACGCGGAAGCCGCGCCTACCATAACGATATTGGCCGCCTTCGGTGACCCGGCATCTTTAGCCAGGGCTTTTGTATCGACGATATGGTGTTTCGGCAGCTTTCTAACCGCCTCCAGCACCCAGTTTATATCGGGATAATCGGGTATATTTACTACCTGTTCACCGGAGGTGATACATACCCCCCCGGGTGACAGATAATCGATATACCTCAGCGCCTCCAGGGGTTCCATGGAGAGGATTATATCGGCCGAAGCCTTTGGAACCAGGTCTCCGGGAATCGTTGTGTCCGATATACGCAGATGCGAAAGCACCGCGCCCCCCCGCTGTGACATACCGTGGACCTCGGACTGACGAACCTCCAGGCCGTCCATCATGGCCGCCTGGGCGATGACGGCCGCCACGGAGAGAACTCCCTGCCCTCCGACGCCGGAAAGGATGATATCACAGGTCATTCGGCACCTCCCATCTTCTTCCGTCGTTTGGCGGTCTCTATACATTCCCTCCGGGATATCACTACCGAGAGCCCCCGGTACTCCATCTCTTCTTTCAGGATCTTTACATTCTCCTCGAAATTTTTCTTTAACGGCACCAGGACGCGTATATGCTCCGGTTCGACCCCGAGCCCGGTGATAAGGGCTTCCAGCCGCGGGGACGGCAGTATTGTCGGTTGGCCTCCGGTCATGGCTACGGTTTCGTTATCCACGATGATGACCGTCATGGGCGCGTCGGAAATAACCGCATCCAGGAGGGGTGTAATACCGGAATGGAGAAAGGTGCTGTCGCCGATAACAGCGAACACCGGATGATATCCCATCTCCGCCGCGCCCCGGGCCATACCCACGGAGGCCCCCATGCAGACGATGGTTTCAATGGCGCTGTAGGGCGGAACGGCGCCCAGGGCATAACAGCCGATGTCGGAGGTCACCACGGCGTCGGGATACGCCGCCCGGGCTTCGTTCAGGGCTTCAAAGGTGTCCGCGTGGGGACACCCCCGGCAGAGCTGGGGCGGACGGCCGGGCAAGGCGGGATCGGGCCGCATGAACTGTTTCTCTTCCAGGCCCAGGGCCTTCAGCACGTTATCCGGATTCAATTCTCCCTGGCGGGGGATGTCCCCGGTTTCCCTTCCTGTTATCCTGTTTCCCGGCCAGAGGATATTTTTTATCTTTTCTTCGATAAAGGGATATCCCTCTTCTATTACCACAATCCTGTCCACCGCGGCGGCGAGCTTCCTGATCTTTTCCGCCGGCAGGGGGTACATACCGATGTGCAGCCGCGACGGCCTGTCCTTCAGGAACTTTTCGTTCTCTTCATAGTAATTCCCTCCGAGACCGGCGGTAATAACACCGTACTCCGAAACCTGTTCGTTGATGAATAACGGATTATGGTCCGATTCCAGGGAATACTCGACGAACCGCGGAAACCTATCCAGGAGGGCCGCCCAGTTTTTACGGGCCGTGGCCGGCAGCAGCATCCACGTTTTCGGATCCACCACCTTGTCCAGGGGCTTCTCCGGGAGCCCTTCCCGGGGTATAACCGCGGCCCTGGAGTGGGAAATCCTGGTGGACAACCGTATCATGACCGGTATACCGAAGCGTTCCGACAGATCAAAGGCTTCCCGGGTCATCTCGTAGGCTTCCTGCTGATTCCGGGGCTCCAGGCACATTATTTTTGCAAAATCGGCATAAAACCGCGAATCCTGTTCATTCTGGGACGAATGCATCCCCGGGTCATCAGCAACGGCCAGTACCAGGCCGCCGTGGATACCGAGGAGCGCCGAATTGACGAAAGGGTCGGCGGCCACATTGAGGCCTACATGCTTCATGGTAACGAGGACTCTCTTGCCTACATACGAAACACCCAGGGCGCCCTCGTAGGCCGTTTTTTCATTCGTGCACCACGAGGCGGCGGGCTTGCCTTCCTGTTTCGAATACTCGATGAGATATTCGAGTATCTCGGTGGACGGGGTTCCGGGATAGCCGTAGGCCGCTGAAATTCCGGCGTCCAGGGCCCCGAGGGCAACCGCTTCGTCCCCGAGTAATACCTTACGATTCATTCTTTACATTAACCTCCCGTAATGAGCTTATTTTATGTATACGAGATGTGGGAGAAGCTCACGTTTCTTCTTTTTTTAATTGTGCCGATGAATAATCCCTCTCCTTGTTCCAGCGTACCAGGAGAAAAATAATGCAGGCACCGGTGAAAATGAAAAGCAGAACACCGGCGACGGCCGAAGCAGCAATCTGAAGACCCATTCCTTGCTCCTTGAAGAATATCCTTTCGGTGGATTATAGCATACCTTTTGAATATCGGAAAGGGAACGGAAATAAATTACTATACCCCTCCCAATGGGCGGGGTATGTTGGTTCTGCAAGGCATGGATTGTATGCGGGATTCATACCCCGTACCGCAACCCTTGTCGAGGCAGTCAGCCGGCTCGGCTCCGAAGAGCGCGGCAAGCCGCGGGGTATGAATCCCGCGGGCGAACCAACAATTCACCGCATCATGATGGAAGCATCCCGCACTCTTTGATATACTGAACGGTAAGTACACAAACAGGAGTAGGTATATGAATACGGAACGAGTGGCCGGGTTGATTCGGGAGCTCCTTATAGAAATAGGGGAAGATCCCCACAGGGAAGGACTCATCGATACCCCTGCCCGTACCGCCAGGGCCTGGGAATTCCTGACCGGCGGATACAGATCGGACCCGAAAGCGGTAATCAACAACGCCGTCTTTTCCTCCGAGGCGAACAACATGATTATCGCCAGGGATATCGAGGTATACAGCCTATGCGAGCACCATATGCTTCCTTTCTACGGCAGGTGCCATATAGGATACATAGCAAAAAAGAAGGTAATAGGGGTCAGTAAACTGGCGCGAATAGCCGACGTCTACGCCCGGAGACTGCAGATACAGGAACGCCTTACCGCCCGGATCGCCGGAGAAGTCATGGACGCCGTAGACGCTGAAGGCGTAGGGGTGGTTATGGAATGTTACCACCTCTGCATGATGATGCGGGGGGTGGAAAAACAGAATTCTCTCATGACCACATCCAGTGTTCTCGGAACCTTCAAGACACACCAGCCTACACGGCTGGAATTTCTAAACCTTATAGGACGTCCGGCGCACCGATGAGGAATACGCCCCCGGTTCCAGGGTTTTTATTTTTGCTTTTTAGGTGCAAAAAACTGCATTAACTGGACAAAGTAATATATCTGCTTATAGACCGAGGTTATCTGTTTACGAACCTGGCCGTCCGACGCGTTGGAGACTTCTTTCCAGTTGATAATCAACTCGGGCGGTTGCTTGCCCATGTCATCCAGTACATTTTTGAGACTCTTGCCGATGGAAACCAGATGTTGAACGGATTTCTCGATAAACCTCTGGGCCGTATCATTGGCCTCCTTGAGGGACTGGCGGAGAATCTTCATACTGGCGGGGTTTTTATCCGCCTTCTGCAGGGATGATTTTATCGTACTGCCCCGCTCCCCCTCGTCCGCCAGGGACTCGTCGAAGGCGACAATATCATCGGCTGTCTGCATGAGGGCATAGAATGATTCTGAAAGCTGCTGCGACATAAGGGTACTGGACCACTTTCCCCGGATTAATAGAAAATCAACTATTTCGCGCACATCCTTCTTTAAATAATCGATCAGGAAGGCCTTGAGATAATTCAGGGCTTCCACATGGACATATCCACCGAGCATTTTCTTGGAAAACATGAGGTTTGATTTTTCGGTATAATACTTTGTCCTGGAAACAGCCGTGGTGCCGAAGACGATGTTGCAGACGTCTTCAATTCTCTTGGTCTTTCGCTCTTTCATAAGTTTCTGCACAAGGAGTTCCGTCTGGGTCTTTGTTTTATTAAGATACTCTTCAACAATTTTGTAGTTAGGAAAGGCACTCGACGGGCTGTAGTCAGGGTCGCTGCTGATATACCTTGCGATAAGCTCGAGCACACCGGAATCAAAAACATCGGAAAGGTGGCGCAAGAGCTTTTTCCACTGGTCCCGGTTTACTATCTCGACATTCTTGTATTCCTTCAGGATGTTAAACAGGGTCGCCCAGTCCGCTTTTTTCTGGACCAACGGGAGTAAATTGAGAAAATCCATGAGATCATCGGTAATATATTCCCCGTTGATTGCCTCGAAATTGGGGTTATAGAGGAAATCCCGCTCCGGAAAGCCCGAGTCGAACTTTCGTAGAACAAAGTAATAATCAAAATTAATGAACTGGAGAAAGACCGTCAGGAGATTGTACACCTCGTCTATCTGGGTAACCTTCCGACCATTGAAACCGGAAAAAAAGGTTACCAACTGGTCCTTTATCTCGACCGAAAGGCTCTTGATATCGGACTCGTCCAGCCGGTTTCTCATCTGTTCTTCCGACAAACTGTCGAGAATCCGGCGCTGTTTGGGTGTTAAAAAGCTCTCTATGAGGATGGATTTCATAGCACCGGATTGCTCGGCGTGTTCCAGGAAAACCTGGGCGGGGCCGATGGTTTTATAGATCTCGTAGAAAAACCGGGCCATACCGGGAAGAGCTTCACCGCTCTTGGGGTTGTAAAATTTATACTTATGTTTCTTCAGCTCCTTGGCAATATCCCGCAGCTGTTTTTTCTTTTCCTTTTCCGGGTCTTTGCCGCTGAAGAAAAGAGAAAGGAGCTTTTGAAAAAACCCCTCTTCAGATTTCGCCTCAGTCCGGAGATCATCATCCATATATGGAAATATTAGGTGAAAAAAGGTCGTATGTCAAATGAAAGAAGCGCTTCACACGGGACCGCCGGAGGGGGTACCATGCCGGAAGGGAAAGGGCGTGATTCGTAAGGATGAAGAACTCATAAAGGATATTGTCGTGTCTCTTGAGGAGCACGGCTTTTTCGCCGTAAGGACGATTTCGACTGAGGAGCTGAGAGCCCGTTTACTGCTGTTTCCGGGGGCTTCACACCTTAATCCCGACCTGCAGGGCCGGGGTACCGTCATTCTGGCGGCATTTCCATACACCCGCCCGGCTGAGCCGGAAGACGCGTCCCGGCCCGGAGATCCCCATGCC
The DNA here is from genome assembly GCA_964410865.1 of uncultured Spirochaetales bacterium. GTDB lineage: Bacteria > Spirochaetota > Spirochaetia > JAFGDJ01 > JAFGDJ01 > JAFGDJ01. The sequence continues at coordinate 6,551 of CAYPIQ010000054.1, read as the reverse complement.
CTTATCGCCCCCTTTGCCAGGAGACACTATTACCGCGAGGCGGTACTGCGAATGAAGAAAATCATTGCCTCGTACGGATCACTGAAAACGAAAACCAGGCTTTTTTCCAACTCCCGGTTACCGGAAAAATCCCTGGCCGCCGCCGCCGGTCTCGGTTTCTTCGGCAAGAACGGCCTGATCATTACCGAAGAAGCCGGGTCGCGCTTTATCATTGCCGGCATGATAACTCCTCTGCGCTCCACCGGCGCCTCACACCCACCCTTTTCTTCCAAACCGGGCTCGTACTGCGGTAACTGCAGACTTTGCATAGATGCATGCCCGGTGGGGGCTCTCGACGGCTCCGGCTTCCTGGACAGGGCTTCCTGTCTTCAGTCCCTGGCCATGGAGCATGTCCTCTTCACCGACCGGACAATGGCCGTATGGGGAAAACGTCTGTACGGCTGTGATCTCTGCCAGGACCCCTGCCCTTTTAATACATCACCACTGCGGGACGCCCCGCCGATTACCGGAGAACTGGGGGCCTCTATTTCCATACGCCTGATCCTCAGGGCAGGCCTGGAGGGGGAGATAAAAGCGATGTTTCGGAGAACGGCCCTGGGACTGTCCTGGATGAATGAGTATGCATTCTTGAGAAACGCCCTTCTTGCCGCCGGAGCATCCGGTGAAACCTCACTGGTCCCGGAGGTCGAAGTCTATACGAAGCATCAGGACCCGGTGCCGGCGGAAACGGCGCGGAAAGTGCTTCGCCTTCTTTCAAGGGCTTGAAGGATCTGTGTGTATAAGGCTTCCGAGGATCCCTCCGACCGCGGCTCCGAGGAAATCAAAAAAGAAATCGGCCGATTCCACGGTCCGGCCGGTGAATCCCTGGAGAATTTCGATCAGGCCGCCATAGGCCGAACATATCAGGATGGACCGGAGAACCGTTACCCGGCTCCTGCCGCGGAAGGAACCCACGGAGAGGAAGGTGAGAACGGCGTAGGCTGCTGCATGTTCCACCTTGTCCAGGAGTGGGAAATCCAGGGGGGGCTGCGGTGTATTCGGAATAAGAGACAGAACCAGGGTCCCCGCCGCCGTCACGGCAAGGAGAATCCTGAAAAAACCTAGGGTCCTCATGTCAGCACCCTGACAGGTTGACGGAGCTGCGTCAAGGGGAAACTTTCTTGACAGGAGTAAGGAGCTTCTGTATGCTCGAAGGCATGAATACACTGGCAAAAGAATTGAATGATACCCTGGAAGGTACGGTAATCTACGATTTGCTTTCCGATCTGGGAAGGCGGATGTATTTTCCCAGGGGAATTGTAGCCCAGGGTGCTGAAGCGAAACAGCACGCAACAAAATACAATGCCACCGTGGGCATGGCTTTTGCGGACAAAAAAGCCATGATCCTGCCCTCCATCGGCGGGCAGTTCCCGGGGCTCTCTTCAACTGAGGCCGTGGCCTATGCTCCTACAGGCGGAATTCCCGAACTCAGAACTCTGTGGAAAAAGGAGATCGGCCGGAAGAACCCGTCGGTGGACCTTCGGGGCATATCGGAACCGGTGGTCGTCTCGGGACTGACAAACGGCATTGCCCAGGTGGCGGATCTCTTTATCGATGAAAACGACGCCGTGGTGGTTCCCGACATGTTCTGGGGTAACTACCGGCTTATCTTCGAAGAAAAACGTAAGGCCCGGCTGGCGGAGTTTCCCTTCTTTGACAATAACAAGCTGAATATAGAGGGCTTCAGGAAAACGATGCTGGAAAACGCCGTGGACGGGAAAATAGCCCTGGTCCTCAATTTTCCGAATAATCCCACCGGATATTCACCGACCAATCAGGAAGCCCGGGACCTGGCGGATATGATAGCCGGATGCGCGGAAGAGGGGTACAAGATCCTGGTCATGACCGACGATGCGTATTTTGGTCTTTTCTATGAAGAGGATACGTACACCGAATCCATATTTTCACTCCTTGCCGACATTCACGAAAATGTTCTCGCCGTCAAGATCGACGGTTCGACAAAGGAACACTTCGTATGGGGATTCAGACTGGGCTTTGTTACCTTCGGATCCAGGAACCTTACGGAGGACCATTACAACGCTCTGAATAAGAAACTGACCGGCGCCATTCGTTCTTCCATCTCCAGCACCTCGCGTCCCGCCCAGTCGCTTCTTCTCCATGCCCTTAATCAGAGCGGTTTCGAACAGGAAAAGGCGGCCCTGGACACCATCCTGGAGAAACGGTATAGGAAACTCCGGAGTATCGTGGAAGCCAACGCCGGCTCGGGACCCCTCAGGGCCCTCCCGTTTAATTCAGGTTACTTTATGAGCTTCGAATTGACCTCCGGAAGTGCCGAGGAGCTGCGAAAAAAACTGTTAATGGAAGAAGGGATCGGGATAATATCGATCAAGGACCGTTACATCCGCGTGGCTTATTCCAGCGTTGATGAACAGGACCTCGAGGATATGTTGACGACTATTTTTAAAACAGCCTCCGGCCTCTGATGGCGAGACGGGCGGCTACCCGGATACGAGAAGCCGCCCCACTTCAGCCAGTTCCGGCATCTTGTCATATTCCGTCTTCCCCCCCGGGTGTTCGTTCTTGTCCAGCTCGATCACCTTGAGAAAGAGTTCATTCACCTTGTCTGCCAGAATCCCAAGATTAGAACCGAGATTGCTTATTGCCATATCCCGGAGAATCTTGTCCCGGTCCGACAAATTGACCGGTGATGATTTGAAGGATTTCAGGTTGGGCAGAATTGTCTTCCTGACTTCCGCAATAAAACAGGCCATCGCATAGATCTGATCATACAGTTCATCATACCTGTAACCCTGCAGGCGGTTGTAATCCGATATTTCTATCATCGAATCTATACAGTCCCAGGTCCTTTTATCCAGGGGCATATGAAGCAGAACGTTTCTCAGGTAGCGATTATTGACGTTGCTTCTGTAATGATCTCCGATTGTTTCGATAAGCCCGAATATTTCCTGGTCTTTGACGGCCATCTTTCTCTCCTTAGGCGTTAAGAATACTACTGAAGCCGGTTTATTGTCCAGACAGTTTGCCCTGCCAGGTGCCCCGCAGTTTCATCTCTTCGCCTAGGCGCTTATAGAAGAAAGCCTTGCTCCAGGGCCCCCGGGGTGCCAACAGCCGATCATCCGGCGTATCACAGGTAAGCCGCATGATGATAATGTCTTTGGGAATGAGCTCCAGCATTTTTATGGTATAATCCAGGTGTCTGGGGAGGGACGGCACCGTTAATTCTCCCCGTTTGTACTCCCCGGCCAGCATGGTGTCGGCGGGTATATGGAGGTTGTGAATTTTGAGCCCCTCCGGGCCGTGTTTCAGAACATAGCGTACCGTCCTTTCAATGTCACTCAGATCTTCCCCCGGCAGTCCGAAGATAAGGTGGACGGCGATCTTTAACCCCCGCTCCTTCAGAAGCAGAAAGGCTTTCTCGAAGCACTCCCTGTCATGCCCCCGATTGATCCTGCGAAGAGTCCGGTCATCGGCGCTCTGCAAGCCCAGCTCGACCCAGACGTCCCGCTCTTCGGTCTTGTAGGATGCCAGGAGGTCCGCCGTCCCCCGGCCGATACAGTCCGGCCTTGTGGAGACGGCCAGCTCTACAAAGGGATAACGGGAGAGGCCGAAATCATAGATTCTCTTTAAATTGGATAAGGAATCATAGGTGCTGGAGAATGCCTGGAAGTAGAGGATAAAGTATTCCGCCTTGTAACGTCTCCGCAGAAACGCTAATCCCCCGTCGATCTGGTCCCCGATCCACTGAAGACGTTTTTCCAGGTTACCACCGACGGAGGGTCCCGAGGATGTCCGCTGATACGTGGAAAGGGAGCCGTACCTATCGCAATAGGCACAGCCCCCGGAAGAACGGTCGGGCCCCCTGTTCGGGCAGGAAAACCCTCCGTCTACACCCAGGCGGTAGACCCTTGCCCCGTAGGTTTCCCTCAAATAGGAAGCGTAGGTGGTGTAGATATACCGGGAACCGGGTTTCGGGATTGACAGTGGTCTCTCCTTTCGCCTAGAGTTTACACCGATGAAAGAGCTTAAGCAACGGACCGTAACGATCATATGTACGATAGCGGCGATACTTTTATTTTCCGGATGTCCCTTCGCGGATGGACATATCCTTGTTCTTGCCACAGACCATCCGGAACTGGCCGCATATGTAGAAATTTTCAACGCGGAACAGGACGAATATAAGGTGGAACTGGTATATTCCAAAAACCCCGCCGCCGACATGGCTGCCGGAGTCGGGGATTACGATATACTCTTCTCCGAGCACCTGGCCTGCAGCTCCTATATTTCGCACTTCACTCCGCTGGAAGAGCTTTTTACCGAGTACGGGATGCATAAAGATAGTTTCTATCTCGATGCCCTGGCCACCGGTGTGTTCGAAGAAAAGCAGGTTATCCTTCCGGTTTCTTTCACCCTTCCCGCGATACTTATCCGGACGGGTTCCAACCCCGAAGAAACAGGGGGTATAACCCTTTCTCTGGATACCATGCGTGATGAATGCCGGCTGTTTAACGAAAACAGCACCGCCCGTTTCCCGGTTATGGGGTTCTCCCCCCGCTGGACCGAAGATTTTCTCTACCTGATTGCACGACTCCATAACAGCCGTTTCAGAGAATCCAGTGAGGGCTCGGTTGTCTGGAACGGTGAAAATCTCGAAAAGAGCCTAGAGTATGCCCGTGACTGGGTACAGACCATCAACGGCGGCCGGGACGCGGAAAACAGCTTTAGAGAGACCTATCTCTACGACCCGGGGTACAAGCTTGTATTCTCGGGCAGAATTCGTTTTTACCCGATTGATTACCAGAAATTCCTACTCATACCGGCGGATATCCGGCGGGACGTGGACTTCCTGTGGCTCTCCGACGGCAGGCAGATCCCGGTAAATGAGGACATGGTGTATACGGGTATTGTAAAAAAACCCGGCAACAAAAAAGCCGCCCTTTCATTCCTGGAATGGTTCTTTAATCAGCAGACACAGGAAAAACTGCTCCGGTCGAGCCAGTTCAAACGCGTAAGGAGTTTCGGTATCGCCGGAGGCTTCTCATCCCTCCAGCAGGTCAATGAATTGATACTCCCCAAGTACTTTCCGGGGATAACCGGCCGAATACCTTCGCCGACACAATTGAGCTTTCCCCCGGCTTTCCCGAAAAACTGGAACAGGATAAAAAAGGAAGTGATCTACCCCTTCCTCAGGGAACAAAGCATAACCGGGGGCGAATCGGCATCACTGGAAAACAGATTATTGAGCTGGTACACCCAGCAAATACCCTAGAACAGGCGGGGTTTTAGTCGAGCCCCCTGGGGGGTGTAAATATATTCACCGTTTCCGGCACCCTTAAAGGCATGTCTCCGAATACGTTTTTCCAGACTTCTGAACTCTCCATGCAGAGATAGACCGGCGAATCCAGTACCTTCCGTATGCTGTCGACCATATGCCTGTACATCCCGATACGCAGCTTTTGGATGTACCGATACTTCCCGTCCCGGCACTGTACGAACTCATCAAAAAGATACGGTACAGGGTCCATTTTTTCCTTGAGGCCGGGAGGATACCTGAAGGTTCCGAGGCTGATCCATACCACCCTTTCCGAATCAAAACGACTCAGCCTGTCCACCACTTCCGCGTAATCTTCCTGCCAGCCTTCGTATCGGATGATAGGGTCGAAATGGAAAGACACAAAATATCCGGCGGCCGCCGCCCTTTCCGCCGCCTTCAGGCGTGATTCGAGGTCTGCCGCATGGGGTTCCTCCCGGGCAATAACCGGAGGAGGATTGAGTGAAAACCCGATTACCGTATTACCCTTTTCAGGGATATCTAACAGATGATCTACATAATCCGTCTTTGTTTTCAATTCAAGATAGACATTGGAAAGAGAGCCGGTTGCCCTGATATAATCGGCGGAGAGCTCGAAAAGAGGGTCGAACTGCAGAGAGTCACCGACCTCCCCGGTTCCGATTCGCAGGGTGCGGTCCGAATTCAGCTTCGAGAGTTCCCTTATCATCCTGATGCCCGGCCGCGGGTCGGCATATACCGTAACGGGCTCAAAATTAAGGTAATACTTCATGATGCAGTAGGAACATCCGAGGGTACAGCCCAGGTATTGGTCCACGGTGATATAATTACAGCAGAGATGGCCCTTTGACCCGGGGCATCTTCCCAGGACTTCGCCCATGGGTTCGGTGATAAACATGGTCCGGCTGTTCATGTGGAACGGATCTATGCGGTGCTTGCCGTCAACGATGGTCGTCGGTATATCCGGAAGCCGCCGGCGGAATCTCTTTACCGCGGGCAGATCCGCCGCCGATTCGGTTATGTAAACCTGCGAAAAGAGACTACCGTAACAGGCTGAATAATTCATCACTCTCATCGGCCAGGACCTCCAGCCTGGCAATAAGCTTTTCGAGCTGTTTTTTACCGGTAAATCTGAAGGCTACCGAAAAACCGTCTCCCTCGAACCCCGCCGGTGCGGTAAGGCTGATACCGGACCCCTTGAGAATTCCGGAAGATACCTTGTCGAACCTTTTTTTCATTTCGG
>CAYPIQ010000053.1:0-13298 GCA_964410865.1 uncultured Spirochaetales bacterium | reverse complement strand
GAAAGAAACGCCCGCGCCGGTCATGTATCCCGGGCAGGCGGGCTTCCTGCTCTTCGAGTCCCGGGGCGGGGCTATAATCCGGTTCGAGGCCAAAACTGCGCAGTATCGCTTCGGCGGCTCTTTTACCGTCGGCCATGGATTCTACCACCGTGGAAGGTCCGGTCCTGGCGTCTCCCCCGAGGTATACCCCCGGGGTGGATGTCTCCAGGGTTTCCGGGTTACAGGGAACCGCCCCGGCTTCCGTAGAGAGCCCCAGGCGTTCGAGGGCGTCATAGTCCACGTGTTCCCCCACCGCGGAAATGACCGTATCCACCTTCAGCTCTATTGCATCTTCAGTGGGAACAGGAACGGGACGTCCGTCGGTTCCGGGAGGACCCAGGGACATAACCCGGCATCGGAGGGTACCCTTTTCCGGGCACTCCTCCGGAAGAGTAAGGGGTTTGAACATGACGCCGTCGGCCAGGGCGTTGTCGAATTCTTCCCGGTCGGCGGGCATCTGATCTTCACTTCGGCGATAGAGGATATACACGGTTTCAACTCCGGGCGAGCGAACGGCCGCCCTGGCGCTGTCCATGGCGGTATTTCCACCTCCGACAACGGCGACCGAAGGTCCGAGCTGCCCGGGAAGCGCGCCGGATTTGAAGCTTTTTAGGAATTCCAGAGAATCTATAATCTGTACCGGCCCGGGAATACTGATCTCACGTGATTTTTCCGCACCGATGCCGATGAATATTGCCTCGAAGCCCCGGGACTTGAGTCCCCGGACGGTCGGGTTTCCATTCGACCCGAATTCGAATTCGACCCCCATGGCTTCGATCCGGGAAATGTCCCGGTCCAGCAGTTCGCCGGTGATACGAAAATCCGGCAATACACGGCGGACCACGCCGCCGGCGGAATCCGCCTTATCAAAGACGGTGACGCTGATACCGGCTCTCCGGAGGAAGAACGCCGCGGAAAGCCCCGCCGGCCCGGCCCCGATGACGGCAATCCTGTGTCCGTTTTCCGCGGCAGGCGGTGCCAGGGTGTCGGCATAGCCGCGTCCGCGGTCCGCGGCGATACGCTTGACCTCGCGGATGAGGACGGAGCCTTCATAATCGAGCCGGGAACAGCGGCTCATACACGGATGATTGCAAATGGTGCCGGTGACCGACGGCAGGGGGTTTGTGTCGTAAATGCACTCCAGGGCATCCTCGTAGCGGCCTTCCCCGGCAAGCCTGATATAGCCGGGGACATCCTGTCCGATGGGACAGGCCTCGGTACACGGAGCGGTGTAGCAGTCGTACGGTTCCAGGGGTCCGGGCACACAGGAGCGTTCCGTGCCGCGAAAATCCTTGGTAAAGAGAAGGGATGAGGACAGGGTTGAACGAATCCGGGAGAGGACTTCCCCGTCCACCCCTCTCATGTCCCAGGCCGCCGCTGAGGCCGTTTCGTCGATGGAGCCGGCGAGTCCGGCCAACCGAAGGTAGCCGGAGGGTTTCAAGAGTTCGGTGGCGCAGGTGATGGGCCGTATCCCGGCGGAGAACAGACCCGCCGCGTTATAGAAAGAAGCTCCCCCGGCGAAGGATATCGGCAGTGTGCCCGAAACGTCCTTGTGCAGTTCTTCGGCCAAAAGCAGCGTGAGGGGAAAGAGGGCCCGGCCCGACATGTACTGTTCTTCGCCCGGCAGCACATCCTGGGGGTTGACGGTGGCAAGAGTGTTGGAGAGCTTTATCCCGAAGGGCAGATTTTTTTTATCCGCCAGGGACATCAGGCTTTCGAGCATGTTGACGGCGTCGCCGTACTGCAGGTCGTGGAGAAAGGTTTCTTCTTTCAACCCTATATAACCGAAACCCCGTTCGTCCAGGGACTCCCGGGTCCGACGGTAGCCGAGAAGGGTAGGATTGAGTTTGACATAGGTGGGCAGCCCCTTCTCCGTCAGGAGATATCGGCATATCGATTCCTGTTCCTCCGGCGGGCAGCCGTGCATAGTGGATAGGGTAACGGACCGGCAGACGGCGGGTGAGATGCGGTCGGCAAGGCCCGCAGCCCTCTCAGCACCTTCGGGGAAGACCTTTTTGAAGTAATCCGAGGAGGTGAAGGAAGCGAGCTCCTCCAGGTACCGGGAGAAGTATGCTTCCCCGGAAGCATCCATAAGCCCTTCGATGAAAGCGTCCATGGGCGGAGTTTGTATGCCCTCCAGATCGTATCCGATGCTCATGTTGAATACAAAGCCCTTTTCTGAAGAATCGGTCCCGAGGTCGAAGACGGTTTCCAGCAGATGCAGGGCTATCCACGCCTTGGTGTATTCATCCCTGGCTTCCGCCAGTGAAAGCTCGGTGGACCATTCGGTGTTATAAGCCTCGTCCCGGGCGTCGATACAGGGTTTGTCGAATTCCAGACTGTCCATTTTCTGAACGGTCTTCAGCTCCATGAATCTCCCCCCGCAGAGGAAGGCCGTGATGATATTCTGGCAAAGCTGGGTATGTGGACCGGCCGCGGGCCCAACCGGGGTATCGCACCGTTCGCCGAACATTCTGAAGGACCGGCCGTTCTTTTTTCGGTAGAATTTGCTCTGCGGAATACCGAATATCGATGCATCCCGCTCATATTCTCCGGTCATTAGTTCGAGCAGCCCGGTAAAGGGGATGCCCTTCATTCTGTCGGCCATTATTCGACTCCTCCTTTTTTCAGAGCGTTCCAGACCTTTTCCGGAGTAAAGGGAGTATCGTAGAGCCGTACCCCCACGGCATCGAACACCGCGTTGCCGATGGCCGGGGCGGGTCCGTTTATGGCTATCTCCCCGGCCGACTTTGCTCCGAAGGGACCGGTCTCTTCGAAGCTGTCCACGAGAATGGTCTCCACCTTCGGAATATCGGGGGCAGTGTAGATCTTGTATTGGCCGAAGGAAGGGTTGGTCATCCGGCCCTTCGAGTCGAACCGGTACTCCTCCGTCAGGGCATAGCTTATACCGTTTACCACGGAGCCTTCCACCTGTCCTTCGGCCAGGGTAGGATTAACGGCGGTACCGCAGTCGATGGCGGAAACGAATTTCAGGAGATGGATCCTGCCGGTGTCGATGTCCACTTCCACATCGGCGAACTGGGCGATAAAGGGGGGAGGGGATTCATCCCCGGTATACGAGGCTGAAGCCTGTATCTGCCCGAGATCGGCCGTGTAGAGCCTGTGGGAACAGACTTCGCCGAAGTCGACCGATTCGCCGCCGGGAAGATGAATCACCTTCCCGTCCCGGGCGGTAAGCTCTTTTACATCTACCTCCATGATACCGGCGGCTGACTCCAGTATCTGCCCGAGGACCTTCTGCGCGCATAACTTTACCGCGTTTCCGGTGACGTAGGTGGTGGATGAGGCATAGGCTCCCACATCGAAGGGGGTCAGGTCGGTATCCGAAGAGAGGACGTGTATCTTTTCGTAGGGAACGGTAAGGGCTTCCGCGGCTATCTGGGCCAGGATGGTATCTGACCCGGTGCCTAGGTCCGTGGCGCCGGTGAGAAGATTGAAGGACCCGTCCTCGTTCATCTTCATCGAAACGGAGGCCATATCGATCTGCGGTATGCCGGATCCCTGCATGGCTACCGCCACGCCGACGCCCCGTACGCGGCTGCCGTCACGGATTTTTTTGCCGCGCTTTTCATACCAGCCCAGGGCTTCGGCTCCCCGGTCGATGCATTCGGAAAGGCCGCACGAGTGGATGACCTGTTCGACCCCTTCCTTTCCTTCACCGAGGGCTTTAAAGACCTCGGATGTTTCTCCCGCTTTTATGTGGTGTTTCTTGATGTATTCCAGGATATCCTGCCCGGTTTTTCTGCAGATTATGTCTATCTGCTGATTCAGCGCAAAGTAACCCTGGGTAGCCCCGTAACCCCGGTATGCCCCGCCGACGGGTAAATTCGTATAAACCGATCTGCCGGTAAAGGAGACGTTGGGGATCTTGTTGAACAGTGGAAGCACCTTGGAGCCGGCGTTGGAGAGGACAGTCAGAGCGTGGGATCCGTAGGCCCCGGCATTGAGCAGATCGTCCACCGTCAGGGAGATGATGGTTCCGTCTTTCATAAAGGCGGTACGAATCCGGCTGCGCATCTGGTGCCGGGTTCGGGAGCCGCTAAAGACCTCTTCCCTGGACATGCGCAGTTCCACGGCCCGGCCGGTGCGCAGGGCGATCAGGGCCGCCACCGGTTCCAGGAGTACCTCCTGTTTGCCGCCGAAGCCTCCGCCGACCCGGGGTTTTATGACCCGTACCATGCCGGTGGGTATGCCGCACACCGCCGCGACGATGCGCCTGGCGTGAAAGGGTACCTGGGTGGCGGTGATTATGACGACACGGCCGTAGGCGTCGAGGTAGGCACTGCTGCAGTGGGGTTCCAGGGCGCAGTGCGAGGCATAATGCATGGTATAGGTGTTATCCTCGATAAAATCGGCTTCCGCTTCCGCCGCCGCGGTATCGCCGAAGGAAAAGCTTACCTCCGCGGCCAGGTTCTCTTCCGGGCGGTACGGCACCGGGATGGCGGCGTGTTCATCTCCTTCATGCAGGATCGGTGCGCTCCTGTCCATGGCCCGTTCCGGATCAAAGACCGCGGGCAGGTCGTTGTATTTCACCTTTATAAGCCGGGCGGCCCTTTCGGCGGCGGCCCGGGTTTCCGCCACCACACAGGCCAGGCGGTCTCCGACGAAACGCATCCTGCGATCGAAGAGGACCGTATCGTAGGGCGACGGTTCGGGATAACCCTGGCCGGCGGTGGTATGGAGAACCGGTTTCACGTTCTTCCAGGAGAGGACATCCACCACACCGGTGACCTTAAAAGCCTCGCTGGTGTCGATGTCGACGATTTCGGCATGGGGGCGGTCGGAGTAGAGGAATGCCCCGTGTAAAGGGTTTTCCAGGCGGTAGTCTCCGGTGTACACCGGCTTTCCCGAAACCAGTGCCCAAGCATCCTTCTTGCGTATCGATTTGCCGACGGTTGAATAGTCTTGCTTCATCGTTTCATCCTTTGGGCGGCCAGCTTCACCGCTTCAATGATCTTGACGTAACCCGTACACCGGCAGATAGAGCCGTCGAAGGCACGTTTTATCTCATCATCCGACGGCTCGGCCTTTTCCTGCAACAGGGCGTAGGTAATGAGGATCTTGGCCGGGCTGCAGAACCCGCACTGAACAGCACCGGTTTCGGCAAAGGCGGCCTGTATCGGGTGGAGTTCGAGGTTCGTGCCCAGGGCCCGGACGGTGGTTATTGCTTTTCCTGAAACGCTTGCGGCATAGACCTGGCAGGAGTTTATCGGCTTATCGTCGATGAGGACCGTGCAGGCTCCGCATTCGCCGGCTTCACAACCGTTGTGTACCTCCGTATATCCGGAGGCCCTCAGCACGGTGAGAAGGCTGTCCGCCGGGTCGTGGTCGAATTCCACGGGTACTCTATTTACAATACAGGATGTCTTCATAGGTCTGCCTCCCCAACCGATCGGACAAGTCGTCCAAGTTCAACCGCCGCGCAGTGGGAGAGATACTCACCGGATGAACCGAACCTACCCGGGATCTCCGGCAGAATATCCTCGGAAAGCTCTTCATACACATGTACCCGGTCCTTTGTTCCGCCCACGGCCGCGCGCACACCTTTTTTATGGCACAGCGCCGCTATGGTAAAGGCCGGATAATCGAAGGTCGTCCGTACGTGGCGGTAATATCCGCAGGGAGAGCTTTCAGCGGGGAACCGCACACCCCGGATAAAGGAGGTTTTCCGTATTGTTGTATCCTTCAGGTAGTCTTCCACGGGAAGAAAGGCTTTTTCCGCGCCGGCCAGCAGAACTTCGGCTCCGATGAGAGCCAGGGGTGCGGCCAGATCGGACCAGGCAGGGAAAGCGGCAAGGCTTCCTCCGATGGTTATGCGGTTACGCAGGGTAGTGGACGCCGCGGATCCCAGGGCCCGGATAAGAAGATGATCCCCCGAATCATGCCGGAGCTGTTCGGCCAGGTCAGCGAAGGTCAGCATAGATCCGGCTTCTACTATGCCGTTTTTCCTTTCGTAGAGAAACAGTTCGCCTATTCCTGAAAGTTCTATGAACCCCTTTTCCGGTTTCCGCTTCATCAGCCAGGTTCCGCCGGCATGGGGTGAGAAGCCTTCTTTCATGAGCGGCAGGACTCCCGAAAGCCGGTCAGGGAAATGCCATTGAAGTGTGGTCATGTCTACCTTCCATATATGTGTTTTCAGATTATTGTAAGATTAAACACCGGGTTCTGCAAGGTATAATATCCCAGGGGACCAACGCATACACTCCCCCTTTTCTTTTCTTCAGAAATCAATGTATATCGGGGTGATGAAATTTTCGGTCTCTGGTCCGACAAGGAAGAAACAAAGAATGTGGATGCCTGGGTAAGAAGCAAGAGAAGAGGACGAATACATGATCGTTGAGAATGTTCGTATCCTTCTTGAAAAGTATCCTATCCGTTGTATAATCATTTATAAAGTCTTTATTATGTCCGGCGGGTTTAATACCCCGTCGCTTGCGGCGGGTTATGTTGATTAAAAGGAGTACCCATGCCTTTCTGTGGATCCTGCGGCAAACAATACGACGACGAGTTGAAATTCTGCCCCCATTGCGGGGCGCCTAATGCACTTCAAAAAGAAAACTATGATCAACCGGTCCAAGACCATGATTTTAAAACCGTCAAGCGTGACGGCGGCCCCTACGGCGCCTACCGTCTGGAAGACCTGCCCGAGGGCTTTGTCATAGATGACAGGTACGAGGTAAAGGCCAAGGTGGGGCAGGGAGGCTTCGGCGCGGTGTACCGGGCGTACGACCGCAACATGGATGTGGATAAGGCATTAAAGATCATTCCCGACAGTGTAGCAGCGGATAAAGAAGCCATGGCCGACCTGCAGAAGGAAGCCCGCATCATGATATCCTTGAACCATCCGAACATCGTCCGGGTCTATGATTTTCGGGACTCCGGCCCTATAAAATACATCGACATGGAATATGTTGAAGGAAAACCCCTCAACGAGCTGAAAATGGATTACCCGGATAAACGAATGCCCGAAGATATTGTAAAGGACCTGGGCGGTAAAATTGCCGCCGGTCTGGAATTCGCCCATAAGAAAAATATCATTCACAAGGATATAAAACCCCAGAATATCATTGTCACCGAATCAGGAGAGGCAAAGATAACGGACTTCGGTATTTCGGAATCGGTGCGGACCAGCATGAGCCGCCTTTCCAATTCATCATCCTCGGGTACCCTGGTCTACATGTCGCCGGAGCAGCTAAAAGGAGAGCGCATCGGTAAGGAAGCAGATATCTATTCCTTCGGGGCCACCATGTACGAGCTGCTTTCGGGGCATCCTCCGTTTTACCAGGGCGCGCTTGAATACCAGATATTGAATAAGGCAGCAGAACCCATTGAAGGCGTGAGTGACGAGATGAACGCGATAGTGCTGAAGTGTTTGGAGAAGGATTGGGGAGTGCGTTACAGCGAATTCTCCATCCTTTCTTTAGAACTCTCTGGTAAAAAAAAAGCATCAAAAAACGAAGAGGGCAAAAGCATAAATGAATTTCAACCCAAAAATGATGCTGCTATACAATCAATTAGTGCTGTTTATAGTTGGCAAAATGAAAGAAAAAAAGGAAAAAGCAAGGGGCAGAAATCAAAGGTTAAAAAGTTTTTCACTGGCTTGTTAATTTTTATTGGTATAATTGTCGCCATTTTTTCTGTACTTGTTGTATTGTTTGCAAATTTCCCAATAAGTGAATCACAATATTCAGCTGATGATGTAAAATTGTGGGGTTACTGGGATCAAGGTGAAATTACAGGTATAGAGCTCACTATAACAAATAATTCAATTGTCAATGTTAGACATATTGAAGGAAGAGTTGATATTTTCAATAAAACATCAAATAGAGTAATCAATGGAGCAACTTTTGAATCATCACGGATAGACATACCACCAAATGGAGCCCGTAATATAACTATTGCTGTACCAATAAGAGGACTACCTAATAAAAATGAATGGACTTGGAGTTATTCTTTAAAACTCAAAGGTTGCATTTTAAAATGAAAAAGAAATCTATGGTATAAAAACCAGAAAAAAATATTTAACTCTTATTTTCGTTATTTTCGTGTTATTCTAGTTTTTTCGTATTCTTTTTTGGAGTTAATTACTATGACCTACGCCGCTAAAACACATCCAGGCCAAAAATATTCCCACAACGAGGACTTTTTCCCCCTGCCCGAAACGGGGGAATCAAAAAAACGCCTTCCCACGGGTAGACTGGGGCATCTCTTTATCCTCTGCGACTGTATGGGGGGCGGGAATGCCGGGGAAGTAGCCTCCCAGATGGCCTGTCGGTGGATCTTCGACGCCTTTTACACCGCCCGAAAACCGAACCTGCCGGACATCATTATCAGCACAAACGAACGACTGTATGCCCTGTAAAAGGAATACGATGAATACCACGGTATGGGAGCCACCCTGGTGGCCGGGCTGTTTAAGAAAAATAATGCTGTCTTCCACACCGTGGGCGACAGCCGGGTATACCGCCTCCGAAAGAGGACCTTCGAGCAGCTTTCGGAGGACCAGTCGGAGGTCTGGGAGCTCTACAAGCTCGGACAAGTTTACAAGGACGATATCAGTTCCCATCCGCGCAGCAATATCATTACCCGGGCCCTGACCGTCGACCCTAGCATGAAGCCGGAACACATAAAACGGTGCGAAAGCGATCTTCAAAGGGGCGATTGGTTCCTTCTCTGCTCCGACGGGTTGTCCTATATGCTTGCGGATTCTGAAATTGCTGGTATAATAATGAAGTCCGCGCACCCGGAAGAAGCGGCGGACGAGCTTATCCGGGGTGCAAATGACCATGACGGGAAGGATAATATAACTGCCGTTATCATAGAAATATAATCACAGGTGTGTTCATAAATGAAAAAGATCCTGTTGTCAATCGTACCGCTTGCTATTCTTGCCGGTGCAGCGGCCTGGGGGGGCAAGGCAATCCTGGAATGGAAGAATGCAGATAAAGCCGTCCCTGATATTCCGGCTTACACATCCTACAGCAAAGCCCTCGGTCGGGACCTGCCGGCGGAGGTTGCCGCACAAGCGAAAGCCGCGGGTTGTAAAGGGTATATACTCCCCGTCGAGGATGTGCCCGCCGCTGCCCCCGACGGGCTCAAGGAAGACCTGAACCTGGCCTTGTCGGCCTACGAAAACTGGCAGATTCTGGTAACGCCGGAGGAAAAGGAGCGCATGAAAAACCGGTGGGACGATACGGTATCCACCTGGGGCAGTTTGATCTCCGGCCGCGACCTGGAACGGTTCATGCGTACCCAGAGCACCGTGGCGCTGCAGACCAACTACTCGGTCAAGGTCGATTTTATAGTTCTGACCGAAGATCCGGTGCATACCCGCCGGGTTATCCTTACCGTGAACGATGAAAAATCCCGCACCCGGCTTTTCGAGATCCCCGTGGCCTACACCGACGCCGCTACAGTAGCCGGATGGGAGGCCGCCCGGGACGAGCGGATTGCCGAACTGGCCGTGATGGAAAAAACGGCCTCCACCGCTCGCATCGTTCTGCCGGCCGTTGCGGGAGCTGTGGTACTCTTCTATATCATCCTTTTGCTGATTTTTCTCGCCGGGACCCGGAAGAAGGCCGGTCTAAGAAAGGCCTACCTGGCCCAGATAGAAAAGCGTGAACAACTGGTGGTAAACGGACATTACACCGCGGCCCTGGAACTGGCGGACACCTTCCTTGAATATTTCCCCGACGATGTAGAGATCAAGGCGTTCCGGGAACGGCTCCTGGTCTTCTGCGGCGGCGACACCCGGAAGGCCGAAGAAGCCTATGTCCACGCCGCCAAGCTCAAGGCCGTCCTGGATGCCGCCGGCGGCGGAAAGGCCGGCCGTCTTTCCGAGGATGAACGGAAAGCCATCGCGTCCCTGGTCCCTTACCATCAGAGCCTGAAGGATTCCTACAAAGAATATCTTGCCCTGGAAGAGCGGCGCGAGGCCGATACCAACGCGAAGCGGACGGAGCTGGCGGAAAACATACAGACTGTGCTGAAGAAAAGGGATGTCGCCGGTGCCCGGGATCTTTTGAAGGAACTGACCGCCCTGGCCCCCGAGGATAAGGAAACGCGCAGGCTGCGTGAAGCCCTGGCCCCTTCTCCGGCAAACCTGGTGCTGAACGGAAACGGCCGAAGGATCTTTCTCTTTTCGAAAAGTGAAATTCTCATCGGCCGCACCGACGAGGGCAATAACCCCGACGTGTCCATCGAAAACAACCGGGTCAGCCGCAAACACCTTCAGCTGAGCTTGCGGGGTGATGACCTACACGCGGAAGACCAGGGTTCGGCCAACGGCAGTTACCTGAACGGCCAGGCCCTCACCGAAGCGCCCCTGGCCGATGGTGACACCCTGAACCTGGGCAAGGTGATTGATTTCAAGGTCCTCCGGAGCAGGGAAACCAGCGGCCTGGCCCGGAAAGACCTGGCGGTGTTTATCGGCCTTGGAAAGGCCGAGTGGGACGAAGGAGCGGTCGGCGTCGTCGCCCATCGCGTAGACGATCTGTTCCTTCTCAATGCCGATACTACCACGCCGCTTCATGCCGGCGATTCGGTTAACCTGGGAGGAGCTGTATATACCGTGGAGGAAGTATCATGAAAAAAAGAAATCTCTCATTATTACCGGCTATATTTTCAGCCCTTCTGGTCCTTGGATGCGCCACCGTTCCTGAAGAGCCCCCTGTCGAGGAAGAGCCAGACCTGACCTACGATGAACGAACGGCTTACAAAACGACCCCGGAATATATCGAGGCGGAAAGCTACCTCAACCAAATGCGTGAGGATACTACAATCTACTTCGGCGAGGGCATCGTGGAAATCGGCGGCGATATTGCCGAGGCCCGAAAGAACTCCCGCCGAGTAGCCCTTGAGGAGCTTTCCGGCCAGATAGAGATAGCGGTCAAGTCCGACATGGAGCTTATCGTAACCGGCAGTTCTACCATCGGCAACGGCGAGGTGTCCGACGAAGTTCGGGAAACCATCAACGCCAGGACCGAAACCTATACCAGCCAGGTGTTGAGCAACGTGCAGGGGAACAAGCAGTTTATCGATTACCCCATGCCCGGATATGTAACCTTCTTCGTGTACATCGACAAGGCCGAGTACGAAGAAAAGGTCAAGAAGGACCTGCAGGCCAAGCGGAACATGGTTAGGGAGATGATCAGGGCGGGGGACCGAGAGATGGCCAACAACAGCTTCAACGCCGCCCTCAGAAACTGGCTGGAAGCCAAGAAAAATCTGATCATTTTTTTCGGCAGCCTTCCGGTGGAAGGAGATATCGACGGTGACGGAATAAACGAAGAGTTCTCGGCGGCCCTGCAGGAACGGGTTGGCAGGATGATGGGGAATATCGGCATGACCGTCAGCGACGGCGAATACCTTTACGATTCCTCCGGACGGCTTAATATGTTACCGGTGATATACCTGAAATATCACACCCCGGAAGACCGGGATGTACCGGTGGCCAACTTTCCGGTGAAGGTGTCCTTTATCGAAGGCTACGGCCGGGTTCCGCGAAATTTAAGGACCGGCACCTACGGCCAGTTAGAGCTGGCCCTGGAAGACATCGATTCCTCCCGAAAGACCACCCGCCTGGTGGTGGAGGTGGACGGTTCGGCCTTCGGCGGTCTGGGGAACTTTTCCATTCCCCTGCTACCCTCGGTGGAATTCAGTTGTTACAAGCTAAAGACCGTGGCGGTGTCCTTCGGGTTTTCCAATGCCGGGAACGTATCCTCGCCCCGGGAGCTGAAGGGGGCAATTACGTCGAAGGTACTGGGAAAGGACATGTCGGTCACCGAAGCTTCGATAACCCGGAGAAACCCCTCCGAGAGCGATTTCCAGGCGGTCCAGCGGCTGAATGCCGACTACCTCGTCCTGGTGTTCCTTGAAACCGGGGAAGCGGAAACCGTGGGGGGATACGAAAACATGTATAACATCAATGCCGACGGTGTGGTGAGCGTTTATTCCATGCCCCTGGGCGAGATGATCTATTCCCAGATGGTCCCGGCCCGGAAGGGGTTCGGCACCAGCGCCGATAATGCCGGCTGGGATGCCTACGGACGGATGCGGCAGGACGTCCTTTCCCTGGTGACCGCGGCCCTGGATTCCATCGAATAATGACCTGTTTCTGCGAACGCTGCGGCCGGAGCCTTCATCCGGACAACCTGTTCTGCCCCGCCTGCGGAGCCCAGGCGCCCCGGGGCACCCGTATCGGCGATGCCGAACCCGAGCGCCTGAAATCGCCGGTCCATTGTCCCTCCTGCGGCCAACCCTGCCCGGAGGATGCCCGGTTCTGTACGGCCTGCGGGGCCGGTATCTTTGACCGTCCTGCTACGGGTTCCGCTGTCTATTGCCCCTCCTGCGGCACCGGCAATTCCTCCGCGGCCCGGGTGTGCGGGCGGTGCGGAATGTCCCTGGATGACTGGTTTCAACGGAAGGGAGAAGCCGCAAAGCAGCTTGGTGTAACCGCGCCCTTCGGCCTGGTGGAATCCTACAACGGCATCACCTACCGTTTCCTCGACGGCAGCCCCCTTTCCTTCGGACGAAACCCGGGTAATGATATCACCATCCCCTGTGCCTTCGTCTCCGGCCGGCACCTGGACCTTCACCCGACCGGGAACAGCCTGGCGGACCGAGGCAGCACCAACGGCACCTACATTAACCGCAGCCCGGAACGTATAAACGCGGTGCCCCTGGACCTGGTTTCGGAGTTCAACCTGGCGGGCTACTTCACCTTTACCATTGTCCGGGCTGAAGGCCTTAGCGCTTTCCGCCTGTCGGCCATCCTGGAAGAGGACGAGTGCCGTAGGAACGGCAGCGGACCGGCCTTCGACGCCCTCAGGAAGGTCTGGTATATCTTTATGAACGACGGTGCGTCCGTGCTGGTGGGCAAAACCGACGGTAAAGTGGCGGCTGTACCGAAACAGGAAGAGGTGTACTGGAAACTGGAAAAGGCCGACGGATACATGTATTTCAGTGATCCTGATGAGGATGTAAACAACCTGCTGGTACAGAAAGGCGGAGTCGATCTGCCGATAAACTGGAAGATAACAGAATAAGGAAAACAACATGCCCTTTTGCAAAAACTGCGGAAAAGAACTGGACGAAGATGCAAAGTTTTGCCCAAATTGCGGGGCTCCTGTATTAGATATGGTTATCCCGAACTACAACACAGAAGACCCCGCCTTCCAAACTATCAAGCGCGATACCGGCCCCTACGGCGCCTACCGACTGGAAGACCTGCCCGAAGG
>CAYPIQ010000052.1:0-14912 GCA_964410865.1 uncultured Spirochaetales bacterium | reverse complement strand
CGCGGCTCAATGAGGGTGCTGCCCTCTATCACCACGATCGGGGGCAGTAGATATTTGTTATGATAGAAGCGAAGGTAAACGATCATTAGACCACCTTAATAATTATATACCTGGATCCGTATAAAAAAAACGGTAACCCAAACACAACTCACTGAGGTATAACGGTTAGTTCGCCTAGACCATGACACCCAGGAGGTGAAGTTTGGATTACCTGATTGATACTACCATGGATCAGCTTCATAGCACAGACGGAATTGCTCTCGTCGGTAAAATTTGTGAGCGAATCGGGTTTGGTTCCTCGTCCTCCACGGTATCTAACCCCGAGATCCTGAAGTCTCCGGTTGGGCTGTTCACCCAGGGACGTACTCGCTACGAGGAGATCGACCTGTTCCGACAGGGCCGGCTGGTCCGGAACAGTTTTGGACTCGCCTATGTCCCGGCACAAGAGACGCTGCGGCTGTATCTGGAGCGGATGGCACCGGAGCAGGTTCAGGAAGAGGCCGAACGTGCCACGATCGGTCTGCTGAAGCGTACGAGGTTAACACCGATACAGACCGGGGCCCGCTCGTACCTTCCGGTAGACGTCGATACCTCACCGCTGGACAATTCAAAAAGCCACAAGGAAGGGGTGAGCCGAACCTACAAACAGTTTGACGGCTACCATCCCATCTTCAGTTACATCGGTCGTGAAGGCTATATGCTCAGCTGTGAACTCCGGGAGGGGAAACAGCACTGTCAGAACGGGACCTGCTCGTATCTTCAGCGGACCATGGGCTTGCTCAGACGGCTTCCGATCACCACACCGGTGCTGTTCAGACTCGACGGGAGGATGACGCCAAGGACACGCTGGATGTCCTGAACGGGCGTGAGGGGCGGTTTTTCATCGTGAACCGGAATCTTCGCAAAGAACTACCGGAGTGTTGGCTCTCGATAGCCCAATCTGAAGGCACGATTACCTACCAGGATGAGGCCAAAACGGTGTATACCGGCTTTCACACCGGGAAAACACCAACCGACGACGGTCCGGATATGGACATCGTCTTTGAGGTGACCCTTCGCCGGCTAGCCCACGATGGAACGATGCTCCTTTTCCCCGAGATAACGGTGGAGACGTTCTGGACCAACCTGTATGAATCACCGGAGACGGTCATCGCCCTGTATCACGACCACGGAACGAGCAAGCAGTTTCACAGCGAGCTGAAAAGCGACATGAACGTTGAGCGCCTCCCGTCGGGAAAGTTCGCGGTCAACGGGATGATTCTGCAGTTTGCGATGGTGGCGTTCAACATCCTGCGCTTCCTCGGGCAGTCGGTGCTCGCCATGGAAGAACTGCCGTACAGGACCGAGGTGACGCGTAAACGTCTGCGGAAAGTGATCTACGATCTGATTCGCATGGCGACGAAGCTCGTCTCCCACGCTCACCGGCAGGTCATCAAGCTGGGGGACCGCGAACCGTGGCTTGGGTGTTTTCGGAAACTCTACCGTATTTGCAGCGCGTTATAGAACGGATCGAGGCAACCCCGGATTCAACGGGATAGGTGTGCCCTCGTCGTGAAACGAGAGCTGTTACTCGCTTCGAGCGGCCACTCATTTCGCTCAAATCGGTGGGTTTTTGGTGCCGGTATGGCCTGCTCAATCCCCGTACTCTAAGCCTGCCCTCTCCCGGGGAAAGTTTTCTTGAAAAACCACTTGAATTGGCTGCTACCTTGTGGCTTTATACGGATTTAAGATATAGTCTCACTACCGGGAGGGGATATATGATACCGAGAAAAGGCGAACACGATCAACTGGCCCTTGATGCCTTCAAACAGCAGAAAGCGCTGACCATCACCGCTCTGCGTGCGCTGCTGCAACTTTCCATCACCACTGTACGGAGGCAGCTTAAGTAAGAATAATAAAAAGAATACCGTGAGCCGGTGGATTTGATAGAATGTCTTAGATGAAGTTCTGAGACAGACTGGCTACCGTTCGTCATGGCTAATGACCTGCAAGGCCGTAAAGTAGGCCATGAACAGGGGGGTATGAAGTGTCGATGGCCGTAGAATCGACGGGAAAGGCCCGATACTTCAGGAACCGGATGGAACGGCTTGGAACGCGGGTGGTAGTCGTTAATACCTTGAAGTTTAAGGTAGTAAACGAGTCGGTGAAGAAGACGGGCCGGCACGACGCCTCCACCCCGCCTGAGTTTCTGGAGAAGGATATGCTTCCCCAGGCGCATCTAGGCAGTCATGAGAGCGAAGAATTAAGGCGTCTTTTGAAGGAGAGGAAACGATAGACCGATTGAGCGAGGAAGTCAAGAAGCTGTAAAACTTATTGAGGAGAAAACGACTGATTATCCCGTGGTGGAGCTTGTGCGCAGCATACCGGGAGCCGGGGTGATAACGGCAAGTACGATTCGGATATACATTGACGACATTGATCGATTTGAACGACCGGAACAGCTTGCCGCGTATGCGGTGTTGGTGCCGTGGGTGCAAAACTCCGCCGGAACTGAACACTATGGGAAGATTACCAGGCGGGGACCGACGGAATTGCAAACAGCCTTGGTTCAAGTGTTATTAGGAATGGTACGCATGAAACGGGTGACAGGAAGCTACCGGATCATGACACGGTATACCCGGCTAAAAATGGCGAAATGGTCCGGGCGCAGCATCAATTAGCTGAAATTGGGACGAATATGGATCAGCATCCTTCGGCGGCGCATCTTGCTTCATGGGGGGGTGTCCCGGTAACAATGAAAGTGCAGGAAAAAGCAAAAGCGGGAAAACACCGAAGGGCAACCGATAGTTGAAAAGAGTGTTAGGGGAATGCTCGTGGGGAGCAGGAAGGACGAAAAACACCTATTTCACCGTGTTTGTAGTAAGTGCGTAGCATTTGCTTTTACAAGAATTAAATTTTCAGAGGAGTAAAATATCATGGAGAAGGATATTACCCTGGAACTGGTCAAAAACAGTATTATCGGAAAAGATACTCTGATTGAAACCCCCTTTGGAAAACGGCTTCTCACCTATGCAGATTATACCGCCTCGGGTCGCGGTTTGTCTTTTATTGAAGATTACCTGCAGACATGCATGGAAACCTACGGTAATACCCATACCGAGGACGACCTTACCGGAGCAGTATCCACCGACCGGCTTCACCAGGCGGAACATACAATTAAAAAAGCACTTAATGCCGGCAACGACTATGTCATTATCGAAGCCGGTTCCGGAGCAACGGGTGCCGTTCATTATCTTCAGCAGCTACTGGGTATCTATATACCCCCCGCCGGAAAGGAGATGCTGAAAAATATCCTGATCACGAATTTCGGCGAGCATAGTTATGATGAATACAATTCCTGTCTAGAAAAAAACAAACCTGTCGTCTTTGTCGGGCCTTATGAACACCACTCCAACGAGATATCCTGGAGGGAATGCTTTGCTGAAGTGGTTGAAATCTCACTGGATTCGAAGGGACTCTTTGATCTCGAGGATCTGGAAGAAAAACTCACCCGCAGGGAGTATACGAACCGGATGAAGATAGGATCCTTTTCCGCGGCCAGTAATGTCACGGGTCTCAAGTCGCCGGTGTACGAAATCGCCGCCCTCCTCCATCAGCATGATGCCTTTGCCTTCTTCGATTATGCCGCAGCCGCCCCTTATGTGGATATCGATATAAACAGGGGCGGGGAATCATTCTTCGACGGAATATTCTTCAGTCCTCATAAGTTTCTCGGTGGCCCGGGAGGATCGGGTATTCTGGTCATACACAAACGGGTCTATCATGAGACCCTTCCCCCCACCGTGGCCGGAGGTGGTACGGTGGATTACGTGAATGCCTACACCCAGGAGTACAGCCGTGATATCGAAACCAGGGAAAAAGCCGGAACTCCGGGAATCCTCCAGATATATAAGGCTGCCCTGGCAATGGAGGTGAAAGAGAAAATCGGAACGGATCTTATCGAGGAAAGGGAAAAATCCCTGGTAAGCTCCATTCTGTCCGCCCTAGACGGCTGCCCGAACATAGAACCGGTGGCCCCCATGGATGAAGAACACAACCTGCCTATCTTATCTTTCAACATTCGGTGCGGCAACTCCTGGCTTCATCCCAGATTTGTTGTATCACTGCTGAACGACCTCTTCGGTATCCAGGCACGGGCGGGGTGTTCCTGTGCCGGCCCTTACGGACATCGATTACTCCACATCGGAGACGAGGTCTCCGAACGGTATCACAAGGCAATTATAAGCGGCAATCTCGGCATAAAACCGGGCTGGGCCAGGGTGAGTTTTCATTACCTTATGGATCAGGAAGAAGTGCGGTTTATCTGCGAGGCCATCCGCTTTATATCGGAATACGGCAAGTATTTCCTGCCCCTCTACTCCTTCGAAATGCATACGGGAGCCTGGAAACACAGAACATACCGGGGCAAACCTGCGATTCTCAGTGTCGAAGAGGCCCTGGAAAAAGCACCTTCGCAGGGTGCCGTCTGCGCCGACTGTGAGGAACACAACGCCCTGCGGCAAAGCTACCTGGAAAGGGCAAAAAAGCTTGCCTCGGAACTGGCGCAGACCTACGGCGATGATGAAATACAAATCACCCAGTCGGATTTGATCTCCTTCGCCTATGTGGAATGCACCGACTGCCGATAATCATATCATCTTTACGGTTTTAGAACATGAATGCTAAAATACCACCCGGAGGATCATATGATCGAGTATGGTTTATTCAAAGAAGCACAGGCCGGGGAGGTCTCCCGCCTGGTCCGGAGAACCTATGATGAATTCGTCGCACCGGATTATCCCCGGGAAGGAAACGAACATTTCTACACCTTTATTACCGCAGAAGCCCTAATCGATAGATTCTCCAAAGCCGGGCACTTTATTATAACCGCCGCCGAGGATGGAACCGTCGTCGGCGTCATTGCCGTCCGGGACCACAACCATATTGCACTGATGTTCGTGGATACCGACCACCAGGGTCGGGGGATCGCCCGTCGGCTGTTGGAAAAGGCAAAGCGAAAAATAACCGCTGAAACGGACAAACGGGAAGCTACCGTATTCTCCTCACCCTACGCGGTGCCGGTCTACACCGGACTCGGATTCAGAAAAATCGGTAAGATGGAACAGAAGGACGGCATAATCTTTCAACCAATGAAGTACCGCTTCGAAGCCGAGTAAACCCGGTCATGTAACTATTACAACCCCCGCCGATCTTTATCTTGTCAATCAACAACCCCGCCGCAAGCATCGGGGTATGTTGGATATGTAAGGAATTGGATTGTCGGCGGGCTTTAATACCCCGATTATCCTTACAAGTACTAACCTTTTCGTAATCTTTGAAGATTAAGCAGCAAACTGCGGGGTATTAAACCCGCCGGACATAATAAAATCCTCTCATCGAGCCATTCTGCCAGATATTCGAGAAAAATCGGTGAAAGGGTCTGTTCGATCTCAACATATTCATCCGGAGAGCCGGAGTCGGCCTCCTGAAACAAGTGGTTCAGGCCGGACAGAGTCTCTACAGTGACATCGGTGCTTTCGGACTCCTTTAGCAAGGCACGCATGGGAGGAGCTTCGTACTCGGCTACAACCTGGACATCCTTTCCACCGAAGAGTGCCAGTACCGGAACATCTATCCGAACCAAGTACTCAGCCGGATCGGCGGCCGAGAAATATCGGAACCATGGCGACATGAGAGCTTTCATCTGGGCTTTTGCAGTTTCTTTGCTTATAGGAGACTCATCCAGGGCTTCCTTGATTTTTTCACGCAGAGAAGCCTCGTCGGTTTCTTCAAGCAGAAGATTATACAATCTGCTGTTGAACTCCCGTACCCGGGCAATCTCTGCCTCTCCCGCTCCGGAACTCCTCATTACCGCTTCACTCTGCCTGAGAAGGGTTTCCCGGCCCGGTAGAGCGGGGCCAGCCATCATCACCAGAAAATCGGGGCCGTTAGCCTGGAGAAAGAGCCTTCCAGTTTTGCCGATCCACTCATAAATAGGGCGCTGAATCTTTCAGCAGTAACTGTTATATCTTCAGTAGGAATACCATAGGCACCCTGCTTCGGGCTGTCCATGGTACAGGTTATCTACTGTCCACGACCGTGGACCTGGGAATCCAATAACTTCATACCCCGGGAGGATCTCTGGCCCAGTAAAACCTAGAATGTGTTTTTATTTCGGATATCTTTTCGCCGGAGGGATTTACAAGCCGGTCAGGTCCACGGTCGTGGACAGTAGATACAGGTTACGGTTCCTTCCTCAACCTAGAAATGGAACACCAGCGGCAGCTCCGTTCCCTGAACGGACAGATGGCCCTTCCAGGTTCCGGGAAGTTCTTCCGGAGCTCCGGAGTTCGGAAAGGCTTCCGACTCCTCCCCTGAACTTTTCCCGCCACAGCCGAGCATGCATACCAGCACACCAGTGGCAATCAATACCTGAAACAATCCATGCATGATGTAATCCTCCTGACAATATCTACACCCTAAGCCGGTTATTATTCACTTTTTTGGTTTTTTACACCTGCTGCCCCCGATCGTGGACACTCGGCGCTTTCTTTGCTTGACTTATCTCCCTCCTGAGACTAAACTTTATTTGTACTAATACTTTAATACACTGGTGATGTCCATGGAAATCAACAATGAAAAGTTTCTGTCTTTTTCCCTCGATCCGAAGAGCGGAGTTCCTTACTATAAACAGATTATCCTGCAGATCGAAATGGCCATATCCGACGGACGCCTGGTGAGCGGCGATCAGCTGCCTACGGTAAGGGGACTGGCGGTAGAATTGAGGATTAACCCCAACACCGTTGCGCGGGCGTATAACGAACTGGAAATCCGCGGAATAGTGAATACACAACAGGGAACCGGAACCTTCATCAGCGACAAAAAGATAAACCTTACCGATATAGAACGCGAACGCATCCTCTCAGGATTAACACGAGAGTTTATGGCAAAAACACAATCCTACGGTTTTTCAAGGAAAGAAGTAGTACAATTTCTCGTTGAAACGGAAGCATCCGAGTTATTAGAAAAGGAGGATTAGGAAGATGCTTACAAAAAATGAGCAGTTTGCCAGGATCAAAAACCTGCCTATCCACAAAATCGAGAAGGATTTTACCTTCAATGCCTTTTCGTATCTTATATTAGCCGTTATCGTGGCGGCCGGCCTTATCCTGCAGTTCCTCTTCTCCCCTGCGCCGACGGAGACGATGGACATAATATATATCTGTCTTGGCGTGCTCGTAGCGGCCGGGATACTGACCGTTATACCCAAATGGGTGTCGGTCCTACAATTCGTTGCCCTCGGGTGGATAGCCATGTTTGCCTGGCTGGGCAGTGAATACTGGATCCTCCTCACGGGTGTTACCCTCGGGCTCCTCCTTGCCCCCTCGTGTGAGCTTATCTACCAGTGGGACAAGGTGGTTGTCCTGCGGCTAGGTAAATTCCGAAGCGTTCACGGCCCCGGGTTGTTTCTTCTCCTCCCTCTTATCGACCGGGTAGCAGCCATTGTGGACACACGGATCCGTGCTACGGACTTCAGTGCGGAAAAAACTATTACCAGAGATACCGTACCGGTACATGTGGACGCCCTTGCCTTCTGGATGATCTGGAACGCCAAACAGGCCGTGCTGGAGGTCGAAAATTTTATGGAGGCGGTGGTGCTCTCCGCTCAGACGGCCCTGCGGGATTCAATCGGAAGGCACGATCTGGCCGAACTCTTGTCCGAACGGGACAAACTCTGTTCGGAAATTCAAATCGCCCTGGATGCAAAAACAAACCCCTGGGGTATCTCCATCCTCTCCATCGAGTTTACCGACATCATAATCCCCCAGGGTCTGGAAGACGCCATGAGCAAGCGGGCTCAGGCGGAGCGTGAAAAGCAGTCCCGGGTCATCCTGGGCACGGCGGAGGTGGAAATAGCCGAAAAGTTCGCCGAAGCCTCGAAGCAATACGCTAATAACCCGACAGCCCTTCACCTCAGGGCCATGAACATGGTGTACGAGGGTATACGACAGCGGGGTTCGATGATTCTCCTTCCTTCATCTGCCCTAGACAGCATGAACCTAGGGACAACCCTGGGGGCGGCAGCCCTGGAGAAGAAGCAGAAGGAAGAACATGCTGAAGATAAAAAGGAATAACTTATGCTTGGACAATTTAACATAAGACCAACTAATACATATTCTATAATCGCGGTTGATAAAGAATATGGCGAAATCGGTATAGCTGTGCAATCACACTGGTTCTCTGTTGGAACTTCTGTAGCCTGGATAAGGGCGGGAACTGGTGCCGTAGCAACCCAGTCATTTATTAATCCATCCTTTGGTCCTATCGGATTCACATTGCTTGAACAGGGTTATACGCCTGAGGAAACCATTCAAGAACTATTAAAAAATGATGACGGATATCAAGCTCGACAGGTCGCAGTTATTAATAAAGTCGGTGAGGCGTCGGCTTTTACTGGCACATCCTGCTTCCGCCATGCAGGTCATTATGTAGGGCCTAACTACTCAGTTCAAGCAAACCTCATGTCGTCTGAAAAAGTCTGGTCGGCAATGTCAGAAACCTTTGAAAACAGCAAAGGCCACTTGGCTGAAAGATTGCTTAGTTGCCTGGAGGCTGCACAAGCACAGGGAGGAGACATAAGAGGCAAGCAGTCTGCAAATTTAAAAATCGCTCGCCTCTTTGCCACAGGGAAAGAATGGGAAGATAATATGATTGATCTCCGAATTGACGATCATCCGGAGCCTCTAAAGGAAATGAAAAGGCTTCTGACTTTATTCAGGGCATATGAACACATGGATAAGGGAGAAAAAGCCATCGAATTAAATGACAAAAAACAGGCTGAAGAGGAATACTCACAAGCTCTGAACCTTTGCCCCGATAACTTAGAAATTCGTTTTTGGCACACCATATCAAAGATTGATACAATCCAAGATCATTCAGTCGAAAAAGAGCTTCATTCTATATTTGAAAGGGATAATAGATGGGCTATAATGCTAGAACGCCTTGCTGAAACTGGAATGGTTCAACTAGATGATGAACGCTTATCCAGGTTAATTAAGAATAACCCAGCATTATAAGCATTATAGATATACATATTGTATAAACATTGTTAAGCTGTTTGTATGACAACTATAAAATTAATAGATCATTCCGAACGCATAAAGGAAGTCGCAGAAGCAATCTCCAATATCCTCGACCTCTCGGTCACCATAGCTGATAGTGATCTAATAAGAATTGCCGGAACCGGAATTTATAGAAAAAGCATTAATAAAAAATTGCCTGATACAAGCCTTTTCGCCGCTGTGGCACGATCAGGGGAATCATTTTTTATTTCTCAGACAGGAGTAGATGAATTATGTCGTGGATGCCCGTATCGAAATTCCTGTGTAGAGAGAGCAGGAGCATGTACACCAATTATTTTCAATGATTCCGTTGTCGGTGTAATCGGGATATTCGCGGAAACAGATGAAAAACAAAATGAATTACTTCAGAAAGCGGATGCAGTACAGAAATTCCTTCATAATATGGCAATGCTTATTTCGCATGATATTTATTCTAATATCCTTTTCACGGAACTTGAGAAAGAAAAAAAAAGACTGGAAACAACACTCCATGCCACTAGTGATGGAATCATTATGATTGACAGGAATGGAATAATAATCGAATTTAATAAAAAAATACTCGAATATTTCCATGAAACTATTATAAGAAAAAATGATAGAATCCAGGATGTTTTACAAATTAAAAATAATATCATTGAAGATTTTTTTTCCGAGAAGGTAAAGCAAATAAACCTCACATACTCAAAGGGAAGGAAATATCGTCAATTTATATGCTTTTCAGATCCAATAAAGTATAATCAGAAGATTGAAAACGTAGTACTCACCGTAACACCTTTTAATCAAATACATCGTGCAGTGCATCTAATAGTACAAGGAGAAGATAGCTTTACTCTTTCCATGATCCGCGGTAATAGTCCAGCAATATCAGAATTAAAAGATTTAATTACAAGAGTCGCACCAACAGACTCAACCATTCTTATCACCGGAGAAAGCGGTACAGGAAAAGAACTCTGTTCCAGAGTAATTCACAGTGAAAGCAATAGAAGAAACGAAGTATTTCTGGCAGTTAACTGTGCCGATATTCCAGAGACACTTGTGGAGAGTGAGTTATTCGGATATGAAGAAGGTGCTTTCTCAGGAGCAAAGAAAGGAGGTAAGCCAGGAAAATTTGAGTTAGCCAATAAAGGAACTATCTTTCTAGATGAAATCAGCGAAATTCCAATTCATATTCAAACCAAACTACTAAGGGTTATACAAGAAAAAGAAGTTACTAGGGTTGGTGGTACGCTTCCTTACAAGATAGATGTAAGAATAATTGCTGCTAGCAATAAAGATTTGAAGCAGCTGGTTGAAAAAGGCAGGTTTAGACAAGATCTTTTTTTTAGAATCTTTGTTATCCCCATACATCTTCCTCCTCTCAGAGAGCATCCCGAAGACATACCAAATCTGGTAAACCATCTGTTGACTAGATTTAACAATTTACTCGGTAAACATATCTCGACTATAGAACCGGAAGCCTTGGACTTACTTAAAGCTTACGATTGGCCAGGAAATGTACGGGAATTGGAAAATGTCATAGAATTCGGTGTAAGCTTTTCAGAAGGTGATATATTAACACACTCAGTAATAAGCGAGCGTCTTGCAATGATTACAAACGGTTCATTCTATCAAAAAAATAAAGAAAAAATCATACAGACCGATGATTCATCCGAAAGCCTTACAGAAAGTCTAACAGAAGTAGAAAAATATGAAAGATCACTTATATCAAATTATATGAATGATCTTGGGACAAGCCTTGAATCAAAAAGAGAAATAGCAAAAAAATTGGGTATTAGTCAAGCTACTTTATATAGAAAGTTAAAAAAGTATTCTTTAACATAATTTATCATTTATGATAAATTTATCATTTTTAAATTCTCATTTACGATAAATTCGCATCAAGATAGGGCATTTTTAAGGTATATCCAGGCATATAATTATGGCATGATTATTGCTTATGATTGTAACTACAAGAAAAGGAGTTTTTTATGGATTTGAAAAGATCACTTGTAATTGTTCTTATTGTAACTGTCTCAGTGTCGTTTCTATTCGCCGGAGGTACATCCGAAAAGGAAAATGAACAGATTGTTTGGAAGCTTGCGTCAAAAATGGCTCCAACTTCTATCGAAGGACAAGGTTTTCAAGTTTTTGTTGACAAAGTATCAGAGTACAGTAATGGAAGGATGCGCATAGATATCTATCCGTCTGAACAGCTAGGGGGAACGGACTCAATTATGGAGATGCTTAAGGAAGGAACGGTTGAAGTCTATGTTGAAGCACCCACCTATCTTGATAGATACGTCCCCGAATTTGCTTATCTAACACTTCCATTTATGTTCAACGGGAGAGACCATTGGAATCGGTTTGTAGAAAGTTCTACTTTTAAGGAATGGGAAGATCGCGTAGCCGAAGAGCAGGGTATTGTTTTAATAGGTAGTCCTGCAGATTTTCCCAGGGGTCCCTATAATGTGCTATGCTCTACTAAACCCATCCTTAGTCTCGAGGATGTACAGGGATTAAAGTTGAGAATGCCCCCGGTGGATAAAATGATAGCTGTATGGGATCAACTGGGAGCAGACCCGATGGTCCTGGATTGGACAGAGGTATATGGATCATTGCAAACAGGCCTTATAGAAGCCGCCGGTTCTCCCATTGGCTTAGTTGAACAGATGGGTTTTCACGAAGTTGCAAAGTATATTCTTGTAACCGATGAACTACCACAGGGAATTTCGTTTATGGGAAATAAAGCCGCATATGATTCCTTACCGGAAGATTTGAAAGAAGTAGTCCAGAAGGCTGCTAAAGATGCGGGTGACTTTAGTTCCAGCATTCTGTATGACCAGGCAGAAAAGTCTGTTGAATCAATGAAAGAAAGCGGAGTTACCTTTAATAAAATTGACATGACACCTTTTGTGAATAGAGTAAAAGAACTGTATAACCAGTGGGTTGAAGATGGAGAGCTTTCAGCCGAAGTTCTACAGGCAATCGACGAGTATCGGTAACGCCATATAGGCGGGGTATTATTTATATTACCCCGCCTAGTATATTTCAAAGAGAGGTATTGAATGAATTTTTACAAATCGTTCAGACGATGTATTGATGTAGTTATCGAAGTGGAAAAACATATTTCCATTATATGTCTTGCGGCAATGTTGATACTTGGTTCAATTCAAATTCTAACACGAACAGTGTTAGGCCAATCATTCGTATGGATATATCCATTAACAATACTTCTTTTTTGTTATATGACATTCATAGGGTTTGCCGTTGTATTTAAAAAGAAAGAATATATTATTGTTGAATCTCTAACACAGCTTTTTCCAGAGGCAATTCAACAAAAATTAGAGCTTATTATCAATTTTTTTATGTTAATAATTTTTATTTTCATACTTTCCCTGGCACCCAAGATTATTGAAATTCAGAACATCACTATGCAGATTATCCACATTCCCCGGTATGTTCAGGCGATCCCATTATTTGTGGCTTCTGCGACAATAATTCTCATACTGCTTTATGAAATATTCGGAACAATTTTAGGAAAGGAAGGAACAACCTAGATGAGCTCAACTATACTGCTTATATTGGTTTTTTTCTTACTCATTCTTCTAAAAATGCCAATTTCAATAACAATGATCATATCAGTTACCATTACCCTCATAGCCGGGGGAAATGCAAGTATGCTGTATATTATCCCTCAACAAATGATAGATGGAGCCTTGAGTTCGTCTCTTCTTGCAATTCCTTTCTTTATTTTCGCAGCAAATATGATGAATGAAACCGGTTTAACGGATAAAATATTTAATTTTGCTTCTTCTCTGGTCGGACACATCCGGGGAGGATTGGCACAGGTAAATGTTGTTGCAAGCATGATTTTCGGTGGTTGTACAGGAGCTGCGGTAGCAGACGCAGCCGGACTCGGAGTTATTGAAATAAAAGCGATGAAGGATAAGGGATACCCGGTTCCTTTTTCAGCAGCAATTACTTCCGCTTCTTCATCCGTAGGTCCCATAATACCACCAAGTATTCCTATGGTTATTTACGGTGTTACAGCAGGAGTTTCCATCGGAAGACTTTTTCTAGGTGGTATAATTCCTGGAATTATTATTGGATTATCATTGATCATTACAAACTGGATTCTTTCTTACTTAATAAAAGGTTTCCCGGCACCAGAGAAACGATCTTCAGCATCTTATGTATGGTTAACGTTTAAATCAGGTTTCTTCTCACTCCTGTCTCCAATAATTATTGTAGGAGGCCTTGTCTATGGTTATGTAACAGCTTCAGAAGCAGGTATTCTCGCAAGTTTGTATGCCCTTCTTGTGGGCATAGTATCCATTGGATTTAAAAAAACCATAGCGGTAATTCCACGGGCCTTGGTAGATACAATGATCAACTCCAGCGTAATAATGTTTATTATCTCGGCAGCTACTCCTATGGGTTGGGTTATTGCCATGGAAAGGATTCCCTTTCACGTCGCACAATTTATCCTTTCAATAACCGAGAACAAGCAGGTTTTTCTGCTACTCCTCAATCTGTTTCTATTATTACTCGGTACTATACTTGCCGGAGTTCCCGCATTACTGATCTCAATACCAATATTCGCACCGATTGCAGAGCAAATGGGAGTAGATCCGGTTCATTTCGGACTTGTCATTGTATATGGAATCTTGATAGGAGGGTGCACTCCTCCAATGGGTGTTTCTTTATACATAATGACAAAGGTAGCAAAAGTATCCTTTATTGAGGTTACAAAAGCCATGCTCCCTTTTCTTATACCCCTCATCATTGTCCTGTTAATAATTACATATGTACCACAGGCTACATTATTAATCCCTCGATTACTTATGGGACCCTAAAAGGTGGATTGCATGCTGGTTACCGCTGTACAAATGACGTCCGGAGACTGTAAGAGACTTAACTTACAAAAAGCTATATACTACATTGAGAAAGCTGCCGGGATCGGCGCATCCCTTGTAGCACTGCCGGAGATGTTTAATTATTTAGGACCTGATGATACCCTTCCTGAACAGGCAGAAACAATACCTGGTCCTACAACTGATTTATTAGCTAAAACAGCGAAAACCCATAAAATATTTATTTTAGCAGGTAGTATTCCCGAGATCAGCGATTCACCAAACCGCGTTTTCAACACGAGCATTCTAATACACCCTGAAGGAAAAATTCAGGCAAAATATCGAAAAATACACCTAATGAACGCTGATTTTAACGGAAAGCTGAAAGTAATTGAATCCGCTTATATTGAATCAGGGCACAAAATTGTATGTGTTGAGACAGATATAGGAAAAATTGGTCTAACTATAT
Organism: uncultured Spirochaetales bacterium; assembly: GCA_964410865.1. GTDB lineage: Bacteria > Spirochaetota > Spirochaetia > JAFGDJ01 > JAFGDJ01 > JAFGDJ01. The sequence goes on along the minus strand of CAYPIQ010000052.1, from coordinate 510 downwards.
GCTATGACCTTAGGTTTCCTGAACTGTACAGGCGATTGATGCTGCAAGGTGCACAAATTGTGTTCGCCCCTTCTGCTTTTACAAATCATACAGGCCAAGACCATTGGGAATCCATTATTCGGGCTAGAGCTATTGAAAATCAGTTTTATATTGTTGCTCCGGATCAGTTTGGTTTTCATTCACCCAATCGTCACTCCTATGGAAAAAGTATTATTGTTGATCCATGGGGAAATGTCATTGCAAAGGCTTCAGATAAAGAAACCCTTATTTATGGTGAAATTGATCTAAATTTTCAAAAGAAGATTCGTTCCGAACTACCCTCACTTCTCCATAGGCGTGAAGATATTTTCAATTTTTAGAAAACGAAACAACTTCTTATTGCCAAATAATATGAAATCCTATAAGGATTCTATTATTACAGGAGCACCTGAATGAAACGAAAAAAAATAGTCGTCATCTTCGGTGGGAGAACGGGGGAACACGAGGTTTCACTGATGTCCGCCGCGGCAA
>CAYPIQ010000051.1:0-16098 GCA_964410865.1 uncultured Spirochaetales bacterium | reverse complement strand
AAAAGGAATAATATATCTTCAGGGAGGTATTCAATGGCTTTGAGCATTAAGAATGAAGAGGTGGAACGACTTGCCCGGGAACTCTCCCGAGATACCGGTCGGGGTGTCACCGAGACTATTCGTGTCGCCCTGGAAGAACAATATGACAAACTTCGCCGTTCCAAACGCGGTTGCGGGGTGTATGATGAAATCCGTGACATCTCCCGGCGGTGCGGAGCACTCCCGGAGCTGGATGTACGCAGTGCCGAAGAAATCCTCGGTTATAATGAGCGGGGTGCTTTGTAGTGGTTGTAGATTCTTCCGCCCTCATTGCTGTTCTTCTGGACGAACCCGAAGCCGATTCCTTTGCCGGAGTACTTTCTTCCGGTGAACGGTGCCTCGTCAGCTCTTTTTCCGTTCTGGAAACCGCAATTGTCATCGAAGCAAAGAAAGGAGATGCCGGCGGACGTGAACTGGACCTGCTCATGTACAAGCTGGATGTGGATATTATTCCCATGGATGCCGGGCAGTACCATCTTGCCAGGGATGCCTGGCGAACATTTGGTAAGGGAAACCATCCGGCGGCTCTATTACGAAAATAGCGATATCCGCCCATTTTCATGGTTTCGGTTGCCGCGCAGCGGCATGAGCAACTATTTATGATACCGACCGCGACCTCAGCGGTTCTTTCTTTTTTTTTCAGCTAATTCGATATTACGCGGCTTAAAGCCCTCACCCATAACATCATATACGTCGGTGAATATTACAAAAGCGGCGGGATCGATATCCCTGACGATATCTCTGGCAATTGCCAATTCTCTCCTGTTTAAAACGCAGAAAAGGGTTCTCTGCTTTTCTCCCGTGTAACCGCCTTCGCCGTATAAAACGGTTACACCCCGGCCGATATAGGTGAGAATATCCTTTTTTATTTCATCTTCCCTGTCGGAAATAATATAGATGCCCTTTAGATAGGAGAGCCCTTCGGATGCCACATCCGTTACTTTGGAAGAAATAAACAGGTTGATATAACCCCATATAACAATCTTGGGATCCTTAAAGATAATGCCGACGGCTACTATGATAAAGGATTCAACCAGCCAGTAACCGCCTCCGATGGATACTCCTGTTTTTTCCTTTAATATTGCTACCGGAATGTCGGTGCCCCCTGTTGATCCTCTGAATCTGAAGATTATCCCCTGACCTATACCCAGTAATACGGAACCCGCTATAGCCGACAGATAGATTTCTCCCGGGGACAGGAAGGCGTATATGACCGAACCGTCGGCGGTAAACGTGTAGGCAGACAAATCCCTTATTATTCCCAACCGGTGCAGAGACGGAAGGCTTACTAAATCGGACATAAAAGCCGATGCAACACTTCCATATATGGTCCGGATGCCGAATCCTTTGCCCAGTACTACCGATCCCAGTATCAATAAAGGTACATTGAACACCAGCATTGAAATGCCTATAGGAACGCCGAACATATGATAGAGGATCTGGCCCAGCCCGCCTACTCCGCCGGGAGCGATCTTGTAGGGTACCAGAAACCAAGAATAGGATATTCCGAATATAACTGATCCCAGAGTTATTACTGCTAATTGTTTCAGTAACCTGACTGCCGTATTCTTCATCTTTAGCATGTAATAGTAGCTAAAAAAGACATATCCGGCAAGGTGTCGAAGTGATAGATTCCGGGAGCCCCGCTGCTTGCGTCGGGGTTGTTGATTTTTTTTCGTTCAAATTCTTGTTACGAGCCAAAAGTTTTTACCGGAATGCTTATTAAGCGATTGTTATAACTATGTTCTCCGCGATAAGTATACATTTCTTAAAATAATTCTGATACAATATCGATATGGTATACCTTGACCTCCCGCCCGCCCCGCGGGATGACCTGGAAAAAGCGTACCTCGGGTGTATGCCGTTGTATGAAGAAGTCGTGGAATCACTTGCCCGAACCATTCGTTCGGAACTCTTCCAAAAAAGGCTTTCCGTCACCATAAAGCACCGTGTAAAGGAATTCTCCAGCTGGTATGCCAAGGTCCTGCGGGTGGCGGCTTCGAAGGACAACAACAGGAGTTCCATTGCCGTTACCGATGTTCTGGGCATCAGAGTCGTCTGTCCCTTTCTGGAAGAGGTCGAGCAGGTATCCGATATTCTCAAACAGCTGTTTAACATCGACGAATTCGAAGTAAAGGGGGCGGACTACCCGATTTACCACTTCGGATATGAGTCGGTTCATTTCCTCATCAGTATCCCGGCGGAATACGTAAAGAATAAAAATCTTCCTGAAGATTTTATAAAGGAACCGGTATGTGAAATCCAAGTTCGATCGATTCTTCAGGAAGCCTGGGCGGAGGTGGAACACGAACTCATCTATAAATCCGATTTTTCACCGCTGGACGAACCTCTCAAGCGAAAACTCGCGGCAATAAACGCGAACCTTACCCTCTCGGATATCATGTTTCAGGAAATACGGGATTACCAGAAGGACCTGCACACGGCCCTGAAACAGCGCAGGAGAGATTTTTACAATCGCATCAGAGGCGAGTCAACTTTCACCGTAGTCGGGGGATCGAGGAAACATGAAGACAAAACACACCACCCTGTCCTGAAAGATACCGTGGACAATCTGCTGCTAAAGGGTCTGCTCGCTCATAATAAAGGAAACTTTTCAGAGGCTGTAGAGATATATTCCGAAATATTGAGCAGGGATATACGGGAAGATATTCGCTCGATCATTCTCACCCACCGGGGTATGGCATATTTTTCGGACAACATGTTTTCTCCGGCCCTGGAAGATTTTAACAGAGCCCTGGAATTAGATCCTCATTATACCAGGGCGAGGTATTACCGGGCAATTCACGCACGGACCCGGGGCCGTTACGAGGAAGCATGTACCGACCTGGATGAATGCATCCGCATTGAACCGTACAACCCGGAATTCCTCACCGCCCGGGCGGAAACCCACGCGGCAGCGGGTGATATAGAAGCCGCCATGCTGGACTGCAAGTCCGTTCTTCGCATAGATCCGAATTTCAAACCCGCTCTGCGGTTGCTGAAAGAGCTGAAGGAACCCTAGCCCATCGCCACCATTCGTAAAAAATGAAGGCATTAACGTTACCGAGTTAGCCCGGTTTCATAAAATTACCATGAGCGCGGTTTCGCAGGCGGTGAAAAAACTGGACCAGCGGGGTTTTGTACAAAGCTACAAGACGCCGGATAATGGAAAGGAAGTACTTTTAAAACTAACGAAGGAAGGTGAAAAGGCTTTTAACGCTCACCCGGCCTTTCACACCCGGGTAGAAAAACCGTTCACCGCCGATCCGGCAAAATTGAGCACCGAGGAAACTGAGGGTATTCATAAACTCGTGGATGCCCTCAGACGCAGGGTGGAGCCGGTTCGTAGACTGCTTGGCACAAGACACTCGTCGGGGATAGAGTAGCCTATGCGGGCAGTTATCGTCGTTCCGTCGGTGACAGATTTTTACTTTACTCCCCACAGGGCATCGTCATTGGGCGCCCGGGCGGTACTTGCCCGCCGGCCGGAGGTTGTGCTGGTTTCGTGCTTTGCCTGGGCTTATGCCGAGGAAAGCCGAAACCTGATCGATTGTATTAAAAAAACCGATCCGTCCGTCACTTTAATTGCCGGAGGCCCCGGAGTCTCGGTACTGCCGGATTATTTTATATCCGCCGACCATATCCTATGCGGAGAGGCGGAAACCCAACTGCCCGAAATCCTCGATTCCCCTTCGCCCCGCCGAGTACTTCCCTTCGATCCGGACAGGACGGCGGAAACCTTTACCGTGCCCTGGGGGGTAGCCCGCGGCGGACGAATTACGCAGATCAATCAACAGCGTACCTTTGAAAAGCGGCGCTTCGAAGAACTCCTCGGAATTGCCGCCTCAAAGAACATACGCACCATCTCATATTTTATCGCCGGCCTGCCGGGAGATTCCCGGAAAAACCTCATTGAAAAACATCCGCTACCTCACCACCCTACCCACGGAGATCGGGATTATAGACATGAAGAAACGAATATTATATACTCTACGGCATATATTTTTTTGGAGGCATTATGCGTTATAAATGGATTTTATTACTTTTACTCTGTGTTACTCTGGCACTTCCCACCTTCGCAAAGGAGAACGATACACCCTTTGGTTCTCAGTATGAAGACTCCAGCATGGTGGCCAGGGTGGCCGTAGGCGGCCAGGCGAATGGGCTTGCAATATTCCCGGGATTCGAATATATCGTAGCAAAGACCGAACTCGCCGAGGGAAACCTTCCCATCGACTTCGGCGTTATGGCTGAAGGCTATATCGGGATAGGAGCGGCCATGCATTTCGGCGCCGGAGTTTTAGGCACGGCCCATTTCGGTTTTAAAGGTCTGGATGTAGAGTTCTTCCAGAACCTGGACTTTTTTCTCGGACTCGGAATCGGTTTCGTTACCGGATACACATCCCCTGTCTCAATCGCGGTGATTTCAGGCTTGAGCTACTTTTTTAATCCGAATCTCTCCGTATTTCTTGAAAACAACTACCTGGCCACTTATTCAGGAAGCCTTGGCATTCAGTTCCACTTCTAATTCACCCGGATCGCCCGGCCTGTGCCGATGAAAAGCGTACTACTGTTTGATATCAAGCGGTATGCTGTTCATGACGGGCCGGGGATTCGCACAACCCTTACCCTGTACGACCTCAAGCACATGGATTGCCGGCAGCACCATTTATACACCGGGGCAGGAAACGAAACAATACCGGTTAATCTTGCCATGCCCGCCGGAGATGATCGACCCATGGAAATCCGGTTTCCCCTCATCCCCGGTATAAACGACGATACCGCCCACGCAAAGCAATTGGGAATCTTTTTACACGGCCTTTCGGGAATTTGAAGGGTACACATTCTCCCCTGCTACACATTCCAGATTGCCAAATAACGGCGCTTCCGTATTGAATATTCCATCAGTCACCTTATGCCTCCCGATAGAGGGACAATCGCCGCCACCCGGACTATCCTGGAAAGCTTTCATCTGCAGGTAAGTGTAGAAAGGCTAAAGAGCTGATAAGCTGCTTCCGGATTAAAGTAAACAATCACCCCGTTCCGCCAAAGGTGGGGGTAACCGCCGCGGAGAGCGGAACCTATAATGACTTTACAAACATCAATCTAGGCGGGTTTCTGCGAGACGGAAAAAGCGGTGTTAACCCGGTTTCTTACCTCCTTCTGGAGGTTATGGATGAACTCCACCTACTTCAGCCCCAGGGGAAAGCCCAGATAAGTGACAAAACACCGGATGATTTTCTGGATGCGGCCCGCAAGGTAATAAAAAAGGGATATGGGTATCCTTCGGTGTTTAACGCGGATATGGTTACGGCAGAACAGGTCCGGGCGGGCAAGATCGTCGAGGAAGCCCGGGAAGGAGGCTATTAGGAAAATAGCGGTATCCGCCTATTTTCATCGTTTCGGTTGCCGTGCAGCGGCATGAGCAACTATTTCGGAAAAAAACTTGGAGCATCTTCCGACGGGCGGAAGGCATACCTTCCCATTCCAGACGGCACCTCGCCGTCCCACGGGTCCGACAGAAACGGGCCCACGGCGGTTATAAAATCACTGGCCAAAACGGGTTACAGTGACTACTTCGTCGATCTGGATGAATATCATCAAAACGAGATTATAGCAAGGACGGCACAGGAAGCGGTCTGAGAGACCCGATAGGGTTCTCTACTCCTCCACGTCCCAGATAATCATTGTTAACGGAAGCGATAGCCGCAGCATAAAAAGAGTTACCTTCAGCACGTGCGGAAAGGGAAGGTAGGCTATACGTACATGTTACCCCACAAAGAGATGGCTGGAGGAAAATCTGGGATCGCTGGTGGCGTTGATCCCCAGGCGTTTTAAGCCCGCCTCGTCCCCCGGTGTGGGGATGTGTGTCAGGTGGACCTCGCAGCCGGCCAGGGTATTAAGCTGCTCCATGGCCCGGCGGGCGCTCTCGTCGGTAGTAGCGCTTATGCTCAGGGATATCAGGGTTTCTTCCAGGTCCAGACTGATAAACTTCTTCTCGAGAATATCCCGTTTCAAAGTCCGTATGGATTCGATAACCTTGGGAGAAAGGAGGTGTACCGAGTCTTCGATTCCGGCGAGTTCCTTGATACCGTTGAGAATGAGACTCGATGCGGAATGAAGAATCGGAGCGTTACAGCCGGTTACTATCCTTCCGTTCGGCAGTTGTAATGCCGCCCCGCAGAATACCCCGTCGTGACCCTTACCCTTCTTTTCCGCCTCCTGAGCGGCTTGCCTGGCCGGAAACACCACATCCCGATCCTCCGGCTTCAGTCCGGCACCGTCCATCACCAGACGAATCCTGTCCAGGGTATCCTTTTCCACCAGCCCCATGGCGTATTCACAGGAATAACGAAAGAATCGCCGGATAATCTCGTTTTCAGCTGCCTTGCGAACGGCCTGGTCGTTTATTATGCCGAAGCCCGCTCGGTTGACCCCCATATCTGTGGGTGAATTATATACCGTATCTTCACCGGTAATCTTTTTCAGAATACGGCGGAGCAGGGGGAAAGCCTCGATATCACGGTTATAATTTACCGTCTTCTCATCGTAGGCTTCCAGGTGAAACGGATCAATCTGGTTATAGTCCTTCAGATCGGCGGTAGCGGCTTCGTATGCCACGTTTACCGGATGATTCAGCGGAAGGTTCCAGATAGGAAAGGTCTCGAACTTGGCATATCCCGACCGTTTGCCCTGGCGGTAATCATGATAGAGCTGCGAGAGGGAGGTGGCGAGTTTTCCGCTGCCCGGTCCGGGTCCGGTAACAACCACCAGGGGCTTGGTGGTTTCGATGTACTCGTTCGCCCCGTAACCGTTATCACTAACGATGAGATCCGTATCAGCCGGGTACCCCCTGGTGGGTGGATGGGTGTATACCCGGACTCCCCGCCTTTCCAGCTTTGCCTTGAACCGCAGCGCGGCAGGCTGTTCGGTAAAACGGGTTATCACCACACCACAAACGTCGAGTCCGCGTTCCTTCAGATCATCTATCAGTTTCATAGCGTCATCGTCGTAGGTAATACCAAAATCCGCCCGTATCTTTCCCTTCTCGATATCCCCCGCATAGATGCAGACAATAATTTCCGCCGTATCGGCAAGTCGCTGGAGAAGCCTTAACTTGACGTTCGGGTCGAACCCCGGTAAAACCCTGGCGGCATGATAGTCGAAGGTCAATTTACCTCCGAATTCAAGATAGAGTTTATTATTAAACCGACCGATTCGTCGACGGATGGCCCTGGACTGCTCTTCGAGATATTTTTCGTTGTCGAAACCCTGCTGCATTGAATACTCCAATGAAAAAATTGATGCCTTAGCCTATCCACTGGAGAGAGGAATGTAAAGTAAGCCGCCGGGGTTACCGGGGATTTCCCGGCGCCGATGCTCGGGTGGAAACAGACCCTGTCCCGGGTTCTTTTCTCAGATTATCCCGTCGTACAGTCTGTATTTGAGTAATACATCGACTATGTCCGGGTCAAAATGGGTACCCCGGCACCTGGTAAGCTCCCGTAGTGAAACCTCCAGGGGCATTGCCCGCCTGTAAGGCCTGGTAGAGGTCATGGCATCGAAGGCGTCGCTTACAACGATGATTCGTGCCAGAGGATCTATACTTTCCCCCTCCAGGCCGTCGGGATAGCCCGAACCGTCGTAATGCTCGTGATGCTGACGAACGGGTTCAAGACAGGGAGTAAAGAATTCGACCGTGGATAGGATGGTTTCGCCGATGTGGGGATGCATCTGGAATATTTTACGCTCTTCCTCCGTTAAGCTTCCGTCTTTATGAATCAGCAGTTCGGGAATACCGATTTTTCCTATATCGTGCAGCAGGGCTGAATACTCAATTGTCCTTATATCCTGGGTCTTGTATCCGAGCTTGGACGCTATCTTTGCCGACAGGAGCCTTACCCGCTGGCAGTGACCCCTTGTATATCGGTCCTTCGCCTCGATTGTCTCCGCCAGAACCCTGACGGTCTCCAGGTTGGTCTGCCGAAGCTTTAAATAGGCTTGCTGCAGTTCCGCGGTTCTTTCCTCGACTTTTCTCTCCAGTGATTTCCGGTATTCCTCGTTTTTCCTGGTTAATTTTTCATTCTCTTCCAGGATATTACGGTGATACATAGCTTTTTCTATCACCGCGGTGAGATGGATAAGTCTGACCGGTTTGACAATATAGTCGAAGGCGTCCGATTTCATTGCAGCCAATCCTGTTTCCAGGTCGGTATACGCCGTTAACATAATGACCGGCAGGATCGGGTCTATCTTTTTTAACTTCGACAGTAGATCAAGACCGGTTATATCGGGCATCCTGATATCCAGTACGGCGGTCCTGATATTATGCCCGTGCTCCGAGAGGACCTCCAGGCATTCCTTGCCGTTCCCGCAGATAACCGGTTCGTACCCCGCGTTATCGAGACCTATACGGAGTACCTTCCGTATGGCCGGGTCATCATCCACCACCAGGATTTTTGCGACACCGTTCTTCACCATAACCGAATACAGCTCCCTTCACTCCCGGTTCAGGACCGGTAGAGGGATTAAAAACGGGACCTTGGCGCGATATTCGGAATAATTAGAAAAAATTCTGGGAAAAAAGAATTTGTCTTCTACAAGTATCAAGATGAAGTCCAGAAAAGTCATATACAGCGAGACAGTTGCATACAAAACATTGCGGTGGACGAGATAAAGTGAGGGCATGAGGAGAAGAAACCAGATAAAACCGGGATGCCGACAGAAACCGTAGGTGCCTTTCATAAGGGCTTCATCACCCTTGAGATTGCACTTTTTTTTGTACAGGGGGATCTCGATCATGACGGAATATACCAGGAGCCCCGAAAAAAGAAAACTAAGAACATACCCCAGGGAGGTAGACAGGGGATAGACGATAAAACCAGGGGAATCGACAAGTATGTATATCAGGATAAGGAATATAACGGCATACCCCGAGGCGGACAGCAGCCTGGTCCCCCTCTTCCCTACCTTTGCCTGAATATAATCCGAAAGAATAAGAAGAAAAAAGCCGAAAGTAGAAGTATAAAAAACTATCATATTGTTGATTATATGATATAATCCACGGAACGCAAGCACGAAAAATACAGGAACCAAGTACAGTGTATGATTATTGATATATCGTCCATCATACCCGCCATAGCCTTTGTGCTCTATATCATCTTTGCCGGTTTCGGGATATATCAGGATACAAAAGATCATTCTCACTGGCCGTTTTTTCTCTATATGACCTTTATGGCAATCTGGAGTTTCGGCTCTTTCATGATGCATGCCGATACCGGTATTGCAACGCCCCTTTTCTGGAACAGGTTCATGCTCGTGGGGATGCTGGGCGGGTCCATCGCGATATTCCACTCCTTGATAAATCTTTCAAATTCAAAGAAAAAATCCAACAGGTACATACTGTACGCGGGATATGTTCTCTACGGATTCCTCCTGTATCTCAATTTTACCGGCAGCATAGTAACCGATGCCGGCTTCAGTGAATCGGGTTTCTACTATGTACTGGGAAATGGTGCGGTTTTCGCCTATTCCACCAGCTATCTCTATCTGATTTTCTGCCTTATCATGCTGTTGGTACAACTGCGGAAAACGGAAAATACCTTCAGGCGGAAAACTCTGCTCCTGGTAGTATACGGGGCGGTTATCCTCCTGATCGGCGTTCTGGGAAATGTCTTTTCGCATATCGGCAAATACCCTGTGGACCTTTTCGCAGCGACAATAAACGCGGCCATACTGTTCTACGCTATCTATAAATACCGCATCGTTCATTATTCGGCCACCGTTATAAACATCCTCCTCTATATCTTCCTGGCAGTGTTGAGCGGACTTGTATTTTACGGTATCCAGTGGGGCATAGCAAAAATATTCAGGAACCTGACCTTTGAGCCCTCCTTTTTCCCTTCCTTGATCCTGGGAATAGCCGCGGCGTTTATTTTTCAACCCCTTAAATCGGGGGCGCATTCACTGATCGAGCGCCTTTTATCCGGTAACCGTTCCATGTATTACAGGGGATTAAAACAGTTCTCCGATCAACTGACATCTATTGTCGACCTCTCTTTCCTGAGCGATGTAACGATCCGCAAAATAGTCGACAGTTTCAACCTCCAGTGGGCTTGCATGCTTATCATCGATTACAAAACCCGAAACTACAAACTCAACGCCTCATTCAACCTGGTTCTGGACGGCAAAATGATAAAACCCGGACAGGACGAGGTAATTGTAAAACAAAAAGATATTATCACCCACAGAATAAACACAACAGGGAAATCCGGAAAAAGGAAGTACGGATCGGTCCTGCTTCAAAACGGTAATACTCGAATTCCCTTCATCTTTAACGGTGGCAGAGAAGAGGTAGCTCCGAGTCTTCTCATGCCCCTCAAGTTCAGAGATAGGATAAATGGAATCATCCTTCTAGGAAACAGGATAGACAAAGATTACTACAACCAGTTCGAAACCGAAATACTGGAAATACTGGCGGGCCAGTGTTCGGTAGCCCTGGAAAACGCTATTTCATTCGAGCGCCTGAGGCATCAGCAGAAACGACTGCAATCCATGAACAGCGAACTCATCCTGAGCAGAAACAAGCTGGAAGCCTTTTTTGACGGTATAACAACACCCATCTCTATTCAGGATATTAATTATAATATAATTACCATTAATTACGCTGCAAAACGCTACTTCAAACAATCATATAACGAGATCATTCACAGAAAGTGCTACCAGATTTTTTTCAACCGTGACAAACCATGCGATGAATGTGTCGCCCAGGACTGTCTACACACACAGCTTCCCTTCAGTTCCGAACTGGTTGACGAGAAACGGAGGTTGACCTTTGCCGTTCATTTTTACCCTATTAATGTGCCTATTGGCTCCGACAAGATATTCCTGGAGTTCTTCCAGGACATTACCCAGCAAAAACGCCTTCAGGAAGAGCTGGTACAATCTGAAAAACTCGCCGGCATAGGGACCCTTGCTTCCGGTATCGCCCACGAAATCAATAATCCCCTGGGAGGTATCATAGGCACTGCGGAAATTCTTCTGTCCACGGCAGACAACCACGGACCGGTGAAAGAATACGCGGAAGATATCATCCGCTATGCCCAGAACGCCGCTGAAGTGATAAAGGAGTTGAACACATACTCCCGCAAGGAACCCCTGGCGGTGGAAAATGTCTCGGTCCCGGAGGTCATCGACACATCGCTCAAGCTTGCCGGACGCGGCCTCGACTTCAGCGGTATTACCGTTCTCAAGCACTATACCGACGTTCCTTTTATCGAAGCAAATCCAACTGAACTCCAGCAGGTATTCATGAATCTCATTATAAACGCAGTTCAGGCGATGACGGGCCGGGGAACGCTTACACTTCAGTGCACAGTAGAAAAGTGGAACATTATCGTTACAATCCGTGATACCGGACCGGGCATTGAAAGGGATGAAATCGATCAGATATTCAATCCCTTTTTCACCACCAAAGAACCCGGTGCCGGTACAGGCCTCGGTTTGAGTATTACCTACCAGATCATTAATAAATTAGGCGGCAGAATTAATATAAACAGCGAAGTAGGTGAAGGGACGGAATTCAGGATTTTCATACCTGTAACTGAAACGGACAAAAACCGAATTCATTTTGTCCACTCTTGTGAACCCGGCCTGCGGGAAGACGTTTTTTTTATTCAACGAAAGATCCTCATCGGGGAAAAGGGATACATGGAAGAGACCATACGGCGCCACGAAGACGAGACGGCTCACCATATCGTGGCCTACAAGGGTTTGCAGCCCGTGGGAACAGTTTCGTGTATTACCCATGGAGTTGATTACCTTCTACCTATAGAAAAAAACTTCAACCTGGCCGAATATACCAAAGGCCGAACCTGCGCTGAAATCGATCGTCTTGCCGTTTTGAAAAACGAGAGGGGGAGCATAGTTCCCCTGGGGCTCATGACTCTTGCGTATCTGCATGCCCGTTCCAGGGGTGCGGAGAGGATCTTCCTGGATGTCTTTTCAGATGAGAAGAAGCATATAGGGATGTACAAGAAACTCGGCTTTCAGCTTATCGGTGAGTATATAAAACCCCAGCCCGTTACGGTTATGATGCTGGACTACTGTACCGATTATGAACGAAAGACCCAGAGGATGGAACACTTTGTAAAACCTTTCCTATCGCGGCTTGTCGGCAGAATAGAATATGAGCCTGAAGAAAGGGCGCGTATCCTGGAAATGGTTGAAGAAATAAGTACCGGGGATAAAACCCCGACCTCCCCGGAATAAAAACCCCGGACCGCCGTCTATCGTCTAGGGTTTCCAGATCTCCCACACCCTGCCGGCCAGATCCGGACCGGGCTTGAGGGTTTTGTCGCCGGGCTGCCACCCCGAAGGGGTTACTTCACCTGTGGCGACGACATGCTGGAAGGCTTTTACCTGACGGATGAGTTCTTCCGGGTTCCTCCCTACTTCCGGGGTAAGCACCTCCATCGCGCGAATAATAAAATCTGGATCGATAATGAATCGTCCCCGGATATCGACACCGGCGGCTTCGTCATAGACTCCGTACACGGACCCTATCTTTCCCCCGGCATCCGAAAGCATCGGAAAAGGTACGCCGCCGTCGACCATCTTGGACAACTCCTGTTCCTGCCATATTTTATGAACAAATCGGCTGTCTACACTCACCGACAGTACCTCGGTTTTTAACTTCTTGAACTCGTCATAAAGGGCTGCGACCGCAGCCAGTTCAGTCGGTCAGACAAAGGTGAAATCGCCCGGATAAAAACAGAGAACGATCCAGCCCCCCTTGTAATCCGATAATTTGACGGGTTTGAATCCCTTGCCTGCGACGAAAGCCGTAGCTTCAAAATCAATTGCTTTTTTACCAACCTGGGCAAGCACTTTCTTTACCTCCTGTACCGCTCCGGCGGCCGGAGCTTGTTTCTCTTCAACGGGCAGCATCGGTCCCCCTGCGGGTTTGACGCACCCGTCGGTCATTTCCGCCATGGTGTCCTCCTCAGTTTCATAGAGCTCGAATCCGGATACATGATGAACGGCAGTCCGGTACAGTAACAGTGTACGATGGATTATATATTTAAATCAAGCAATTAATAATCATTATTATTATTGTTTGACAGAAGATACCGGTACTCCGTATGCCGGAGTGCGGCTAATTATACGCTTCCATAACCGCACGGTCTTCTTTCATGAGCTCGCCGGCCAATTCTTCCATACGTGAATTCTTCCAGAAGGAAAGCTTCTCGTGTGCCTCCAGGTATTTCAGGGGTATCGGATGCGTACCTACCACCACCGGGAGTCCATAATAGCTTTCGATAAATTCTTTGAACTGCCGTAGCCGGGGACACGGAGGGTATCCGACTACCAGTCCGGTAGCCAGGTGAATAACCTCGGCTCCGTTCTTCTTCATCTCAGCGGGCACGTGCTCGATGTTTCCGCCGGGGCAGCCCCCGCAGTACGAATACCCTACCAGCTCCAGGGGTTGGTCTTTCGGATACGAGGCAAACCCACCGGTTCTCTCCCTAATAGATCTCAGGCATTTGCCTCCGCCACAGTTCTGATATCGTCCGCAGATAATAATTCCTATCTTTGCCATGTCACCTCCACAGGTATAGTAATACAACATATTACTGGCATTTTTCAAGCAATTTCCCTATACTTTGGCTGTTGATAAGGCAAGGAGTTATATGAGTGAATAACAAAATTTCCATGCCCGACTGGGAAGCCGTAGGACGGCATTATGATCAGAAGGGGAGAAACGACCTGAATTATCTCGTGGCAACAGATAAGAGAATCGTGCATCACCATTCGGGAATATTTTCAGATCCTGCAAAATACCTGAACCGGGAATACAGTGAAGAGGAATTGCTGGCCGTACTGGGAGAATCGGAAAACAGGCTCACCGCGCTGGGGGCGGAAGCACTGAATCTGCGGGGCAAACGGGGTCTGGACTGCGGATGCGGCCGTGGGGGCTCGACCTTTATTCTGGCCAGGGATTACGATCACCGGATGTTGGGCATTACTATCTCCGATACCCAGCTGAGCTTTGCCCGTCAGATGGCCGGAGAACTCAGCCTCGAGGCGAGGGTTTCCTTTGAGAAAAAGAACATCTACTATGATACTATTGACGGTACGTTTGATTTTATCTGGGCCTGTGAATCCACGGAATATATGCCGGACTATGATTCGCTTTTCAAGAAGTGGCGGAGCATGCTCGAACCCGGCGGCCGAGTCCTGCTTTTTGCGATTTCATACAGGAACTCCCGGCTGGAAATGGTAAAAACACAGTTGAAGGAGATCAACCGCATATACGAAACCCGGATAGGCGCCTTTAGCAGCTACCTGAAGGCAGCCATGGATAACGGGTTTGAAGTCGACGACCTTATCGGCCTGGAATCAATGATCATCCCCTATTACCGGCTGCGCCTTCGTTCGAAAAACCGGCGAGGGTCGGAAGAAGCGCTCCTCAAAGGCCTGGAAAACGGCCATTTCAAATACTCGATGATGCTCCTTACTATGTAATAGGAGTCCATCTAAAAGGATTGTATACGTGACCCGACTATCTGAATTCTTTGCCGGTGCCGGGGCTACCATCCCCCTTATCCTGGGCGCTATCCCCTTCGGGATTATGTTTGGAGCCGTGGCGGTAAACGCCGGCATCACACCCTTCGGTACCATCGCTATGTCCCTCTTTGTTTTTGCTGGCTCAGGTCAGTTTATTGCCGCGGGCCTGGTATCTCAGGACATACAAACAGGTTTTATCATCCTGACCACCTTTGTAGTAAACCTGCGTCACGCCCTCTACGCCGCATCCCTTGCCCCCTTTATGCGCCATCTTCCACAGCGTTGGCTTCTTCCGCTGGGGTTCTGGCTGACGGATGAAACCTATGCCGTGGTTATTAAGCGGTACGCCGAAGGAGAAGACTCTCCGTACAGGCATTGGTACCACCTGGGGTCGGCCGTTGCCATGTATCTCAACTGGCAGGTCTGTACCATCCTGGGGGTCATCGCCGGCCGGGCTATTCCCGACGCGGCGGGCTGGGGCCTCGATTTTGCCATGGTGGTTACCTTTATCGGTATAGTCGTACCGATGATAACCTCGTACCCCATGCTTGTTGCGGCGCTGACAGCCGGTAGCACATCGCTTCTCTTCAATGGACTGCCTAACAAGGCGGGGCTAATGATAGCCGCGGTTATAGGTATAGCGGCGGGTTATGTCTGTGAAAGTCTGAAAACATCCGGGGTTGAAGTCCGGGACAAGGACGAGGAGGAGACAAACGAATGAAAGAACTCTACCTTGTTCTGGGCATGACGATCGTAACATTCGCTGTACGCTATCCCGTTCTCGCTCTCCTGGGGAAATTCGAACTCCCCCCGCAGGTGCTGAGGGCTTTGAAATTCGTACCTGCGGCAGTATTGACGGCCATTATCGTTCCCGCGGTACTGAGTACCGGGAATGGCCTGCAACTCGGGGTGGATAATCCTGCCATTTTCGGGGCACTGGCTGCAGTACTGGTGAGTTGGAGGACGAAGAACCTTGCCCTGACTATTCTGGCGGGAATGGGGGTGTTCTACTTCTGGCGATATCTGTTCTGAAGACGTTTCAGGCTTTTAGAACCTCAGCCGGCGGTTGAAGGATCTATGACTGCGATGAAAGGTCCCCCCTAGTGCGAGATTGTATTAAAAATGGAAGTAACAGCCTAGATCGGTCGATACTCCGATCTGCCGGGCTGCGGCTGAGGGGTACCGCACGGCTCCGGGAGAAGAATCTCATTATTATGGCTTTGAGGGTTCCAACGACGTTTCTTTTCTCAATATCGCCGGTATACCAATCATAAGCTGGGGGCCGGGGAACCTGCGTGTAGCCCATGCGCCCAACGAATATGTGGAAATCGCGGACCTGGTGGATTCTACCAATAGGCATCCTGTAGTTTTTGAAGAAATTCCTTCGCTTTCGGTTTGATGTTGTGTAACTCCCGACAGTTCTTCGGTTTTTTCTTCTCCGAAAATTTAATCTGCCATGCCCCCAGGTAAACTTTTCACCGTGCCTGCCGG
>CAYPIQ010000050.1:0-17463 GCA_964410865.1 uncultured Spirochaetales bacterium | reverse complement strand
GCGCCGATGGTACTCCTTAATCGGGGGAGAGTAGGTCGTTGCCAGGCTTTTTTTTGCATTCAAATTGTGTTGATGCGACGGAGACATGGCAGACATCGTCAACGAGAGGATAGGTCTCCTAGATCCGGGGTCAAGTCCGCCGCTACGTCCATCAACCACCGTCATCCCGAAAAATCATACTCAAACTGTTCATCCCTTGCTTATCAATGAAAATCATAATAAACTTAGCATTGTATGATGTCCCGAGGGGGGAGTAGTTCGATGATTAAAGAAATTGATATCGGTATAGACGGATCTCAGGAATCTTTCGACGCCTATGAATACGGACTTACCCTGGCAAAGAGAATCAAGAGCAGTGTAAAGACAATATTTGTCGTAGATCAACGTAAAACACAAATTCCGTATATATATGCGGGGGGAACCTACGAGATATCTTATGAGAGAATCTATATTCCGCCGGACCCTGGAATAAGTACCTTTTATGAGAAAGTCGCCAAGGATTTACGGCGATTTGCAGAAAATTGTCTCGATACATGCAAGACCAAGGCAAAAGAGACCGGTGTATCGTGGACCGGGGCAGTGCGTGAGGGATTTCCTGCGGCCGAACTTACCGAAGAATGCCGTTCAGGAGATGTACTCATCCTAGGACAGAGGGGAGAGAACGCCCGGTATAAAAGGGAGGTTATCGGTTCGACAACGGAAGATGTGGTGAGATCTTCCCCGAGACCGATTATTGTTTGTCCGAAATACCGTAACACGATAAAAAAGGTACTGTGTTCTTATGACGGGAGTTCGGCCGCGGAAAACGCGCTTCAACTTTACTGCAATGCTATGAAGAACCTGGCGGAAGATTTTATTCTTTACATTACGAATGAGGAAGGCGGTATAACAGACTGTGCGGAAGACGAGGTGCGGTACCTCAAGCGGCACGGTATACCCGTTCGCCTGGAATGTGATAACGCACCGCCGGTTAAATCGGTATTAAAAAGAGCCTCCGAGGAGGATGTAGACCTCATTCTCGTGGGAGCTCACGGCAAACATAAGATAAAGGATTATCTGTTAGGATCGACAACCGTTAACCTGGTGCGAAAGAGTTCGATTCCTGTCATGATAGTATACTGAACAACCTGTACAGGTCTTGATTTTTAGTGGTATGAAGGTAGGGTAAAAAAATGGATGGTGAAAACAAACAAATTCAACTGGTTACGTTTCAACTCGGGAACGAGCTTTACGGTATAGATATTATGAAAGTAAAGGAGATACAGAAAATCACCGAGGTCCGGGCAATTCCGAACGTGCCGTCGTATGTCGAGGGAATTTTCAACCTGCGCGGTAATATTATTCCCATCATCAATCTGCATAAACGTTTCCAGATTCGCAGGGCCGTCATGGATGAGAGCGATGAACTATTGAGCGGTTTTCTTATTATCGAGTTGGATGGTATGTACGTAGGTATATTTATAGATAAAATAGCCCGGGTAGTAACAATAGACGTCGATACCATTCAACCGCCGCCGCAGATGCTGGCAGGAATCGGAACGGAATATATACGCGGTGTGACGAAGGAGGACTCGGGATACCTGATAATACTTGATGTAGCACGCCTTTTCGATAGAAAAGAACTCCAGCAGCTTGGTAAGCTCAGCGGATAGGAACAGGATTCTTTCTGTATGATCGTACCAGTATTCAAACCTTCAATTACCAGAAAAGATATGGACTCGGTCCTTTCCTGCATGGTTTCCGACGATATCGGTCCCGGGTCCATTTCGAAGCAGTTTGTCAAGACCGTGGCGGACTATCTTGGTGTGGCCGGGGGTGTGGCCTACCGGGAGCAGGCGAAAGCAGTCGGCACGGCCCTGGATGTCCTGGATCTGGAAGGGGGGAGCAGGGTTCTGCTCTCTCCTCTCTCTCCCGGCTATTATGTAACCATCCTCCTGGAACGCGGATTGCAGCCGGTGTATGCCGACATTGATCCTGCCACCGGTTCGATGGAACCGTCTTCTCTGCAGCAAGCACTGGAGACTTTTAAACCTTCGGCTGTACTTTTATGGTACCCCCTGGGCGCGACTCCCGAATCCAGGGAGATATTGCTTTCAGCAGGGCTCCCTATGATAGAAGATATAACAACGGCCTTCGGTGGAGCATCAGGAGATTCCATGACAGGCTCGCAGGCAAAATATCTCGTCGTAACCCTCGAAGAGGACGGTATTATAACGACAGCCGGAGGAAGTCTTCTTTTATCCGCATCCAGGGCATTAATTTCCGATTTTAAAAAGCAGACGGTGCAAAATGAGCGTTCTAGTAGTATGACGAACCTCAATGCCGCCCTTGGGGTAGTACAAATCAAGCAGGTAGATACATTCCTGGCGAAAAGGCGGGAAATTAGGGACGTCTTTATGAAATCGATTATGAAGACAAAGCACAGACCCGTCCCGGCAGCGGAGGACGAACATATGGTACCCTACAGCTTTCCCGTGGTCCTGAAATCGGGTGTACAGAATGTTATACGCTATGCGGCCAAACAGGGCATTCGTGTCGTTCAGGCCTTTGAAGGGTGCGCGCAATCACGGTATCCAGTAGAAAATTGCATGTGTCCACAGGCGGAAGCCCTGAGTCTGCGTTGTGTGCTGTTTCCTTTGTATCCCATGCTTCCGGGGCAAAGTGTTCAGCTCATTGCCAAGGTTCTTTCAACGCTGCCTTAGGAAGGGGATTATACATGGACCGTGAGATTCGAAATGTCGTCGTTGTTGCCAATCTTTCCAAGGATGGAGCGGAGAATCTGGCGCAGGATATCATCGGATATCTGGAAGAACAAGGAGCGGCCGTTACTCGACACGCCTTTCGCGGTCAACCCGGTCCCTTCGAATTTTCCGGGTATGACCTCGTAATCTCCCTGGGCGGAGACGGAACCGTTCTGTACTGTGCGCGGGAAGTCTATACCTATGGCACCCCTATCCTGGCGGTGAACCTGGGAGATTTCGGGTTCATTACGGAGATATCAAGGGACGAGTGGGAGGATGTCCTTACGGCCTATAAAAGCGATGAATACTCCCTGAGCGAGAGAATACTATTGACCCTGACGCTCTTGCGAGGTGGTGAGGAGGTAGTATCATTTGTCGGCCTTAATGATGTGGTCATTAACAACAGAGGCCGTTCCAAGCTGATTCGGGTCAGGGCATTCTGCAATGGTAATCCCATCGGGGTATACCGTTCGGACGGGATCATCGTGGCCACGCCCACCGGGTCTACGGCCTACTCGGCGGCGGCCGGCGGACCGATACTGGTTCCTGAGATTGAAGCGATAATAATAACGCCGGTATGCCCCTTTACCTTGAGTAACCGTCCTATTGTTATACCCGGAGATAGTGAGATAGAGATCGAAGTGGAGCATGATCAGAAGACCGATATACTGCTGACTGTGGACGGACAGAATACCGCGGATCTCCTCCCCGGAGACCGGGTTAAGATAAAACGGGCTGAGCAAAAGGCCCGCCTTATCAGTTCAAACCGCAGGAATTTTTATGAAGTATTGCGTTCCAAGCTGAACTGGACCGGGGGGCCCGATGCTTGAGCAGCTCATTGTCCGGAATTACGCTCTCATTGACGAAATCAGAATTCACTTTTCCCAGGGCCTCAATATTCTTTCAGGAGAAACCGGTGCCGGTAAGTCGATTTTGATCGGGGCACTCGGGCTGTTGCTGGGTGAAAAGGGAGAAACATCCGCCATCAGGAGCGGCGCCGATTCAGCCGAGGTTGCCGGTCGGATAATTGTCTCCGGAAATCCTGAAACCCTTGCCTGGCTGCGGGAGCACGGGCTCGAGGATGATGACGGTACGGTTATTATCAGGCGGACCCTAAATACCACCGGGCGTGGCGGTATATATATTCAGTCCACTCCCGTTACCAGGAAAGACTTACAGGAGCTTACCTCCTACCTCTTCGATGTCCACGGCCAGCATGAACATCAATCCATTCTGTCAGCCGTTCACCAGCGGCGCCTTCTGGACAGGTTCGGCGGCTTCGAAGACAGGGTCGAACTGCTTTCTTCCCGGTTTCAGTATTTAACGGTGAAAAAAAAGGAATTCGCCGACATGGAAAAGGCGGAACGAGACCGTCTTCGTGAGGCGGATATTCTCGAATTCGCTGTCCAGGAAATCGACGGGGCGGCACTTTCAGCCGGGGAAGAGGAAGAACTTCTTCGGGAAAAAAAGATTCTGGGTGAACATGAGAAACTCGTCGGGCTCCTTGACCGGTTCAGGGACGACTCGGCTGAAAACCGCGGGGGCGCGCTTCGACAGATCCGATCCGCGATAGAAGCCCTCAGGGAGATTTCTACCATCGATACGAGCCTCTCGGAACTCCACGGAAGGCTGGAAAGCGCGTTCTATGAAATTGAAGACATTACCGAAGCGGTACGGGGGTACCATGAGGGAATTGATTTCAGTCCCGAGAGGTTGGAAGCCTGCGAAAGCCGTCTTGCCGAGATCCACAGATTGTGTAAAAAATACGGTCCCTCGGTTGATGACGTTCTTCGGTACCGGGAAGATGCGGCGGAAAAGCTGGAAAAGCTCTCCAGGTGGGAAGAGGACAAAGAATCTATACGGGCGGAGATAAACGAGTTAGAAAAACAGGTGCGGAAAACCGCTGAAGAATTATCCACATTGCGGCGCGAGGCCGCGGCGGACCTCGAAAAGAAAATCATGAAAAAACTGCACGACCTGGGGATGCCGAAGGGGCAGTTCGCCATACGCATCGAGCAAAAGCTTTCTCCTGCCGGAAGGCCTGTATGCGGGTCTCATGGCTTTGATACGGTAGAGTTTTTGATTTCACCCAACGAAGGAGAACCGGTAAAACCCCTCAAGGATATCGCTTCCGGCGGGGAACTTTCCAGGGTTATGCTTGCCGTCAAAACGATTTTTGCTGAAACAGATCATATCACCTCCCTTATTTTCGATGAAATCGATGTGGGTATCGGAGGAGAAGTCGCGGTGGCTGTCGGAGATCATCTCGCGGGACTGGGTAATTACAAACAGGTTCTCTGCATAACACATCTTGCCTCAATAGCCGTTCGTGCCGATAATCATATTCAGGTACGAAAAGAATCGGTTAAAGGACGGGCAATTACGCGTGTCGAATCGATTACGGGAAAAGACCGGGTAGGAGAGATAGCACGTATGCTTGCCGGCGACAGCAGCGGCCGGGAGTCTCTCGAGTATGCCGAAGAGCTTCTGAAGAAATACAAAGCAGGGGAAAGGTGATGCGGGGGTGTGCCCTTGGGAAAGATAAGTGCTGAAGGAAAGAAATATTACTTCGAGAAACTGAAACAGTATAAAGAGAGCATCGAGCAGATAGAAAAGCGGGAGAAAAACCTGCTGCAGAATATCCAGCGGGACGGGAACGGTGCTGAATATAAGCGCATCAACCTGGCGGATGAAAGTCTCAACCTGGTGTCGTACTATGTGCTCATGAACAATCTTTCGCTTACTCTCCTGGGTATCAAGAACGATGCATACCTCAATGATGCACGGAAGGCCTGTTACAAGAGCCTTATCTATCTGGAGGAGGTTGTTTCCAACTATATCGATGTACCCTTTTCCGATTATGAAGACCGGCTTGAAAAGATTGCCGGGTTCAGTCAGCGGGACCGGTGGATGTTACTGCGCAAGCTCGGGTATTCCATTCAGGCGGTAAAGGACGGCTTCGGGGAGAATACAAAGTGGAAGTGGTCCTTCGTGGAATTGGAAGGAAGAATGGCGACGGTAGTAAAGAACTTCCTCGATCTCAAAAATCTCGTTAAAGGGCTCGATCCCAGGGCGGATTTTTACGAGGAAAGGTACGACCACCTGAACCTTGTAAAAGAGCTTATGCAACAATCCGCCGACCGATATCGGGAAAAGTATGAATTATCTACCCTTCGTCTCGATGATTTTAAAATCGCCATCAACTATCTCGGTGCTCTCCGGCGCATTCACGCAGTTCTCGGTGAGTCGGAGGAATCGGAGGTAGTTAAAAGAAAAATAGGCATCTGGAAATCAAAAATGGAAACCGACCAGAAGAATCTCGAAAAGAAAAAGTAACGGCCGATGTCCCTCTTTTATATCTCCTTTTTCAGATCCTTCAGCGCGTCGTGGGGAAACAACTCTCCGATGGTTGTGGAAACCGCATTACCCGAACCGTCTTCGAAATGAACAGGACAGGATGCATCGGCAAATTCGGAAAGAACCTGTCGGCATGCCCCGCATGGTGAAACCGGATATTCCGCGTCGGGGCATGAAACGGCAATTTCGGTTATTTTCCTCTGCCCGTCTCCCACGGCTTGTACAACGGCACTCCGTTCCGCACAAATGGTTAAACCGAAGGACCGGTTTTCCACATTTACCCCGGTATACACAGATCCGTCTTCACAGAGGATTGCCGCCCCTACCCGGAAATGCGAGTAGGGGGCATACGCAGCAGAGGCTGCTTCCCGAGCCTGGAATAAAAGTTCTTTTTTATCCATAAAATACCCTCTTCGTTGACACCGTTCCTCCGGATAGTATAGGATGCTTGGAAGACAAAGGAAAGCGCCCGGTGAGCAAAAAAATTCGTATTTCCACCTTTCTTGTACTACTTCTGATCTATATTTCATTCTTTGGTGTGTTTATAGAAGAAGAAGTGGTGTATACACCGGTGTGGGCGCTGGACAGCGAAACCGCTTCGATCAGCACAACGTGTCCCTCAGACCTTATTCCTTTTAAAACCCGGGGGGTGTTCGGATATCTCGATCCCGAGGGGGAGCTCTGTTTCAAAGGACAGGTACTTTACGATACCGCCCTGAGCAGCTCCGGTTTTATCAATTATTCCCGCCTTTCAGAAACCCTGGTGCTGAGAAATACCGAGGGAGAAATTATGGAAAGCATCGGTGTCCAGGGATACCCGGCCTTTTCGTCGGATCGATTGCTGGTTTTTTCCGCCGATCGGTCGCGGGTAAGCGAGTTCAGTATACAGGGCAAAAAGCTGTGGAGCCGTTCTTTCCGGGCCCTGGTTACTTCTATGGATGTTACGGAAGAGTACATCCTGGCCGGGCTTCTGAATGGAACATTGCTTCTTTTATCCAAAGAGGGAGAGCCGATATATTCCGTTAAACCGGGAGGCAGTCGCCTCGAGGCGATCTACGGCTGCGCTTGCACGACCGACGCATCCAGGCTGGCAGCGGTTTCCGGGATTGATCCCCAAAAACTGCTGTTGTTAGAGAAAAAGAACGAGGTCTACCGGCTGGAAGAAGCAGCGGTGTTGGAAGAACCCGTTCGCCATACTGTTTTTATGCAATTCTCCCCGGACGGTGAATTCCTCCTTCTCTCCATCGATAAAAAAACCATGTTGTATTCAGTCGAGGACGCCCGGCTGCGGGAAGTATACACCGATGGGATCCTGGAAGGCGTCCATCTCTCCGACGCGGGAGAACTCTCTCACTTTTTCTTTCGCACCGGACCGGAAGAAGCCCTACTGTCAGTAATGGATATCGGGGGTTCTTTCAGGGATGATATCAATGTCCACGGCGGGAGTGTGTATCTGGAGGGTGAGGATAACATGATTCTTCTCGGTCTGGGGCACTATTTTATTCGGATAGACCAGGAGGAACGATAAGGTGCGCAGGATATCGGTGTGCATCCTCCTGATATTCATAATAGGCACTATTCAAGCTTTTGAATGGCCGGTGCAAGATAAGGTCTTGACTTCAACCTTCGGAGAACAACGGTGGGGGTTTCCCCATCCCGGTATAGATATCGGCGGCGGCGAACAGCCCGTCTATCCGGCAGAGGCCGGAGAACTTGTATACTACGCGGAAGAAAACGGAGGAATGGGTATGCTTCCATCGGGTCTCGGATCTTTCGCGGTAATTGAACATGAACGGAAGCTGAGAACGCTGTACGGTCACCTGGAGCCCGGGTCTATTGCCACGGGTTCTATCAAACTGGATACGACTGATATCCTGGCCAGGGTAGGCAGTTCCGGTATGACCGTCGGTCCGCGTCTACATTTCCAGGTCATCGACGGAGAATTCGATCAGTATGTAAATCCGCTCATCATTCTACCGCCGTTAAAGGATACCACCCGGCCGGTACTGGAAGCCGTCTACATTCTGAAGGACAGGCAACTGGTCGAGCTTTTGGACACATCAACCGTCTCTTCGGGGAGTTATGAACTGCTTCTGTCGCTGTATGATCCGTCGGAGTACCTACGATATTTCCGGCCGATGAACCCTTACCGTATTCAGGTCTTTATGAACGGCGAGCAGGTTGCCCATATGAGCTTCAAAGCCCTGCAACCGAAGGACGGCGCGGTATTTCTAATCGAGTCCGATGACGCTGACGGCGATGAAATATATTACGATGAACATATCATGAGGATGGGGACGGTACAGTTCCCGCCCGGGGATATGATACTCGAGGTTCTGGCGGAAGATATCTACCGGAACAGTATGACGGTGGAACTACGGATCAGGGTTATAGATTAGAAGTGTATGAAAACCTTTTCTAAAATAGCCGGTGATGAACGAGTTATTCATATCAACTGTCCCGTGTGTGGAGAAAGCAAAAAGCGAACATTTGCATTAACGGATGGTTGTGTGTTTGTTCGATGCGCGTCCTGTGGAGTCATCTATCAGGATCCACAGCCTGTGGGGGAAGATCTTCGGAAACGTTACGATGAAGATTACTTCCGGTATGAAAGACGTAATGAAGAAAATTTCTATACCCTTATGCGGCTCGGGCTCAATGATATCGGTTTTGAGCGACTTGGGGAGGAATTCTCTCATCCGAAGAAATTCCTCGATATCGGGTGTGCCACGGGACGGCTTATCTTTGAACTCTCCCGGGAGGGCTGGAAAGCGCAAGGCGTGGAGCTTTGCCTTCCATCGGTTGAATTCGGGAGAACGGAACGGGGATTGACGATCTATAACGGAACTCTGGAAGCAGCCGGGTTCCCTTCGGATTCTTTTCAGGTAGTCCATGCTTCACATCTCATAGAACATCTTACCGATCCGTGTAGTTTTATTCGGGAAACACGGCGTATCCTGATACCGGAGGGGTATCTTATTCTGACTACCCCGAATGCCGCCGGTTTTCAGGCACGTCTTTTCCGGGGGCGCTGGAGGTCGGCTATTTCCGATCATATCTGCCTATTTAACCTGAAGACTCTGAAATACCTACTATCACGGGAGGGATTTTCCGTAATACGGACAAAGACCTGGGGCGGTCTGGCCGTGGGAACCGTTCCGAAACCGATTAAAGGTATATTCGACCGGGCTGCAAAGCGCTTCGGATTCGGTGATGTTATGATCATCCTCGCACGGAAGGCTCCTGATGGTATGGGTATTGACAGATAAATATGAAATACCTAGGATTATCATCACAACAGATTGGAGAGGTGCATGACCGCCGAGCGTTTACGGCAATGCACGATGAAATCTTTACGCGAGATCGCGGAAAAAGAAGGCATCGTTCTTGCCGGTAAGATCAACAAAGACATACTTATAGATCTCATCCTCGAGGCGCTTGAAGAGGACAGGGAAGAGAGGGAAAGAACAAATAATCCCGCCATGAGAATTCGGGAGAAGAAATACGAGATCGTAATGGATGAGGATATTGATACACCGGAAACACATCGGTTTCCCCTTCCCGAGCGTTATAATGAAACAAAGATCGTTCTGCTTTTAAGAGACCCCTATTGGGCCTTCGCCTACTGGGAGATAAAAACATCGGACATGGATGATCTGAAGGCCCTGTATCGAAATCCTTCACTCTATCTCCGCGTGCGGCGGATTTCTAACATAACTACCGGTTCACGGGAGGAGGATTTTTTCGATATACCGGTGGGAATAAACGACAGAAGCTGGTATATCAACCTCCCGGCGGCGGGCTCAGTGTATGAAATTAGTCTGGTTGGAAAGAGTAAAACAGGGGAGAAGGAGCTTTGTATATCGAACCGGGTTGAGAGTCCCGCCTTTCAGATTCCGGAAGCAGGAACGGAAGAGGCGTTGAAGGACACGGGTAACGATCCGGCGGTCCTGTGCAAACTCTACAATTTTGGGGATGAGACCCCCTTAAAGGAAATTCCCCAGAGGATTATATCTTTTTTCGATACGGAGTATCTCCGAATTAAAGGATAACGTAAAGCCGGAACTGGAGAAGCTATGCAGCAAGGATTTTTCGGATTAGTATTACATGGACATCTGCCTTATGTCCGCCATCCTGAATACGAACAGTTCATTCAGGAGAACTGGCTCTTCGACGCCGTCTCCGAAACCTATTTACCCCTTCTGAGCATGATGAATCGGCTGAAAGCCGATCATGTGAATTTTAGAATTACCCTTTCCCTTTCCCCGACCCTCTGCACAATGCTGAATGATGAACTGCTGCAGGTGCGCTATGTGGACCACCTGCACAGGCTCATCGATTTAGGCGACCGGGAGCTCGAACGCTGCGAAGGTGACCGGGAATTCGAACCGCTGGCTCGGATGTATCGGGAGAGATTTAAGCAGAACCTTCGCGATTTTACCGAACTCTATCGTTTTAATATCCTCAAGGGCTATAAAACCCTCGAAAAGGAAGGATACCTGGACATAATCACCACATCGGCGACCCATTGTTTTCTGCCCCTTTACCAGGAATATCCGGAAACGGTGGAAGCCCAGGTACAGGCTGCAGTTATTTCTCACGGGCGAATACTCGGAAAAGAACCCGAGGGGATGTGGATACCGGAATGCGGCTATTATCCGGGACTGGAGAACTATCTTAAGGCCTACAATATAAAATACTTCTTTACCGCCGCTCATGGAATTTTATTCGCGGATCGAAAATCCAAGTATGGGGTCTACGCGCCGATGCAATGCCCGAACGGTGTCTGCGTATTCGGAAGGGACGTACCCTCTTCGCAGGCCGTATGGTCCACTGAAGACGGGTACCCGGGTGATTTTTCGTACCGCGATTTTTACAGGGACCTGGGGTACGAATTACCCCTTGATTACATCAAACCGTACATTCATCCGGAGGGGATCCGGGTCAGCACAGGGTATAAGTACTATAGCAGAACGGGCAAAGAAGGAAATAATAGTCCGTATAATCTTGAAGAGGCATCACGAAAGGCGAAGGAACATGCGGAGAATTTCCTTTACCACCGCCAAAAACAGATCTGTAAGTTGAGCAAGCTCATGGACAGACCCCCGTATATTGTTTCACCCTACGACGCCGAGCTGTTCGGGCATTGGTGGTTCGAAGGTATCTTGTGGCTGGAAGAGCTCATCAGGATGATCGACGAAGGTCAATCCGGATTAAAGATGATTACCCCGGCTGAATACCTTGAAATGTACCCTGAAAACCAGCAGGGGCGACCTTCATTCTCCAGCTGGGGCAACAAGGGGTATGCGGAGGTGTGGCTCGATTCTACGAACGACTGGATCTACCCGCATGTACATAAGGCTATTGAAAGGATGGGCGAGCTGGTAAGGCGTTTTCCCAATGAAAACGGATTAAAAGAACGGGTCTTAAATCAAGCCGCCCGGGAAGTTCTGCTAAGCCAGGCTTCGGACTGGCCGTTTATTATGAAAAGCGGTACAACCGCTTCTTACGCCACCATGCGAGTCAAGGAGCATCTCTACAATTTTAATCAGATCTACGACAACCTCTGCCGGAACACGGTCAACACGGAGTGGTTGACCCGCCTGGAGCGGGACCACAACATCTTTCCGGATGTTGATTACCGTATTTTCGGCGGCAGGCATACCACCTGAATTTACGTAAGTTCTGAGAGTTCAGGTAACGGAGATATATATGGTCAAACCTTATTCCCCGGCCCCTTTCTTGTCCGGATTGTCGACGAGGGTGAACGAACGTATTTTTTTCTGAGCCGTTTCGTCGGATAACTCTTCTATCAGGGAGACGGTCTGGAAGGGAATCATGATATGGTGCGCATCGGCAAACTGTTTTCTTATTTCATCCTCCGCGGGATCTATAATTAAACGGGTCTCCTTCGGGAATAAAAGGTCCTTCATGGACACGAAATAGGGGTGAGTCAGGTCAAGACTCTGTGCGCACAGGGTAACGTCTTTTTCTTTCCATTTAAAATGTACACGGTACAGCGACAAACTCCGATCCTCCATACAGTAGGTGATGATAATATACACAACAGGGAGAGTAGCGGCAAGCGCATTTCAGGGCATATTAACCGATTACTATACAAGCGTAGGGTGTTTGTTGTCGGTTTGACCGGTTTATTTCTTTAGTAATTTCGAAAAAAGGTTGCAAATTATTCCTCATGATGTAATATATGAAGTAACTTGTGGGGAAAAGTGGGGAAAAATAGGATAAAGTGGAAGAAATATGATAACCGGGGAATATAAAACGTCTATCGACGAAAAAGGCCGTATCATGATACCCGCCCGTATTCGTTCCGCCGTAAGTGGAAATATGCTGGTAGTGACAAGGGGTATCGATCGCTGTATCTGGCTTTTTCCACCGGAAGAATGGAAACGTATTTCTGAAAACCTTATGTCTTCGACATCAGTATTTAAAGCCCGAACCCGTCTTTTACAGCGGAGAATTATTGCCCCGGCACAGGAAGTGGAAATCGATAAATCGGGCCGGTTGAATATTCCTCCGACATTGAGGGAATCTGCGGGATTGAACAAAGAAGGAGTTATTCTCGGAATAGAGAAATATATAGAGATCTGGAACGAAAAGGCATATACGGCATATCTGGAAGAAAGTGAAAGCGAGTTCAGAGAGGCGGCGGAAGAGCTCGGTGATGTTCTTTCGGTGTAGATGTGTCGGAAAAAGGGTCGTTCATGGAAATCGCGCACTACCCGGTGCTGAAAGAGGAAGTCCTCTCATTGTTGCAACCGAAACGTGAAGACGGACTTCTGATCGACGCAACCCTGGGAGAAGGCGGACATTCGGAACTTTTTCTGAAAACCTGGCCTTCTTTGAAAGTTGCGGCCGTTGATGCGGATAAGGCAATTATGGAGATTGCCCGCAGGCGACTTGCACCATATGGAGACAGGGTTCGTTATTTCAACACGTGGTTTAATGTGTTTTTCCGCGATTATCCACTGGGAGATGAACGACCTGATCTTATCCTTTTCGATCTCGGAATTTCCGCGTATCACTACGAAAAAGGAGGAAGAGGCTTTTCATTTCGAAAGGACGAAAAACTGGATATGCGCCTGGGAGGGGAGCTGGAAATTACGGCATTCGATATCATCAACGAGTACCCGAAGGATGAAATAGCGGATATCCTTTTTCGCTTCGGTGAAGAACGGTATTCCCGGCGTATTGCTTCGGCTATTGAACATGCCAGGAGGCAGGGCCCGATACATTCCACGGCGGAGCTTGCCGAAGTAATACGCCGCGGGGTACCTCCGAAGTACAGAAACGGCAGAATACATCCGGCCACCAGGAGTTTTCAAGCCCTTCGTATCGCCGTTAACGGTGAGCTGGCCCGTCTCGAGGGAGTTCTCCAGCATGCCTTTTCCGTGCTCGAACCGGGCGGCAGGATGGGGGTTATTTCTTTCCACTCGTTGGAGGACAGAATAGTCAAGTGGTTCTTCAGAGAAAAACAAAAGCCCTGCACAAGCCACCCTGAAACGCCGATATCTAGAGATGAGGAGATCTCGGCGGCCCGGGTTATTACCAAAAAACCAGTTAGACCGGGGGAAGGGGAAGTACAATATAATCCTCCTTCCAGGAGCGCGCGGCTGAGGGTCCTCGAAAAAAGCCGGGATGAGGGGTTTGTATGAAAAGGGTACTTAAAACAATAGGCGTTTTGCTTCTTCCGCTTTTATTGTTCCTGAATGTCCGGCAGTCTTTTTCTTACAGGATGGTTGAGTCGGAAATTTCCGATCTGGAAAAACAACAGAAGAAACTCCTGGAGGAAAACAAAAGGCTGATTATAGGGATTGAATTCCTGAGAAATCCCGCGCGCCTGGAACGGGCGGCGGAAGAACAACTGGGAATGAAACGCGCGGATCCGGAGAGAACAATTCGAATAATCGTACCCGGGGGCGGCAACGATGGTTGAAACCGCTCTCTTCAGCCTCCAGGACGCCGCGGTTCTCTGTGACGGCCGTTACATGGGGCCGTCACGGGTTCTTCCGTGCCGGGAAGTCTGTATTGAGTCCCGGAACATCCGGGGCGAAGAACTGTTTATTCCCTTGAAGGGTGAGCGGACCGACGGGCACCGCTATATCCGGCAGGCACTGGCAATGGGAGCCGCCGGTGCCCTCTGCGGGCGCGCGTACTATGAAGACCATAAAGAGGAACTACGCAACGACATCGGGGACAGGGCGGGGATTATAATTGTGGAGGATACCCTTAAGGCGTTCTGGGAACTGTCCGAAGGGTATCTTGAGAGGTTCCCCCGGCTTACAAGGATCGGTGTTACCGGAAGCAGCGGTAAGACAACGACAAAGGAGATCCTCGGATCGATTTTCTCTCCCCTTTCTTCAACCCTTATTAACGAAGGCAATTTGAATTCGGAGACAGGTCTGCCGCTGTCGGTTCTGAATGTCCGCTCCGAGCATCGGTTCGGGATATTCGAGATGGGCATAAACCACCCGGGAGAGATGGAGGTCCTTGCGCGGATCGTCAAGCCCCGGGCGGCTGTAATTACCAATATCGGTACCGCGCACATAGGGTTGCTGGGTTCCAGGGAGGCCATAGCCCGGGAGAAGCGGGGGATATTCTCTTACCTGGGCACCGACGGAGCGGCATTCATACCGGAGGACGAACCCCATGCCGATATACTTACCGAAGGAACAGAAGCGCACGTGATACGGTTTGGTCGCCGTTCCACGGAAGGATTCGCGGAAGCCATGAATCTAGGGCTTCATGGCTGGGAAGTCCGCTTATTCAACCGGCCGGTGCACTTTCCTCTTATCGGTGAATTTAATCTGCGGAATGCCCTCTGCGCGGTAACGGTGGCACGGTATTTCGATATCGATGAGATGGCCGTCTGTTCGGGACTGGAACAGGTTGAACCGCTGTTTGGAAGAGGTCAGATTCTGTACGGCCGGTCCACGGTCCTGCATGACTGCTACAACGCAAATCCTCATTCCTTGCTGGAAGCCCTCATGTTTATGGACGGACTTGCCTGGACCGGAAGAAAGATCGCCGTACTGGGCGCCATGAAAGAATTGGGAGAGGAAACGGAGTCTTCGCATGCTTTGATTGTCCGCCGGGCGGTTTCCTCGGGTATTGATATGATCTTTCTGGTGGGCTTGGAGTACAGGGATGTGTTTAAAAACGTCCGGGATGAAGTGGGCGATAAAATAGAATGGTTTGATGGGGTCGAGGACCTGATACCCAGAATTCGTAATACGGTCAGGTCCGGGGACCTGGTGCTTGTAAAAGGTTCCAGGGATATGGCCTTGGAGCGCATAACGAATTTTATTGTCTAATGTACGTAAAGGGGAGGAATCGTGCTTCGTGAATTATTGTATCCGCTGGTAGAATACTTTACGGCATTCAATGTTTTTCAATATATCACCTTCAGGGCCGCGTATGCCGCCGTAACCGCGTTGTTTATTTCTTTCCTCCTCGGACCGGGTTTGATTCGTTTTCTCAGGAGAAAGAAAGCGGGACAGGAAATAAGAAGCGACGGCCCGCGGTCGCATCTTTCCAAATCAGGAACCCCGACCATGGGTGGGGTTTTAATAATCATCAGTGTTCTTCTGTCGGTATTTCTATGGCAGGACCTTTCGAACAGGTATACATGGATAGTCCTGGGCTCCCTTACCGCCTACGGATTGATAGGGTTTCTCGATGACTATCTCAAGGTATTCCGAAAGAACCCCCAGGGATTGAAGGCCTGGACGAAATTCACCCTGCAGATGACGGTTTCCCTGGTGTTCGTGCTGATTATCTACGCAACAAGGCATGAATATACCACGCTTTTGTATATACCCTTTTTCAAGAACCCCGTAGCAGATCTCTCGTGGGCCTATATACCGATAGCGGTGATTTACCTCACCGGCACGTCGAATATGGTTAACCTTACCGACGGGTTGGATGGGCTGGCCATAGGCCTGGTAATCTTTATTGTCCTTGCTTTTTCTCTGCTTGCCTATCTTACGGGAAGAGCGGACTACGCGGCTTACCTTCAGATTCCCTATATCATCGGGAGCGGTGAACTCACGGTACCATGTTTTGCCCTGGTAGGGGCCAGTATAGGATTCCTGTGGTTCAACGCTCATCCGGCGGAAATTTTTATGGGAGATACCGGGAGTATAGCCCTAGGCGGGGTAATCGGAGTCGTGTCACTTTTGCTGAAGAAGGAAGTTCTCCTGGTTATTATCGGAGGCGTTTTCGTTTTGGAAATGCTTTCCGTGGTAATACAGGTTGTTTCATACAAATTGACTTCAAAACGGGTGTTCAAAATGGCACCCCTGCATCATCATTTCGAGCTGAAAGGCTGGGATGAGTCGAAGGTCGTCATACGATTCTGGATACTGGGAGGCCTGTTTGCCATTTTAAGCCTCTCGACATTGAAACTACAGTAGGAAATATGGTGTTTACGGTGGAGCGAGTACGAAAAACAGGCGGAGATTTCACACTTTTTCTTCTAGTCCTGGTTATGCTCGGAACAGGCCTGGCAGCCCTCTTTTCATCCTCATGGCATTATGCCGACCGCCTGGTGGGAGACCCGCTGTATTTTATCCGGAAACAGGTCGTATTTGCTGCAGTCGGCTTGCTGCTGTTCACCCTTGCTTCCCGCATTTCATCGGAGACCGTGAGAAAAAGTGTTCCTGTTTTTCTGTTTATATCCCTTTTCCTGCTGATTTTGACCTTTGTCCCGGGTATAGGCCGGTCCATTATGGGTGCCAGGCGCTGGATATTCCTGTTCGGCCATTCTTTTCAACCCTCGGAGGCGGCCAAATGCGCTCTTATTCTCTATCTTGCCCACATTTTCAGCAAGAAAGAGAACAGGATGGACGATCTGCTCAATTCGGTGCTTCCTCCGTTTCTGGTATCCATGGCTTTTATTATGCTCGTGTATCTTCAAAACGATTTTTCCACCGCCTTTTTTATGCTTATTATTACCATGGTGATGTTTTTCCTGGCCAATATTCGGTTGATATACTTTCTTATTATCGGATCGGTGGTCACTCCCCTGGCGGGCATCCTGCTGTTTACAAAAGAGCACAGGGTGGAGCGACTGATTGCTTTTCTCGATCCCCTGCGTGACCCGGTAGGGTCCGGGTTCCAGGTCATAGCCGCCAGGGCGGCCCTGGAAAACGGCGGACCCCTGGGCACGGGGATAGGCAAGGGAGTAAAAAAACTTGGCGGGCTTCCGGAAGTACACTCGGACTTTGTATTTGCATCGGTGGGTGAAGAGGCCGGATTTATCGGTGTGCTTTTCGTTCTTTCGCTGTTTATCGCCTTCGCGTTTAGGGGATACGCCGCGGCCGCAAATTCGAAGGACCGGTTT
>CAYPIQ010000049.1:0-18154 GCA_964410865.1 uncultured Spirochaetales bacterium | reverse complement strand
CCTTCAGATTCCACCTCACGATGGACACCCTTGCCGTCCGGCTAACGATTCCCCCTGTCGGGCTCGTAGAGGACTTTCACCTCCAAGTAGGTGCGCCCTGCCGGGCGCACAACAAAAAGCCGACTCTTTACAGCCGGCTTTCACTTTTACAGAGAACATGTCAAGATATCAATCTTTGTAAGCTCCTTCGGGAATCTTGTTTTTCCTGCTCTTTATAGGCTCACCGTTCTCGCCTTCAAACATTCTGCCCCACCCTGTTATTACCGCAATAACGAATACAACAAACAGCATCCAGGGGTGAATGGTACCGAAAAAAAGGCTCGCCGGATTCACGACGCCCACAGGAAGGAAGTCGTAACTCTGGCCGGAGACAACACCCATGACAATGAAAATGAAAGAACTGAAGGGCATAACTATCGGCAGGGTGTTTCCGAAACCGTCAAGCAGGTTGGCCCGTCTGTAGGGGTGCAGTTTCTGAGCCTTTCCTATCTTGTCGCCTAAGGGTCCGAACATGATCAGGGAAGGTCCGGTAGCGGCTCCAAAGGCCATGGAGGCAAGGATAACACCGATGGCCATAACGATTTCGGCGCCCCGGGGAGTATCGGCTAGTTTACTGTTCACCAGACCGTCGATCAACGTCTTCATGGCGCCGCTCTTGTCCAACAGTCCAATGATACCGAAGAGTCCGATACAAAGTGTAACGGTTCCTACCATTCCATTGATACCATCAAAAATGAAGCCCTGCACACCGCCGCCGGAAACGGTGATGATGTCCCCGAAACCAAGGATACCGAAGGCAAGGGCTACAATGGTACCGATGAGGGTCCCCCAGATAAGGGCTGTGAAGATTTCCCTTGTTTTTATGGCTATCCACAGGAGAACGGCCACAGGAACAAGCATGATCAGACCCTTGGGGTTCATATTCTCTTCAAGGATTTCCTGGGCGGCCATACCGCCGGAGGCTTCTCCGCTTCCGCCGAAAATCAGGTACAGCACCGTTGCTAAACCCGCCGCGATAATGGCATACTTGAAGCGGCTGGATACAACTCCGCCTATTTCAGCACTCCCTTTTTTCTTGGTGTACATCTGGGTCGCGGAAGATACAATGGTTGTATCGGATACGGGCGCAAGGTTATCACCGAAGATACAGCCGCTGAGGATGGCCCCGGCCAGCAGTGCCGGATCAGCTCCCAGAAGCACCCCGGAGGGATAGAGGATGGGAATGGCTGTAAAGAGGGTGCCGATGGAGGTTCCCGTGGCGGTGGCGATAATACAAGAAGCCACAAAGGCAAAGGCCGTGAAGATACTACCCTGGAGGCCGATATTATACCCCAGCCAGACAAACCCTTGGGCAACCCCGGTGGACTTCATCAGTGCCGAGAAAATACCGACGACAAACAGGATCATGATCAAAGTCCCACACATGGGAGATGAAACCCCGTCCATGACAGCTTGCCAGTATACCTTCCAGTCCTTCGCGAAGAATGTGCCGATGATGATCCCGATAAAACCACCCATCGCGAGGCCAACCATGTCGAATGATTTTTTTATCACGAACATGTAGATACAGAACACGATAAAAATCAGGACAGGAAGGAATGCCACAGTAATTCCGCCACGAAAAGCGACTTTGTTACCATTGTTTTCTTGTTCCATAACAAACTCCTTTTTTAAGGATACTCGAATCGCGAATATCCTTAATGTATATTACAATCCGTATACCACGGATTAGTGACCGGGTAACCCCTTCAGCTCCTTTAAAAGCAGCTCCGCCGTCATGGGGGTTTGATGTATCCTCATCCCGCAGGCATCGTAAAGGGCATTTCCCACCGCCGCAGCCACGGGGGCCATGGTCGCCTCGCCCAGACCCTTCGCACCATGGGGACCGTAATGGGAGGGTATCTCGCAAATAACCGACTCTATCTCGGGAAGATCCAGGGTTGTGGGAAGTTTATAATCGACGAAATCTGTGTTGCGCATGAAACCGGATTCGTCGAACTTCATTTCCTCCATCGCCGCAAAACCATATCCCAGGGCAACACCGCCCTCGATCTGCCCTTCGATAGCCTGGGGATTTATCGCCTTGCCCACATCCTGGGAAACAAGGTACTTTTTCAACGACAGATTGCCGGTTTC
Organism: uncultured Spirochaetales bacterium; assembly: GCA_964410865.1. Taxonomy (GTDB): domain Bacteria; phylum Spirochaetota; class Spirochaetia; order JAFGDJ01; family JAFGDJ01; genus JAFGDJ01. Next base: position 16,018 of record CAYPIQ010000049.1, on the reverse strand, counting down.
GGTATCCAGGGCGGCCATGACAATATGACAGCCGATGGTATTCCCCTTGAAGGCCGGAAAGGAGAGACCCTTTATTCTCGAATAGTCAATATCGTCCATCTGTGGCAAGTATGAGGATGATCCTATAACAGGACCGCCGTAGAGCATATGCTCCTCGTAGGCCAGCTCCTTTACAGTGATCGACTGATTCCTGTTTCCTTTCACCCAAATGCGTCCTCGGCCGATTTCCAGACAGTCCGGCCGAACCTTGAAATGCCTTTCCGCGGCTGCCCTGAAAAGCCGGTCCCGGGCGTTTTCGGCTGCCATTTTTGCCGCCATTCCTACCGCGAAGGTCCCCCGGGAACCGCCGATACCGTGATCGTATCCGGCAGTATCGGTATCTCCTACCACCACACGCACCTCTTCCGCGTCGATGCCGAAAACCTCGGCCACGAACTGCGGCACCGCCGTGTAAAGGTAGCCCGTTCCCATCTCGGTGGCCCCGGTGACAAACTGAATCGTACCGTCCTCGTTAACCTTGACAAGACCGGAGGTGGCCCAGCCTCCCGACAGCCAGAACACGCAGCCCATACCTACACCGTACTTGATAGTATCAGTAGACAATGCCTTCGCCTGTTTTTTCAGCTCCTTCCAGCCGGCCTTCTCGGCCGCCGCCCGTACTACGGCGTGGTAGTCCACATCGGCAAGCACCTGGCCGAGACCTGTACGTTCACCCTCGGCCAGGAGGTTTTTGAGCCGGAAATCCAGGGGGTCCATACCGATGGCCGCGGCCAGGGAATCCATGTGTGATTCCAGGGCGAAGGTCGTCTGTGGGGCCGAGGGTCCGCGAAAACTGCCGAAATTCGGTTTATTCGTATAGACGCAGAACCCGTCAATTTTAAGATTAGGAACCCGATACAACCCGCATGCCACATTACAGACCAGGGTCGTCGTCGTAGGCCCGTTACCGGAATAAGCCCCGGTATCGTAATAAAACCTGATGGTTCTGGCCGTTACGGTGCCGTCCCGCTTGACACCGGATTTTATATAGTATTTTGAAGCATGCCGGCCCCCGGTGGATGAAAACTCCTCTTCCCGGGAATAGACAATCTTTACCGCCCTGCCGGCTTTTCGTGCCAGAACGACAGCGTAGGGCTCCACATTCAGCTCAAGTTTTCCACCGAACCCGCCCCCCACGCTGGAAGCCTTCACGTTAATATCGTTCATGGACATCTTGAGAGACTGGGCCATATAGCGTCGCATGGCAAAGGGTTTTTGAGTGGAAGACCACACATGAACCCGGCCGTGGCTGTCGAACTCCGCTATGGCGCCATGGGTCTCCAGGCTGCACTGATGCTGATGTACCGTTGTGTATACTTCCTCAACAATTTCATCTGCCTCGGCGAAGCCTTTCTCTGTATCGCCCACGGATACTTCGGCCACGGTACAGACATTGCCGTACCTGTCCGTATCAAAACCTAATTCGTATTCCTTTAGTTTCTCATGAATGACCGGCGCGTCCGGTGCGGCGGACTTTTCGGCGTCGAACACCGCCGGCAGCACCCGGTACTGTACATTGATAAGGGAAAGTGCCCTGTCTGCGGTTTCCTCATCCACCGCCGCCACCGCGGCCACTGCATCGCCGGTATACCGCACCTTGTCCCGGGCGAATACAAGCTGGTCCTTCAGGTCAACCCCGAAGTATCCTTCGGGAACATCCTTACCCGTGGCCACGGCAAAAACCCCGGGGAGTTTTTCCGCCTTCGAAGTGTCTATGGAAAGAATAACCGCGTGGGCGTGCCTGCTACGGAGAATTTTACCGACAGCCATATCGGGGATTTTGATGTCATCGATATAGCGACTCTTCCCCTGAACATGGGCAGTCACATCGTCCCTGGGGGTATCCGCGCCGATATTACCTTCCGTTTCACGAACAACCTTGGATATATCCCGGGCGGCCGCCTCGATGGCATCGATAATTTTTGAATACCCCGTACAGCGGCAGATGTTTCCCACCAGTGCCCGCCGGATCTGTTCCCGGGTAGGCTCCGGTGTATGATCGAGGAGGTACTTTGCCGACATGAGCATGCCCGATGTACAGAATCCGCACTGGACAGCCCCGTAGTCTAGGAATTTCTGCTGAAGAACATGGAGGGGCCCCTCTTCCGCCCGCAACCCTTCGACGGTCATGATCTTTTTACCGTCCGCTTCCAGAGCAAGGACCATACAGGAGTTCACCGGTTTGCCGTCAACTAATACAATACAGGCACCGCATTCACCGGTACCGCAGCCTTTTTTTGTTCCCGTCAGGCCAAGGCGCTCACGCAGAACAGACAGGAGGGTTTCACCGGGGGTAATCTGCAGCGTGTGGGCCGTGCCGTTCACTTCTATGTTCAGGTTATAACCGGTCATTGCACTCCCCCTTCGCTGCCTTCCGATAGAAGGGTTTTCAAAAGTCTGGTGACAAGGATTTTTGAAATATGCCGCCTGTATTGGGCCGAAGAACGCACATCGTCTATCGGCCTTACCGCCGCCGCAGCGGCTTCCGCGGCTTCTTCTACCACCCTCTCCCGGTTTTTCAGGGCACTTCCCTCCAGAACAGCCTCCGCCACCGTAACAGAAAAGGGCGTGGGAGCCACCGCCCCCAGGGCAACCCTTGCCCGGGTGCATATACCCTTCGAGACGGTCAGACAAGCCGCCGCGTTCACCGTGGCCACATCCATCCCCCTGCCCCGGCCCTGTTTTAGAAAGGCGGAACGGGCACCCGTATCCGGCATCGGGAGGATAACCCCCATCAGTACGTCCGTTTTGGCGAGGTCAGTCGCCCCGGGTCCGGTAAAAAATTTCGAAAGAGCAATCTCCTCCTCTTTGCCGTCTTTGAAAACCACCGCCCGGGCATCATAGACCAAAAGGGCCGGAGCCAAATCGGCAGAGGGCGAAGCATTACAGATATTACCTCCGAGGGTGGCCGTATTCCTGATGGAAGGCGACCCGATGGCCGCGGCCGCGGTTGCCAGGGCGGGGAATTGCTTTTTAAGAAACGCATCATGTTCGATTGTATCAAGGAGTATCATGGATCCGATGAACATCGTCGAATCATTCCGAAGTTCGATTTTCTTCAGAATATCTATCTTTTTCAGTGAAACAAGGGAAATATCACCATCGGCGGAAGACCTAATTCGAAGCAGAAGATCCGTTCCGCCGGCGAGAATTCGGGGATTCTTCAGTGAAGCGCAAAGCTTCGACGTTTCTTCCGGACTGCCGGGAGTATAATATTCATAGATAGAGGCCATGAAAACTCTCCTGAGTATAAAAATCAGTGTTATTATAACCCGGCCATAGCGATATGTAAAGTATTTTCTATATTTTCTTTCTATTCGTAATATTTACTATAATATTTACGACATTCTGGTGCTAATATTTTGCTTTCGAGAAAAAATCTCACCCACAAATGACCCTTGGTTCCTTGCTTACCTTGTTTAAAGGCTCACTGCCTTCTCCCGTTAACAGTACAACATCCTCGACCCGTATCAAGTTCTCACCGGGTATAAAAAGACTTGGCTCAACGGTAAACGTCATACCCGGCCGGAGCTTCTCGGTATAACCCCGGTCGAGGTAAGGATATTCGTGAACATCCAGGCCAATATTATGCCCCAGGCGATGAAAAAATTTGTCGCCGTAACCATGCTCACTTAAAAAATCATGGACAATATTATTTAGTCCTTCCGCCGTAACCGGCCTGTCTTCCCGCACACTTTTCGTCAGGGCATCCAGTCCTGCCTGCTGAGCGGCATGGAGAAGTCGGTGCAGCCTTTCCTGTTTCGGGGTTATTCCCCCCACGTAGAGGGTCCTCCCGAAATCGGAACAATACCCGTCCAGTACCATACCAAAATCAAATGCAAGAGACTGGCCGGATTCAAGAGCCCTGTCGGAGCCTCCGCCTAGATCTCCCTGGATGCCGCCGCCTTGTATCATGGCCGCTGAAGGAAAAGAATTTCCGGAGGCTCCATGGAGGCGCATTTGATAATCAATCTCACATTCTATATCTATCTCACTCATCCCAATTGTAAGTTTCGGAACCAGTTCTTCAAAAATTCGGTCCGTCAGTTCACTGGCAGCCCGCAAACACATAATTTCATCGGCATCCTTTATCATACGCATTTCACAGGTAAATTCTTCGCTGCTGCGAAATTCCATATCCTGAAAAAAACGGCTGAAATAAATAAGAGTTTTTGACAGCACTCCCTTTGAAACAGCGAGGGAGCCTCTTTCCAGATTCAATTTCCTCACAACTTTACGGACGTGATCCTCGAGACTTATGGAAGGCTCCATAACCAAAATATCTGTTATTAGTTTATTATCTTCAACCGCGTCAACAAGAAAGCGGCTAAGCATCTCCGGGACCATATACACAACCTCGGAATCGGTAACGAAAAAGCCGTAGAGCCAGTCTCCTTTCAAGTGATGATGGGTCGGATTAGCTCTGCCCTTTTTCACTCCCAGAAGATATTCGGCGTCACCCCCTGGACACAGGAAAAGCCCGTCCAGTTTCAATCTGCGCATGTGCTCTCTGGCCCGGGCCAGTCTTTCTTTATAATTCATGAAAATCTCCTTTTATAATGAATTTCTAAGACGTGGATCAAGATAATCCCGAAGCCCGTCACCGATAAAGTTTGCACCCAGGGCGATGAACAGAATTGCAAGTCCCGGAAATGTACTCATCCACCAGTAGTGAAAAAATGATATTCCGTCGGCTACCATAGCCCCCCATTCCGGCGTCGGAGGAGGTGACCCGAGCCCGAGGAAGCTCATTCCTGAAAAGGTTAGAATCGCATTTCCTATATCCAGTGTTGCCATGACCAGGACTGAACCAATAGCATTGGGAAAAACTTCACTGAAAATGATCCTGGTATCACCCGCGCCGATAATTTTCGCAGCCTGAACAAATTCCTGTTCTTTTATTGATATTACGACACTTCGCATGACCCGCGCGTAATTGGGCCACCATACCACAACCATGGCAATAAGGGTGTTCTTTATACCCGGCCCAAGGGTCGCTGCAATCAGCATCGCCAGAACCAGCGGGGGAAAAGATTTAATAAGTTCCGACATCCTCATCATGATGTCATCAAGGGTACCTCCGATATAACCGGCTATTGCGCCGTATACCGCCCCAATGACCAGTGCTATGATCACGGTAAGAACTCCGGCGGACATGGATATCCGACTGCCGGCAATAACCCGGCTTAATATGTCCCGTCCAAAATCATCGGTTCCGAACAAGTGGTCGCGTGACGGCGGCTGAAAACGTACAGACAAGTCCTGGGCTATAGGATCGTAGGGCTCAAGCAGCGGAGCAAAAATGGCCATGAGGATACAGATGCTGAACATGATAACCCCGACGGAAAAGAACAAGTTTTTTCTGAAAAGTATGCGCATGGCCGTTAAAAAATCTTTCATCACTCATACCTCACTCGCGGGTCAAGCACCCCGTAGAGGATATCGATAACCAGGTTAATAACGACATAAATACATGCTATCAGTATCGATACACCCGTAATAGCAGGAAAGTCGAGGCTTGTAGCCGATTTATAGGCATACTGACCTATACCGGGCCAGGAGAATATTGTTTCTACTAGGACAGTCCCTCCCAACAGGTTTGCAAAGCCTATACTGACGACGGTAATGACGGGAATCATCGCATTACCCAAAGCATGGCGCCGGACAACCCTGTCCCAGGAAAGCCCCTTGGCTCTGGCTGTACGGATATAATCCATTGTCAACACTTCGAGAATATTCGAACGAGTCGTCCTGGTAATAAGGCCCATGGTAAACAAGGCCAGCACGATACCCGGCAGCACCAGATGGGCCAGGGCATCCCGAGCGACATCCCACCGGCCCTCTAAAAGGGCATCGAAAACAAAGAGCCCTGTGCGTCCCACCGGCGGGCGCATATTAAAACTGAGCCGCCCGGGCCCAGGAGCCCATCCAAGTTTGTAATAAAATAAAAAGAGGAACAGAAGAGCCAGCCAGAAACTGGGCGCCGACACACCAATTACCGAAAAACCCCGCAGAGATTGATCTAAAAGAGTATTCTGTTTTCTGGCCGAGATAATGCCGAACAGTATCCCGAAGAAAACAGCAAGTATGGTAGCAAACAATGCCAACTCAACGGTGGCGGGAAAATATTCTTTTAGGTCCTCCACAACGGGACGTCGGGTTCTAATAGATGTTCCCAGGTCCCCCTTTGCAACGTTTTTCAGGTATATCCCATATCTTACGAGAAGGGGCTTGTCCATCCCCCACTTTGCCCTGAAGGCTGTAACCATTTCTTCATTGTTTAAATTTCTGCTGCTTAGAAAGGCTACCGTAGGATCGCCGGGTACGGAATTTGATAAAATGAATACAAAAAACGAAACGCCGATGAGAAGAAAGATAACAAAGATCAGTCGTCGCAAAATGTATTTTAGAAATCCCAAGTACAATCCCCTTTAAGACTATTGTAGTTGCTATATCTGAACCACAGGGGGCAAACGCCCCCTGTGGATTTTCTTACAAGCCCATAATTATTTACGCACCTGGGCAATATTAATTTTATAGACATCGTGCCAGGCGGCTCCGGTAACCGTGTCCTTTACAACGACCTGCCGCGGATGCTGCACCAGGGTATTGAAGGGTGAGTCCTCTTCCATCCTTTCCTGTATCTTTCGGATAATGATTTCACGAGCATCGATATCCGTCTCTACAAGGGCCTGTTTGCCTAGCTTTACGAGTTCGGGATCATCCGAGGCAACCCAGTTAGCCCTGAGCCCGACTTTTTCACCGGGTAGAAAGGCCAGCTGGTTATTCACGTCGGGATAATCGGGGCCCCATCCTGTTACGGCAAAAGACCATGCGCCATTACGGTAATCGTCGAGGCCGACCGTCAGTTCCTGGGGAACAACTTCCAACTCAATATTGATCTCGGAAAGGTCCGACTTCACCTTCTCGGCAACCTTGACCCAGTCCAATCCTTCGAAGGCATGGCTTATGGCATAAACCTTGCCGGAGAAACCTTCCGGGTACCCCGCTTCCGCAAGAAGCTTCTTTGCCTTGGCAACGTCCCTGAACCCTTCGGGCCGTACGGGTAAAGCACCGAGAAAACCGGCCTGAATAATCCCCACCGGGGTAACGGCGCCGGGACCGGCCATCAGCTGGTAGCCTTCGTAATCAAGGGCGTATTTTATTGCCTGCCGGACACCTTTTTCAGAAAAGGGGCCGCCGATTTCCGGGTCATCGTTCATCAGAAGAAACGTGATGGCCATACCGGGAGCGGGAATAACCTTTACGCCTTCTTTCCCTTCTACCTGTTTAACCTGTTCTGCCGAAAGATTCATGGCAATATCAATATCACCTTTTTCCACCATCAGCATCTGGGTGTTTGTGTCAGGCATATGTTTCAAAATAACCTCGTCGAAGGGCACCTCTCCATTCCAGTAGAACGGATTCGCTTCCAGGACAACTTCTACATCGGGGCTGAACCGCTTGAGCATGTAAGGGCCAGTTCCACAGGAATTCTCATCAAACCAGTCTTGAGCTTGATCGGTTGTTTCAGCATCGGCAGAGGAGGTTGCCCCCGCTTCCATTGCAGCAATCGAATCAACAATAGTGAAAGCACTTGTGGCTATCTTGGAAATAAAGGCTGCATCAGGTTTACTCAATGTCAGAACTACCGTTGTATTATCCGGGGCTTCGACACTTTCTATATTTTCCGCCAGGAAGGAAATATTTGAATTCAGATGTTTCACCCGCTCTATGGAAAACTTAACATCCTTGGATGAAAAGGGATTCCCTGAAGAAAACTGCACCCCCTCCCGGAGGGTAAAGGTATATTCAACGTCATCATCCACCGTATAACCTGTTGCCAGACTCGGAATCGGCTTTGCCAGGTCATCGCCGAATTTATACAGGGTGTCATACATTGCGTGTATGGGGGCATTGGTATACATTTCGTAAGCACGGTGTGGGTCCAGAGTCAGGGTATCCTGGTCCCAACCGATGATCAACTGTTTCACCTCTTCTTCCACAGTCTCAACAGCTTGAGAGTCATCTTCGCCTCCGCAGCCGGTTAGCCCGAACAATACCAGAAGTACGAGGGGCAGGACAATCGAAAAAACAAATATTCGTCTCATACAGATCCTCCAAATTTTTATTTAAACCCATCTACACGGGTTTGGTCACGTTTTCATTCAGGGAAACAAAGATGACAAGCCACCCGGTGATGTTCCCCCAGTTCCTTCAAAACCGGTTGTTTTTCCCGGCATATATCCTGTGCAAAGGGGCAGCGTGTATGGAAACAGCATCCCCGGGGCGGATCAACAGGACTGGGCAATTCTCCCGAAAGGATGATTCTCTTCTGCCCGGTCCCGGAATCGGGAATGGCTGATAAAAGCGCCCTGGTATACGGATGCGCAACCTCGGTGAACAGCCGGACGCTTTCGGCCAATTCTACTATATGGCCCAGATACATCACCGCAATTCTGCCGCATAGGTAATAAACAACGCTTAAATTATGGGAGATGAAAATATAGGTAAGACCCATTCTCTTTTGAAGTTCCTTCAGTAAATTCAGAATCTGGGCCTGAATAGAAACATCCAAAGCGCTGACAGCTTCATCACAGATAAGAATTTCCGGATCCAAGGCCAGAGCCCTGGCAATACCTACCCGCTGTTTCTGACCACCCGAAAGCTCATGGGGGTATCGATCCAGATAGTGTTCACTCAACCCTACCAGTTCTATCAGTTCAGTAATTCTCCTGTCCTTGGCTTTCCCGGCAAGGGTACCATGAACAATGAAAGGCAGCTCCAGTATCTGCTTGATGCGTTTTCTCGGATTAAGGGACGCAGCGGGATCCTGAAAGATAAACTGGATTTGCCGTTTGAGTACCGCCGATACACCCTTCTTTCCCAGATCTACAGGCTGCCCCTTAAAATAGATCATACCACTGGTGGGCTTGTTTAACCCCACAATGGTCCTGCCAAGGGAGCTCTTTCCACACCCACTCTCACCGACCAGACCGAGGGTTTCTCCCCTGGCAATATCAAGGTCTACTCCATCGACTGCTTTAACAAATTTACGATGTTTTACCGGAAAATGGATTTTCAGATTTTCTAATGTAAGAATTGTGTCTGTTTTTTTGGTTTCTTCGCTCATATACCTTCATACTTCCAGCAACGTACCGACCTGTCTTTATTTACCCGGCCGAAGGGCGGCCGCTCTTTTCCGCACCTTGCCATAGCTTCGGGACATCTGGGATGGAAACCACAGCCGGGGGGTATATCGAAGGGGTTCGGCACATCATGTTTAATGACATATAAAGGCTCTCGCTCCGGAGTAATACGGGGTATGGATTTAATGAGGCCGCGGGTATATGGATGCAAAGGTTCAGCAAACAGGTCGGCAGCCGGTGCCTGTTCTATCTCTTCACCAAGGTACATAACAACTACCCGGTCGCAAACTTCCTTAACCACTGCCAGATCATGGGTTATGAGCATTACTCCCGTTCCGGTCGTATTTTTAAGCTCGCTTATTAGATCGAGTATCTGGGCTTGAATCGTAACATCTAATGCCGTAGTCGGTTCATCGGCAATCAGGAGATCGGGTTTGCAGCTCATAGCCATGGCAATCATGATCCGCTGACGCATTCCGCCGGAAAGCTGATGCGGATATTCCTTGAGTCTCTTTTCTGGAAGGGAGATGTGCACATCCTTCATAGCTTTAAGAGCTTCCTGCTCGGCCTGCTTTTTGGTCATTCCCTTGTGAAGCAGCAGGGCTTCCTGGATCTGTTTGCCGCAGGTATGTATTGGGTTCAACGATGTCATCGGCTCCTGAAAAACCATAGAAATCCTGTTACCCCGGATATGCTGCATACCGCGTTCGTCCATTGCCGTTAAGTCCATGTTGTCGAAGATAATTCGTCCGTTGACAATTTTACCGGCGGGCTTCTGAAGAAGGCCCATTATCGCAAGGCTTGTAACACTTTTACCGCTCCCGCTCTCGCCGACAATACCGAGGGATTCACCGCGGCCACAGGAAAAACCAACGTCCTGTACCGCCCGGACGGTTCCCCGGCTTGTCGAAAAATGCACCGAAAGATTCTCTATTCGCAGTAATGCTTCCAAAGGTTCCAACCCTTTCAAACCCTCATTTCGAAGGCGCTTCCGGATGCCTCTCATCCCACAGCTCATCATCTTTAAACGGCGCCGGAGGCTTTCCCCCGTAGACCGGCGGGGGAATGATGGTATCCCCCGTTTCCGGGTCCTTCGGCGTCATGGGATTGTAGGCCGGCCGGTTCTCATCTTTCTTCCAGGTTTTCTGCAGCTGCGTCGACGCCTTCACCGCCGCCGTCTCCCGGGTTTCCCGCCCCTTCTTGTTCGGGCCTTCCTGAAAACGGATAGCCGAGGTGGGGCAGGCTTTCACGCAGGCCGGGTCCCCTCCGCAGAGGTCGCAGAGCATGGGATATCCTTCCTCCGGATGCAGTTCGATGACACCGGCAACACATTCCTCCGCGCAGAGCCCGCAGCCCACGCACACCTCCGGGTTTACGGAAACAACCCGGGTTACCGGGTCCTGGGTGATGGCATTGACCGGGCACACCGCGGCACAGGGCGCCTTGACGCAGCGCAGGCATACCGTCGGCCGGTCTACCCCCAGCCGTTCAATTTTAGCCACATGGAGCCGAGCGTACTGGGGTGAATAGGCCTTCTCGTGGGCGAAGGAGCAGGCCATCTCGCAGGCCCTGCAGCCCGTGCAGAGGCCCGGGTCCACATACAGCCGTTTTTTCATCAGGTCCAGTGCGCTTTCGTTCATCCTTTTCCTCTCACCGGTATCCGGCCTGTAATCATCGAGATACGACCGGTCTTCACCGTATTCCTTCCGGAAAGCCGCGTACCGGGTAGTGGTGGTACTGTAACGGTCTTCAGGCTCGGAGGTATAGGTGTCCTTCAGTTCGATTCCCCGGGCTTGAAGGTCTTCCAGGACAAAATCAAGCTCGAGTTCGGCAAGCTTCTGCTTTGTCGGCCGGCCGCTTTCTATATCCCAGCCGCGGAAGGAGTAATACTCGTCCAGGAGTTCGTCATTTTCGAAGATCATCCCGGCGGCCAGATTTGAATCCTCCGGCAAGGGTTCTTCCCGGAACCGTTTTGGCAGGTAGTCATCCTTCCGGTATATGCCGTACCGGACGAGGATCGCCCGTTCCAGGTTGTTTATTCTCTCCCCGGTTTTCAGGATATCCTCTACATCCGTTTCAAATCCGGTGGCATAGTAATAGAGGTCCCGGATAATACGTTCATGGAAAACCTCCATGGAAACACCGGGTATTTTGCAGAAATTCAGGCAGTCCGCCAGGGTGCAGATCTCTTCGAACCAGGGGACCATCTTTCCCTTTCCCTTATAGGGCTGCATCAGACCGCAGTCGGCGGAACCGAATTTTTCCTTCGCTTCTTCGGTACGCCCGGACATCTCGAAGAAGGGGTCCGACCGCTGATGGTCCGCCCCCCGGGATGCCACGGCGTTCCCCAGGCCGTAGGCCTTCAAGCCCCGGAGGTCCGCTTCGAAAATTTCGAGGTTCTTGGCTTCCATACACAACTCCCGGCCGAAGCCGAAGTGTTCCGAGGCCTTAACCACCCCCTTTGCCAGGGTTGAACCGAAACCTTCGTTGTTGATGATCTGGGTCAAGAGGTCCAAAATCGCCCGGGAGTTGCCCCAGGTTAAATCCAGCCCGCCGGTGTCTTTCAGTGTCAGGTTGCCCAGTTCAAACATTTCCTGGGCCCAGGATATGACTTCCGAGGCGGTAATGGAATCCATCCCCGCCCGGTTTACCATCTCCGCGCACTTCAGGGCAACCTTGAGATCTCCGTTCCCCACCCGGGAAGAAAAGGCGGCCAGGGTTTCATATTCCGGCCCCTCGGCCTGCAGGGGCTGCCCGTCAAAACCGCCTTCCACCACGTAGTAACGGCTGCAGGGATTGACGCAGCCGAAGCATGCCTTTCGTTTGACATTGTAATTCTTCGCCACGGTCTCACCGGAAACATCGAGCCATTTCTCGAACACTCCGGTTTGGAAATGCCGGGTTGGCAGAATACCGCTTTCCTGCAAGAGCCTGATAAGATTGGTGGTTCCGGTTATACCCCGTTCCTGAAAATTGCCATGGTTATAGATACTTCTGAAAAGATAGTTAATCGCCTTCTGGTAGTTGTCGGGATCATGCATCCGCACGGCCCCCGAACCGGATACCGCTACTGCCTTGAGGTTCTTAAGGGCCATCAGGTACCCCATGCCGGTGCGCCCCATGGCCCGGGCATGGTTGGTCATCACGGCGGAAAAGCTCACACCCTTTACCGCCGCGGTACCGCAGCAAGCGACCTGGACGGTATGGTCCCGGCATTGCTTCCGGATCTCATCGTTGGTGTCCCAACTGTCCAGGTGCCATATATCCTCGGCATCCGTAAAATAAACCGCGTCGTCCACTATTCTTATCCAGACCGGTTTTTCCGCCCGGCCCCGGATCACTATCTGGTCGTACCCGGCAAACTTCATCTCCGGTCCGAAAAAACCACCGGCGTTTGAATCGCCCAGGTATCCCGTATGGGGAGACCGGCCGGTCACGTTCACCCTGGAGCCCGGAAGGCTCGATCCCGTTAAGGGGCCCACGGCGAACATAAGCAGGTTTTCCGGTGATTCGCTCTCGATTTCCGGCGGAATTTCGTCGTAATATAGTTTCATGTTGAAACCCCTGCCGCCGCACCATTTTTTCATAAACTCAGGGTCAATATCTTCAATGGTATACCGCAGCCGATCCAGGTCTATCCTTAGCCTTTTTCCGGTATACCCGTATATCTGCTTCATAACAACTCTCCTTTATACTTGTCCGGATCACCGGAAATCGAATTCTTTTTTTCTATTCCCCCGCTCCGACCATTCATTACCACCTCGGTGCAGGAGCCGCCCCGGCTTTCCATGATAACCGCCCACATGGGGAAAAAGACCAGTTTGTTGAAGGACAGCTTGACAACGGGGTCACGCATGGCGAGGTATCGTTTTACAAAGGCCTCGTAGGCCGCGGTCCGTCCGGCCTCCAGGGCTTTTTCCGGTTCCAGCAAGGGTTTGGACATCAGGGAACTTTCTTCCAGTTCCCGGTCTTCAAACACGTCACCGTCTATCCTGATGGGAAAGGTCCTGCCGGTTTGAGCGTCACAGGCAATCCAGATATCCAGCGGCCGGGATTTCATGAAGATACGGGGAATGTTGAAACGATAACATGACACCCAGTAAGGTGCGTAACACACCGTCGCGGAGATACACCGGTCCCCGGAGAATTTTTTTTCGGCGACCGTCCGGGCTTTTGCCTCCGTAACGAGCAAAGGAACAGTACAGATTGTCTTACTCATAATTTCCATTTTCAAATCTTGAAAAAATAAGGACAGACCGGCGGCTTGACCGCCGGCCCGTTCATGTAGTTCATTTTAAGCCTTCGAATCCTTTCTAGTTCTGAGAGCTTCAATTACATAGCCCAGCGTTATAAAGCCTGTAACCGCAAATCCCATAAGAATAATGATAATACTTAACGCATCCATATGTACCCCCTAGGCCTTAAGCGGCGCGTCTTCTTTCGTTGCCAGACTGCCGACTATCAGGGTGACAGTTCCTACAACCACGGCAATGACTACCGGATCGAGACCAAGAATACTTGCCTTGGTTACAACCAGTACTATCGAAACAATAAGTGTGATAATAATCGATAGGAAAGCCCCCTTAGATGTAGCCCGCTTCCAGTAGAACAGGGCGATAACGATGGGGAACAAGGCCCCGGCATAGGGAGTGGCCATCAGCTGCATGATATCGATGATACCTTTTGCAAAAAGCGCGAGAACAATCGACAGGATACCCACAATGGCGACCCCGATTCTCGAGGCTTTGACCATCTTTTCGGGAGCAATCTTTTGATTTAGAACATTCTGATAAAAATCCTTTACCAGGTTAGAAGAGGCTACAAGCAGAACTGAATCCGCGCAGGACATGACCGCCGCGATAAGCGCGGCCAGCAGTATTCCCTGTACTACCGGCGAGGTGAGTTTTGTAATCATGGTCGGCAATACCGCGTCTCCACCGATGCCCGGGTAAAGGGCGGCGCCGATGAGACCTAAGGAGACAACACTGATCATGTAGGGAATATACACTACAATGGAGGCCATGAGGGTTGAATTCCGGGCAATCTTTTCATCCTTGGCAGCGAAAATCCTGATCCACAGTTCCTGGGACAGGAAGCCCTGGGGGATTATCCAGGAGAAGAAGCCCAGGGTTACCGCAAACCCGTAGGCGCCGAGATCGAAGTGGGTTGCCGGCAGCACATCCACAATACCGGAAAAACCGCCGGTGGCCTTGAAACCCATAATCGGAAGAATGATCATTACACCGATGAGGTTCAGGATGAGCTGCATGACATCGGTAATTGCCACTCCCAGAAGACCACCGAGCATGGTGTATACAATCATGACACCACCGCAGATAATAACCGATTTCACGAAGCCTATACCAAGTAGAACGTTGGCAATCGTCCCCAGGGCTACCACCTGGGCGGCGGCGATACCGAGATACTGGATAGCCACCAGAAGTGTAGACCAGTCCCGGGTTCTTTTGTCAAACCGCGACTCGATGACATCCGGCAGGGTAATGGCGTTCAGGCGGTACATCTTTTTCGCCACCAGTAAGGCGATAAGGATAAAGCCAACGGAAAACCCGACCAGGATCCAGCCGGCGGCAATACCCGACGAATAGGCCATACCACAGATACCCATTGTAGTTCCCGACCCGATGGCGGTGGCGGCGAGGGTGTTGGTATTGAACCACAACGTAAGCCGCCTGCCGGCTACAAAATAGTCGTCCAGGGATTTGTTGTACTTTGATACATAGAGGCCGATTATTGTCACCAGAACCAGGTAGACAATAACGATGACCATTGTAATACCCATAGAAAATCCTCCTGTTATGAATATACACCGATCGTACAACAACAAGTTGCAAAATGCAAGTAATTTCTAAACTTTATGAAAGCTATCTTAAATTTTTTGTTACTTTTTGTTTTCCGTGTCCAGGTGACAGGCCACGATATGGCCGGGTTTTATCTGTCGGAGTTCCGGCTCTTCGACCCGGCAAATATCCATGACATGGGGGCAGCGGGTATGAAAACGGCAGCCCGCCGGCGGATCTATCGGGCTTGGAACGTCGCCGTAGAGAAGGATTTTCTTCCGCTTTCGGTTTACCACCGGAATTGCGGCCAGTAAAGCCCGGGTGTAGGGATGCAGCGGGTTTGAATATAGATCGCCTTTGGCGGCAACCTCCACCAGCTTGCCTAGATACATAACCGCTACGCGGTCGGAAATATGCCGAACCACTCGTAAATCGTGGGAGATAAAGATATAGGTAAGATGCAGCTGCGTCTGGAGTTTTTTCATCAGGTTGATGACCTGCGCCTGAATCGATACATCCAGGGCCGATACCGGCTCGTCACAGATAACGAGCTTCGGATGCAGGGCCAGTCCCCGGGCTATGCCTATCCTCTGGCGCTGCCCCCCGGAAAACTCATGGGGGTAACGGACAAGATGTTCCGGTTTCAGTCCCACCAGGTCCACCATTTCGAGGATCTTTCTCCGCCGTTCTTTACCCGACTGAATACCATGAATAGCGTAGGCTTCCCCGATAATCTCTTCCACGGTCATTCTCGGATTCAGGCATCCGTAGGGATCCTGGAAAATGATCTGCATTTCCCGGCGAAGTATCCTGAGCCGTTCACGGGAAAGCTTCATAATGTCCTGATCTTCGAAAAAAACAGACCCCGCCGTGGGCTCGATGAGCCGAAGCAGCACTCTGCCGGTGGTAGACTTTCCGCAACCGGACTCTCCCACCAGTCCCAGGGTTTCGCCGGGATACACATCCAGGTCTATTCCGTCCACCGCCCGAACATGATTTACTGTACGGTACAGCACTCCGCCCCGGACGGGA
>CAYPIQ010000048.1:0-18701 GCA_964410865.1 uncultured Spirochaetales bacterium | reverse complement strand
GAAAGGTCAGCGCTTCCAAAGTAAAACGTCTGACCGGGAAAAAGATGAGCATGGCCTCCGGGGCGGAGACGGAGAAAGCTACTGGTTTCAAACCCGGCGGGGTCTGCCCTTTCGGTATACCCGAGGGAATACCCGTGTATCTCGACGAAAGCCTGGGGAAGTACGCGGTTGTATACCCGGCGGCGGGAACAGATTCGACGGGTGTTCCCGTTACCCTCAAACAGCTCACATACATAACCGGTGGTTCCGTCTGCAACGTCACACAGGATCTGTCGTAAAATTATAATTACAGGTATTTCTCCAGAAGATTGTTTACCTTTTCTTTCCCGACGGTTTTTATAAACCCTGCCAGGCGCGGTCCCTTCTCTTTACCTATAAGAACCCTGTACACCAGAGAGAAAAACTCACCGGGCTTCATGGTACATTCGGAAATGATCTCGTACAGTTTCTCGGATAATTCTTTTTCATCATAATCATCCAGCCGGCACACAACGCTGTATAACAAGTTCAATGCTTTCAGCTCGTTCTCGGAAACCCGCATGGTATCGGATTTCTCCGATCTAAGGGAAAAACGGAAGTCCTCCGGGGCAAAGGAATTCAACCAGTTCCACGCGCACCTTGCACGAACGGCAAGTCGGTCACGTTGGTTCTCAGGTACCTCAAGGAAATCGAGAACAGATGCGATACTGCCTGAATGTATCTGCAAAAGATTGCATAAATGCCGAAGGGGAATCTGTATAGGCATCATGGCGGGCACTTCGTGGACTTGCGAGAGTTCGTATATTCGTTTTTCTTTTTGTCGCCGCTTCTCTCCAACCTCTTCGACGCCGAAATAAATTCTTTCGCATTTATCATAGTCTTCGTAAATCTTCAACACATCCAGATCAAAACTGATTGCAAACTCCGTATTTGGCCGGGTTCCTGCAAAGAGGTAACGCACGACTTCGGGCTGATAGATCTCCAGGACATCGCCCAGACTGACGACTTCTCCGGTAGAGGAAGAAATCTTACCACCTCGACCCTTGATGCTTATAAAATCATACTGGAATGTAACCGGCGCGCTGCCTCCATATACTTCGGAAACAATTCTCCGAGAGGTATCGAAGGAACCGCCCTCCGAATGGTGGTCCTTACCGGCAGGTTCAAAATCGACCCCTTCCAGTGCCCAACGCATGGGCCAATCAACCCTCCAGGGCAGCTTAACAGCTCCGGTGTTCCGTAGATCTACTGTTTCCTTGTTACCGCAGGACGAACATTCGTAGGAAAGAGCCCAGTCTCCGTCCCACGCGGTAACAGTAGTAGTATCCTTGAGACAAGTGTTACAGAATACACTAACCGGCAACCAGTCATCCGGCAGTGCCGAGGTCCTGTGCTCATTAAGGATGCTTCGTATTATCTTGCTCTTTTCAAGGGCTGTTTTTATCCCCACGGCATATTCGCTCTTCCTGTACCGAGCCGCCTGATAGATATATTCCGGGTCAATCCCAACGAGATGTAACAATTCCTCGAGCTGCCTCTCGTTATGCCGGGCGTAGCTCTTTTCCTGCCCGAAGGGATCCGGAACCAGGGTAATCGGCCGGCGTAGATACTCGGCGAGTTTTTCCCGGTTGGGCATATTGGCGGGAACCTTTCTAAATACATCGTATTCATCCCAGGAATAAATAAAGCGAACGTTTTTACCCTTTTCCCTCAGGGCACGAACAACGAGGTCGACGGAGATAACCTCTCGGAAATTTCCTATATGGACCGTTCCGGAAGGAGTAACCCCGGATGCGCAGACATAGGGGTCTTTCTCTCCCTTCTCCCGGATGATCCTGTCTGCATGTATATCCGCCCAATGTATCGGTGCTTGACTCATAGCGGGCATTATAGCGGTACCGAATGAGAGTAGCAAGAATAGAAATCTTAAAGTACTATCCCCAGGGGTGTACTTAACAGTATTGACTTTATCCTTCCAGGGGCCGATAAAACAGTATGAAAATACCGGCCTTCCTTATCCTTTTTTTCACTACCCTACGAGTGTTCTGCGCCGATGAAGAAGGCTACGCCTCATGGTACGCCGGGAAATTCCAGGGGAGAATTACCGCCAACGGTGAAATATTCAATACGGACAAGTTAACGGCCGCCCATAAAACTCTACCCTTTGGAACGATTGTCCGTGTGACGAATATTGAAAACGGACAATACGTGGATGTTCGAATAAACGATCGGGGGCCCTTTGTGGAGGGCAGGATTATTGATCTTTCCCGGGCGGCGGCGGAAAAAATCGGCATGACAAGAAGCGGTGTTGCCTATGTGTCGCTGGATATCCTCTCGGTACCGAAAATACTGGTAACCATACAGGTAGGAGCATATTCACAAGAATCGAACGCCGCGGCCGTGCGTACACAATTAACTGCAGCAGGGTTCGAGGCGGTCATCGAACCATCGGGTAAGGGTATTTACAGGGTAGTCCTGAAAGATCTCGAAAAGTCCGAGGCCGAGGCCGTTCTTTCCGGAATTCAGGCCGCCGGATACCCTTCGGCTTTTATTCGACGAAGCAAATAAACAACCACCGGGCCACCTTTCAAAGTACATCATTTCATGATAGAGTATACGCCGATATCTATTAAGCCGAGGCATGATATGCTGAGTTTTGGATTGAACATCGGTGCCGGAAGCCTGAAAGCTGTCCTGCTCGATGACGACAGAATTTTAATTAGCAGGGTGTTACCCCACGATGGGAATATCCGCAGTGCCATTCACATACTGTTCTCAGAATATGACATACCCCCGGGAACGCCGACCCTGGTAACGGGGAACGAGGGCCGGGAACTCTTTAACGTTAACAGTACCATCGAATCACTCTGTATCGAAGAGGCTTTACGCAGGAAGAAGATTTTCCCCGACGCCGTGGTATGCATAGGCGGGGAAGACCTGGTGGTGTATACCATTACGGAGGACGGTTCCGTATTAACGGGCTTTTCCGGAAGTAAGTGTGCTTCGGGTACGGGGGAGTTTTTCAGACAGCAGCTCGCCAGGATGGATATGGACCTTAACGACGTCAATTCGATCCCCGACGATGCCAGGGTGCTTCCTCTTTCCACCCGCTGCTCGGTGTTTATGAAGAGCGACGCCACCCACAGGCTCAACAAGCGGCAGGCCACAAAGGCGGATATAGCCCTTTCACTCTCGTATGTCATGGCTACCAAGGTCGTTGACTTTCTCAGTCGAGCCCGCATCAAGGATGGTACGGTACTTCTCTCGGGCGGGCCGACAAAAAACAGGCACTTTATCAGATTTCTCAGTGAAAAGGCGCCGGATATAGATTTTGTCACCCCTCCGGAAGCGGCGTATTTCGAAGCCCTCGGTGCGGCATACCTTGCTCAAGAGAACGGTACTCCACTCCCCCGCCCGGACCGACTTCTCGGACATAACCGGGTAAGGTTTGATCGGTACGACAGCCTGGTAGGCAACCTCTCGATGGTAAAAACCTTTGAATCCACCATAACCCCGGTACGGCGGGGAAGGGAGTATATCCTCGGCATAGACGGGGGCTCCACCACAACGAAGGCCTGTCTCGTGGACGCCCAGACCAATGAAATAGCGGCGGAACACTACGGGAGAACCCATGGAGATCCGGTAACTGCATTGAAAGCCTGCCTGAGGGGAATCAGGGAAAAGGTCATCCGTGACACCGGCAGGGAAGACATTCGTATTACCCTGGCGGCGACGACGGGGTCCTCCCGGGAAATCCTCGGGGTCTTTGCGGATACAAAGGGCGTCTATAACGAGATAATCGCTCATGCTACCGGTACTACCCATTTCGATTCAGCCGTAGATACCATATTCGAGATCGGTGGGCAGGATGCCAAGTATGTATACCTGATGAACGGGGTACCCATAGACTATGCCATGAACGAAGCCTGTTCCGCCGGCACCGGTTCCTTTTTAGAGGAATCCGCGCAAGGCGACCTGAACATCCCCGATGCCGCGCTTATCGGTGAGATAGCCATGCAGGCGGAACACCCCCTCAAATTCGGTGAACATTGTTCGGCCTTTATCAACTCCGACATCCGAAAAGCCATCCAGCAGGGTGCCGGCCGGGAGGATATTACCGCCGGTATCGTAACCTCCATCGTATCGAATTACCTGAACAGGGTTGTGGGAAACAGATCAACCGGTAAAAGAGTCTTTCTGCAGGGCGGCGTGGCTAAGAATCGGGCGGTTCCCCTGGCCTTTGCCATGCTGCTTAATAAAGAAATCCTGGTTCCTCCCTTCCCCGAACTCATGGGCTGTTTCGGCGTCGCCCTTATGGCCAAGCAAAAACACGCCGAGGGTCTTCTCGAAAAAGGGACATACAACCTCTCAGACATGATCGACGGTGAAATCATCTACGAGCGGGTATTCGAGTGTAGATCATGTGACAACCACTGCCCGATACAGGTTCTCTCCGTGGCAGGACACAAACACCTCTTCGGTGGGAGATGCAGTAAATATACCACCTCCTCGACGGCCGACCGGGGTACAAAGGGTATAGATTTCGTGGCACAAAGGAATAAACTCCTCTTCGATACCTGTGCTCCTCCGAAAACCGATCCGGTGCGTAAGGACGCACCAACGGTCGGCATACCCATGGCCTTCTCGACCCATCTGCTCTATCCCCTGTATTCCTGGTTTTTCCATGAACTGGGGATACATATACTTCTTTCCGACGGGATAAGTCCCCGGGGCACGGCACGGGCTGAAAGCACGTACTGTTTCCCCGCCGAGATAGCCCACGGTGCGGTACAGAATCTTCTGGACCAGGGGGCCGACTATATTCTTCTGCCCCATCTTCGGGATATGCCGAGTTATCAGGAAGACGTGCATGCCAATTTTTGCCCCATCATACAAGCGCTTCCGTATTATATTGAAAAAGCCTTTTCCGACTACCCGAAGGAACGGTTTCTGCCTTTGATCGTCAGCTTCAAATTCGGGGAACAGAAGGCCTTCGAGTTCTTTGCCCGTACCGCATCGGTCCTCGGTTTCGACCGGGCAAAGGCGGGAAAAGCATTCAAAAAAGCGGTTACCGAACAACAGAGGTATTTCCGCCTTGCCGCGGAACTGGGGCGGGAAGCCATGGAACACAGCAGGAACGTGAGTGCCACGGCCATTGTTCTTATGGGAAAGCCCTACAACGCTTTCACGAAAGACGCGAATATGGAAATTCCTAGAAAATTCTTTTCCCGGGGTTTTACCGTTATTCCTTTTGATATCTTACCCTTCGAAGGCGAAGATATCTACAGAAACATGTACTGGTACTTCGGGCAGCAAAACATGAAGGCGGCGTCTTTAGTAAAAAATGAGCCCAATCTGCATGCCTGTTATATCTCCAACTTTTCCTGCGGCCCCGATTCCTTTCTTCTGCATTACCTTCGCTGGATGATGGGCACAAAGCCCTACCTGGTCCTGGAGCTGGACTCGCATACCGCCGACGCCGGAATCGACACCCGGATAGAAGCCTTTCTCGATATCATAGACGGATATAATCTCTTCGGCTCCAGGAGAGAACAAGCACGGTACGACAACGGGCTGCATTTTGTGAACTCCCCCGATGATGAACTCCATCTTTTAAACCGTAAAACCGGCAAGAAGATATATATTAAAAACAACGAACATGTTACCGTTCTCTTCTCGAATATGGGAGATATATCGACGCGGCTTACCGCCGCACTGATCCGTGAAGCCGGTATTCAGACAACCCCCTTACCGGTGGCGGATACCGCGGTAGTACAGCTTGCCCGTAGTTTTGCTTCGGGGAAAGAGTGCCTCCCCTGCCACATCGTACTCGGCAGCGTTCTGAAGTTTCTTGCATCACCCCGGTACCGCGAAGATCAGTACTATATGGTGTTTGTCCCGGAAACCACCGGCCCCTGCAGGACGGGTCAATACGCCGTTTTCATGGACAACGTATTCAGAGACCTGAAAATAGATAATGTCATGGTTTTTACCTTAAGCGCCGACAATTCCTACAGTGAACTCGGCCCCGGATTCTCTAAACGGATCTGGCACGCAGTTGTAGCGGCGGATTACCTGAAGGATATGTATAATTCACTCAGTGCATGTGCCGAAGACCCGGAAGAAGCCCGTGCTATATTCCAGCGGGAATGGGAGATTCTTCTCGATACGGTCACCTCCGATTCGACGCAGCTACTCCGTTCTTCGAAGCGTATGGCCCAGGAGCTCGCAAAGATCCCGTTGAAGCAATCGGTTCATGAAGCAGCAAAGGTCCTGATGGTGGGGGAAATATACGTCCGCCGGGACGACTTTGCCGTAAATGAGCTTATCGACCACTTCAGCAGTAAGGGAATAATTGCCAAGGTATCCGGAATTACCGAATGGATTCATTACACCGATTTTGTCCGATCCTACGATATGAAAAAGCGGCTCCGACTCGTTGCCCCGTACCGCCGTCCATTCAGTAAAGAACTCCGCAGACTGGGCGTGTACAAAATTGAAGAAATCTGGAAGCATTCGGTTGAAAAAAAGTACAAGAAAGCCTTTGCTCCTTCCGGGCTGTTACCGGAAGCACCGGAAAACATGAAGGAAATTATGGAGCAAACGGAACACGAGTTCCTCGATCTGGAATTAAACTCGGAAATAGCGGTATCCAGCGGAGCGGCGGCCGCAAGCATGAAAGGAGGATACTCGGGAGTAGTAAATATTTTTCCCTTTGCCTGCCTGATAGGCCGGGTTATAGAAGGAATCTACACTCCCTGGGCACGGGCCAGGAAATATCCGGTCATCTCGGTGGAGGTGGACGGAAATCCTCTTCCTCCAAATACCATGAAAAAACTCGACATATTTATTCTCAATGTTATTCGGTTCAGGTCCAATCCCAACACCTCCGACCTGCTCGAAATCCGGGATCAGAAAAATACACCGGATACCTCGGAGGGAAGAAAGGAGAAAGCTCCGGCTTTAGGTTGCTATGGTTTCGGTAAAAAAGCTTAGTAAAAATTTCTCCGTGGTCCTCGAGGTGCTGCGATATAACCCCGGCATGGCTTTTAATCTCATCGGGTCTTATCTGCAGAAAATAAAGGCGGAACAGCTCGATTATCGTCGACCTTCCGGCAAAACGAACTCGCTGAGCCTCATCTATATGCGTATAACTCCTCTGTGTAATCTCCACTGTGTTACCTGCGGTCAGCGGGGCGTAAAAGGCGTGTTAAAGGGCGCGTATGCGAGGGAAGAAGCAAAAAAAATCGTCCCACCGGAGGATTATGTCCGCTTTATCGACGAGGTTGCCGTAAAAAAACCCATCTTCTATATCTGGGGCGGAGAACCCTTCATGTACCCCCACATCATGGAAGTGGCTCGACATATCGTCCGTCGGGGCTGTGTTATATCCATAAATACCAACGGAACCCTCTTAGCGCGGCACGCGGAACAGATAGTCCGGGACCGCTGGAACGCTTTGTTTGTATCCCTGGATTCCTTCGAGGAAGAAAACGACCGAATCCGCGGAAAGGGTTCGTACAAAAAAGTGATGGAAGGCCTGGAAGCGCTCAAGCGCGAGAAGGAGCGGCAGCACTCCCAGCTCCCCCATGTCGGTATCGTTACCGTGGTGAGCCGTTTGAATTACCGGAGCCTCGACAGGTTCATCAATGCCATGGGCGACAAGGGCCTTTCCTGGCATATCATAAACCTCGGAACCTATACAAACGATACGATCATCGAACGGCAGAGGGAATTCATGAAAAAAAACCTGGATACCGATATCTATGCCCTGGAAGGCTTTAACAGCGGATTTAATGAAGGAATCGACGGAGAGGAATTCCAAAACATACTGAAGCGTGTCCATTCAATGAATCATCGTTATCCCATTCTCACCGTACCGGTTATTCGACCGTCCAGGATAGGAGAATACTACGCACACCTCGAGACCCTGGTCAGAGATACGTGCAGGATTCCCTGGTCTCAGGCGGATATCGACTACAACGGAAACGTCCATTTCTGCGCCGATTATCCTGAATACGTTCTCGGCAACATACGTGAACAACCCTTTTTCGAAATATTCAACAATGAGCGGGCTCGAACATTCCGGAAAACTCTGAAATCAAGCCCCCGGGGACTTTTTCCCGGTTGCGTGCGATGCTACCAGAATATGCTCTTCGGAAAACGGAGGCCGGGATACTGAGGATGAATGAAGCCGTATTCCGCATCAAATTTACGTGTATCTTCAACAGATACGCTCTGACCGCTTACCGTGTCTGTCTTTCGCGGAAAAGGCTCAGGGCCGTTTCCATCCGGGTTATCACAGTGGTGCTGCGTTATTTCTTTCTGCCCCAGTTTCAAAGAAAACGCGGAGTCCTTACCTGCCCTATTATCAATGTCGATCATGAGCTGGACGACAAAATACCCTTTAAACCGGAATACCGGCCGGTGTACATGAGCTTTACCATGCTCTGGATCAGCACCCTGGGCTATCTCTACAAAGCATACGGCAGAAAAGCCGAGGCCGACATGTTCTACCTGCTCCGGCTCATTGAGCGTTCTTATGTTGAAGCCTACGGCGTATACCAGCGCGTCATGACCACGACCAGGCGTCCGAAACCGAATCGGTGGGATATCGGGCTCGGCATAATGCAGGCCCTGGATCCCCACCTGCACTGCGTTCCCAGCCTTCATGTAATGATTGTATGCATCAACTGGCTGTTCCTGGATTACATCAGCAGGAAACCGGGTAGGCCCGATCTTTCCAGGCTACGGAACCTGGTATATAAACAGTCGATAAAAATCATCGAATCTATTCTTCTCCTCAAACAGCACAGCGTAAACTGTATACCCGCGGGTCTATATACCGTTTCATACTATATGGAAGGATTCAGCCTGCAGGTCGCGGAAGAGTTCATCGACCGACTGTTCACCGAGCTGGAACCGGACCTGCCCGCCCGGGAAGAGATCCGCGCGGTCATAAAAAAACAGTACCTGCAACTAATGGAAGAGAATAACGGTAATGACGGGGATTATAAGAATGTCTTGCTGGATTTCCTTAAGGATTTAGCGGAGCGCCGGAACATCAACTGAGTACCTCACCTCTTTCTGTTCCACTCATCCAAAGCAAAAAAGGTGGTCAATTCCTGCCCCCTCTCCAGTTCCTCCTTCGTCAAAACGCCCTCCTCCGTTTTTAATGTCAGCTGCCGGGCGACTTCGGCCGCGACGGACAGGCAAAAGGCGGTTTCATCGAACTCTCCGGATACGCTGCCCTTGAGTTCCGCCGAGGGCTGCTCAGTATGGGTGCGGCCCAGGATAAACGAACCGTGCTGCATGGCCGCTTTTTTCAGACGCCGCTGAGCACTGCCGAGGAGTTTATCGCCCTTTAAAGTCAGATCGAGACTGTAGGCACGGGCAAAACAAAAAAACGGTCCGCCCACCGAGTGTTCGGGGTCTTCCCCCCCCCGGTAGTCCGTCTCGATACCCATCCCCGCCAGAACCCGGATAAAGGCGTTATGAACCAGGCGATACATGGGTTCGATTCCCAGGGGCTCTTCAAACCCCGCGAACGGAAGGGTAAGGGAATAGGTTATTTCATCATCGTGGAGAATGGCCCCGCCGCCGGTGGGTCTGCGGACAAAGGGCATGGACCTAACCACCTCGGACTGGGCTTCTATTTCCGAGGCTTTCTGGAAATACCCGAGAGAAATAGTCGGCACCCGCCAGTGGTAGAATCTGATGGTCGGCGGTATCCGCGAAACCTCCGCCAGCTCCAGAAGGGTCTGATCAACGGACATGTTTTCCGTCCCCTCTCGAGCCTTGTCGAGGATGATCCTCAGGTTTTCATGCTGTTTCATCGGTTCCGTTCCTTCCGTGCGACTAGGCACTCGCAATAAGCCTTTTCAGCCTGGTAGCTGCTCCTCACAAAGGGACCGGAGGCAACGGACAGGAAACCTGCTTCCAGGGCCTTCTTACCCAGGGCTTCGAATTCCTCCGGTTCGTAATAGCGGATCACTTCGCGGTGCCGGCGGGTCGGTCTGAGGTATTGCCCGATGGTGAGGGCTTCCACCCCCGCGCTATGAAGATCATGGAGAAGCTCATCAATCTCCGCTTCAGTCTCCCCCAATCCGAGCATGAACCCGCTTTTTACCACCGGCCTGCGGGAGGAGCGGGAGGCGTGGTTCAGGACCGCCAGGGAACGGTCATAATCAGCGCCGCTGCGTATCTCGGCGGTCAATCTTCCGGTGGTTTCAAGATTGTGATTAAAAACATCCGGCCCCGCCTCCAGTACAATATCGAGCAGACCGGTGTTTCCACCGAAGTCCGGAGTGAGCACCTCCACCGTGGTCTCCGGCATGGTTTTTCGCAGCTCGGCTATGCATGCGGCAAAGTGGGCCGCCCCGCCGTCGGGCAGGTCGTCCCTGGTGACGGAGGTAATGACCACGTGCTTCAACCCCAGCCGACCGGAGGCTTCGGCCAGTCTAACCGGCTCATCAGCCTCCGGGGCTTCAGGTCGACCATGGGGAATGGCGCAGAAAGCACAGTTTCTGGTGCAGCTTTTTCCCAGGATCATAAAAGTGGCTGTTCCGGATGAGAAGCACTGTCCCCGGTTAGGACACAAGGCTTCTTGGCAGACCGTGTTCAGGTGAAGATCCTCCAGGATACGGGTAACCCTGTCCAGTTTCGGACCGGTGCTCAAGGGGCGCTTGAGCCAGTCCGGCAGACGGCGGTGTGAATGACCTTTATATGTGTGCGTATCTTCCATACGGAAGAATACTATACTAGACTCTTAGCAAAGTACACCGCTTCCGTGTCAGGACAAACGTATGAAATCGCCAGGTGCCGCCGGTACGCTTTATGCCACATAATACAAAGGCCTGGGAATTGAGAACAATGCAGGCGAAGATGCTGTTTATCCGTGATTATTTGCGGGGAAAGGGAATGGAAGCCTAGGTGGGACTATGCTTCGCTCGAAATCTCCTGCTTGCCACCGGCTCCCTAATCCCGTCGGATTAAGTATAGTCTTTTAAAACCAACATCTCAAAGAACATGTTACATTGTTGATGAAGAAAGCTGCTTCTTGACATGGCCGGGCTTTATATGGTATCAGTTTTTCTCGTGGGCCTATAGCTCAGTTGGTTAGAGCATCTGACTCATAATCAGAGGGTCCCAGGTTCAAGTCCTGGTGGGCCCATACAAGTTAAGCCGAGTTTAGGAGAGTTAATTCTAAGCTCGGCAACAACTTATTAACTTGCCTAAATTGTCCTTCCTAAACGCGTGACCTAAAATGTGACCAGGTCAACTTTAGGAGGAACCCCATGATTGCATATCCCTATTCACTCTTCAAACGATACTCCAAACGTCTGGGAAAGTCCGTCTATTACGTCAGGTTCAGAGATCCGGATACAGGAAAACGGCTTCCAGGCCGAAGTTCCGGAGAAACCGACAAGAACCGTGCCCGCATCTGGGCGGATAAACAGCTGAGATCAGGCAAATACAGCGCCAAAGCCGAGATGAAGTTCTCGAAGTATGCCGAAGATTGGTGGGTCTGGGGCAAGTGCCCTTATATCAAGAGGAAGCAGTACCTCACTACTGAATAGAAAACAACTTCAAGTAGGAGGAACAGATGAACGATCTTAACTCGGTGCTTTTAGAAGGCAACCTTACCCGAGATCCGGAATCCACTGTAACCAAAGGATGGACTACCTTGTGCACCTTTTCCATCGGCGTAAACCGTCAATACAATATAGATGATGAGAAGAAAGAGGAGGTCTCCTTCTTCGAGATCGAGACATGGGGAAGATTGGCGGAGAACTGCTTTGAATATCTTTCCAAGGGACGAGGGGTCCGGGTGGTAGGCAGGTTGAAACAATTCAGATGGGAGACCACCCTGAAAGACTGGGCCAACTTTCGTGCCCTTCGACTGCCTTCCATAGGAGGAACTCCCCGGATTACCAACAATACGGTGTTCGAAAAATGGCAACTTTATATGCGACATCGCTATTTTGCTGCGGACAAAAGTCCTTAGGAGAATATCTTATCCGCAAAGGTATCAAAGTTATTGGCAACGGTGAAGTCAACTTCATTCCCCAGAGCCTTAAAATGTGCCCTGCCGCAGTCGATCTTGGCCTGTTCCGTCGGTCGCAGAGCATCAGTGAAAAGGCTGCCCTTTGTCTCAACCACGAAATAGAGTCTCTCCTCACCATCCAGTTCAACCAGCACTGCCCAGTCGGGGTTATATGGACCCAAGGGAGTGTCGATGGTGAACCATCCTGGTAACTTCGCATAGACCTTGATGTGATCGTTGTTTTCAAAGGATTTGGCAAACTCGGCCTCGACATCGGAGTCGTAAACGACGTGGTCGAATACCGACTTTTCAGCCTCGATCATGTTCTTTTTGAGATAGCCGAAGAGTTCATTCTCTTCAAATAGCTCCTGTGCATAGTAATGATCTTCACCAAGCTTTTGGTACTTGATCCCATCGACAATGAACAGCTGCATCTGGTGCTTAACTATAACGGCTATCTGTTCTATGAACTTCTGCGGATTGTTGGGAAAATCATCCAGCTTTTCACTTTTCACAAGGATGTCCACGATTGCCTTTCTGGTGAGGTTGGTTTCGTTCTGCAGGTAGCTCACTATATCCGGTAGCTGATAATCCCTACGGTTGTATACCGATTGCAGCTCCTTCACTTCTTCAGCCCGCACACCTCCACGGTCAATATTCAGGGTTGTAGTCTGGGTATGAAAACGAGCCTTGCCGACAATCAGGTTCTTCTTGATCTCAGCTGCACACGCAGTAATCAGCTTCTCGACATCAAAATCAACCCGGAAGGTGGTCTTATATTTCACTTTGTCCCAGAGGGCTTTGAACTCTTCTCCGAGGTATACCTTCTTATTCAGGTTTACTCTCTTCTTGTCGTCGGCATTCTTGATGTTAAGGTCACCGGAGACTTTCTTGAGAAGCGATAATACTTGCTGTGAGTACTGCTGGGCCGATTCCGGCAAGCTCACCTGGTTGTTCTTCAGGTCCTGCTTCAATTTGTCCTGCACCTTTCCATTGGTATCGATGTACTCGTGTTCCACCAAATGTGTCCATATCTCATTGGATGTATCTACACCGAGGTACTCGGTTGTGTGGTCTCCGGTAGCGATGGCTATACCCGCAAAGAGGTGCTTTTCTACCACGCCAAATCTGATACCCTCTTCCTGTTCGATTTCACTCTGCAACTGCCTGGCAAAATCTTCGTAGGATTCATTGGCCATAACGGTGAGGGTATTTACATCAAAGCCGTGGACCCTCTCTCCATCCTGGTTTACTGCTATACGCAATCCACGGCCAATTTCCTGCCGCTTCTTCATGGTCGAAGAGGTCTCGTTGAGGGTGCAGATCTGAAACACATTCGGATTGTCCCAGCCTTCCTTTAGGGCCGAATGGGAGAATATGAACTTCAATTTGGATTCGAAGCCCAGTAGTTTCTCCTTATTCTGCATGATTATGTGATAGGCGCTCTCGTCAGCTTGGGTTTTCCCTTCACCCGTAGAGTCTTTAAGGCGTGCGTTACCGGAGGCATCCTTCTTTTTATCTATGGCAAAGTACCCGTCATGCACTCCTGCAGCTGCAGTTTCAACGTCCACATCCTCGAAAAGGGTGTGGTACTTGGGATTCTTCTGCAAGATGGTTTGATATTCTTCCTCGAACATCCGAGCATATTTACCCTGCCGTGGAGCACCTTCTTCATCATACCACCTGTAGTTGTTGACCCTATCGATAAAGAAGAGGCTCAAGACCTTAATCCCTCGTCTGCGTAATTTCAGCTCCTTATCCAGATGGGTCTCGATCGTCTTTCGGATCTGGAGCCGTTTGTATTCATCCTCATCAACTCCGCCAACAGGGGTATTCAGATAGGCGATATCCGGTTTGCTGGTGAAGTTGATATATTCATTTCCCGTTTCACAGTAGATATCGTCAATGATATAGCCTTCATACAGATCCCGACCTCCTGAAAGGTCAAACAGATCGTCTCCCTGGCGCACTTTCTTATGGGTTCGTTTTACCGTACCATCTTTCTGTTTAATATCCATTTCGATGGTAGCGGCAATGGGACTTTTACGGTTGTCGGTTTTCAGGAGTTTTATGTAGGGTTTGTTATGACTGTCGCTTATCTGGAGGCTTGAGACCTCTATCTGCTTGACCAGTTTGCGTTCGTAGGCGTCTACCGAGTCAAGCTTGAACAGCATGTTGTACTTGTCTACATGGGTGGCGGAATAACGTAGGGTACAGAGAGGGTTGAGGGACTGTATGGCTTCTTTGCTTTTCTCGGTGGTATCCACGCTCTGAGGTTCGTCGATGATCACAATAGGGCTGGTTTCCTTGATGAACTCTATCGGCCTGGTGCCTGCCATACGGTCATGGGGTCTATGGATGATATTGGCTTTATCCTCCTTCTCAGGGTCCTTGAAGCTTTTACGGAAGGCATCGATGTTTATTACCATGATCTGGATGTAATCGTTAGTGGCGAAACTCCGCACCTGGCCGAGTTTCTGGGAGTCATAGATAAAGTAATCGTACTGCACGTTATCGTAGAGCCCCTTGAAGTGCTCTTCGGTCATCTGGAGAGATTTATAGACTCCTTCCTTAATTGCCACAGAGGGGACAACGATGATGAACTTGGTAAAGCCGTACTGCTGGTTCAGTTCGAAGATGCTGCGCAGATACACATAGGTCTTCCCAGTACCGGTCTCCATTTCCACGGTAAAGTTCATGCCGTCGAGTTTCTCGGACGGCGCAAGTCCGTTTCTCAACTGGATGTTTCTGACGTTCTCCAGAATATCTTCAGGAAGCAGTTTGATCCGGTTACCGACTCCCTGGTTGTACTCAATGAGCTCAGGTTGATCAGATACCTGAAGCGGCGCAACGGTAAAGTTGGTACGGCATATCTCCTGTCCTCTGAAAATGCCCGTAATGGAGTCGATAGCTTCTCTTTGGAAATCTAAGTCTGGGTTGAATTGGAGTTTCATTATTCGATCTCCTGTTGAACTTGTAAGAGATCCTTACAAGTTGTAACTTCTTCGATTTACCGGCAACTATCCGGAAATTCCGGAGGGTTGCTATTATAGGGATACATTCCGCATACACTGTCTGCGGAAACTAATATGTGATCATCAAAAGTCATAGTTCCCTACTTTGTGAAATCCCCTAACACTGTCTGGGATATTGTTAATAGAATGTTTCATGTATTACTTCCAGTCCGGTTATTTCTTTGAAATCTTTATAGTTATGGGTCACAAGAGGGACTTCATGTCTAAGAGTGCAAGCTGCTATCCACGCATCATTTGGGGCAATAGGCATACCATTCCGATGTCGTTCAGCCATTAATTGGCCGTAACAGCGAGCAATCTCGTTATCGTAGGGGATTACCACAAAGTTACGCAATGTTGATTCAAGTTGTTTCCGTCTACGATCACCCCAGCCTGCCTTCTCAGCTCCGTAATACATTTCCCCCACGGTGATAAAAGAGATTGCCAGTAGTCTACCTTCAATATGATGACGATAAAGTTCAGCTTCTCTCTGTCCTCTCATAAGGTACGAGACAATACAGGTATCGAGAACAACACGTGATGAAGCCATCAGTAATCACCTTCAGCGACGTGATGTCGTAGATCATCTATAGACTCTTCAAACCCATCATCAGGCTCACCAGGCCAGGTACCGAAGAGTGTACTGAGGTCGGTAACCGGCTGTACGTGCTGTGATTCCGCCAGCTCTTCAAGAGAGGGTGACTTCCAGAAATCATGGCTAAGGGGGGTCCCTTTAGGTAATAAGTCGGCTGCTTCGTTCTCCTTTTCTTCCAATCGTTCTATGTCATGTATCTTAATGCTAATGATCTTCCCTGTAAGCGGATCTTCAGTTGCCTCTCCAATGATTTTTACATATTGAAGAATATCTTCAAGTACCTCATCTCTCTGTTCTTCATCAAAATAGCAGAGTACCGGCTCACTGGCTGAAGGATGTATGCGACACCTCGTACCATATTCCTTGAAGTCGGCCATTAACAGGCGTCCTTCAATGGTTCGGATATTCGTTTCTGGTCCTTTAATCCTTTCCTGTATACGAGAGAAGCCTTTATACGTGTATCTTGTTACTATGGGCTTTGCTCTATGATTCAGGGTGAACGTAATTGAATCAATTCCCTTTTCAAACAGCTTACCGGCATTCCTCCATGCCATCAATACTCCTGTATCGAAGCCATCTGGAAGTACTTCACTTTCCTCCTGCGCAGCATCAAGCCCTTGTATAGACTTTTCTATTACCTCGGCTCCATAATCCATACCGGGTAAAGCAGTCTGGCTCATGCTTCTTTCAAGCCCCAACACAGCGGAGGGGCTTGCATGAGTAATCTGCACAAGATCCAAAGCTATCTCTTTCTTTATGTTTTCAGGGACTCGTCCTTTCTGCAGGCTGGA
The DNA here is from genome assembly GCA_964410865.1 of uncultured Spirochaetales bacterium. Taxonomy (GTDB): domain Bacteria; phylum Spirochaetota; class Spirochaetia; order JAFGDJ01; family JAFGDJ01; genus JAFGDJ01. Next base: position 2,276 of record CAYPIQ010000048.1, on the reverse strand, counting down.
TGCTTCCCCGGAAAGAACTCTACTTGTACGTTTTATTGCCTTCTCCATATTCGAGAGAAAGGTAAGGAGATACGTAACTGGTATACGGCTTTCCCCAACGGCTTTACCGTCAAACTGTATTCGTAATAAAGGATCTTCATTCTTCATACTTGCCTCCTTCTAGAGACTCTTCACATCCTCAATACCGGCAATCTTCAGTATCTGCACCGTATTGGTCTTTACGGTTGCATCCTTGAACCCGGCATCCTTAAACACAACCCGCATAATCTCAGGTTTCAATTCTTCCTTCAGTTTTGCAATTCCCTCTACCGCATCCAGGGTAACCTCATCATCCATACAAACCACAAGCGCTCCTGCTCCGATTATGTAGACATTCTTCCCCTGGATACTTCGGGTTTCTATCGGTATGGTAAGATCAAGACCGTATTTCAGCAGGAGTTCATACAGTACATCCTGATCGGTACGTTCAGGCTTGATATTCTCCACGGAGTTAATAAGAGCTTCTTTGTAGTTATCAAAATCTGCATCCCATGGCTTGATGTTGCTGGAGTCGAGTTTGAAAACCTTGAAACCGAGGTCTCCATCATAATCCGGATTTTCTTCCCTAATCTTCTTACCAGCCCGGCGAATGCGTTCTTTGCCTATTTCGGCAATGTTTTTGTAACCTGCTTTGTAGGCCTCTGAACCATCTAAAGTAAGTTCTGGTAGTTGTACAAGTATGTAATTGATTTTTGATTTTTCATGGAAATTCTGTTTGTAAACTGAATGTGCGGTAGTACAGGTACCAGCAAAAAAATCTAGCACAATATCATCATCCTTAGCTGTTATATCAATCAGATGCTTGATTGTTATTGAAGGTTTGGGATGATCAAATACTTTCGGAGAAAATAATTGCCCTAATTCCTCAGTGCCATCTGCATTCAACCCATGTTTATCCCACCATGATTCTGCTTTTCTTCGCTCATTAGTTCTATCTTTAAAAAACTTTTTCTGTATTGGTCGCCCTTTTCCTGTCTTCCCAAAGATTACCCTTCCATCATCAATTCTCTTTTGCATTTCTTTTTCGCCAAAGACCCAATACCTACCCTCAGGAGGTAGATACTCATCACCTGTATTTGGATTTTTTATTGGGAAATAGGGTCCCTTATGATTTGCAGATAGATCAGAAGTTGTCCAATCACCTCGTGGATCATTATCTGGGTTTGAATAGTTTTTCCTAATATATTCTTCGGATATAGGAAACCCACGTAACAAATCCTCTTGTTCCATTTTACCGTAAACAACAAAATAATCATGTACTGGAGGTATATGCCCCATATTATTTCCGTTTGTTTTCTTCTTCCACAAGATCACACCTAAAAAATTCTCCTCCCCAAATATCTCATCACAAATCTTCCGTAAATTAGCCACTTCGTTATCGTCGATTGAGATAAAGATTACCCCATCGTCCCTTAGCAGATTCCTGGCCAGCTTCAATCTTGGATACATCATGTTCAGCCAATTAGTATGGTATCGCCCTCCGGTTTCAGAGTTGGTGGATACCTTGAATCCTTCATCATCAACCTGCCCTGTGTAGCGCAGGTAAGTATCCAGATTGTCTTGAAACTTGTCCGGGTAGATAAACTCATTCCCCGTGTTGTACGGAGGATCGATGTAGATCATCTTTACCTTTTTATGGTAGCTCTTCTGCAGCAGCTTCAGCACCTCCAGGTTGTCCCCCTCAATGAACAGGTTCTTGGTGGTATCCCAATCCACCGACTCATCAGGACATGGACGCAGAGTTCCGGTAGACGGAGTCTGGGCAATCAACCTGGCTCTGGACTTGCCGTTCCAAGAAAAACTGTACCGTTCCTGTCTCTCCTCCGTATAATCTCCCAGGATCTGTTTCAAGGTCTCGAAATCCACCTTCCACCTGGGTTCACCCTCATCTGAGCTTTCGGTAAAAGCCTCTGGAAACAAATCCTTTAGCTTTTCTATGTTATCTTCAATGATGTTCTTCGATGCCTTATTCTCCACATGATCCATAACCGTTACTCCTCTATTCTTTTAACCACGAATAAACACGAATTTTCACTAATATTTTTCATAAGACAATCCGTTCCATTTAAGTTTACAGTATTTACATTCAAAACACATTCTCTAGTACACCTCTTCATAAAGCATCAATTAGTGTCTATTGGTGTCCATTCGTGGTTTTTTCTTTTAACCACGAATAAACATGAATCCTAAATTCCGCAAAAATTATACTATGTAACCATCGGTAGTGGTACTTTGAA
>CAYPIQ010000047.1:0-19229 GCA_964410865.1 uncultured Spirochaetales bacterium | reverse complement strand
CTCGGCTCCGAAGAGCGCGGCAAGCCGCGGGGTATGAATCCCGCGGGCGAATCAACCCGGGCCGCCGGTCTTCGGCGGCCTGCTACTGTAAAACTCCTACAGTGATCAGTCCGGCCATGCCGGATTCGATTTCCCTACCAGTCACCCCAGGTTGGAAAATGATATCCGGGGTTACTCTTTTTCTTTTCTCATTAAGCTGAGGATGCCTTCCACCGCCGCCGGTAACATTGAGTAAAACAACATCCTCTTTCCCCAGTCTGCCGGCGGCGGAAGCCCGGATCAGGCCGGCCACGGCTACCTCCGCCGCGGGATCGAGATCAATCCCTTCCTTTTCAGTAAACATTCTACCGGCGGCCCGGGCTTCATCCGCCGAAACGGCGTAGGTTTCTCCCCCCGTATCCGACAGTGCATCGTACACGCCGCCTGAAATACTGTAGGGCGGTTTCCTGTTGCTCAGGACAGGAGACCATAATAAGTCTATATTACGTTTTGCTTCATCATCGTCAAAGGGCAGAATTTCAGAGGACCTTGCCGACCAGGCATCGTGAATAACGGAAAAAGGCTGGTTCTGAACCAGGTGAAGCCGCATCTTCGACTTCCCGTAACGGCCTGTCTCCCTCAGGCGAACCGACATCTCCCAGGCCGCTATACCGCCGGTCCCGCTGCCTACCGACTGGAAATAATGATCGGGCATAACACCCAGTTGTTCCACCGCAGAGAGGAGAACCGATCCCATTCCGTCCCGGCGGGCGACGTTCTTTGCTCCCCCTTCGGGATAAAAACCGGGGAGGGACGCTATTACGGAAGAAAGCCGTATGGCGTCAAAATAATCGGCCTCGGCAACAGCAACCAGGAGCACCTTCTCTCCTCTCCCGGTGGTGATCCACATTTCCGGAAGGGCTGATTCGGGAACCACCACACACACCGGAATATTGTAAAGCGATCCGATCTGAAGAAACGCCCGCCCGGTATTCCCCGCCGAAGCGACAACCATATATGAGTCCTTTTCCTCGGTCATTCTTCCACATACGGAGAGTGCTTCGAGCTCCTTGAAGCTACAGGTCTCCATACCGGCTCCCTTCTCGGGCCAGTAACCGTTGAAGGCGACATATACATTATCGAGTTTTAACATCGAACTGAGTTCCTTAGAATGAAACACTAGGGTTCCTGCTGCGTTGGGGAAGCTCCTGCGAACCGGCAGCCAATTTCGAAACCGGAACATACCCGGGGCTTCCCGATCCGGGAGGAATTCCTTGTTCTCGTACACCGCCCTGAGCAGAGCAGGCCTGTGATGGTTGTCGCATTCCAGCCGAAACGGGCCATACCCTTCCTGATACTCTGTCCCGCAGAACACACATTGCAGAGAATAATGCATACACGCCTCCTTCATTACGGATTTGAATCATGTTCGACAGTACGGGCGTCCTCTGTCAAGAAACGGTTCGGTAAATAGAATAAAGTAGGGCGATTCCGGGATTATTTTACCAAAAAGCGGGGCGGATCAGCGAATATATACTCTGAATATATGAATCGAATATTCAGTTTTTTTAATTCTGTTCCAAGAAAGTCCCCTGGAATAATTGAAATCAACCCCTTCCCTTCTCTCGTGTCCTGCCGCGGCAGCCTCGACATATTCCGCCGTTTCCATCCTTTTATCCACGATACGCCATGGCATGCCGATTCTCCTATCCATGAAGAAAACAGGCATTGTCCCGCGAGGGAACAGCAGGGGGCACCATGGACAAATGGTTTCCCGCCGGGGCCGGTAATTCCGACAGTCGGGAAGACATTATCCCTCGCCCTCCGGATCAAACCCCATGACAGCCGCCCTGTCCGGTATGGAGCCGGCCGCTCCCGGCCGGGTTACACAGAGGGCCGCGGCCTTGCAGGCAACCTCCAGGGCAGACCTTACATCCCCGCCGCCGGTAAGAGAGGCAATAAAATACCCGATAAAGGTATCTCCGGCGGCGGTGCTATCCACGGCTTTTACACGATAGGCCGGAACTTCCAGGGTTCCCTCCGTATCGGCGTATATCACGCCTTGGCTGCCCAGGGTAAGAACAACCCGGGCATGGGGGTATTTCTTGAGTAAGGCCGGCGGAATATCCACAGAACGCCGGGCACCTGATAACATGGCGCCTTCAATTTCGTTGACAATGAACCAACGCACCGTATCCAGGGGATACGTAAAGACTTCTTTTGTCATCGGCGCGGGATTAAAGAACACCTCCATACCCCGGCCGGCGGCCTTCAGCATTATGTCCGCCGTGGAGGAAATTTCGTTCTGCATGAGAAGAACATCGGAACCGGAAAATCTTTGCACTACCCTGTCCGCATTATCAGGGGCAATCTCCCTGTTTGCCCCCCCGTAGAGAATAATAGCATTCTCTCCGCTAGAATCCACCTGTATGAGCGCGTGTCCGGTGGGAGTTTCCGAAAGGGTGATATTTTGAACATCGACCCCGGCGTCCCGGAGGTAGTGTATGAGAAAATCTCCTTCCGCACCGATCTTGCCGGCGTGAAAAACTTCCGCCCCCGCCCGGGCCAGGGCGACCGACTGGTTAAGCCCCTTACCTCCGCAGTGGCGGGTGTATGAATAGCTGCCCAGGGTTTCACCCGGTCGAACAAAATGGGGGACCTCGTATACATGGTCTATATTAAGAGAACCGAAATTGAGCACCGCCACTATCTTGCCTCCGATCCACTAGAGGGTTGTTTTATAATCTAAGGTCGGCAGGGTCCTTCGTCAAGGCTCGTTCAGGACTCACAGCCGCAGTTTACATTGCCCCGCATGATCTCTTTCCAGTCCCCCAGGACATCGTGGGTCCAGCAATCATCCGCCCCGGCGGCTTCACGCATCACCAGGGCCAGGATGTAGGATAATTCCTTCACCGTGGCTCCGGCTTCCAGGGCCCCCTTGAAATGTTTGAGCACACAGGGCTTGGAACGTGCCTTGATGGATAGAGCAAAGCAGATAAACTGGTAGGTCTTTTCGTCGATGAGACGTTTCTCTCCATAGAGGGAGTCCATTTCATCGAGCTTGTCAGCAAACTCGGGGAAAAATTCGGCTAACATTCGCATATATATCCTCCAATATGTTTTTCATTTTTTATAGCGCCCCGTACAGTATCCCTGCCAGGGTGGAAAGCGTTACCACGATAACCACATACACGGTGGTTTTCTTGAATCCCAGCTCACCTCCGATCACCAGAAGGGACGGCAGTGACATGGATGGCCCGGCTAAGAGCAGCGCCAATGCCGGCCCTTGCCCCATGCCGCTGCCCAGAAGTCCCTGCATAATAGGGACCTCGGTGAGGGTGGCGAAGTACATCAGGGCCCCTGAGACACTGGCGATAAAGTTGGAGAGAATCGAGTTTCCTCCTACCGCCGCGGCGATCCACTTCTCAGGGATAAGCGCCATGTGCCCCGGTCTGCCCAACAAAAAACCTGCCACCAGAACACCGCCGAATAACAGCGGCAGGATCTGCACGGCAAAGTCCCGGGTAGCCAGGACCCATTCCTTCAGCTCGTGTTTCTTGAACCAAAAAACCAGGCTGTAGATCAGCATCAGGGCGAAGGCGCCGGTGATAACATACTTCCAGCGGTAGACAAGGTCCCATCCTGCCGAAGAACCCCTGGAGGGAGCCCAGTTGATGAATACCAGAATGCCGATCATACTCGCCATGTAGATGATTGTTTTCCCCAGGCCCCTACCTTCATCCCCGGTGTTCCGGAACATGGCCGCGTTGGTTACCCTCTCCGAGTCTTCTTTTCGGAAAATCAGGTGCATCAGCAGGCCGACCACAAAGGCAAACAGGATTGCCCCCACCGCCCGGGCCAAGCCCAGCCGCCATCCCAGCACCTTGGCCGTCAAAATGATAGCCAGGATATTGATGGCCGGACCGGAATAGAGGAAAGAAACGGCCGGACCTATCCCCGCTCCCTTTTTATAGATACCCTTGAAAATCGGCAAAACCGTGCAAGAGCAGACCGCCAGGATGGTTCCCGATACCGAAGCAACACTGTAAGCCACCGGTTTGGGCGCGTCGGGACCCAGGTATTTTATGACCGACTGCTGGTTGAGAAATAACATGATGGCACCGGCGATGAAAAACGCAGGCACCAGGCAGAGCAGCACATGCTCCCGGGCGTACTCCGAGAGCATCATGAAGGCTTCCTGCAAGGCCGTCGATACCCGGGGGGTGTCGAAGGGAGTAAAGTAGGCTAGAATAAAAATACCGGCCAAGACAAGAAGAAGCCTGTTTTTTTTATCCTTCCAAAGCCTCGCAATAAAACCGGGTTTCGTTTGAGTCGTTTCACCCATATCAGCATTCCTCGACCGATAGGGCGGGCGAAATCTTGTCGGTGACTCCCGTCAACACTTTATCGGTAATCTGAGTTCTACCCTTCTCCACACCAAAGTCGGCGACCATGTTATGTACTCACCTCTAAAATCCTAGTTATTTCTTCCACCGAAAGAACCTTTCCCACCTTCTTGACATCCCCGTCAATAGCCAGGGCCGGAGTCATCATAACCCCCATCTCCATGATGTCATCCATGTCGCTGACCTTCACCACTTCCGCGGTAATACCGGTTTTCTCCACCGCTTCCCGGGCGTTCTGTTCCAGGGCTTGGCATTTCGGGCAGCCGGTTCCTAAAATCTGTATTTTCATGTGATCCTCCGTAAAAACAATATTATCCTCTATTTGGCAATATAGCCAAATTAGAAAATAATGTCAACCTTCGTGATTGATTTCTACTTCCCCGATTCCCGTAACCGGCGGACAAGTTCCGCGTAGTACGCATCAATTCTCTCCCGGACGGTAGGATAATCAGGCGAATAGATATAGGTGAAGGTGCGGAAACTGTTGTTATATTCAAGGATCTTTCCCTTTCTCACATCTACCTCCAGTATTCCAACTTTGAAGGATCCTGCCGGGGAAGGTGAATTGACAATTTCGGTCTTATTTGGTAATTTTGCCAAAGAGGTCAAAGATGACAAAAGAAGAAGAAATAAGAAGCAGAACCAGGGCTACCGTGCTCAAAGCTATGGGGCACCCGACCAGAATGTTCATTATAGAAAAACTCAACGAACATCCACACTGCGTGTGCGAGCTGACCGAGATGATCGGCGCGGACACCTCTACCATATCAAAGCACCTGTCTGTCCTGAAAAATGCGGGTCTTGTCTCCGCCAAGAAAGAAGGAACCATCGTCTATTATTCCCTAACCTGCACCTGCATAATGGATTTTATAGGCTGCATAGAGAATGTCATCCGGAACAACCTCGAACGACAACTCGAGTATTTCGCATAATAGGAGCCGGTTATGCAGAATAAAACACGAATATTATTCCTCTGCACGGGAAACTCCTGCCGTAGTCAGATGGCCGAGGGCTGGATGCGGTATTTTTACAGCGATTCCATAGAAGTATATTCCGCCGGCGTGGAGGTACACGGACTCAATTCCAGGGCTGTTCAGGTCATGGCCGAAGCGGGAGTCGATATATCCGGTCACCGAAGCAAGCTCGTGGACGAGTATGCCGGAATGGACTTCGATTTCGTTGTAACCGTCTGCGATCATGCCCGGGAGGTCTGTCCATGGTTCCCTGCAAAAATAGAAGTACTACATAGGGGATTCGATGATCCCCCTTCCCTGGCAAAGAACGTGGGGACAGAGGAAGAAGTACTTGCATTATACCGGCGGGTACGGGATGAAATTCGCGATTATATCCGTACTTTTCCCGGGAAGTATATCCACGCTTCGAAACACTGACTATTTGTTACCTCCTCCAGCCCATGTCCACGGGAATGGCAGTTCCGCCGGCGGCTGCAGATCTGCAGCAGGAATGTAAGCTCCCCCCGGTAATTCTTTCTACTTTCCTGAAGCATTATCCCATTTCAGCGCATACTCTCTATATATGAACAACATACATGACCCCATAACGGAAACGGCAGCCGAGCACTTCGGCCTAGGCTACCTATTCCCCTACCAGCGGCTGGTAATCAGCAACATCCTGGAAGCCGCCGGTGTACCCGGTTTCGCCCCGGAGCCTTTGGTCAACCCGGTAACGGGCGAAACCGAGATGCGGGATACAGCACCCCACCAGATCGTTATTCTGCCTACCGGCGCGGGGAAATCCCTCTGCTTTATACTACCGGCCCTGATGCTGGCCGGCCCTACCCTGGTGGTCTTTCCCTTGCTGTCCCTGATAGCCGACCAGGCAAGACGGCTTGTCAAAGCCGGCATGAAGCCGGGTATCCTCCGTGGCGGCCAGCCGAAGGCCGAGCGGGAAGCCGTGTTCGAGGGGGCCAGGCGCGGGGAAATCAGGATGATTCTGACCAACCCCGAGACCGCGCTGAGTCCGCCGGTCCTCGAAAAGCTGGCCGGTCTCGACATCCGGCACCTGGTGATTGACGAGGCACATACAGTTTCGGAATGGGGCGAAAGCTTCCGGCCGGTATACCTCGAGGTGGGGCGCCTGGCGGTCGAAGCCGGCATACCCATGGTAACAGCCTTTACGGCCACGGCCTCCCCTCTGATCCTGGAAGAAGTCAGGGATATAATCTTTCCCCATACCTCGCCCAACATCATTGCCGCCAACCCCGACCGGCCGAATATTTCCTACCGGGTTATACCCGTCATCTCGAAGACGCACGAACTGACAGCCCTTTTGACCACTACCTCAACCACCGCGGTCGAGCGCCCGGTGATCGTGTTCTGCGGCAGCCGACGGCAGACCGAGTTGCTGGCCGCTACCTTGAGGGAGCGACTGCGAGAGGAACAGATCTTTTTCTACCATGCCGGGCTGTCGAAGCAGGAGAAGAAAACGGTGGAAGAGTGGTTCTTTACCTCCCCCTACGGAATCCTGGTAGCTACTTGTGCCTACGGAATGGGGGTGGATAAATCAAACGTCAGGACGGTTATCCACCATTATGTGCCGCCCTCGGTGGAGGCATACCTACAGGAATCGGGGCGGGCGGGACGTGACATGAAACAGGCCGAGGCCGTGCTGCTCTTTTCACCGAATGACGCACTGAAAGCCCTGTACGGTCGGGCTGATGCCTCCGGCGAACGGTACAGAGCCCTGGCAGGAATGGCGGTAAAGCATGATGTCTGCCGCAGGGCTTATCTGCTTTCATTAATGGGTGCACCGGAGACCGCCTGTTCAGGATGTGATGTATGCGCCGGAAATGTAAAAAAAATACCTGCTGAATTATGGAAAATCATCGACTTTTTCAGGTGCTCGCCGGGGGTGTATACCTTGACCGAGGCCGTGCGTATATTAAAGGGTATGAACACCGCCAATATCCTCGGGCCACCTCGATTCCTGACTCCCGGTTACGGGATCCTCGAGGGGTGGCATGATGAAGACATCGAGGAGGCAATCAGTGAACTACTTGCCGCCGGCCTGGTAAAAAGAGGAAAATGGGGAAATTCAAAACAACGACTTAAGCCCGGTGCATGGAAAAAGAATCCCTTTTCAATGAGCCGATCCTTTGAAGAGGAGGCCGTAATACGGCCTGGAAAGAAAAGAGGAATTCAATATAAGGATTAATCTATTTCAGACTTTGACAACTTTATTGCTTCGGAGACAACGGGTACATACCTTGATTGTTTTCGTCTTCCCGTCGACGACGGTCTTGACTTTTACCAGATTGGGTTTCCATACCCTCTTTGTCTTATTATGGGCATGGCTCACATTGTGCCCGCTTACCGGCCCTTTCCCGCAAATATCGCATTTTCTCGACATGATTTTACCGCCTTATCTTTATCACCGCGTCGGGTGTTTCTTTCACATACGCAGGATGGAGAATATCAAAATCTGCCTGGTGTGTAAAGAGGGAGTGTCTATAAGAACTGTCGGGAGCGATAAGGTTTAGGCGTCCTTGGGGAAGATCTTCTACCGCAGAAGTATTGCTTCCCATTCTTCTTTTGAAAAATTCTTGAGAACAGTCCTTTCTATATAATTCGCAAGGTTCGCTATACGCGCGGCGGAATCACTGGAAATAACATGTTCGATACCGCATGCCTCCTTCGCAGCCCTTGCTGTATCGACCAGCAGTACATCACGAAGGAAGGAATCCAGAATGTAGTGCCTGGAATTTATGGCTTCGGCGGCTTTAGTACCTGCTTCCGTTAGAGAAATAAAGGAGTTCTTCTCGTAGTTTACCAGGCCCTTTTCACGAAGATTCTTTAGAGCACCGGTTACTGAAGGCATTTGCACATCCAGCGACCGGGCAATATCCCGTACCCTGGCAACTCGATATTTTTTTTCGAGGCGCAATATCGCTTCCAGGTAATCTTCGAGGCTCGGACTCAGTTTTTTCATAATTAAACCCCTTTTATTCTACTATACCTCTTAAATCATGTTGGTTCAATAATATATGCATAAGTTGCAAGGTAAAAACGAATAATATATACTCAAAGAGAGCTTATTGGGGAGAGGCATGTGGAAAACTTATCAGAGGATATCACAAAAAAACTGAAAGAACTGAAAAACAGGTTTCTTAGTCAGCTGCCGGAACGAGAAACGGAGATATTCCAGGAATGGGAACACCTAAGGAGCGAATCGATAGATCCGGCACTTCTATCCCATTTTCGTATACTCGTTCACCGGCTTGCCGGAACAGGGTCTTCCTTCGGATGCTACAGCCTCTCGGATTACGGCAAAAAAACTGTTGCCCTCATCGACCGGATAATCCATGAAGAAGGGAAAACGGACGAAGAAATGTTGAAAACGGTGGATGACAACCTTGAAAGGATGTTCGAAGGGCTGGACGAAGGAGCATCCCTTGCCCCTGAAAAAGCGGAACAGCAGCCGATTGCCCCTGTTACGATTCCCGATAAAAAGAACATTGCCTTCTATGTAGATACCTATCTGGATGTGGCGGAGGATTTCAGAAAACAGCTCGGTTTCTATGGATATAACGTCAAAATTAACACGAATTTCGAAGAAGTGGAAAATTCCGTCAGGAATTTCTGCCGCATTCTGATTATTGAAGCATCCGTAATCGAGAACAATCCGGGTTTTTCCAGGAAACTGCTGGACTTGAAATGTTCCAACGGAAATACGGTAAGCTACATCTTCATAGGGGAAGATGACGGTTTTAATATAAGACTCCAGTGTGTTCGTTCGGGTGGCGACGATTTTTTTCAGCTCCCCCTGGACTTGAGCAGACTCATAGACCGTATCGATTCAATAACAACCGTGGACGATACCGAACCGTACCATATCCTGATCGTGGACAACGATCCCGAGCAGGTTTCGTATTTCGCCCTCATTCTTCAGAAAGCAGGCATGATTACCTCAGTCGCTTCAGATCCCAGACGGGTGATCAACATTCTCGTTGAAGCAAAACCGGAACTCATTCTCATGGATATGTATATGAATGAGTGTACCGGCTCTGAACTGGCGGCTATTATCCGGCAGCAGGAAGCCTTTGTTGGTATTCCCATTGTCTATCTCTCCTTCGAAACAGATAAAGAGAAACAACTCGCGGCCATCCGCCGTGGGGGAGATGATTTTCTCACAAAACCGATAAAATCCGAACACCTCATCTCGGCGGTAACCACCAGGGCGGAACGGACAAGAAACCTGCGTTTTTTCATGGAACGCGATTCACTCACCGGCCTGTTGAATCATACGAATCTGAAAGAGCAGCTGAACCGGGAAATCATGCGGGCGGAAAGGACAGGCACCTCGCTCTGTTATGCCATGATAGATCTAGACCACTTCAAAAAGGTGAACGATACCTACGGCCACATCACCGGCGACCGGGTACTGAAGAGTCTCTCCAGATTGCTGCTGGACAGATTGAGGAGAACCGATGTCATAGGCAGATATGGAGGGGAAGAATTCGGCGTTATACTGCTCAATACGGAAAAAGACAACACCTATGCGGTTATGGATGAAATAAGGGAAAATTTCTCACAAGTCCGCCATCATTCCGGAAACCAGTACTTCCATGTCACCTTTTCATGCGGAATTGCTGCCTACCCTCAAATTCCGGATCCGGGAAAACTGACGACCAGCGCGGACATAGCGCTGTATCAAGCCAAGGAAAAAGGCCGGAACCGGGTTATCATCGCAGAACATGAATAATTCAGGCTGTTCCGCAACCCACATAAAGCCTGAATCAACAACCCCGCCGCAAGCGGCGGGGTTGTTGGATATGTAAGGAATTAGACTGTTGGCGGGCTTTAATACCCCGCTTATCCTTACAACTACTAACCTTTTTGTAATCTCGAAAGATTACGAAGCGAGCTGCGGGGTATTAAACCCGCCGGACATAATAAACCCTGCCATGATGAGACTATAAGAATACCAAGTTATATAAATGCCGCTACTCTTCTCTGTCCCAGGCTTCGGCTTCCAACATCAGGCGGTACAGCAGATTCTTGAGCTGTCTGTCGGGATTCTCTTCTATATTGCTGAAACGTTCTCCCGTGTAGTGCATTACCGTTCTCAACGCCTTTTCTTTCGACGTTTCTCCAGCTATGGAATTGAAGTGAGACAGCAACAGGACCTTGGAGGAATTTCGGAGGGTCTGCTCGGTTATGTACTCGACCGTGTCAAAAAGGGCCCGGCGGAAGGATTCTCTGCTCATGCTCAGAAGGTACCGCCGTCCCAACCCCACATGGACCCCCGGGCATCGGCAAACTCAATATAGATCCTGTCGGGGAGTATGTCCAGTTCCTCGGTAACCAGCCCGGTAAGTCCGGCGGACAGTTCCCGGGTTTTCGACTCCGGCAGTCCGATGCTCTTGCATTCGATAAAGACACATGGGTCGGTAGTGGCTCCGAAGGTCATCGGTAGGCCCTCCTGCAGGGCCGTCATCACATACCGTTCCGGCTTTTCGAGGATGCCCGCTACCAGGGAGGAAGCTCCCAGGAGCAGCTTTTGCTTCAGGTCTTCATCAACCGCACGATTGGTCTGAATCTTAATGTAGGGCATGAAAGGACCTCCTTACCGACAGTATAAAACAAAAGCCGGGCTTAAGGAACCCGGCTTTTATATGAAATATCCTTCGGCTATTCTTCGAGCATATAGGTTACTTCCAGGACCAGGCCGTTTCCGGCTTCGCTTGCACGGAAGGGGTTATACACGTCTAGAAGGGTATAGTCATCATACATAATCATTATACCCTAGTTTGTGTCTCCGTCCGCCCGGTCCTGCACCATGGTCGTCAAAGCATTAGCTGAACAGGAGTTTACCGCTCCACTGTTTGTATTCAGATCGTCAAAGAAGAATGAATCTCCGGTCATAAGAGCCTGGATATCCATAAAAAGTTCCGTTCCGTTCCAGCCTTCTTCAAGCCGGTAGAAAGCAGGGCTTTGATAATAGTTGCTCATGCCGCGGCGCGGCAACCGAAAGGATGAAAATAGCCGGGTGCGGCTATTCCGGTGCGGCTATTTTCGTAATAGAAAAAATATATGCACAATTCCTGAAAGGCGGGGAAAAATAATATATATTTCCCATAGGGTTGCGGGAAATTCTATGCTATGATGAAATCAGAAATTTTATAAAAATCAGGAAGAGTACCGACATGAAAGAAAAACGATTTACCTTTCCTACCGAGGACGGTTTGGACCTGTACGCCGTATGCTGGAGCCCGTCCGGAATGATCAAAACACGGGGCGTGGTGCAAATAGTCCATGGAATGGCCGAACACAAAGAAAGATACAAGCCCTTTGCCGAATACCTGACCGGGGAGGGATTCGCCGTGTATATTCACGACGTCAGGGGTCATGGAGAAAGCGCGGGGAGTATCGAAAACCAGGGTTTTTTCGCGGAAAAGGACGGTTGGATGAAGGCTGTGGACGACATCCACGGGCTGGGTGAAAAAGCACGGGAAGAGACACCGGGTCTACCTTTTTTTCTTTTCGGCCACAGCATGGGAAGCCTTATGGCCCGTACCTACGTTATCAGGCACAGCACTAATTCCCTGGCCGGAATAGTACTCTCGGGCACCAGTTCGGGTAAGGGGGCCCTGGAGGATGTGGGGCTCTTTCTTTCAGCAGTCCAGAAAATATTCAAAGGGCCTAGGCACCCCAGCCGGGTTCACCACAACCTTACCTTCGGGGCTTTCAATAAACCCTTTGAACCGGGCAGAACCGCCTTCGACTGGCTGACCAGGGACGAGTCTGTTGTAGACACCTATATAGATGATCCTTACTGCGGGGCCGTTTTTTCCTGCAGCTTCTACAACGATCTTATTAAGGGCGTCAAGTTCATATCAAAACGAGAAAATATTGCCCACATGCGAAAAGATCTCCCCATTCTTCTCCTGTCCGGCGAGATGGATCCGGTGGGCGGCAATACGGAAGGGGTAAAGAAGGTAGCCTCGGCCTTTCGGGAAGCCGGATGCACGGATGTTACCGTACTATTTTACCCCGGGGCACGACATGAGATACTGAACGAAATCAATCGCCGGGACGTCTACCGGGACATTACCGGGTGGCTAAAAAGGCGGTTATAACACTGTCCTATTACGAAAATGGCGGTATCCGCCTATTTTCGTAATAATTGCTCATGCCGCTGCGCGGCAACCGAAAGGATGAAAATAGCCGGGTGCGGCTATTTTCGTATTAGGAACCCGTATTAACCGGCTTTATGTACCCCGGGAAAAAAGTTTTGAAACAGGCGGCTTATTCCCAGCTTCCTTTGTGCCATCTGGATACCGGAGAATCGGCTCAGGTCTTCTTCACGGCCGGCAATAAGAAACACATCATTCGGCTCCAGCTGATGATCCGGTGAAAAAAACTGGTAATCATCCCCGTCTTCCTTCCTGACCGCGATAACATTAAGATTAAAACTTCGCCGGAGATCCGCCTGAATCAGCGTAAGACCCCAATAGTTTTCAGGTACCTTTACTTCAGCAATAACCAGATTGCTGGAAATGGGCAGGTAATTGAACAGGAGGGATGAAACCAGCAGTGGAGTAATTCTTTTCGCCGCCTCCCAGTTGGGAAAGATAACATCGGTAGCACCGACCAGTTCCAGAATTTCACCGTGTTCATTGGTCTCAGCCTTGACGATGATCTTCGGAATACCCAGCTTTTTCAGATAATTGGTTACCAGTATGGACACCTCGGTCCTGTCGCCCAGGTCTACAATTGCCGCGTCGATGGTGGATGGAATGAGTTTTTTAATGGTTTCTTCATTCATTACATTGGCAATGTACGCACCGGTGGCCCTGTCTTTCAGCGTTTCGATGAGCTCCCTGTTCTTGTCGATAATGAGGATCTCACAGTCCACGTCCGAGAGTTCATCGAGCATCCTTTTTCCGAATTTACTCATACCTATTAATGCAAACTGTCTCATCAATCTATCAGCACCCCCTCCGGGTAATCAATGATTTTCTGCACGTACCCCAGTCGGGTCTGCAGCGCCAAGGATACCAGTCCCACTCTCCCCGCGAACATTGTAAAGATTATGATAAGCTTTGCCGGGGCTGTCAATTCTCCCGTGATGCCACGGTAAAATCCAACGGGGCCGAAGGCTGAAAAGACTTCAAAGAGGAGGTTGATAAAGGTCTTGTTCCCGATTTCATCGGGCAGTTCAACCACTGTAAGTACGATGACACTGATGAAAAGAATTCCTACCGCTCTGGCCGCGAAGAAATGGGCATGGGCAATGATCTCGTAGGGAACCTCACGTTCCCTGACTCTCGTTTCACCGTCCGGGTACACCCCCTTTATAACGGCCGGTATTACGAGGGGCATGACATTCTGGTTGACCGTGTTGAATCCCGCCGTTCTTGCAGTGACCGACTGGAAAAAGCGGCAAGGACCCGGATTACCGGCTTCAGCTTGGCACCGGTATGAAACTGCTCTAAAAGGAAACGGAACACTGCTCCCGATATGATGAGAAACCGGGTCATGAGGAGAGCGAACCCGAAACACTCTCACGCCCCGGCGGTTTAAAGGAAACATTGAGATTATAAACGGACCCTCACAAGCACTCCGGACCCCTGTATCTTACCCCTGGTCGAAGCTACACCGCTCCGGGGAAGTTGCCTCCGGGAAAGATATACATGAAGATAATAACATCCCGGCCTGTCGAACTGGAGAGAGATACGCGACCAGCGTGATGTTCCCCGCCGAAGGTTTAGAAGATCCCATGGCCATAATGCCAGGACCTGGGATACAGTGTAGTCCTGGTAGACGCCTTTCCCGCTGACCTGCTCGGCGGACATGGGGCTCGGGAAATCCTCGTAATACACAATAACGGCATAAATAGAGAATAGTTTTGGTTTCAGGAGTAGACATGTGATACTTTTTACCATAGCCTGCGGCGGAGCAGCGGGGGCACTTATGCGAGACGGTTGATCGGTAGCGGCTCAAAGGACCTTCGTATCCCTGTTTCCATGGGGAACAATGTTCGTCAATCTTTCGAGGTCATTACTCTTCGGTTTTTTTGCAACAATCTTCGCGGAAACCGCCGTGTCCCGGGAACTGAGGCCTTCTTCCTGGTAGAGTTGTTCGGATCATTTACCACGCTTTCCACCCTTATGTATGAAAGCATGCCTCTCCTCCGGGACAGGGAGTACTTCCCGGTCCTTTGGAATATCGGTGGAAGTGTCATCCTGGTTTTTACCTAGGGTCGACGAGAAAAAAAACATCGATAAAATGCTGCCCTTCCTCGACGAAGCTGTTCAGGAGGAGCTTGTAACCATGAAAAAGATGAAGTACCACATCGATGAAGAGAAGGATACATCCCAGAGTAATTGAGAGATCAACCACATTCAATATTCCGATATGAAGCGGGCCGAGCTTCTTTATCTCTGGGTAAATATGTTCGGGCGAGATGCCTGAAAACCTGATGGCAGCCTACCTGCAGTAGTATCAGCAGAAAGAGGGCAAGCAAGGCTACCCGTTTTTTCATGAAGACCCCTCATTGCTGGACCCTGGATTCGCGCAGCTACAGGGCAATCCTACCACACACTTGCCGCAGACGTCGGCCTCCCCCTATTGCTTCCATTGCCCCGCGTTTTCCAGACACATGTCATAGCAGGCAAAACGGTCGAAACCTTCTTCGGCCAGGGCACCATTCACACAACACCGTACACAGAAGCCACAGCTTCCGTTATATTTCCCTAGACAATACTCTTTGATCGGGCATTTTGCCGTCTCCAGCCGAATATCCGTTACAACCAAGCCCATTCTGCCGGCACAGCCTTTATCCGTTATAAGCATATTGTTTATACCAAAGGTTCCCAGTCCGGCAATCCATCCTACATGCCGGTGAGACCGTTCGCCCAGGAGTATCTCGGAACCAACATATCCCACCCCAAGGGGCGGGATATGTTGGTTCCTCAAGGTATGGATTGTATGCGGGATTCATACCCCGTACCGCAACCGTTGGCGAGGCAGTCAGCCTGCTCGGCTCCGAAAAGCGCGGCAAGCCGCGGGGTATGAATCCCGCATGCGAATCAAAATTATGTGTTGCCGGGGTCGAGACAGCCCTTCGGCCACACGTTTTAATATACGCAACCATTAAGCTATTCAGTTTGTTGATCAGCTCAAGGGTTACCCTGTTCCAGTGCTTTTTGTTTATGTGGTATCCCGGTCTTACTGAAGAATAGATCTGCCGCAGGTCCCGGGCAAGATCAGGCACTTGAGGATTACCCCGAGCGGTTCTCTATTGATATTCAAAAGAGCAAACATTTTGTCTCCTATTCTGAATATAAGGGTTTCAGAATCAAAGGGAAAATCCATGGTGGTTCCGGTTTTGGAAAGACAATAGGACTTTAGTTCCTCTATGGTCAATAAAAAGCCTCTTATTGTTAGAGCTTCGATTCTAGGGCTTTTATGGAATGATACAGTACTCGGTTTACAGGGGTAGGGATACCGTGTTTCTCTCCCAGGCGGCATAGCACTCCGGCAAACATTTCCACTTCGGTCTTCCTCTGTCCCTCCACGTCCTGAAGCATCGAGGTTTTTCCATCTGGAGAATAACGGGCTATCATGGAAAATACATTATCGATCTCCCCAGGCAGGATATATATCCCTTCAGCTTTGGCAACGGCGATAGTCTCCTCCATGGCCATGCGTGCCACCGCACGAGCGTGGGGATTTTCCTGAAACCGTCCATAGGTCGCTCCGAGAAGGGCGGATACCTGGTTCATCCCGATATTGACCATGAATTTTCGCCACTGGGCGGAGAGGATATCCTTTTCCAGACTGTATCCAAGACCACCGGCTTCGAGAATAGCGCGGACCTTCTCGATATTTTCCGGATATTCTCCTGCTCTGTCCCCGAACACTACTACTCCCGGTGATGTAAAACCGAGATTTTTGCCGTCAAAGGTCGCGTCAATCCGGTTCACGAAGGCGTTTATAACAAAACTCCTTCCATAGCGCTTTGATAAGAGTTCTTCACTGTCGATCCCGTTTAAAAGTGATACCAGCAGAGTAATCCCGTTCATAATGCGATCGAGAATCGGGTACACGGACTCGAGGTGGTAATACTTTACTGAAAGAAATATAACCTCCGGTACTGAATCTAATTGTTCCGTATCACGATATTCGAACTGGTATGGCGAACCGTTAACTGTAAGACTTTCTGTCTCATACTTTCTCTTTCTAGATTGGTCGCAGATAAAAACAACCTCGCAACCTGCGTCCTTCCACTGTGAAGCCAGGGCAATTCCGATGGCTCCTCGGCCGATAATATGGACCCTTTCCATTGTTTCGATATCTCGCCTATTGGCCGATATAGACCGCAATATCCGCTACCTTTGGCGGTTCAAGGACGTCTGTCATTCTGATTGTAGATGATGAGCTTTTTACCTCCTCTACGATTCCATACCCGAGGTAGGTATAATCATATGACACGAGCTGGTCTGTAACGGGATGACGTACCGGTTCGCCCTTTCGTATAAAAGCTACTCTGTCCCCCCCGATAACCCCGGAGTCGGAACCGAGATCGCATTCCACAGAATTCTCTCCTTTTTTCAGAACAAAACCAAGAAGTGGAAACTGCTCTATAAAGGGTGGTATAATATCTTCTACGGCATCCAGGGATGCACGGGCATAGAGAGTACTGTAATCCAGGGCTCCTGAAATGAGGTTGCCGTCCGAGTCCGTAACCAGTTTGTCCGAAGATTCCCCCAGGGATTTTTCGCTCTTGAACACCTCACCGGTACTCACGTCGAGCAGTTTTACCTGCACCGTGACTTCCACCTCCATGACGTCATACACCACCTTATCTACTTTCTGTCTGCTTGAAGATACCAGCTCGGTTACGATGAGATAGTCGGCTCCGGCGAGCTCACCGATTCGAACACTCCCCTCCTCGGAAAGCCCGGACAGGGCAAACTTTTGCTCCTCAATGATAGATTCAAGGTTTCCCCTATCTACCAGGGTTACCCGCCCGCTCCGATTAATCTCGCTCTGCAGTATTTCTCCGAGATCAATGCGAGCTCCATCGATCATTTCAGCTTCGCCTATAACCGCCAGCACATATTTCGGCATCTTCCCCTCATCGATTTTAGACAACACCTTGTAATCATACGAATCGACGATGGATTTGACATCCATCTTTTGAGAGGCTGGAGGGGCTTTCTCTGCCGCCGATTCAGTTGTGGTGGCACAACCTGCAAGAAAGATAAGATTGAAAATAAGTAACAGCGGTATATTCTTCATGCTTTATACTCCATTATTTTTATCGTTCCATCCTTCAGGATGTATCGGTATTTTTAGTATTTTGGGCTTCTCGGTTCGCCTGCAGAACAGCACGCAGTACCACAATATTTGCATTAACGTTCTTTAAAAGTCCCCGGGACTGGTCCCCTGCACTCTTGAGGTTATCATTGATAGAAAGAAGTTGAGCAATTACTGCAGGAAGTTCGAAGGGGTCCGATATCAACCGTTCCGGTTCCTGAATAAAAAGCGCTGTTTGCTCGAGGAGTTCCGTTACAGTAAATGGAACCTTTGTCAGTGCGGCTGAAGCACAACTCAAGTAAATGAAACACTTTTTCAGTTCCGCTCTCTCATCCGCGGAAAGCTCAGCCGCCCTGGCCTTCAACGCCGCTTCCTCCTCCTCGGTCAGAACATAGGTATCATCTTCACCGATTTCTTCCACGGTTTTCACCGCCATTCCCGCCCTGGCAGAACGCTTCATTGCTTCGGCCGAGCGTTTCAGGGAATACTTGGCGAATACAATCGAGCCGTTTAACAGAGCTGTTCTATATGAAAGGTTAGTAATATCCGGGTTGGAAGAGGGGACCCAGTATATGATCAGATCAGGATCTTGGTTAATTTCCTGCAGCAGCTTACGAATAGTATCCTCACCAATATCAGGATCGGCGAGAGAAACGGAGGTAACGATGAGATCGAACAAACCTGCACCGGCAAATACTTCGGTCACATGAACTGTGCGAGAGCCGGGCAAGGGCCCAACCGTAGTCTGACAACCTGAAAAAATACAAGTTCCTGATAAGAGAAGAATAAATGCAGTACATCGAATCAAGAGTGTTTTGTTCATTGCTATAAGCAAAAACAGCATACCATAAAGAAGAGGAAAGTCAAGAATCCCAAAGCTGCTCTTTCCCCATGAGATTGAGATACCGACAGACAATATTACGATCCCTATCGTTGTCATATCACTGCTGCTCTGCGAACAGTTTAAGAAGTCGGATCAACCCGTGGAAAGGGTTTTTTAAATTAACTGACAAGCTTACATTTAACATGAAATAGCCATATTTTCCGAGACCTGGTATAAAGGTATCCGAAATGCTGCGGAATGGGCATGAGGATATGGGAGAAGAATACACGCACAGCGAAAACGGTCGGAAGGGCTTAATCTTGAACTGATACCGTTGGATGAAAGCCGGAGAGCTTTCAAAAAGAGCTGGAACAGCTTGAAGATGAAGATGCCCGGTTGAATATGACAGACCGGGATTCAAAGGTGATGCGCCATAAGGACGGGACCGGTACCCCCGGTTATACCAATCAAAGTGCGGTAGATGATGCCTAGGGCGTCGTGACGGCAGTACAGACTACCTTGAGGGAACGACGACCCGGAAGATCTGCTGCCGCCGGCGGATCAATCGAAACAAAACAGCGTTAGCAGCCACAAGGCGGTAACGGCGGACTGCGGCTTCTTTGATTACCCGATCCTCGAAGAGGTGGAAACCCGGCGGCAAGAGGAGTTCTACCCTTGCAAAAAAAAAGCCTGGCAACGACCTACTCTCCCCCGATTAAGGAGTACCATCGGCGC
>CAYPIQ010000046.1:0-19930 GCA_964410865.1 uncultured Spirochaetales bacterium | reverse complement strand
CCGGCATGGATGAGATGATAGGCCTCCGCCGAAGGAGTCGCACTCCCCATGACCAGGGTTGCACCGTGCAGCCCGGCGAGTTTCATAGCCACCTGCCTGGCATGGTACCGGGGTGCTGAAGAAGACTTGTACGAACCCTCGTGTTCTTCGTCGATGACGTAGAGTCCCGGGTTCCTGGCCGGCGCAAAGACGGCACTGCGGGCCCCGATGACAAACCTGGCTTCGCCGGATGCTATTTTTTTCCACTGCTCGAGGCGCTGGGAGGGTGTAAGCCGTGAGTGTAGTACCGCGGTTAGGCCGGCAAATCGGTGCTGAACTTCCTGAACGAGCTGATGGGTCAGGGATATCTCCGGCACCAGGTAGACCACCGAACGCCCCCCCTGTATCACCCGGTCGGCAACCCTGAGAAACACCTCCGTCTTGCCCGAACCGGTAACACCGAAGAGATAGTTTAAGCGATGTTCCCCCGAGAGTATACCACTGACGGCTCCTTCCTGTTCGGCTGAAAGATGGGCCTCGCCCCGGGGAGCTTCCCAGGCGGTCTCGAAAGCGGCTATCTCCCGCTCCCGCCTGCCCGAGGGTATCATGGCGGAAAGCGCTTCCCCGAGGGAACAGAGATAGAGTTCCGCCATCCATCGGGCTATCTCCAGTTCTTCAGTCCCGAATACAGGCTCCGCGTCAATGATCCGCTTGACGGGCTTTACGGCAAAGGAGCCTCCGGGACCGTCCTGCCCGGTTCCGACTACAAACCCCGTTATATCACGACCTCCGAAGGGGGCTACCACCCTTACCCCCGCCGGGCATTCTCTCCCTTCCTCGGTGATATAGGTAAAACTCTTCTTTACCGGCAGGTTGAATACTACTTCGAGATACATACTGAACTTCCGGTTCCTAGGGCCTCATATCTTCAAGGAGTGACCGCAGGCGCTGCAAGTCCTCCCAGACCGGGCGCCTATATTCCTGGTTCCGCAATACTCCGCTGGGGTGGTAGGTCGGAATAACGGGGATCCCCCGGTAGGTGAAGGTGTTTCCCCGAAGAGATCCGAGCCCGGCATTCCTTCCGGTTAGTATTCTACCGGCAATTCTGCCCAGGGCCAGAATGACGACGGGCCGTATAATGTCCACCTGCCGTTCAAGGAAGGGGACACAGAGGGCCGTCTCTTCGGGCAGCGGGTCTCTGTTTTTTGGCGGGCGGCATTTTATTACATTACTTATAAAACAATCCCTGTGTCTGTCCAACCCGACGGCGGAAAGCCATTTGTCCAGGTACTGCCCCGCCCTGCCGACGAAGGGAACACCGGTGCGGTCTTCATCCGCTCCGGGGGCTTCCCCTATGAGCATGACCAGGGGGTCCATGACGCCCTGGCCGGGCACGGGGCGGTTTCGGGTCGAGGCAAGGGCGCATCGGGTACAGGTTTGTATCTCCTCCGCGACCATAGCGAGCTGTTCCTGCCGGCTCGGTGCCGAGACTTCCCGGCCGCTTCGGTATCCCGTCTTCAGATAATCTTCGAAATCCAGAAGTAGTTTCAGGTAATCCGCGGTTGCTTCATTCATCGTAATTTACCTCGTGAAGGAACAATCCCCAGGGGGGTACCGTTTCGCCGGCCCGCTTCCTGTCCCGGGCCCCTATCAGCGTTTTTAGTGCCCCTGCTCCGGCGCCGTCCCGTTCCAGCCTGATAAGCGTACCGACCACCGACCGAACCATTCTCATCAGAAAGGCGTTTGCCCTGATCCTGAAAACAATGTAGGGCCCCTGGATAAAAAAGCCCGCCGTATCCACCGTTCTCACCGTCGAGCGGCTCGTGTCCCCGGCGGCCGCGAAGGCGGCGAAGTCCTGGTCGCCCGTGAGTTCTCCCGCAAAGGTATTAAGCCGTCGGAGGTCCGGAAGCCGATTTACCGCCCAACAGTACCTGGACAGGTGGGCCGGGCAGGGTATTCCAGGGTAGATATAGTAACGGTACTCCCTGGCCTTGGCGGAAAAACGGGCGTGAAACCCTTCATCAACCTCCCGGCTCTCCATGACCCGTACATCCCGGGGCAGCAGGGTATTCAGCGCCGGCGCATACCTCTCCGCCGGGATTCCCGGGATATTGGAAAGAAAATTCACCACCTGTCCCGCCGCGTGCACCCCCGAATCGGTTCTGCCGGCGGCATGGGTGGTAACGTGATGCTTGTGCATGATCTGTAACGCCTCTTCCAGAACACCCTGGACCGTCCTGTCCTTATCCTGCCGCTGCCAGCCGCAAAAATCGGTGCCGTCATACCCGAGAAGAAGGCGGATGTTTCTTTCGGTCATTCGGCGTCCCCGCCCTTGAGCTCGTCGGATATGGTATTGTAGAGATCCTTGGCCTTGTCCAGTATGGCCGAAGGTTTTTTCTTTGAGGCTTTTCCCAAACCGAAGATCTTTGACAGGGTGCGTTTGGCGAATTCCAGATTCTTCTGCCGGACCCGGGGATTATCCCCGGAGCCATACCGAAATTCCAGCAGGGCCGAAAGATATAAAAGGCCGTCGTATCCGTAGTTCTTATCCAGGTCGGGACCCAGATTACCTTCAAGGTTCAGGTTCTGGGTACCGTCCTGATCGTACCTCACGGCCAGATTGTAGAAAAAACTCGCTTTTCTGTAAAAGAGTTCCCCCAGGTAATCGTAGTTCTCCCCGGGATATTTCCCATGCAGATCTCCGCAAAGCCATGCCGCCCGGAGGGCGGAAATTCCCTGCCGTATGACCGGTGTGGATTCATCCGGGAAAAAATCGTAGCAGGCGATGGCCAGGATATACGATGCTATGCCGTGTTCCAGGCCCCGGTTTTCACGAAAATCGATATCAGGGAAAAGTGTGTCCACACGCCTTACCCGTTCTTCCCCGTTTTCTATAATCTTTGAAAGCGTTCCCTTGGGAGGTTCGCTGAAATCCATGGGATAGGCCGCATAAAAACACTGCGGACAGACCGTCACCGGGTAGATAAGAGGATAGACTTCGCCGTACTTGGGCGAGGGTTCGTATTTTCTTCGCAGTTCGTCGGTCAGGTCCCCCGCTATAAGCCTTCCGCGGCCTGTAAGCAGTTCTTCTTTAAAGAACTCCGCTCCGCAGGCCGGACATGTGGTGCTTTTTTTAGAAAAGAAGGAAATTCTACTCCTTTCTTCCATGAAATCTAACCCTCTATCACCGCTACGGCTATCGCACTGGCATAGTCGTGGCTCAATGAAATAGAGACCGACCGGCCCCCGACCTTTTCCATGGCCCGCCTGGCCGTAGCGTACGCAACAATACCCGGTTTACCTTTGATATCGTTCATCACATGTATATCCTTCAGGTTGATACCCTTGAGTCCCGTACCCAGGGCTTTGCCGAAGGCTTCTTTTGCCGCGAACCGTGCCGCCAGTGACATAACGGCCATACGCCCCCGGCTCTCCGCTTCCCGTAACTCATCCGGATGGAAATAACGCTGGAAAATCCCGGGAGTCTCCTTCCACCGTGCCATTCTGTCTATGTGCACTATATCGATGCCGATGCCGATAATCATTCTTCTTCTTCCTCTTCTTCTTCCGGAGGCCCGCCGCGTATAACTATTTCCACCGTTTCGGGCTCGTAAGAGAGAACCAGGAGTTCTTCGGGAACCACGAGCCGTACTTCCAGCTCATAGGTTCCCGGTTCCGTTATCCCCGAGCAATCCACGAACATTTCGATCCCCGATGCATTGAAATCTTCGAGAAAAAGTTGGGTTCCCTGTACCTTTACGGTACCGCGGATCCGCGGCATCTCGACCTGATACCCCTCGGGTAAACCTAACACGGTCAGTTCTATTTTTGCATAGGTTTTAACCATTACCGCTTCTCTGATAATACCGACGAATTCGACGACGTCGCCGCCGCGAAAGGTGATGTAAGGATCGGTCGATTCTATCATGAGACGCACGGTAAAATCAGTACTTCTTCCGGTCAGGTCTACCGCTTCGGTCTGTACCGTATCGATTTCGGCTACATGACTCCTCGGCCCTTCCACTTCAACATTTTCCGGAACGGTAAAATACTCGGTGAGTTCATAACCCTCCTCCGGATATCCGTGGATAACCGGCACGACCCTGGCACTCCCGACCATTTTGCGCTCCAGTTCAACGGTAGCTTCATGCGGCTCTATTCGAATTTCCAGGGGATTAATCCGCTGGGCCGTACCTGATTTTTCATATTCCAGGGGAGCACGAAAAATTCCTTCCGTATTATGGGAAGAAAGGTCGACATATACCCTTATATCATCTTCCTGCACGAGAAAAATACTGTCTTTCTCACCACGGAGTATGATCCTGGCGCTCTTGGGGTAGGGCCCTGCGGGGACAAAACCCTCGTTCAGCTCCAATTCCACCGGCACACTGAAGAACCTCTCTTGCATTGAATTGAACTGGTAGAAGAGAAAAAGCAGAACCGCTGCGATAAGGGAAATAATCTTTGCCGGCCAGTTGCGGGTCAATCGAACAATCAGGTCCCTAATCTTCAAACGAAAGGTCCTCCTCTACCTTTTCTTCCTCCCTGAAGTCGAGAAGCTTCCTCAGGGTTCGTAATACCGAATCGCTGGACAGATCGTAGTACAGGTCGGCGTCGTAGGCCAGAGAAACGGCGCCGGATTCTTCCGACACCACCAGGACGACGGCGTCCGTTTCTTCGGCCAGGCCCAGGGCCGCCCGGTGCCGGGTGCCGAAACTGCGCTTTATGTCCGTCTGCTCGGAAAGGGGCAGTACACAGCCTGCGGCGGCCACCTTTCCCTCGTGTATGACAACCGCGCCGTCGTGCAGAACGGTATCATACCCGAATATGGTCAGAAGCAGACTGGACGAAAGGTCCGCATTCAACCGCGTGCCCGTTTCTATAACGGCCTTTATTCCCACCTTCCGGGCAAATACGATAAGCGCCCCGCGGCGCCGTCCCGAGAGTACTTCCGCCGCGTTGATAACGGCGTCCAGTTTGTAGGAAGGCGTACCGCCGGAAAAGGAGAACCAGTTCTGTTGACCGATTCTGGTGAAGATATTCCTGAGTTCCGGTTGAAATACCACGGCTATGATGATAATGAATATCGTCGCCAGGTTGTTCATGATCCATTTCAGTGTTTCCAGGTTCAGGAAAAAGGCCAGAACATACAAAACGGCTATGAATAGTGCTCCTTTTAACAGTTGAACCGCCCGGGTCTGAACAAAGAGCTTGTATACCTGGTAAATGATAAACGAGAGAAAGAGTACGTCGAGCACGGGACCGATGATACGGTCGAATACCCAGAACTGTTGAAGCCAATCCATGTCTACTCGCCCCGTATTGCCGAAAGTATCCGGAAAACCTGCACGGTTTCCTCCACGTCATGAACCCTGACTATGTCCACGCCCTTCAGGTATGCCCAGGCGTGAACGGCCAGGGTCCCGACGAGTCTGTCATCCACTTCTGTCCCCAGTATCATCCCCAAGAAACTCTTGCGCGAAGCACCGATAAGCAGGGGATACCCCAGTGATGTGAACACATCCAGGCGTCGCAAGACGGCCAGGTTATCCTCCAGCCGTTTACCGAAGCCGATACCCGGGTCCAGGATAATCTTCTCTTTACTGATGCCCGCCGCCCTCGCATGCCGCGCGTAGGTGGAAAGTTCCGCGGCAATCTCAGTAACCGCGTCACCGTACTCCGGATTGTCCTGCATGGTCTTCGGCGACCCCTGTTTGTGCATGAGCACCACCGGTGCTCCGCGCCTTGCCGCCAGGGGCGCTATATCCGGATCGTCCTGCAGGGCGGCGATATCGTTGATAATGTCGGCGCCGGCATCCAGGGCCGCCTCCGCCACCCGGGCTTTCCGGGTGTCCACCGATATCGCTATATCCGACATCCTGCGGATGCCTTCAATGACGGGAATAACCCGCCTGAGTTCTTCCTCCACTCCCACATACTCGGATCCCGGCCTGGAGGACTCCCCGCCCACGTCCAGGATATGTGCTCCTTCTTCCATCATTCTTCCTGCTTCTGAAAGGGCTTCGTCCTTTGTGAATCGCCGGCTTCCGGGATAGAAAGAATCGGGGGTGCAGTTGATGATTCCCATGACCAGGGGCCCTGAGCGGGAGGTCAGCTTTTTGCCCGACGCCAGGGATATACCCTCCGGTCCATGTCGCTCTGGAGATTCGGTCATACCTTACGATACCTGTTTCCCGGCCCTTCGTCCAGCAGAAATATCCGGAATCGGCTCCGTCGTTCGAAAGCGGCGCTCGTTGTTTTATGTATTCAGAGGAAAGGTTATTCTCCATTGAAGCCCCTGTTGCGAGAAATAGGTTATCGTACCGTTCAACTGGTGTCGTACCATGTCGTAGACACTCTGCAGCCCCAGTGACCCGCCGTTTTGCAGCTCACTGTCCGAACTTATGCCTACTCCGTCGTCACCCACGGTAAGAACCAACTCCCCCTTCCGGTTTTTTTGCATAAAAATCGTAATACTGCCCTTTCTTCCTCCGGGAAAAGCGTGTTTGAAAATATTGGATATCAGTTCCGTCAGAATAAGTCCCAGGGGAACGGCCGTATCTATTGTAACGTGAGCCTCGCACACGTCGATATCCAAGCTCGTCTCCGGCCCCGCCACCTGGTAACTCTGCCTGAGATGCTGTGTAAGGTCTATTATATATTCCCGCAAATCAATATTAGAAAGACTTTCCGCTTCGTATAGTTTCTGATGTACCATGGACATGGAATGGATTTTATCGATAACCTCCCGGAACAGCCGGGATAATTCACTGTCCGGGTGTTCCCGTGCCTGTATGTTCAGCATGGCGATTATCACCTGCATATTGTTCTTTGTACGATGATAGAGCTCCTGTAAGAGGATCTCCTTCTCCCTGAGGTCCTGCCGTATCCGTTCCCTGCTTTCCTCGAGGGCCGCCGTTTGAAGGGCAACCTGCCTCTTGAGAGATATATTCCAGAGTAAGACCATCAGGATGGCCAGGCCGACGACACCAAGGACGGACGCCAGGATAATCCAGAAAGTCTTTTGCCTGAAGATTGAAGACGGTCGCAGCGTTATCCACCTCTGAATAATCTCTTTCTTCCTGTCCTCCGGAATAGACTCCAGGGTTTTTCTGATTATATCGTTGAGGATAGGCCAATCTTTCCTGGTAAGTATAGAGAGCCTGGTTTCATACTCGGTCTGCCCTGCCACCACGAGGTTATGAATGCCCTCCTGCTCGATATAATATATGACGATGGGCAGGGTACCGATAAAAGCGTCTATATCGTCGGTCGCCACACGCCGAAGTCCTTCGGTAACATTGCGCACCTCCACTATGCGGATGGCCGGATGGTCTCCTCTGATAAATTCATGCCAGACGTACCCGGAAACAATACCTACCCTTTTTCCATAGAGTTTTTCCGTGGTGTCCAGGCTGCTGTTTTCAGCGGTGGTGATTATAACCCCCGGGAAAACCATGTAAGGCTCGGAAAAGAGCATGTATTCGGCCCTTTCCGGGGTCTGGGCGGCGGCCGGCAGAAGATCCACATCCCTGTCCCGGGCTTTTTGCAGAACCTCGTCCCAGTCTTTACAGCGAACCACCTGGAAGGTTATACCCAGCTGGTCCTCGATCAGTTTCATGAACTCGGGTGTTATGCCCCGGTACCTTCCATCCTCGTCAATCCATTCGATGGGCGGGAATTCCGGGTCAGGGGCTATCCTGATAACCGGATGATTTTTCAGCCAGGTCTGCTCTTCGGATGTGAGCTCCAGGGCGAATAATCGACAGGCACAAACCACTGCCGGCAGCAGGATGAATCTTTTCATGATGATGTTATTATAGTTGCTCATGCCGCCGCGCGGCAACCGAAAGGATGAAAATAGGCGGATACCGCTATTTTCGTAATAGTTGCTCATGCCGCTGCGCGGCAACCGAAAGGATGAAAACAGCCGGGTGCGGCTATTTTCGTATTAGGTATCCTATACCGAAATAACAAGTTATCCGGATGGAAACACCGATGTCCGTGGCTACGGGCACCGGTAGTCGAAGAGAACCTTCCGGGTGGTTACCGGCAGACCGTCGTACTCACAGAAATCCAGTATCATTTTTTACCGATAAAACCACCTACAACATTCGATATTTGACTTTTTTTGTGTATCACCGTACAACTACATTACACATGAACACCACAATGGAGATAACCCGATGAATATACGGATACGGGAGTGGAAACATACCACTGAACAGGAGAAACAAAAGGTGCTCCTCAGGTCAGAGGGGGGGATACGGGACATTCTGCCCAGGGCTGCCGAAATAGTGGAAGCGGTCCGAAGGGGAGGGGACGAAATACTGAAAGCCTTTACCCGGGAGTTCGACGGGGTAGACCTGGCGGACAGGAGCCTGCGGATACCGGAGGAGGAGTTTGCAGCGGCTGAACAGGGTGTTCCGGAAAACGTGAAAAGAGCAATTGATTTTGCCGTGGACAACGTCCGCCGGTTCCATGAAACCCAGAAGCCGGCGGAGATGCCGATGGTGGAGATACGGCCCGGTCTCTACGCCGGAGAGAAGGCCATGCCCGTCCCCTCGGCCGGTCTCTACGTACCCTCCGGCAGGGGAAGCTTTCCCTCCATGCTCTATATGACGGCGGTACCGGCGGTAATCGCCGGAGTGCCGCGGATAGACGTGGTTACACCCCCGCAGGCCGACGGTTCCGTCGACCCTGCCGTTCTTTATACCGCCCGTACCTGCGGCATCGACGGGGTCTACCGCGTCGGCGGGGCCCAGGCTGTTGCCGCCCTGGCCTTCGGCACCGAATCGGTACCGAAAGTCGATATGATCACCGGCCCGGGGAGCTGCTGGGTTGCCGCGGCCAAACGAGTGCTCTACGGCACCGTGGATGTGGGTCTGCCCGCCGGGCCTTCGGAATCAATTATATTGGCCGATGAAGCCGCCGATCCCGAAACCACGGCCTACGATATCCTGAACGAAGCGGAACACGGCTCCGATTCCTCGGCCCTTTTGGTTACCCCGTCAAAAAAGCTGGCCGAGGCTGTAGCCGCGATTCTCCCGGAACTCATGGAGGCTCTCCCGGAACCGCGCAGGGGATTTGTAACGGAGGTGCTTACCGGCTACGGCGGTATCATCATCACCGAAACCATAGAAGAAGCGGCGGAGGTTGTGAACGAGTTTGCACCGGAGCACCTGATGGTGAATACGTATCAGCCCTGGGACACTCTCCCCCTCATCCGGAACGCCGGCGAAATCCTCCTGGGGGCTAACGTTCCCTTTTCCCTGGCAAATTACGTAACCGGACCGAATGCGGTTCTTCCCACCGGCGGTGCGGCCAGAACATGGTCCGCCGTATCCGTCAGGGATTTCATGAAATTTTCTTCCGTTATTCATGCCACGCCCTCCGGTTTTAACCGGTGCGCCCCCCCTGCCGAGGTCCTGGCCGACTGGGAAGGGTTCCCGGCCCACGGAAACGCCCTTCGTATTCGGCGAAAGAAAATATCATAGATGAACAGGTCCCGGAGCTTCGATTCGACGGACGGAGGTTTCGCCTGGTTCGAGACCTTCGCGAATCTCGAACGAACCGGCAGGTTTTCCGAAAGGAACTATAAACTCGACAGAATGCGCGAGCTGGCCGCCCTATCGGGCAACCCTGAACGGTCCTTCAAATCCATCCATATAGCCGGGTCCAAAGGCAAGGGTTCCACCGCCGCCCTCACCGCGGCGGTCCTGGATGCCCTGGGGCTCAGGACCGGTGTGTACACCTCTCCGCACCTTCAGGATTACAGGGAGCGCATCTGCCGTCCCGGCGGATTCTACGACGACGGGCTTCTCCTTCAGTCAATGCTGGAGGTAAGGCGAAGTGTAGAACGCCGCGGAATGCCCCAGGACCCTCCCACCACCTTCGAACTCTTGACCCTCTGCGCATTCTTTGTCTTCCGGGCGTCGCAGTCCGAATGGGCTGTACTGGAAACGGGTCTCGGGGGCCGCCTCGATTCCACCAACATCGTGAATCCCGAGGCTTGTATTCTCACCCCCATTGAACTCGAACACACCGATGTGCTCGGTTTTACCCTGAAGGATATAGCCCTGGAAAAGGCCGGCATCATCAAGCCTGGTGTCCCTGTATTCATGGGCTATCAGAAACCCGAGGTGGAAGAGGTCTTCCGGAAGAGGGCAAGGGAATGCGGAGCTCCTCTCTACAGCCTGGCGGAAGAACTGGTGGAACTGTCTACCGAAACGAGTCTAACGGGAACCCGGCTTTCCGCGGTTTGGCGATCAGGCAAAAAACTCGACTGCCGCCTTCGGTTGGCCGGAAGGCACCAGGGAGAAAACGCCTGCCTTGCCCGGTTATGCCTGGATACTCTCTCGAAAACCGGCGTCCTTCCCCGGATAACACCCCGGCATTTTGCGGCGGGCCTGGGCCGGGCGCGGCTCCCCGGTCGGTTCGAGATAACCGACAGCGATCCTCCGCTGATCCTCGATACGGCCCATACCCCCGCATCCGTAGAACGGACCGTACGCACACTGGATGAGATAACCTCCGTCCCGGGTGTACTCATATTCGGAGCGGTATCCGGCAAGGATATCCGGGGTATGGCCGGAATTCTGGCCCCGGCCTTCTCGCATATCCTGGTTTCCCGGCCCGGCTCGTTCAAGCCCAGCAACCCCGAGGAGGTTGCCCGGATCTTTCGAAAACATCATCCCCGGGTAGATCTGGTCACCGATCCCCGCAGCGCCCTGGAGAAGGCACGACGGGTATCCGGCGGGTTTCGACCCATCCTGGTAACCGGCTCTTTTTATATGGCGGCGGAGATAAGAAAACTCCTGTAAATGTATGGAATCTGAAACCTTTCCGCACATACAATAATGATGTATTTCTTTAATGAGTTCACATGGACAAGCATGCCCGGCGGCATTACAATAAGAACAGGAGGAATGTATGGCTGAATACCTGAATGGAAGATTATCGACGCTGCAGGGAGATATTACCGCTGTGGAAGCGGATGCCGTGGTAAACGCCGCCAACTCGTCACTCCTGGGCGGAGGCGGCGTCGATGGAGCAATTCATAGAAAGGGCGGGCCGTCCATCCTCAAGGAATGCAAGCGCATCCGTTCGGAAGAATATCCCGACGGCCTGCCGGCCGGTTTGGCCGTGGTTACCGGCGCCGGCAATCTCCCGGCGGGAAAGGTGATCCATACCGTAGGACCGGTGTGGCACGGCGGCGGCAAGGGCGAAGAGAAGACACTGTATCAGGCGTATAAAAACAGCCTGGCCCTGGCCGCTGATACGGGTTGCCGGACAGTTGCGTTTCCCGCCATATCCACCGGGGTATACGGCTTCCCGAAGAACCTGGCCGGGCCCATTGCCTTCCGTGCCGTAAAAGAACATCTGGAGACACATGAACTCCCTCAGAAGGTTCTGTTCGTGTTTTTCTCCCAATCCGACCTGGATGCTTTCAATGCAGCGGTAAAGGGAATGAGCTGATCCGTGTCGCTGAACCACAGGGAAATCGATGTCATTCTCGGCGAGCTGCCCCTGGAAGGCAGCCATATTCAGAAGGTTCGTCAGCCCGATTTTTCGTCACTCATATTCGATCTCTACAGGCCCAAGGACAGGTTTTCACTGCTTATCTCCCTGAATCCCGGGAAAACCCGTCTGCACCGTCTTTCCGAAAAGGTACCGGCAAAAACACGACTCCAGCGGTTCGCCCAGTTTCTCCGGTCAAGAATCCAGGGAGGTCGAATCACGGAAGTATATCAGGTAGACGCCGACAGAATCATCAAAACCGCAGTCCGTAAGGGTGACCAGGAAACAGTCCTGTGGATACGGCTGTGGGGCGGAGCAGCGAACCTCATAGCCACCAATCCCGAGGGCACCGTTCTGGATGCCTTTTATCGACGGCCGAACCGTAACGAAGTCTCCGGAGCATTCTATAATCCTGAACTGAACCCTCCACCGGGAGGGAGTAAAAAGCATTTTGAAATACGGTCCTTCGGCGAAACAGGCAGCTTTAACGAACAGGTAGAACGGTATTATTCCCGGATCGAATCCAGGGAGGAACTGGAGGGGTTGAAAACCCGGGCTTTGAAGGCTGCCGACGGAAAGCTCCGGTCGGCGGAGGCTCTCAGGCGGAATATTGAAAACAGAATTATCTGTTACAGCAGTTTTGATGAATTCCGGGAATACGGCGACCTGTTGAAGAGTAATCTTCACCGGATTTCCCGGGGCGACCGGTGGTTCGAAACGGAGAACTTTTTCCGGGGAGGGGCCGCCGTTCGCCTGGAACTGGATCCGCGTCTTTCTCCGGAAGAAAACGCTGAAGAATACTATAAAAAGTATAAAAAAGCCCGCCGGGGTATGGAAGCGCTTCGTGAAGAGCTGAAAAACGCGGAAATGAATCTGGAGCGCACACGGAAAGAGCGTGAGGTTATCGCCGCGAGTAGGGACCCCGAGTTCCTTAGGTCGTATCTCGATGAGTATAAGAAAGAGAAACCCCCTGGCCGGGACAAGGACGTACCGGGCCTTGTATACTCTTCAGGAGGGTTCACTATCCGCGTGGGGCGTTCTTCCAGGGAGAACGACGCGCTACTTCGCAAATGGGCCAGGGGTAACGATTTCTGGATCCACGCCCGGGACTGGCCGGGGGCGTATGTATTTATCCGGGCCAAAAAGGGTAAATCGGTCCCCCTGGATGTTCTGCTGGACGCGGGAAACCTGGCCCTCCATTACAGCCGGGGCAAATCGGCCGGGCGGGGAGATCTGTATTACACCCGGGTTAAATATCTCCGCAGAGCAAAAGACGGCAAGGCAGGCCTGGTGATTCCGACTATGGAAAAGAACCTCGATATAGTCCTGGATGAAAAAAGGCTCACCGCATTATTCGAAGGCCGAAACATTGAAAACAATGCATCGATGTAGGATAATAAAGGTATGGAACATATCGACAGCCTGGATATGAAGGTAAGGGAACCCATTGTAGAGGGACTGTTTTACCCGGAATCCGGGGACAAACTCTCCCTGGCGGTCAACGGTTTTCTCGCCGCGTCTTCGACCCCTGAAGAGAATGCCTTCGGTATCCTCTGTCCCCATGCCGCGTACGAGTTCACCGGCGGTATTATGGCGGATGCTTTTAAATCCGCGGCCCTCCGCAAGCCGAAGCGTATCGTCATCCTCGGCCCCGTTCACAGGGAGCAGTCGGAAGAACTCTTCCTGCCCGAGTCGACCGTATTCAAGACGCCCCTGGGTGAAGTACCGGTAGACCAGGGGGCGGTAAACACCCTGCTCGATTCTGGAACGCTCTTCTCCATGAACGACATCCCCCACCTGGAAGAGCACGCCATAGAAGCTTGTCTTCCTTTTGTCCAGGTCGTCTTCCCGGACCGGCCGATTGTACCGGTCCTCCTCGGTAAAACAACGAAATCCGTTGTCCGTGCCCTTGTCTCAGGGCTTATGCTGACTTGCGGTAAAAACCTGAAGGAGACCCTGTTTATCGTGTCCTCCAATCTCGGCCCCTACCTACCGATTACCGAGTCGGAAAAGTATGCCTCCGCCTTTCTGGGGCTCCTGAGCTCCGGCAGCTGGGAGGATATCGTCGAGGGATGCCGGAATAAAACCATCCTGGCATGCGGGGCCGGAGCAGCGGCGGCGATCCTCTCGTTGGGCGGTCCGGGATGCGCGAGCACCCTGTTGTCCCGACGGGCGTCTAACATACAGCCCGAAGCGGACAGGACGGTGCAGTATGCCGCGGTGCGCTTCGATGTCCGGTAAAGCCCGGGGAGTCGCTGTCCGGTATCCCGACATACCGCCTGTAGCGAAGATGAAAGAGGTGTTAAGGTGATACTATCCGATGAAGAAAAAAAATACCTACTCAAAACGGCCCGGGAACGTATCCGGGCCCAACTGGAAAAGCGTCCGCCGGTCTATGAAAAACCGACTGAGAATCTCAAGAACTATTACGGGGCCTTTGTAACCCTTCATTACAAAGGGGATTTACGGGGGTGTATAGGACAGATGACCGGCACCATGCCGCTCTTCGAGCTGATAAGAGAAATGGCCTACTCCAGTGCTTTTTCGGACCCGCGGTTTCCGCCCCTCGCGGTGTCGGAATTACCCGATATCGACATCGAGATATCCGTCCTTTCACCCATGGAGGAGATAGAGGATCCATCCGCCGTAGAGGTGGGGGTCCACGGCCTCTACATGCAGCAGGGGCCGTACTCGGGCGTTCTGCTCCCCCAGGTGCCGGTGGAACAGGGATGGGACCGGGAGACCTTTCTTACCAATACCTGTTATAAAGCCGGCCTTCGGGGGGACTGCTGGAAAAAACCCGGAACCAAAATATTCGTCTTTACCGCCGAGGTATTCGGAGAAAAGGACCTCAATCCGTAAAACATCCGTCTATTACGAAAATAGCCGCACCCGGCTATTTTCATCGTTTCGGTTGCCGCGCGGCGACATGAGCAACTATTACGAAAATGGCGGTATCCGCCTATTTTCATAGTTTCGGTCGCCGCAAAGCGGTATAAGCAACTACTAGAAATAACTTTGATATGAACGTATTAATCCGAATGTATCACTTCGGGGGCCTTCCTTCAAGGCGAAATTCCCCACTTTTCAAGGGATGATACATCTTCAGGATTGATCCATACAACACCCGGTATGGAGCGAAAAAAGGTCATCTGGCGCTTGGCATAACGCCGGGAATGCTGCTGTATCATCTCTTTCAGCCGGGGAAAGGTTATACATCCCGACTCGCGCATCACGAAAAACTCCCGGTACCCTATTCCCTTCATTCCGGGGGCCTTCGGTCCGAATCCGCGGCGCATCAGTGTTTTGACCTCGTCCACCAGGCCTTCTTCGAACATCCGTTCCACCCGCCGGTCGATGCGCCGGTTCAGCTCTTCCCGTTCACGATACAGACCAACGGAGAGGATATTCAGACCCGGACGGGGTGATGAAGGAGGAGTATAGGCCGACAAGGGCTTGCCGGAAACGCGGTAGACTTCCAGGGCCCTGATGACTCTGTAGGCGTCCCCAGGCTCGATACGGCCGGCCGAAGGGGGGTCGATCTGTTCCAGTTCCCTGAACAGGGCAGCAAGGCCCTTTTTATCCAGCTCGTCTCTCAGTTCGGCCCGAACCGCCGGATCCGACCTGGGTGCCGAAGGCAATCCATATATGAAATGTTTGAGGTAAAAGGCCGTGCCGCCGGAAATTACCGGTATTTTCCCCCGGTTCAAGATTTCTTGAACCAGCTCATCGGCCCGGCGGACAAAGGCGCCCAGGTCGAACTGCTCGTCCGGTTCAAGAATATCAATGAGATGGTGAGGGACCCTTTGCTGCAGCTCTTTCGAGGGTTTGGCCGTACCGATATCCATCCCCCGGTATACCTGCCTGGAGTCGGCGTTGATTACTTCCCCCGATCCGCTGAAAAGCTCGGAAATCAGCTTCGTTTTTCCAACGGCCGTGGGACCGAATAGAATAATGGTTCTGTTTTTATTCCTCGAAGCGATACTTAACCTTTTTCGTCAGCACCTGCTCTATGGCAGTCGATACTACCTTATCGTCCTTGTCGGCGGCCTCTTCTTCCCCCGTAAGGGTGAGCTGGTGAGCCCTGCGTATCATTGCGTTTGTTAAACCGTAAATATTATCGTTCCGGTTTATAAGTAATTCGAGCGGTATACTCATGTTGTCGGTAAACTCCCGGTAATCTCTTTTCTGACAGGAAATTATACCCGAAAAAAGGCCGTTGTGTAAAGCATATTCAACGGAGATGTTTTACCCGGTCGATAATAACGGCCGCTACATCCTCCTGATCGTAATTTTCCGTATCGATCACCAGGTCGGCATGGGAGAAATCATCGTTGTCTATGTTATACAGCCGCATATATCGGTTCCTGTCCCGCCGGTCCCTGGCCAGGGTTTCTTCGAGTACCCTTTCGGTAGACCTGCCCTCCCGCCGGGCGATTCTGGACGCCCTGACCTCCTCCGGGGCCGTAAGAAAAACCTTCAGGTCCGCCTCAGGGAGCAGCCAGATGGCCAGCCTGGAGGCGAGTACACAACTGCCCTCCCTGGCCAGCTCCACCTGCCTGGTATCGACCTCCCGGTCGTACCTGTCGTCCTCCTCCGCCAGCTCACAGAGCTCCAAGAAATCCATCCCAAGCTCTTCAGCCATGGTATGAAAGGTGTAATTGATAAGCCTTATACCGAGTCTCCGGGCTACCAGAGAGCTGACGGTGGTGTTACCGCAGCCGCTCTTCCCGGAAACCGCGATTTTGAGGTCATTCGACATTCCGCAGCTGCTCCCGTATTTTTTCTATGCCGTCCTTTACTTCCACCACCGCCTGATTGACCTCCAGCAGAAAGCTTTTGGAGGATAGGGTATTTATTTCACGGTTCAGCTCCTGGCAGATGAAGTCGAGTTTCTTGGAGGTACCGGCCCTCTTATTCAGGGTACTCATAAAATTTTTTAGGTGTCCCTCGAAACGCTCGATCTCTTCGCCGATGGAATACTTTACCAGTAGCACCGCCGTTTCTGCGGCTATCCTTGACTCATCCACTGAATTTTCCGCTATCTCCCTGAACCGTTCACGGAGATGCCGGGAGAGGAGCTCTTCGAGTTTTTCAGAGTTGGACCTGATAACCCCGAAGTTTCGTTCTATTCCCCGGAGCTGTTCGAGGATATACTCCCGGGTTCGTTGTCCCTCCTTGAGCCTGCTCTCTTCAAAATCCGCCGTCACTTCATCTAAAACAGGTTCCAGGGACGTCCAGAACTCTTCCAGGTCCCTGTTTTTCTCGAACCGTATAATACCTTCCATATTCATGAGATGACCCACGTGCAGGTCCGGGGCAATGCCCGCGGCCCTGGCCAACTCCCGCAGAGCGTGGGCGTAGGTTGCGGCATTGCCGGTGTCTACCTGTACCTGGATGTCCTCTTCGGTTACCCTGGTCCGGCATGTAATTTCCACCCGTCCCCTCTCTACTATACCGGATAGTCTTTCCCGGATCCGCGGCTCCAGCGGCCCGTAAAAGGGGGGGAGATTTACCTGGATATCGAGATATCGGTTGTTATAGGACTTGATCTCCAGATAGATCGTATACCGGTCCGTGGCGGTTTCCCGGTATCCGTAACCCGTCATGCTCTTCATACATCCCTCTCCTTTTCCCTGAAGCGTTGCAGTAATGAATGACCAAGGACCCAGTTGTTACCGGCCCCCATGGTGATAAACACATCCCCGGGGGCGAGCCGCCGCATACAGAAAGGTTCGGCATCCATGACCTCGTCGAAGTAGGTGGTATTCGAATGATTCATCGATACCTCTTGGTACAGCCGCCTTCCGTCCACATCCCCTCGCTTCTCCCGGGCCGAGGCATAAATTCTATGCAGTATAATCATATCGGCGGCATCGAAGGCCCTGGCAAACCCTTCCAGGAGTTTTTCGGTTCGGGAATATGTATGGGACATGAAATCCACGATAATTCTTCTGCCGGGGTAGAATTCCCGGTAGCCCTCCAGGGTCTTTTGTATTTCCGTGGGGTGGTGTCCGTAATCGTCGATGAAGAGAATCCCCCCTGCCTGGCCCAGGACCTCGGACCTCCGCCTGCAGCCGGAGTAGCCCCGGAGCCCACCGCGCAGAAGATCGATATCCGTGGTGGTAAAACGGGCGAACTTATCCGATAAAAGACGGGCGGAAAGCATCAGGGCGGCGGCGGCGTTCAGTGCCATGTGTCTGCCCGGAACGGATATCTCGAAGTCGCCCCAGCCGGCGAAGGAAAAAACACTCAGCCCGGCCTTCGTTTTGTAAGAAGAGAGGGTGTACGGACCCTCGGCGGAAAAACCGTAGGGCAGCAGCCGGATATCATCCCGCCGGGGTCGAATCCGCCGAACGAGCTCCCGGGCGCCCGGATCGTCGGCGCAGTAGATGAGCTCACCGCCGGAAGGCAGCGAGAGAGCGTACTCGGTAAACGCATCTAGAACATCGGAGGTGTCTCTGAAGTAATCCAGATGATCGGCCTCGATGTTTGTAACCACGATCCACCGGGGTCGGAATTCCAGGAAATGCCTCCGGTACTCGCAGGTTTCGGCCACAAAGTAATCGGTACCCTGTGACACGGTGGATCTTCCCCCAAAGGCCGGAACGGCCGAGCCGACCAGCACCGAGGCGGGAAGCCGAGTTTTTCTCAGCATAGTGCCGGCCATGGCCGCGGTGGTGGTTTTCCCGTGAATGCCCGCGATGCCGGCAAAGCGTGCTTTTGATGAAAAGGCCGCCACCGCCCGGGGGTAGGAGATGACAGGTAGATCCATGTCCTCGGCGGCGGCGCATTCGACGTTATTCCGCCGGCTGTACGCGGCGGAATGAACCACCAACAGCGTGCCGGGGGGAATACCGGCCGCCGAAAAACCTTCCCGGTAGGGTATACCGAGTTCCTTCAGAATAGTATCGGTATAAAACTTTTCGTCGGTGTCCGAACCCGTTACCGGAACACCGGCAGCCGTGAGCAGTTCCGCCAGGGCGGACATACCCGTGCCTTTTATTCCGATAAGATGAACCGGGCCGCGGTGTAACATATCCGGTATAGTCGATTTCGGCATGGAGACATCATAGATTGTTGAATCCGATTATTCAACCTTGCCTCGGGGCTCTTGAATTCGGTGGTTAACCGTGGTTAAGTAATACCTGTATACAAGGAGCGGGTAGACGAAATGAAGCGAAGGCGTATTCTTAGGGAGCTCGATGCGGGGAAATACCGGCAGCCTCTCGGTTTCTTTATTCAGGCCGGAAGCTACCTACATCGCCTCTTTCACGAATTCCAGGACGATCACTGCCTGGTGCGGGCTTCCAGCTTGGCCTTTAACACACTCCTTGCCCTGGTTCCGCTTATCGCCTTTGTATTCTCACTCTTCACGGCCTTCGGCAACATGGTCCAGATCCAGGAACAACTGCAGCGGTTCCTGCTGGAGGTGTTTCTCCCGGCAAAACAGGAAGAGATAATGACTTACCTGGACCAGTTCATCAGCAACACCAGCACCCTGGGAGCCGTGGGGCTTCTCATTTTCGCCGTTACATCAATTCTTCTTTTAAACACGATAAACGAGAATATTAACGCCGTCTGGGGAAGCACGTCCCGCAGAAATTTTCTTTCCAAGTTTACCACTTATACATCGGTTATCATTTTCGGCTCTCTGCTCATTTCCGCAAGCTTTGCCCTGACCCGTTCCATCCGGACCATCTTTCATATAGGCTACCCGACAAGCAGTATTATCCTCGACCTGGCAATCCGGGTATCGCCTTTTCTATTTATATTCCTGACCTTTCTCCTGATTATCGAAGTGATCCCGGCGGCCAGGATATCCTTCTCCAGTGCCTGTCTCGGCGCCTGTATCGGCTCGCTGTTGTGGAATTTTACAAAGGTCATCTTCGTTAAAGGTACTAATTATGTAGTAAGGGCTTCGATCATGTACGGCTCCCTGGCGGCCGTTCCCATATTTCTCTTTTGGCTCTACCTAACTTGGCTCATTATTCTCCTGTCGCTGGAGATCACCTTTCTGCACCAGTATCGCAAGTCTCCATGGACCGGAAGAAACCTCACAGCCATGGAGCCGGCCGAGCAGATGTCCTTCGGACTGGACCTATTCTTCTACATTGCAGATCGCTTCAGAAAAGGACTTCGCCCTCCCACGGTATTGGAAATGGCCGGCGCCTTTTCGGTTACCATTGAAAACGTCAGGTACCTGGTAGAACTCTTCCGGGAGTCGGGTTTTATACATCCGGTGAGAGCAGCCGAGACGGGGTATATTCCCTCCCGGCCCCTGGGGTCGATACGTGTATCTGAATTGGCGGAAACTCTGTTCGGTACCCGGTCTTTAGAAGCGGGAGGGAATTCACCCTCTCGGGTGATGGTCTCACGATTTTTCCGTTCAGCCTTTCACAACCTGGACACCGGTTCGGTGGAGAAAGTC
>CAYPIQ010000045.1:8100-22487 GCA_964410865.1 uncultured Spirochaetales bacterium | reverse complement strand
CCCCCAAGAGACACCCCTCCAGAACGGTTATTCGTACCGCCCTGGGACAGAACGGAGAGATACTCGGCCACGACATCGATATCACCCTGGACGGCGGGGCATATTCGGGACTCTCTGCGGTGGTTCTGCAGCGCTCCCTTTTCGCCTCCTGCGGGGTCTACTCCCTAGACCATCTTCGTCTCCGGGGCCGGGCACTGGCCACGAACAATGCCCCCAAGGGAGCTTTCCGCGGTTTCGGTGCGCCCCAGGCCTTCTTTGCCATGGAAAACCACATGGAACGGCTCGCTCTGCATTTAAGGCAGGACCCGGCGGAGTTCAAGGCACGATACTTTTTAAAGCAGGGAGATACCACCGTAACGAACGGTACCATCCGGCATCCCGTTCTTCTTCCCGAGATGACACGGCATATCCTCGAGGTATCCGGATATCGGGAAAAAAGAAAAACCTACGACCGGGCTGATTGTACCCGCGGAATCGGCATAGCCTTTGTATACCACGGATGCGGTTTTACCGGCAGCGGCGAACAGGATATCATCAAGGGAAGGGTAAAACTCCTGAAACGCCCCGACGGTACCGTCGATATCCTGGCCGCCAATACGGAAATGGGACAGGGCTTTGAAACCGCGGCCCGGAAGATTGTGGCACAGACTCTGAACATCCCTCTCGAAAGAGTCCGGTACGAACATCCTGACACCTCCAGGGTACCGGATTCCGGTCCTACGGTGGCGTCCCGGAGTGTCATGGTAGTAGGAGGTCTCCTTGCCCGGGCCGCGGAGGATCTGGCAAAGCTCATGGATGAACCGGGAGAACAGTTTGTGGAACGGGTCTACCAACAGCCGCCGGATGTTCGGTGGGATCAGGAAACCTTTCAGGGAGACGCGTATCCCGCCTACAGTTGGGGCGTAGTAGCCCTGGAAGTGGATGTTGATCCGCTTACCTTCGAGGTTCGGCCGGAACATGCCTGGGCCGCCTTCGACGTGGGAAAAACCATCGATCAGAG
This sequence comes from uncultured Spirochaetales bacterium, assembly GCA_964410865.1. Lineage (GTDB taxonomy): Bacteria > Spirochaetota > Spirochaetia > JAFGDJ01 > JAFGDJ01 > JAFGDJ01. The sequence continues at coordinate 21,487 of CAYPIQ010000045.1, read as the reverse complement.
GATCGTGACCGGCCAGTCTGAAGGCGGACTGGTACAAAGCCTCGGCTGGGCCTCCACGGAAGTACTGCAGGAACAATCCGGCAGGCTACTTCAGGGGAATTTTACCGATTATATCATCCCCACTTCCGTGGACGTTCCGATAATCGATACCTTTTTCTTCGATAATCCCTACGAGAACGGACCCTTCGGGGCAAAGGGAGCGGGTGAGCTCACCTTTATCGGAGGGGCTCCCGTCCTAGTGTCCGCGGTTAGGCAGGCCCTGGGCCGCGACTTTACGCGCATACCCTTAAACCCGGAATACTTGGAGGAACTGTGCCGATGAATATCGAGATGACCGTAAACGGTAATAAGGTGCGTATACAAACGGAACCCACCGCCCGTCTCCTGGACATCCTGAGGAACGAACTCGGCCTTACGGGAGTGAAGGAGGGATGCGGAGAAGGTGAATGCGGAGCCTGTTCAGTGTTGCTGGACGGCAGGCTCGTCAACTCCTGTCTTATTCCGGCTATCAGGGCTTCGGGTGCGGATATTGTAACCATTGAAGGACTGGCCGGAACAGAGGAGCTGGAGACCCTGAAAGGGGCTTACGCGGATACGGGCGCGGTACAATGCGGGTTCTGCACCCCGGGTTTCATGATGGCGTCCTACGCCCTGCTGAAAAAAAATCCACATCCCGACCGGGATACGGTGAAGGAAGCCCTGAGCGGAAATCTCTGCCGGTGCACGGGCTATAACATGATTGTCGACGCGGTAACCCTGGCCGCCGAACGGGGGAAGGGTCTATGGTAGAGGCGTATTACCCGGATTCCCTTGAAAAAGCCCTCCATCTATTGAATGAGACCAAGGGTATCCCCTTTGCCGGCGGTACCGATCTCATGGTAAGGTACAGAGCGGCTCCCGGGGTGCCCCCGGACTTTCGCCGGCCGATTATCTGTATAGGCGGCCTGCAGGAGCTCCGTGATATTAACAGGGCGGAAGGCTTTCTGCGTATAGGAGCGGCCGTAACCATGGCGGAGCTCCTGGAGAGAGATGACCTTCCACCCGGGCTGCGGGAAGCGATAACCGGGATCGGAGCTCCGGCAATCCGCAACATGGCTACCGTCGGCGGAAATATCTGTAACGCGTCCCCGGCCGCGGACACCCTTCCCGCTTTGTACTGCCTGGATGCATCGGTAGAGGTGATTCGTGGGAACAACCGGGCAATCCACCCGATACAGGAATTCATTACCGGGCCGGGTACTAGGATTCTTAAGCCCGGGGACCTTCTCTTCTCGATTCTTGTACCGGAATCTCCCCCTTTTGTCACCTTTTACCGCAAGGTGGGTACTCGAAGGGCTCAAAGCCTCTCTAAACTGAGTTTCCTCGGCCTCCACCGCCTGGAAAAGGGACTCGTGGCCGATATGCGCATCGCCTTCGGAGCCGCTTCACCCCGGGTCCTACGGATTCCCGAGGCCGAAGACCTTTGCATCGGCGCATCCCCTGAGGAAATAGTCGATAACGCCGGCCGTATTATCGCCATGTACGAGGGAAAACTCAGCCCCATCGACGACCAGCGTTCCACCGCAGCATACCGTAAAAGGACCGCTCTTCGCCTCCTCGAATATTATCTAACGAAGGAGCTTGTACAAAATGACTAAACCCTTACTTCTCAAGGATTGCATGGCCGTCTACTCCGACGGAAAGACCCTGAAGAATTATGATATCCTCATAAACGATACGCTTATAGAACGGGTTGAACGGGGAATCGACCTCGACCGGAGTCAGGCGGTGGTGTTCGACTGCTCGACCTGCGTCGTCATACCCGGCCTGGTCAACACCCATCACCACTTTTATCAGGTCCTTACCAGAAACCTCCCCCGGGCTCAGAATGCAAAATTATTCCCCTGGCTGGTGTATCATTACGACGTATGGAAACATATCGACGCCGAAGCGGTGTATAATTCCACCCTGGCCGCCTGTGGAGAGCTTCTTAAAACAGGCTGCACCTGTACAACCGATCATCACTATCTCTATCCCGCCGGGCTCGTGGAGGACATCCCCGGTATCCAGTTCGAGGCCGCCTCCCGCTGCGGCATCCGCTTCAGCCCCACCCGGGGTTCCATGAGTCTCAGTAAAAAAGACGGCGGGCTTCCTCCCGACTCGGTGGTACAGGATGAAGAGCGCATCCTTGAAGACAGCGAAAATACCATCAATACATACCACGATCCCTCGCCCACGGCCATGAGGAAAGTGGTCCTGGCCCCCTGCAGCCCCTTCTCCGTGACCAACGAGCTCATGCGGGACACAGCCCGCCTGGCCAGGAAGAAAAAGGTTCGCCTTCATACCCACCTGGCCGAAACCGCTGATGAAACGGAATTCTGTTTAAAACGGTACGGGAAAAGACCCCTCACGCTCATGGAAGAAACCGAGTTTATCGGTCCCGATGTCTCCTACGCCCACGGTATTTTCTTCAATGATGACGAACTTTCCCTTCTGGCCGAATCGGGGACGGCGGTGTGTCACTGCCCTTCATCGAATATGCGTCTCGGCTCCGGGATCTGCCGGGTAAAGGAAATGCTCGAAAGAGATATTACCGTGGGGATTGCCGTTGACGGTTCGGCTTCCAACGACGCTTCCGATATGCTGGGAGAACTGCGCCAGGCCTTGTTGCTGCAAAGAGTCAAGTACGGCGCCGACGCATTGAGTGTGGACGATATCCTGAAAATGGGTACGGGGAACGGCCATGCCATACTCGGATTCGGCAACCTCGGGAAGATTCTTCCCGGATGGACGGCGGATCTCGCCGTATTCGACCTGAACCGCATAGATTACGCCGGGGCCTTAGCCGATCCCATAGCGGCCCTGCTTTTCAGCGGTTCCTGCCACATGACCCGCGAGACGATTGTAAACGGAAAAATCGTGGTTGAAGAAGGGAGGCTCCTGGGGTATGACGAAGAAGAAATTACCGCGAAGGTGAACAATATCTCTGCGGGAATGTTGGAGAAGAACAACCGGTCGTGAGCAATGAGTCGTGAGCGGTATATACAACTCACGACTCAAAACTCAATACTCACACCTTTCACATATATTTCTTGATCAGCCCCGTTCTTTCGTTGAATTCGTTTATTTCCCGGTCCCACTCCTCGACCTTGGAAAACTGCCTTTGCCAGTAGTCGTCGTCGTACCACTGGGCATTGAGCTCTTCTACCGTTTTACCCTGCTGTTCCACCCAGGTAAAATATTTCAGGTTGTGCATTCGTTTTTTATCGTAGTAGCTCAATTCGAGCATATTATCCGTTGTTATCTTCATGAGTTCCGCTTCATAATGAACTGCGGCGTTCTCCCTGGTATACTCACCGTGTTTCTGCCTCTCCTCGAGGATCCTCGACTGGTACATCTCCATAGAATCCGTAGCTACGGTAAACAGCACGTCGTTTTCGTTCATCTCGTAATATTTTGCCAGTTTGATGGTTCCGACAAGGTTCGCCACGGATGAGATACCGAGCAGCTCCAGCTTGTCGATGAAATCCTGTCGGACACCTGCCTCCCGGAGATACTCGTGTCCTGCCGGTTCGTTGAAGAGCCTCATGAGCCGTATTGTCCGCTCATCGTCTATGGCCGCCACAAGGTCCATGTTTTTCAGATTATGTATCCATGGTACGTGCTTGTCCCCGATACCCTCTATCCTGTGACCGCCGTAGCCGTTGTAAAGGAGGGTCGGACACTGGAGAGCTTCTCCGGCGCATACTCTATAGGACGGGTATTTCTCCCGCAGGTATTCGGTACAGCCAAGGGTGCCGGCAGATCCCTGGGTGAGAAACACACCGGACATTCGCTGTCCCTCTTTTTTATGCGCTTCAAAAACCTCTTCCATGGCCGGTCCGGTTACCGCGTAATGCCATAGGGCGTTTCCGATCTCGCTGAATTGATTGAGGTTGACGATTTCGTCTCCCCGCTGGGCTTCCAGTTCCTTTGCCTTATCGTATATTTCCTTTACATTGCTCTCGCATCCGGGCGTTGCAAAGACCTCGGCTCCTACTTTATGGAGCCAGTCGAACCGTTCCTGGGACATTTCTTCCGGCAAAATAGCGATCGAATTGCACCCCAGGAGGCAAGAATCGTATGCGCCGCCGCGGCAATAATTGCCCGTGGAAGGCCAGAGGGCTTTCTGGGTGGTAGGGTCGAACCTGCCGGATACCAGTTTCTCTACCAGCGGACCAAAGGTGGCACCCACTTTGTGAGCTCCGGTAGGAAAGAATTTTCCTATCAACATAAAAATCCTGGCCTTCACCCCGGTCAACTCCGAAGGGAATTCCACCCAGTTCACATCACCGAATTTTCCACCGAAGGATACAGGCTCGTTTTTCCATGTTATCCTGAAAAGATTACGCGGATTGAGATCCCATAATCCAATTTGTTGCAGCTCCTTCTGTATGCCCTCGGGAACAAGACTCGGATCCTTCATCTGGGCATAGGTCGGTATGATAATGTCTCTCTCCCTGCATCTTTTAACAGTATTTTGCAGAACTTCTTCTTTGGTTCGCATCAAGTCACCTCCGTAATCGCAAACAGTGCACAATAAAAAAATTATACTGTGAGAGTTGGTCTTTTGCAAGGGTTTTATACAAGATGTCTGGTGGCCTGACCACTTTTTACTCATAATTTTTTTGACAAAAGTCCCCTGCCGGTACATACTTATGACCTGGAGGTAAGTAGATATGGATCAAAAAACACTTTACACACTAATAGACCAACTCTCCGGTCTCAAGACCGATGGACTCTATATGAAGGATTTTCTCCTGACCTGGGAAAAAACGCAGGAATCCCTGGAGGCAGTATTCCTGACGGCAGATATTCTCAAGACGATGCACGCCGAACACATTCCTGCCGGGATCTTTGATTCCGGCATTGCGGTTTCCATCTTCCGCGACAAGTCTACCCGCACCCGTTTCAGTTTTGCCGGCGCCGCCGATTCTCTCGGTCTTCAGGTCCAGGACCTCGACGAGGAGAAAAGCCAGGTGGCCCACGGCGAAACGGTCCGGGAAACCGCCGTTATGATTTCGTTCCTTACCGAGGTCATAGGCATCCGGGACGACATGTATATCGGCGAAGGCAACCGGTACATGCGCGAAGTCTCCGCCGCCGTTGAGGAAGCCTTCAATGACGGCATACTCTCCAGGCGTCCGAATATCGTAAATCTCCAGTGCGATATCGACCACCCCACGCAGACCATGGCCGACCTGCTGCACCTGAAGAACTATTTCGGAGGATTTGAAAAACTTGCCGGAAAAAAGGTCGCCATGTCCTGGGCTTACTCCCCATCCTACGGGAAACCCCTATCAGTTCCTCAGGGAGTTATCGGACTCTTTACCCGTTACGGTATGGATGTAGTCCTTGCCCATCCCGAAGGGTACAACCTCCTGGATGATACCCTGGACGTGGCAAATAACAACGCCTCCACATACGGCGGCTCTTTTACAATCACTCAAAACATGGAAGAAGCCTTTCACAAGGCCGACATCGTGTATCCGAAAAGCTGGGCCCCCTTTTCAGTAATGGAGAAAAGAACCGAACTCCTCCGCTCCGGCGACAGGGAAGGACTCAAAACCCTCGAAAAACAGTGTCTTGAAGAAAATAAGCGTTTTATCGACTGGGAGTGCGATGATTCAAAAATGAGTCTTACAAAAAACGGAAAAGCCCTGTATCTTCACTGCCTTCCGGCGGATATTTCGGGGGTAAGCTGCGAACATGGTGAAGTTTCTGCGAAAGTATTCGAAGGGTACAGGAAGCAGACCTATCTGGAGGCCGGAAATAAGCCGTTTATTATCGCCGCCATGATACTGCTCAGCAAGATGAAAGATCCGGCGGCGGTTCTGTCGAAACTCCTGCAGAAGCCCGGTTGAATCAGCCATTCTCCCGGAGTACAGATTTCAATGCGGCAATAAATCTTCTATTGTCATCGGCTGTTCCCACGGTGACACGAATCCACGACGGCTTGCCGTAGCCGGCGGCGGAACGGACGATAACACCCCGGTGCATGAGCGCTTCCACTACTCCGGTCTCCCTGCACGTATCGATGAGGATGAAATTTGTTCCTGACCGTACGTAGGAAAGACCCAGTTCATCCAGTTCACGGTAGATGTATTCTTTCCCCTCGTTGCACTCCCTGACCGTCCGAGCTCCGAAGGCCTCGTCATCCAGGGCTGCAAGGGCGGCGGCCTGTGCCGGCACCGAGACATTGAAAGGCGGTTTTATTCTTTTAATAAGTGTCACAACGGTTTCATCGCAGACGCCGTATCCGACCCTGAGTCCGGCAAGCCCGTAGAGTTTGGAAAAGGTCCTCAGGATAACCAGGTTCTTCATCCCACGGTTAAACATATCGACACACGGGGGTACGAACTCTTCCGGAGTAAATTCGATATACGCCTCGTCAACCACGGTGATAAGGTTTTCCGGAAGGTCTTTAAGAAACGCTTTCACATCCTCCGGCGGCAGGACATCTCCGGTCGGGTTGTTCGGATTACAGAGAAAAAGGATCTTAGTGGCCGGAGTAACCGCGTCCCGCAGGGCATCGAGATCTATCCTCAAACCCTTCATGGGAACTTTAACCGGCTTTCCCCGCATGACTCGCACGGTGGTTTCATACACCGGAAAGGTTAATTCGGGGAGAACCGCCTCATCATTTTGATCGATAAGTGCCATGGCAAGGTTGTACAGAACGCCGTCCACCCCGGCTCCGAGGGTTACTTCTTTAACGCTGCAGCCCAGGCGGCGGGCAATTTTCTCGGAAAGGTCCAGGGAATCCGCGTCCGGGTACATATTGACGACGGTACCGCATTCGGCGTAGGCCTTCAGTGCCTTCGTCGAAGTACCCAGGGGATTCTCATTCGACGACATCTTGATCGAGTGTTCTATACCCAGTTCCCGCATGATGTCCTTAGGGGATTTTCCGGGGACATAGAGTTTTGTGGTACGGGCGCCGGAATTGGCGATTTTATCTGCATCCAACATTGTGTACTCCTGCCGGGAGTATAGAGATATTGGAGTCATTTTGCAAGCACCGCTTGCCGACTTCCTCGGAAAACAGTATAGTCTTTCCATGTCCACCAAAAAATCTATACGAGAAAGAGTAAAATCGGCTGTCCGTGAAGCTTCGAGGGGCGTAACGGATATCCGTCATCAATTGCACAGCCGCCCGGAACTGCAGTACAATGAATATACCACCTGTTCCCTGATCAGAGACCTTCTGGACGACGAAAGACTTACTGTCCTTCCGCCCTTTATCGGCACGGACACCGTGTGCATTCTGGAAGGATCACAGCCGGGGCCTTCGGTACTGCTTCGGGCGGACATCGACGCCCTGCCTATGTCCGAGGAGAGCGGAAAACCATGGCAGTCGGTCTACAAGGGCGTTCATCACGCCTGCGGGCACGACGGCCATGCGGCCATGCTTCTAGGTGCGGCCTTTGTCCTGTCGGGCTTGCAGGATCTACTACGAGGCAAGGTGATTTTCGTTTTTCAGCCCGCGGAAGAAGGGGGCGCCGGCGGAAAACGCCTCATAGAGGAAGGCCTGTTCGATTCGACCGGTGTGCCCGACGCGGCGTTCGCCCTCCACGGCTGGCCGGGTCTGGCGGAAGGAGTGATACAGTCCCGACCCGGTCCCATGATGGCGGCCCAGGACAGGTTTTATATCGACGTCACAGGTACCGGAGGTCACGGCGCCATGCCGCACCTGGCGAGGGACCCGGTCACCACTTCAGCAGCCCTTATCATGGAACTGCAGTCGATCATCTCCAGGGAATACGATCCCAGGAATCCCGCGGTTCTTTCTATCTGCACGGTCCACGGCGGAACTGCAGAGAACATCATACCCGATACGGTTTCTCTCTCCGGTACGACCCGCTACTTCGACAGGTCCGGGGGCGATTTTTTCGAAGGGCGAATAGGCGAGATTACCGAGAACGTATGCCGGGCTCACCGTACCGAAGGATCCCTCCGGTACGAACGCGGATATATCCCCCTGGTGAATGATCCGGGCATGCTCGAGATATGTGCGAGTACCGTCAAGGACTACCTCGGACCCGACGCCTGGAGAGGTGCCGGCGACGCCTACCTGACCGCCGAGGACTTCGCCTACTTTCTGGATGCCCTTCCCGGGGCTATGCTTCTTCTGGGGCTGGGAGAAAACCGGCCCGGACTGCACACGCCGGAGTTCGATTTTAACGACAGGGTCCTCGAGTCAGGGATAACGATACTCGCGGGGCTGGCGCTCTCTTCATTATCCGCCGTTACCGATTAACTGCGTAGAATCGAGGTAGCCGATCTTTCACTATTTGATAGTCATTTTAACTAACTCTGTAGCTCTTCGGTCGGCAACCTGCTATAGTAAAGGTATACAGAGCTGATTGGAGGATGTTCAGATGAGCGACAGATTCGATACAGTTATAAACGGGGGGCTCCTGGTCTACCCCGAAAAAACGGTACGGGGTTCCATCGGTATAAGGGAAGGTCGTATAGAAACCGTTTCTCCGGGTGATGACCTGATCGGCGAGGAAACCGTCGACGCAACGGGTTGCTATGTCCTTCCCGGTCTTATCGACCCCCATACCCACCCGGTATACCTGGACTCGATCAGGGACCTCTCCAAAACCGCCGCCTTCGGCGGTGTTACCACCGTGGTACATTACGCCTATGCAAAACCGGGCAACAGCCTTTTACAGGTCATCCACGACTGGAAGGAAGAGGGTGAAGCTACCAGCTATATCGACTTTGCTCTGCACGGAGGACTCTTCGATACCATTAATCAGGCCGACGAGATTCCCCGGGTCATGGAACTGGGGGTAACATCCTTCAAGATGTTCATGGCCTACGCCAAGCTCGGCTGGATGACCGACGACTACGCGCTGATCAAGGCCATGGATATCATCGGAAGAAACGGGGGGATGGCCGCCCTTCATGCGGAGAACGGTCTCATGATCGATTATATCGAAGACAGGATGCTGGCGGAAAGTGTCGACTTTGCCGAACATTTCCTCGATTCAAGGCCCCCGGTCACCGAAATGGAGGCTATTTTCCGCTGCGCCCAGGTGGCTCATTACATGAACTGTCCGGTATATATCCCCCATATCTCTTCCGGCGCGGGAATAGATATCGTAAAATACCTGAAGAATAAGGGCATACATATATACGCTGAAACCTGTCCCCAGTACCTCACCCTCACCTGGGATGAACTGAAAGCGAGGGGTCCCATGGGCAAGGTTGGACCCTGTATTCGCAACCGGGACGACCAGGACGCCCTCTGGCAAGCCGTGACGGAAGGCATCTTCGATACCTTTGCCAGCGATCATGCCCCGAAGGACAAGAAACGGGAGGATGATTTTTTCACGGCGGCCTTCGGCGCCCCGCAGGTGGAAACCATGCTGTCCGCCATCTGGCACAGGGGGGTAAACAGCGGCCTGATAACTCCCAACCGGATAGCGGCACTGCTCTCGGAAAACGCCGGCAGAATTCTCGGTTTGTTTCCCCGCAAGGGACGACTCGATCCAGGTTCAGATGCCGACGTGGTGATTTTCGATCCTGCGGAAGAATGGACCGTTACCCCGGAAAACCAGCACAGTAACGCAGCCTATACCCTCTATGAGGGGCGTAGGTTCCTCGGACGGGTCAGAAAGGTCATATCCCGCGGACGTGTTATCGTCGAGGGCGAATCCTTCACTGCCGAGGCCGGTGACGGTGTATTCTTACGGACAAAGGCCGGGAAGGACAGGCTGGGCGCCTAGGCCGAATAAACAGCCGTCAGTTCCGGTGGGCGCGGCCGATGATCTCCTCAATCCGCCTGATATTCTTTGTATCCGCCCACTCCCGCAGTCCCTGGATGATCCTCGGCATTATGCGCGGTTCAACAAAATTGTACATTCCCACTCCAACGGCGGTAGCACCGGCCATCATGAACTCCACCGCGTCCTGCCACCTCGAAACACCGCCTATGCCGATGATCGGAATACTCACGGCCTTGTAAGCACTGTACACCGCGTAAACGGCCGCGGCGTGAATGGCCGGCCCCGAGAGTCCTCCGACCACGTTTCCCAGGACGGGAGTACCCCGTTCTATATCGATGGCGATTCCCCTGAAGGTGTTTATACAGGTAACGGCATCCGCCCCGGCTTCTTCCGCGGCCCTGGCCATGGCCCCTATATCCGGCACCATGGGCGATAGCTTTGCAATAATCGGCAGGGCCACCGTTTTCCGTACCTCGGAAACCACCTGCCTGAGCAGGTTTGGATCTTCAGCCCACTGGGCATCATGAGCCACATTCGGACATGAGAGGTCCAGTTCCAAGAGGTCGGCCTTGCCTGTTTCTTCTATTTTACGGGATATTCGCCGGAATCCGTCCAGGCTCGACTCGGCCACGCTGACAATAACCGGCACCCCGGTTTTCTTCAGCGCAGGCAGCTGATGTTCTGTAAAATTCTCCACACCTTCGGAGGGGATGCCGATGGAGTTGAGCATTCCGCAGGGGGTTTCGAAAATGCGCGGCGGCGGATTTCCAGGCCGGGGATCCAGGAAAATGGTCTTGTTGATCACCGCCCCCAGAACGGAGGGGTCGAAGAACCTGTCCCCCATCTCAGCAATTTCCCAGGTACCCGAAGCCGGTATAATGGGATTCTGCAATTTTACCCCTGCAATTGTTACACTCAGATCCGTCATTCCAGTACCACCTCTCCGACGGGGAACACCGGTCCGTCCTTACAGACCAGAACGTAGCCCTCGCCTTCGCGTTTTTTTACGGCGCATCCGTGGCAGTTCCCGACCCCGCAGGCCATGTATCCTTCCAGGAATACAAAGCCCCGACTCTTTCCCGCCGCATCCAGGGAGTCGACGAAACGGGCAAATCTCCTGGACCCGCAGGTGTACACGGCATCCAGAGGGTATTCATCCAGGTATGACGCCAGGAGGTCGGTGGCATTGCCGTGGTATCCCGCGGTCCCGTCGTCGGTTGCAACGTGCAGTTCCATACCGTCTTTCTCGAAATCATCGATGCATACAAGGCGGCAGGCCGTATTCGCCGAGAGGAAGACGGCAACCCGCAGGCCTTCGGCCACGGCTTTTTTAGCAAGAAAAGTCACCGCCGCGGCCCCTACCCCCCGGACCAGTAACCCAATGGATGAACAAACGGTAATATCGACTCCGTTCCCCAGCGGTCCTGTAACGGGGATTTCCGAACCCGCCTTCAGGTGTTGAAGGAGCCGCGTTCCGGCCCCGGCTATTTTTACAACTACCCGGAAGGTTCCCGCCCCGGGGTCCGTGTCCGCGATATCGAAGGGTCTCCCCAGGATGGGTGAAAGACCCGGATGCGCTTTCAGCATAACAAACTGTCCCGGCAGCGCTGAACGCGCTATATCATCGTTCCGTAACAGGAGGTCCAGATAGCCCCCGTAACGGGATTCGACGCTTACAACTCTTGCAGTACAACTGTAATCATGCATGTATGCAGCGGCTCCTTACAAAAAGGGGAAGCTTTTCAGGCTTCCCCTTGCTGTGTTTACGGAAGAATCATTGAGGATATACAGGATCCGCCGTTGCAGCGGCCGGTGGGAATACCGTCTCGATCTCCATATCCTGAATCTGGAACGTTACGGCCGATCCGGCAATATTCTGACCCGTTTCATCCCACTTTGTGGGTCCCCAAAAGGTCGTTCCCTCATAGGACATCAATGCCTCTCTTACCGCATCCGTTTCCAGGGTACCCGCTTTCTCGATAGCCATCTGGAGAAGCAATCCGCCCTGGCTGGCCGCAGCTGCCTGATAACTAATCTCGGTGTCGAACATTTGATCGAATTTTTTCTTGTAATCCGAGGCTGTTCCGAACACCGGATCGGAGTAATTCATCTGGGGCATCCACCATGAAACCCCGAATACCCCGTTGGCGTCCTCGCCCAGGTTGTTACGGAAATCTTCCAGCTCCGGTCCTGTAGTAAATCCGATGGCCTTGAGATCGACCTTTTGCTCCTTGAGCTGGCGCATGGTGAGAATAGCTTCTTCCAGGTACCCTGAGCCCATCAGGACTTCAGCTCCGGAGTTCTTGATCTTGAGAATGGTCGAAGAGAGATCCTTAATGCCCTTCGAGTACTCTTCGAAATACACGACCTCGAAACCCTTTTTCTCGGCGTATTCCCTGGCACCGCTTGCTACGGCCATTGGGAAGTTGTCCGTTGGGGTTATGATGGCGAGCTTTTCAGGCCGCGGTTCGAGGGTGTCCAGCATGTCGATGAAGCTGTAAAAAATCCACGCACCCGGGGCTAATACGGAAAAAACATTCTTAAAACCGCGCTCATAAATGTTGGATGCATTGGCAAGGGTTGCCATGGTAATTATGTTGTATTTTTCCGCTATTGCCGTTGTTGCAAAGGTCGGCCCGCTGCCGAAAGGACCGAGCAGGAACTGCACCTTGTCCTGGGTAATCAGTTTTTCCGTTAGTTTTGCCGAGGTCTGGTTGTCGGACTGATCGTCGTAATAAATAATCTCCACAGGAATCTTCTTGTCTCCCACCTGGATACCACCGTTTTCATTGACGGTCTTCTCCCATAGTTCGTATCCGTTCTTCACCATGTTACCGAATCTGGAAAGATTCCCCGTCAATGACACCGCGGCGCCAATCTTGATCACTTCAGGTTCTTCAGCGCCTTCTTGTTGCCCACCGGCAAACAACGTTGCGGACCCAAGGGCCATCAGGGCCATACAAAAAAAAGCAATTGTTTTTGTTCTAACCTTCATATTCCCTCTCCTCTTATTATGTACAGCGGGTTTAATACCCCGCTGCTTGCGGCGGTGTTGTTGATTTTTTCAAAGCCCCGCCGGGCTCTAAATTCCCATATATGCCTTTTGTATGTCAGGATTTTTCAGGAGCTCCGAAGAATCGCCGGACATATCCACCTGTCCGTGTACGATAACGTAACCACGGCTTGCTATTTCCAGAGCTGTTTGAACATCCTGATCAACGAGGAGAATCGTAATACCCCATTCGCGGTGTATTTTAGCCAGCACCTTTACCAGATCGTCCACAATCACGGGGGCCAGTCCGAGAGAAAGTTCATCAAGCATCAACAGCTTCGGTGCGGCCATGAGCCCCCGGCTTATGGCACACATCTGGGCTTCTCCTCCGGAAAGTGTCCCGGCCAACTGCTTGCGCCGTTCCTTGAGCCGCGGCATAATTTCGTATATCCATTCCAGGTCTTCCCGAATTTTTTTCCTGTCGTTCCTGGTATAGGCGCCCATCATGAGGTTATCTTCTACCGTGAGTCCGCTGTAGAGCTGTCGCCCCTCTGGAACCATCATAATACCCCGGCGAGCCCTCTTCGGTTGAGGGAGCCTGGTGATATCGTTTCCGGTCTTCTGCTTTGAACAACAA
>CAYPIQ010000045.1:0-8002 GCA_964410865.1 uncultured Spirochaetales bacterium | reverse complement strand
TAACCGCGGTAGGGTGTTATGCTTCCCGCTATGGTCCGCAAGAAGGTGGTTTTCCCGACCCCGTTAGATCCTATCAGGGCGGTAATGGTTCCCGGCTCAATCTCGATATTCATATCCCATAGGACCTGAACATCACCGTACCCGGCGTTAAGATGTTCAACCTTCAGCATGCTTATTCCTCATCTTTGCGTACCGTTCTCCGAGGTATGCCGATATAACCTCGTCGTTATTACGTATTTCTTCAGGAGTACCCTCAGCTATTTTTTGCCCGTGGTGCAGCACGATAATCCTCTCGGAGACCCCCATGATAGCCTTCATCACATGCTCTATGAGGACAATTGTCTTACCGTCTTCTTTAAGCTGCCGTATGAGATCCATGACCAGGTGGAGCTCCTGGGGGTTCGAACCTGCCATGACCTCGTCCAGAAGAATCAAGTCGGGATCCATGGCGAGGGCCCGGGCAAGTTCCAGGCGCTTCCGTTCTGAAATATTGAGGTTCTCCACCGCGATATTCTCACGTTCTGCAAGGTTTACCTTCGCAAGGATAGATCGGGTCTTGTCCTGTGCTTCCCGGGCATTCTTGATCTTGTCCTTTCCGAAAAGCGCTCCTATAGCCACGTTCTCCAGAACGGTCATTCCGGGAAAAGGCTTTACCACCTGAAAGGTCCTGGAAATGCCGAGCTCCGCTATTCGGAAGGGTTTCAATCCGGAAATCTTATGGGATTTAAAATAGATGTCTCCGGAGGTAATAGGCAGGGTGCCGTTAATCATTGAAAGGAGAGTTGTTTTCCCCGCACCGTTCGGGCCGATAATACCCAGGATCTCGCCCTTCATGACTTCGAAATCGACCTTCCAGACCGCCTTGAGCGCGCCAAACGTTTTGGTTACCCGGTTCCCGCTGAGAATAACATCATTCATGGATCTTCTCCTCCCGGCGGGTGGTCTTTGTATGAAACAAATCCCTCGGTCTCTTACCGGTTGTAACAAGGCTCAAAATTCCGTTCGGCATAAACAGAACTACGAGAATAATAATGGTTCCGAGAATTCCCAGGTGCAGGTTAAGAAAACGCGACCAAACCAGTTCCGATATCGTCTCGAGTATGAACGCCCCTATTACCGGTCCGAATACGGTTCCGGCACCCCCAATGAGGATCATGACGAACATTTTAATAACCCACATGACATCGAATACCGTGGGAGGATCGATGTAGCTGAACCAGTACGCGTATACGGACCCGGTAATTCCTGTAAAGATAGCCGAAATACTCCAGGAAGCAATTTTATATTTTGTAGTATCGATACCCATGACCCCGGCAGCTTCTTCATCAGCCCTTATAGCTTTGAACGCATACCCGAGACGATTCTTTGAAAGCCTCCATGACACGACGAGAATAACTATCAATAGAAAAAACATCATGAAATAGAAGGTTGTGTTCACCATTGCAGGGGATCCCTGCATCTGCGGGAGGGTTATACCCTGCCCACCCCCGGTCAACTCGGTCATATTATCAATGATTAATTTTACCGCTTCCGCGGCACCCAGGGTTCCGAGGGCAAAATAATGGCCCTTCAGCCTTAAGAGCAGTATGCCCAGCAGCATAGCCGTTATAATTGCAACGGCTGCGGCACCCATCAAAGCAACCGGGAAAGGCATGCCGAGTTTCGTCATAAAAACAGCCGTGGTATAGGCGCCCAGGCCGAAGAACACCATGTTGCCGAAGGCGGCATATCCTGTAAAACCGGATATGATGTTCAAAGCCGAGGCGAGCACACTGAACATGAGGATATAGGTTACAAGGCGGACCCAAAAACCGGTAAGGGTGAAGGGTAAGACAATGAAAAGTAGGGCCGGCAGTATAAGAAACAAAGCTTTTCTATTCATTCGTAAAACCTCTTACCCATGATTCCCTGGGGACGGAAGATTAGTACGAGAACAAGTACAGAGAAACCCATTAATTCCTGGAACGAGGCCGGCATAAAAACCGTGGCAATGGTTTCGACGAGCCCGAGTACCATTCCTCCGACCAGAGCGCCGACCGTACTGCCGAGTCCGCCGAGAATGGCAATGACGAAGGCTTTACCTACCAGGGAACCTCCGAGGAAGGGATTCACACTCATGATCGGGGAAATAAGAGCACCGGCCGCTCCTGCCAGGGCCGCGCT
The DNA here is from genome assembly GCA_964410865.1 of uncultured Spirochaetales bacterium. Taxonomy (GTDB): domain Bacteria; phylum Spirochaetota; class Spirochaetia; order JAFGDJ01; family JAFGDJ01; genus JAFGDJ01. The sequence goes on along the minus strand of CAYPIQ010000045.1, from coordinate 5,839 downwards.
TACACCGAAGGTTATTGCATAGATGTTATTGACATCAATACCCACCGTTTTTGCGCCCTCGAAATTAAGGGCGGTTGCGTTAATCGCTACACCTGTTTTTGTTTTTCGCATGAAGAGATAGAAAAGTCCCGTTAAAACAAGCGCCACAACGAATATACCGAGCCGCACCAGAGGAATAACCACTTCACCTATTTCGAACCCCGCGCCTGAATACGGCAATTTTACACTGTGGTAATCGGCGCTCCAGATAAGCAGACAAATGTTGGCGATGAGTATTTGCAGCCCGAAGGTAAAGGTCAGGGTTATAAACACACTGCCCCTGATAACACGGTTGAGAAGAAACTTCTGGATAGTATATCCGATTATGAAGAGAGCAGCCATGGTAATCGGGATTGACAGGAAAGGATCGACTCCGTATGCTGCGAACAGTGTATAGGAGAGATACGCCCCGATCATGATAAACGAACCGTGAGCGACGTTGATGATATTCATAACGCCCCATACCAGGGAGAACCCTATTCCGATCATGGCATACACGGCACCGAACAGGAATCCGTTTATTATTGCCTGTAACAGCATGGCGCACCTCAAATTGGTATCTGATCTATCTTATTTTTATTATTATATAAGTTATCATATTTTGCGCGTAGAGACAAGTTATAATTATCCACGGATCTGCCTGCCATCTCACATAATGGGAATAGCTTGTGCTATCCACAGGAATGTATTACACTTCTTACACTATAGATGAGTGTTATTTCCAAGATCCACAATATATACGAACTACCGGCCCTTCACGCAACGGCAGGGGGGAAGGTTTCCATGGCTTATCTTTCCCCGAAGACCCGGGCAAAAATCCTTGAGAGCCTTGAACTCACGCCCTTGAGCCCATCCACCATCACAGCAAAAAGAGGTAAATACCCTGATTAATATGAACGGAACCATCGTACACGGCGGGCACCTTATTATCGACTCCCGGACATCCTTGAAGGACGGTGCAGTCTTCTACAGAGATGACCGGATTGTCGAGACCGGCTTGTATGGCACCCTTGCCGAAGCCTATCCTGGGGCGGACCGCCTGGGAGGCGACGGCTATATAGTCATGCCCGGCTTTATAAACGCCCACAGCCACGGCAAGGGCATTACCGATTTTCAACGAGGGCAGCCGGACGATTCCCTGGAAACCTGGAAATGGCGTTCCTTTCCACCGATCGACCTCCGGCTGGATACTCTCTATTTTACAGTAAAATGCCTGGAAGCAGGCGTGACCACGACCATGCATAACCATAATATCCAGGATACCTCATCGCCGTACCAGGAATGTGAAACCATCCTTCGGGCATACGGCGATTCAGCCGTACGTGTATGTTTTTCACCGGTCTTAACATGTAAAAACCCCTTTATCTACGGTGATAACCGGGCATTTACGGAAAGGCTCCCCGGCGATCTCAGAAAATTCTGTACAAGAGTTCTTGAACACAACTCTCGTTTCGGACCTCGGGAATATATGAAGTTACATTCACGCCTTGTCGACCTGTGCGATGGGAACAGGATATCACTCTTCCACGGTCCGCTGGCTCCACAATGGGTGGATGACGACACTCTGAGAGCCATTGCCGCGGATTCAATAGAGCGCGGGCTTCCCCTCCATCTCCATACTCAACAGACCCGGCTCCAGGATATCTACGGATATAAAACCTACGGACATTCGCTCCTTCGTCATCTTTTGGAACTGGGTATACTGGAAGCAGATGTAACCTGCGGTCATTGCGTGTGGGTTTCAGATGAAGACATCGACATCCTGGCTGATACCGGAACCTCAATAACACATCACCCGGCGTGCAATCTCCGCATCCGCAACGGTATCGCGCCGGTAGACCGGTTCGTGGAGAAGGGAGTTCCCGTCGCCATGGGAATGGATGACAAAGACATGAACGACAACAGAGATTTTTTAGAAGACCTACGCCTTGCCTCGCGGTTGCACCGGGTCAACTCCTGCAGGCCGGATGCTCCGTGCCTGGGGTCCAGTGATTTTTTCCGGATGGCCACCGAGAACGGCGCCCGGGTTCTCGGCATGCAGAATATGCTCGGGAAACTCCAGCCCGGTATGAAAGCGGATATCCTTCTCGTCGACATGACCAGGATGGCGGAACCATTTACCTTCCCCGACCATGATATTTTTGATGTGCTTATCTATCGGGGAAAGAGTACGGATATAGATACCGTTATCATAGACGGGAAGGTTGTCATGCAGAATGGTAAGATAATCTTTCTGGACAGGGACGCCCTGGTCTCCCAATTGGCGGCAGCCGTCCCTTCGAATTACGTTGAACTGTTCAGGGAACAAAACAGACAGGTACCGGAACTGCGCAAGCACATCGCCGCATACTACGGCACCTGGTGTTCTGAGCTGGAAAAGGCCCCCCTAGAGTCTTTTTATACAATGAACAGCCGAAAAATGCCGATAGATCAATAAATGGAATCAAGGAGAACACAGATGAAGATGACCGTACCCATAGCCCGTTCCGACATACACGTCCACCTGTCATCCGAACATGTTGAAACCCTCTTCGGCCGGGGTTATTCACTGACGAAGCTGCGCGACCTGACCCAGCCGGGGCAGTTCTGCTGCCGAGAACAGGTGACGGTACAAGGGCCCTCCGGCTCCATCAGCGGGGTATACGTGGTAGGTCCCGCGAGGTCGAAAACCCAGGTCGAGATATCTATTACCAACGGCCTTACCCTGGGCATCCGGGCCCCCTTGCGCGACTCCGGAGACCTGGACGGGAGTCCCGGTTGTACTCTTATCGGCCCGGCCGGCCGGGTAGACCTCGCCTCGGGCGTCATTATCGCAAAACGACATATCCACATGCACACCTCGGAGGCGGACAGGTACGGTGTAACCGACGGCCAGGTCGTGCAGGTCGCCGTGGGTGGGGAGAGGGCACTGGTTTTTCAAAACGTAGTTGTTCGTGCCGGGGATAACCACGCGCTGGAAATGCACGTCGATTTCGACGAGGGACACGCCGCGGGGATTGAAGACTTTCAGGAGGTCGAAATCATCGTCTGAAAAAAAATGAAAGCTTCACAGAACAAAAGAGCGGACCGTCTCCAGCCCGCTCCCGGTTATTTATTATTTAGTTTCCCATGCCGCCACGCGGCAACCGAAACGATGAAAACAGCCCGCTCCCGGTTATTTATTATTTAGAATGATCAGACAAGGCCCTGGTCTATCATTGCGTCCGCCACTTTCTTGAAGCCGGCGATGTTTGCACCGTTCACATAGTTGCCCGGAGTTTCGTACTCCTCCGCTGCGTCAGCACAGGCTTTATGAATGTTGATCATGATCCGGTGCAGCTTCTCATCCACTTCTTCCCTGCTCCAGTTATACCTCATACTGTTCTGGGACATTTCGAGACCGGATGTTGCCACTCCGCCGGCGTTTACGGCCTTGCCGGGGGCAAAGGGGATGCTGTTTTCCAGGAATACTTCAACGGCTTCCGGGGTAGAGGGCATATTGGCGCCCTCGGCAACGACCAGAACACCTTTCTTGACCAGTTTCCTGGCTTCGTCTCCGGAAATTTCGTTCTGGGTGGCACAGGGCAGTGCCACCTGGGCATCGGCAAGACCCCACGGGCGTTTACCTTCATAATACTTTGCGCCGAATTTGTCCGCATATTCCTTGATCCTGCCTCTTCTGACGTTCTTGAGATCCATAATAAAGTTCCATTTTTCCTCGTTGATACCCTCTTCGTCGATAATGGATCCCCCGGAATCACTCATGGAAATAACCTTTGCACCGAGTTCCGTGGCTTTCTGGCAGGCATACTGCGCGACGTTTCCTGAACCGGAAATAAGGACCTTCTTTCCCTCGAAGGAATCATTCCGGGTTTTCAGCATCTCCTGGGTAAAATACACGGCTCCGTAGCCGGTTGCTTCCGGCCGGATGAGGCTGCCCCCCCAGTTGAGGCCTTTACCGGTAAGGACTCCTTCAAAGGCATTCCTCAGGCGTTTGTACTGTCCGAACAGGTATCCTATTTCACGGCCGCCGACGCCGATGTCACCCGCGGGAACGTCGGTATTCGGTCCGATATGGCGGAAGAGTTCGCTCATGAAACTCTGACAAAAACGCATTACCTCGTTGTCGGACTTACCCTTGGGATCGAAATCGCTTCCTCCCTTGCCGCCTCCCATGGGCAGCCCGGTAAGGCTGTTTTTGAAGATCTGCTCGAATCCGAGGAATTTGAGGATGCCGAGGTTAACCGACGGATGGAACCTCAAGCCTCCCTTGTAGGGGCCCAGCGCACTGTTGAACTCCACCCTGTATCCGCTGTTGATGTGATATTCACCCTTGTCGTCCTGCCAGGGTACGCGGAATATAACGATCCTTTCCGGCTCCACGATTCGTTCCAGAATGCGATTGTTTTTATACTTCGGTTCTTTATCGAATACCGGCGCCAACGACTGTAGTACTTCCTCCGCCGCCTGGATAAACTCACTTTCCCAATAGTATTTCTTTTTGAGATGCTCCAGCACCCCTTGAACGTATTGATTCACTTTTCCCTCCTTGCAAGGACTAATGCATATTTTGTAGCAATATCATAAATTAAACATTTTCATCAGTCAAGTCTGTCGGTGTTTATAGATGAGAGCTATTCCCTTGCGGCCGTCCATCTTTACAAGAAAGGGCTTTTTCGAGGTCAACCGGTAAAAATAGTCCCCGGCAGGCCGAGCCCCGCTTTCTTTGAGGAAATTCCAGTCGATAAACCCCTTCTTTTTTGTATTGTAGGGAATATTGAAATAACCGATATTCATTGCACTGAGGTTATGAAAAAAATGGGTCCCCTGGGAGGGGGCGATATCAAACCCCTCCATTCCGTACTCCACAATGACTTTCGCCTTGTTTATCTGCCCCCAGGTAACCGGTATACCCAGAAACCGGTCTCTGCACCCCCATCTCCCCGGTCCCAGGAGAATATATGGCCGATCGGCATCCTTCATATCCCTGTTGATCCGGTCTATTTCCGTTCTCATTTCTTCGGTGCCTCTGTTATTGAAGAGTTCCGGAGGAATAAAGATTACATCCCGGATTGAATCTATGAACCCGTGGCCGAGGCTTTCACTGGAATATAGGAGTAGGTCCCCCGGATTGACTTCGGTTTCGATCTCCTCGGAATCTTCGATTCCGAAGGCCAGGGGTCTGACCTGCAGCAGGTAAAATACCGGTGAGGCGTCCGGGCCGTTTTCCAGATCCAGGGCGTATTCTATTTCCACGGGTACGCCCATGGCTTTTTCCGAGGCATTCAATATCTCGGTAATAATCGCCGCCAGAGGCACTTCGTCGTATTTCAGGATTCCCGGAAAATTGATAACCCGCGGTCCGTAGGTTGAAAGTCCTTCATCTAGCCGCTGATTCTGCGGGTCCCAGACCGAGGCCAGGTGCGTAAGGGTGCCGTGGCGTTCCGCGGTCTCCACCGGCAGTATGTCGAGGGTTGCGTACTCGCCGTTTATCAGGTCCACATCCGGATTTGTCATATTGATGGCAAAAAATTCCGTCTGGGAAGATCGAACCAGGTCTTCCATGCCGACGGTAAGTAGTTTTGGATATTTAGGGCAGAAGGAGTATGCCTTGCCGCCGTCGACCACCGACTGCCCAAGTCCCAGGGCGATATAGGCCGCACCGTCTTCGTTCTGCATGGGGGAAACCGGATAGTAGTTGTACGACTGGGCAACACCGGAAACGTGGGGATAGTAACTGTCTCCATGGCGGGATCCTGCAATCTCCTGTATCACCACGGCCATTTTTTCTTCTTCCCCGATATAATTGAGGCCCCGGATA
>CAYPIQ010000044.1:0-23265 GCA_964410865.1 uncultured Spirochaetales bacterium | reverse complement strand
GCCGCACCGGGCTGTTTTCATCCTTTCGGTTGCCGCGCAGCGGCATGAGAAACTATTACGAAAATAGCCGCACCGGGCTGTTTTCATCCTTTCGGTTGCCGCGCAGCGGCATGAGAAACTAACCCTAAGGCTTGACAGGGCAAAAGGGGGGATGTAATATTTTTGCCGAAGGAGAGATGGCCGTGCAGAATGCGGGTGCGGCCACAAATGTTCAGCCTTTGAGTGAAGGAAGCCGGGAGCGTTTTCTCAGTTATCGGGGTGAAGCCGAAGCTACTGGACTTCTACCGCCACGGAAGGTCAAAGCTATCCACGAACGGGATCCGGCCGAAGCATGGGGGCCTGTGCAAGTGCCTGACGCGCTGGACCGCAAATATCCCAACGCCCCCATGGACTGGTGCCGGCAATGGGTTTTCCCCCAGAAAAACCGGTGGAGGAACTCAAAGACTGGTGAGGAAGGGCGTCATCATACGGACGAATCATTGATTCAAAAAGCGGTGAAGGATGCCGTCACCAAGGCTGGATTGGCCAAGCGAGCCACGGGTTATACATTCCGGCATTCGTTTGAAACACACCTGCTGGAAAGGGGCTAGGATATTCGAACAGTCCAGGAGCTCCTTGGTCATAAGGACGTGAAGACCGCCAGGGTTTACACCCATATCCTCAACCGTGGACCGGCCGGGGTTCGCAGCCCCGTCGAGGCGTTCTGAGGTGGTCATGAGGGGTGTTATGCCGATCCGTATAAGAGATCGTGATAAGAGCAGTGCCTCGACACAGCGACTCCATAGCTCAGCGGTTAGAGCCTGGGTGATGCTTCATTCGCGGGCGTCTTATACGGCAATCGCAAGGGTGTTAAGGGTGTTATGCGGATCGATATAAACACTGATGGCGATAAAATTCATAACTGCAACGGGAGGTAGTGATATGAAAATCAAAGTTTATCTCGAACCAAGCGAAGATGGTGGATATACCGTAATTGTCCCCTCGTTGCCTGGTTGCATATCCGAAGGTGAAACAAAAGAGGAAGCCGTAAGAAATATTAAGGAAGCAATCGAGCTTTATTTAGAGCCTGTGGAGGATGATATTGTAGCTGTTGCCGATGCCGAATTGTTAGAATTAGCCATATGAGTAAAATTCCCAGTTTGAATTACGAGAAGGTGATCAAAGATTTACAACGTGACGGATGGATAATCGTCCGTCAACGTGAATCACATATCCGACTGCAAAAGCATGTTGGCAATGAGACTTTTAAAATCATTGTACCTGCCCATAAACCCATTAAACGTTCAACACTGTCTCATATTTTAAAACAGGCTCGAATGACAGTAGACAATTTTCTTGAAAAATTATGATTTCGCTAACAAGGCGCTCCACCTGCCGCGGCTGGTGAGCTTGGTCGTTATGCGGTCTGCGTAGATGGGCGAAACAAGAGATTGTGAAATGAAGAATTTGGTGGAAACACTTCCGATGGCCGAGATTGCCAAATTCTGCCAACGTTGGAAGATTCAAGAATTGGCAGTGTTTGGTTCTGCGTTACGCGCGGATTTCAATTCAGAGAGCGATATTGATATCATTGTGACTTTTGATGACAATGCAGATTGGAGTTTGCTCGATCACATGAGAATGCAACAGGAACTTCAAGGCCTTCTCCAGCGTGATGTTGACTTGGTGACGAAACGGGCTGTTGAGAAAAGTCAAAATTGGGTACGTCGCAAGGAAATCCTAAGCACGGCTTCTGTCATCTTTCCTGAGTACAAGGTGCTTTATGAGACGAGATGAAGGTTCGGGCTGGACCACCCAATGATGTATGCCGCTCATAAGGCGGCCGATGGTATGACGAGTGTCTACCGTCAAATCGGAATCGGGTGCGAAAAGCTCTTCAGAACTATCCTGCGCGATTCGTTGGGCCTTTCGGATGAAGACATGACGTGGTCCTATGAGGTATTGCTGCCGACGGGCAAGAAGCGCACCCTTTTGCCGCACACTTATTGAGCAGTCAAATGCGGCCTTAAATCATCAATCAGTCGATGTCCTTCAAGCTCAAGGACCAGCAAGGACTTCTCTTTTCACTGGATAGAGAAGCATCATTCCATGAGGACGTTCAGTTTGTGGTAGATGGAGCGTCTGAGAATCCGTCAGGATCGGCATCAGTTGTCTTTGGAGACTCGCGGGCGCTGAGAGAGGTGCTTGCCGGGACGTTCTACTTGGTCATTACGTCAACGCCCTATGCAAATCGCATGTCCTACATTCGAGAGTTACGCCCGTACATGCACTGGCTGGACTTTTTCGAAAACGGTAGAGACGCAGGAGAACTTGATTGGACGGCCATCGGTGGAACTTGGGGAATCGCAACAAGTCTGCTCGCGGATTGGGAACCCTCAGACAAGCATTTCAACAGAACGCATCTGACAGGCTCTCTCCAGGCAATTGCGCATACCGACAACAATAACGGGGCCCTACTTGCCAAGCAAGTAGCGAAATACTTTGGCGACATGTGGTCGCATTTTTGTGAACTGCCAGAATTGCCGGCTCTGGGTGCGGAACTGCACTACATCGTTGGGAACTCTAACTTCTATGGAAAAAGCTTAGCAGAACAGGGAATTGCATTATACATTCCCTGAGAAGCGGAACAGGATATTATACACTCCACTATTTTTCCTGAACTGGAAGACGGAATTTTCATACCCGAGAAGAAGCAAAAGCTGATTGAAACCTGCAGCAGAATCATCAAATAAAAAGAGCTCGACGGCATTATTCTGAGGTGTACCGAACTTCCCCTGATGATACATGAAAGCGATTTCAGCGTTCAGGTTCTTGATACGGCGGATATTCATATCCAGGCCCTGGTGGACGGATTGGCGGGCCGTTAAGCGGAGAAAGTATGAAAACCGTCATCGAAGGAATCATTCTTGGCATCTCGGAAACGGCGTCAATCGGTCCAACAAATATCGAAGTGATACCACTGGGCAGCCTGATTTTATTCGCCAATGCCTGTAAATTCGGCTGTTAGCTATTCGGGGCAATTACACACATGGGATAAGGAGCTTCTATGACGAAGAAACAAGTGCAATTTCAGCAGGAAAAGGAAACCCTCCTGATTCCCTTGTACTGCAGGTATCTGGAGAGTAAAAAGGAATCCCGATAATCATCGATGAGAAGGTGCACACATTGCTGGTTTTTGAGATCTGTTGATCACCCGTTTCACAGCCTATTCGGCAGGAATAAAATCTATGGTAGTTGAAAAGGAAACCATCTCCTGAATGCGCCAGGAGCCGTCTCGCGCTTCAAGGGGGAATTGCATCTGCACTTTATTGCCGTCTGGTTTTGAAAACTCCACAACGGCGACTGCCTTGCGGCCGTTCACCTCGACGGTTTTCAGCTCCCAGGTGTTGTATTCCCTGAAGCTCTTGTAGAGTTCTTCCTTTTTCCCCTCTTCAAGCTCAGCGAAAAATGGCGCCGTCTGCTGTACGGACTCTTCATCCTGGGAGTAGAACGCCTCGACAAAGCGGACGACAACCTCCGCGGCCTTCTCCTCCCCGGGGTGAGTGCAGGATGCGAATATCACAAAGATGCTAATAAACAGATAGACCAGTTTCTTTTGCATAATGAAAAACCGCGGGGGGGAAGCCCCGCGGTGATACGATTAGTTCTGGTATTTGACGATGGTACCTTTGATTTTTGCATGCGCCGGGGCATACAGACCGAAGGTAAAGCCATTGAGTAACATATCAACAAAGGTTGCTTCGTATGTAACCGTTACGTTTACAGCGGCATCGCCGGAGTACTTGTTTATCTCCCGTCGTACAGCATCGTAGATGGGATTGTCCATTTCAGTTGCAGTGACATTGAGAATGTTCGAACCGCCGGAGTTTCCTAGAAACTCGTTTACCATGACGGTAGTTTCAAACTCTCCGACCGTCTGGTATGAAGGCATCTGGTCATTAATCTGAATCCCTGAGAGCTGAAAAGTTGTACAGGATGCCACAAAGAACACAAGCAGTAACATGCTGATAATACTAAGAGCTTTTTTCATAAAAATCTCCTTTAGAAGTTAAATATATCTTGAGAATAGATATCTACCGCCCCATTGTCAATCAACTGTTCCTCTTATATAGAAAGGTTTATCCCCGCCAAACTTGCCGACTCCAGGTAGTTGGCCACGCCGCCGGCCTCCGTCTCATCGATCAGCTCTTCCCGATTGGCTCCTATGACATCCATGGACATTTGACAGGCGATAATCTTCAAGCCGTTGTCGATGGCGGTCTGAAGCAGCTTGTTCCCCAGGTTTTAGCTTTTCCATCTCCGTTTTCAGTTTCACAATCGGTCCCGGACACTGGAGCCCGCAGGCGTTCAATTTCAGCACCAGGAGATCCGAAGGGGCCTCTTTCGCGCTTACTACCGATGCATTGCGCGCCGTTTCTTTCTCCGTGAAGATATCCTGGTTATTCTGGTCCCCGCAACGGCAGTATAAATCTTCATCCCACCGGAGAAGATACTTACATCGGAATATCCGTTCTGCCTCAGGATCCGTTCCACCAGATAAGCCCTTGGACCGGTCATAAGCACCTCTCGACAACTCATCCCTCTCTTCCACTTCCATCCTTCTGCCGGGTAGTAACTCAGCAATGCGTTCGGCCTCGAATTTTTCAAGGTTGTCTAGAGAGGAGAAGGCCGGATCGGCAAGCACGAGAGTATGTCTCTTCCCGCTCTTCTGCTCATTTCCGCCGTTAGCAGGAAGTAGGGCCGCACCGTTGTTGTACTCTTTATGTACTTGAATGTGCGCTATGATATCCGCTTGTGTATCCGTAGTAGTGGTTAACGAATAGGAAGGGTTTCTCTCTCCGTTACACTGCAGCATGATGTGGGCTTGGGGATCGGTCAACCACAATAACCGTAAATGACAAAACCCGCAAACTTATTTTATTTCTGTTACTCGTAATTCTCTCCTCCTCGCAATGGGGTATAACGTCCGGCGGATAAAAGAAATCCCGACTTGTCGGGATTTGGGAGAAGCGTGGCAAAGCCTTTTATCCGTTGTTAGGCGAAGTCGGTTTAAATATCAACCCAAATATAAAATAGTCATAATTATCCCAAGTATTATGAATATTATTCCAACAGCCTTAGCCAGAATTTGTTCATTGACCCTATTAGCGAATCTAGCACTAACCATGCCGCTACCTGCTGCACTAAAGCCCAAGATCAGTCCATCAACTAGTCTTATGTTACCGTGTAAAGCGTAGCCAAATGTAGCCGAACAGGCTGTTATAGCCATTATAAGGGCAGAGGTCCCAACTGCTACGTGAATAGGAAAATTTAGAACAAAAATCAAGATTAGCAATATCATACCTCCACCCCCTGCGCCAAGAATTCCTGTCATAAGACCAATAGCAAAACCTAGAATCAAAGCGGTCAATATTCTCTGAGTTCGGGTCTCAAATTTCAACACTTTCTTCGTTTTATTTGCTTTAAATTGTTGATTTAATCCTTTCTTCCATACCACTACACCCATAATGATCATAAAAACTCCAAATGCTCCGCCCAAACCCCCTTCAGGTATGTCAGCAGCAAAAGATGCTCCCAACTGTGCTCCTAAAATTGACCCTATTGCTATCCATATTCCAGATTTTATATCGATATTTCCATGCTTATAATAAGTATAGGATATTGCTAAAGGAGCTATGGTGTCGACTATTAAACTCGTTCCTATAGATTCATAGATTGAAAAATTCAATAACATATTAACTAAAGGCACAACCGCTATTACCCCCGATGCACCTGTTAAGCCGGTTATTATACCGGTGAATATACCAATCAAGATCATTACAATTATCATACTAATGTTCATCTTTTTGCCTCACTTACTTTTGAACCCATTTAGCCTAACTCGTTTATATCAGACATTAATGTAGCATATCCTTCCAATTTAGCGGTATATCCTGTTCCCCGCCCATGACTCTGTCCGCTTTCTTTCCAAGCTTGTCAGAATAGTGTAGCATCTTTGGCCAGGGGAGTTTCCCCGACCTCGGTGCCGGCTTTCGTTTTGCGGGGTAAAAAAGCGTGGGCGTCCGCTTTTCTTGGCAAATTTCGCCGCTCCCACGACTACAAACAAGACGAGGTAGTGTAACACTCTCATCAAGACACTTCAAGGACCTTATCGCCCTGGCAAAAGCGGCAATCGCCTTTGTGGGTTGACCGCTCTGCGGAGAACACCAGGAGATAAAATTCCACTCCTACCCGTACCGTCGGTGTATAAACAGCAACCGCAAACGGAGTAGAATCCGTGTTGTGACGGTCATCTACCCGACTTCGCGCAAAGCCGGTTTAGAGTATACAAAAAGGATCATGCCCGAAAATCTTATCTGGCGGAGCCCTTTTTCTATTACGAAAATAGCCGTTCCGGGCTGTTTTCATCCTTTCGGTTGCCGCGCAGCGGCATGAGCAACTAACGAGAAACTGGGTGCATTGTTCGAAGCCAGTGGTGAAACCACTGCCGGGTTCATCGATTCGGCATGCGCGGCACCGGGCTGTATCGAAGCGAGAACGGCACGGAAACCCATCGCCACCCTTCGCGCCGCTGTTGATGCCAATTTGCTCGCCCTTGCTGTGCTCAGTACCTCCATTCCCGCTCCGACGGAAACGCCGGTCGCTCATCCCGGCATGAATCACTTCCGGTTGTGCATTCCCATCGCCTGAACGTGGTGATAAACCGTTGGCATCCTGACCATAGTAGGTCAACTACATGAGAGAAATCGACCAGCAAGACCTTTCGGACGCACGCTTCGAGAAAAACGCCGCAATCCTTGAACTCGTCGAGTCCCTCGCCGATGAATCCCTGTCCCCGAAGGAACACAAGGAGCTCCGAGCCGATTATTGTTACCGGCACGGAGTCACCGACCGGACCATCAACAACTACATCGCCCGGTATGGAAAAGGCGGCGTGTGGGCGTTCCTGACACCCATCGAGGGGGAGCCATATTCGAGAATCCATGATCGGGAACTCGCCGACGCCATCCTCAACCTTGTCAAGGAACTGCTCACCCGTACCGTTCCCAAGCTCAGGCAACTGCTCTCTGCCGACGAGCGATTCACCGACAAGATCGGGAACGTCTCAGATCGATCGCTGTACCGGTTCCTCCTTCCACAAGGATATACGCCGCATCGCCGACATCGCCTCGTTCGAGACCCTCTTCCTCACGCGGGTCAGCCGTACCGTGGCCAACTACGGCAAGATCAAGCTCGAGTCGAACGAATACCCCGTCACCAGTTCACCTCACAATACCGTCGTAGAAGTCCGTTACGATCCCTTCGACCTGGCCAAAGTGTTTATCTTCAAGGATGGCACGTGCATCGAGACAACGTCCGTCTCAAAGCTCGTCAACAAGAGCGCGTCGACCATACCGGAAGAATCGAAGGCCTCCAGCCAGGAAGTCAGTTCCCATGCCCAGGCCTACTTCCAGGCGCTCCGCGAGAAACACTTCAAAACTCTCACCGCCAATTCATCACCCCTTTACTACTCAAAGCTTTTAGCAAAGGAGTCTACATGATCCTTCTGGACAACCAAAACAATGAAAAGTTTACCTGGGGGCATGGCAGATTAAATTTTCGGAGGGGGAATGATAAAAAGGATACCGGGAGCCGGGGTGATAACGGCAAGTACGATTCGGGCATACATTGACGACATTGACCGAATAGTAAAATTGTGAGTCTTTGTGTGGGGTTAACGGTTGACTTTTTATAGGAGGAGGTCCCGGGGCTCTCGATTCGTCGGCGGACACGTCCGCCAACGTTGCCCCCCGCTCCAGCTCCGGTACCTGGAAAACGGCGCATGCAGTACGGCGCCGAGTACTACTACCGGCTAAGCCCGGCGGAGGGAAATGCTTCGGCCGGGGAGTATACCGCCGTCTCGAGTCTCACGGCGTCCTCAGCCCGGGTAACCGTCGTTACTTCCGAAGTGGATTTTCTACCGGTTTCCGTAACCGTGTTCGGAGAATACGCCTACATACCGGCGGGGGACAAGGGCTTGAGAATACTCGACGTTTCCGACCCTGCAGGCAGTTTTCTGCGAGGCAGCTGTATGACCGGGGATGCAAAGGTCGTGGCCTTCAGGGGCGACTTTGCCTATCTCGCCGACGCACGGGGTTTGGAAGTAAAGGACAAGTATGTGTTCCTTACCGAGGGCGAAAATGGCTTGGTTGTTATCGACGCCCTTGATCCCACATCGCCTCAGTTATTCGATGAAATATCTTCGCCCGGGGAACTGAATGTCGGAATGGAAAATGATTTCGTCCTCCCGGCCGATGTATCAGGGCTGCGGGTCATCCGGACGTATTTCTTTAGGAGATCTTTTCAGAATTTCCGGTCTTCCCCTGGGCGGAAAACATCTACAGGAATTTCGGTGGAGGGGGCCAGGGCCTTTGTTTCAGGGCCTTTATCTCGTCCCATGCCGGGGGTGTACATATCATCCATGTATCCCGGCCGGATTTTCCTGAAACCGACTTCTAACCGTGTCCCCGAAAGGTCGTCCTAGGCGGGATAAGTACCTGCCCCACCGTGTACGCCGTTGACAGTGCGGTACAGGGTGAATATGCTTATCTAGCCGACGGAAAAGGTTTGTCGGTCGTCAGGATTATTGTTCCTGAATAGCTTGTTGTACTTCACGAGGAGATACAATGAAAGACATTACCCGTCAGGATGCCTGGGATCTCTTGAACCGTTACAACAGCAATGACGGGCTCATTCGGCACGCCCTGGCCGTGGAGGCGGTCATGCGGACCTTTGCAGGGAGATTCGGCGGCAACCCGGATGAATGGGGCATCATCGGACTCATCCATGATCTGGATTATGAGAAATATCCGGAAGAACACTGCCACAAGACGGAGGAAATTCTCACCGACGAAGGCTGGCCCGGGGAATGGATACGGGCCGTTATAAGTCATGGGTGGGGCATCTGTAACGATGTGGAGCCGAAAAGTGATATGGAAAAGGTTCTTTTTACCATAGATGAACTTACAGGGTTGGTGGCGGCGGCCGCCCTGGTCAGACCTTCGAAAAGTGTCATGGACATGAGTGCGAAATCGGTCAAGAAAAAATGGAAGGATAAACGCTTTGCCGCCGGCGTCGATAGGGAGATTATAGAGAAGGGTGCGGGGATGCTCGACATGGAGCTTTCGGATATTATAACCCTGACTATAGAAGGGATGAGGACGGTAGCCCCGGAGATAGGACTCGGGGGTAACGTACCGGCGGACGACGAATCCTAGTTCATAATAACCGGAGCGCAGGGAATGGCACGAAAAAAACTGTACGTTTCCAATACCTGGACGGCGGGGGACAATTTCCCGCCCTGCGGTATATGCGGAAAAGAAATAAAACCCTCCTGGGGCGATTATATATTCAGAGTATTGGAGAAGGGTAAACCCTCCATGCAAGTCTGCTCGGAATGCGCCCTGGAACTGAAAACTAAAGAAAAGATAAAGGTAGTTTCGGCGTCACCCTTGAAGAGTTACCTGGAGATCAAGAATTCCCAGTGGCGCAAGCCCTTCTAGAAGGGGCACTCCCGCTTCAGAATATGACGCCGAGATCTCTTCCTGTTTGCGTAAAGGCGGCCAGGGCGGTGTCTATGTCTTCCAGACTGTGGGCCGCGGAAATCTGTACCCGTATCCTGGCCTTTCCCCTGGGAACCACCGGGTAGGCGAACCCGATAACATAGATACCCTTTTCAAGGAGCTTATCCGCCATTTCCAGGGCCAGGGTTTCTTTATAGAGCATGACGGGGATAATGGCGGTTTCTCCGGCAACGATGTCGAAACCCGCTTTTTTCAGTTCCTTCCGAAAGTACGCCGCATTATCCTTCAGAGTGCCAATGAGTTCGGTCGATTGTGTCAGCATGTCTATAACCGCACTGGAAGCACCGGTTACCGCCGGCGACAGGGTGTTGGAGAACAGATAGGGCCGGGACCTCTGCCGCAGCAGTTCAATAATCTCCTTACGTCCCGAGGTACAGCCCCCAGATGCTCCTCCCAGGGCCTTACCGAAGGTGGTGGTTATAAGATCTACCCGGCCCTGGACACCGCAGTATTCCGGGGTGCCGCGGCCGGTATCTCCGATATACCCGGTGGCGTGGGAGTCGTCCACCATGACCAGGGCATCGTATTTTTCCGCCAGGTCGCAGATGCCCGCAAGATCGGCGATATCGCCGTCCATGGAAAAAACCCCGTCCGTGCAGATCAGCCTGTATCGGGTTTCCGACGCCTCTTTAAGGCACCTTTCCAGGTCCCCCATGTCTGAATGGGAATATCGATACCTGGCGGCTTTACAAATCCGAACACCGTCGATAATAGAGGCATGATTCAGCTCGTCGGAGATAACGGCGTCCTTTTCGTCAAGAAGGGGCTCGAAGAGCCCGCCGTTGGCGTCGAAACAGGCGGCGTAGAGGATGGTGTCTTCCGTACCGAGGAAATCGGACATTCTTTTTTCCAGCTCTTTGTGGATGTCCTGGGTCCCGCAGATAAACCGGACCGAGGACAATCCGTAACCATGTTCGTCCAGCGCCCGCTTCGCCGCCCGGACAACCGCCGGGTGATTCGCCAAACCCAGGTAATTGTTGGCACAGAAGTTGAGTACCTCCTTGCCGCCGGAAACCTCGATACGGGGTCCTTGGGGCGAGGTAATGATCCGCTCTTCCTTGTATAAACCCTGTTCCCTAAGCCCGGCGAGGGTTTTTGTCAGGTCGTCTTTCATCTTTCCAAACATCTTAAGCCTCCCTTAGACTGGTTTCTTGTTTTTGTTAGTTCCTGTGGTCTCTTCAAATGCCTATAGTCAAATTAAGTGTTCTTAAAACGCCTCTTGAGCGTTTTAAGCATATCCACGGTCATCCGTTCCAGGTCATATTCCGGTTCCCAGCCCCATTCCACCCGGGCGGCGTAATCTTCCAGGCTGTTGGGCCAGGAGTCGGCAATCGCCTGCCTTACCGGATCCACCCGGTAGTGGATTTCGAAGTCCGGTATATGCTTCCGGATATGCGCGGCCTCCTCTTCAGGGCAGAAACTCATGGCGGTAACGTTAAAGGCGTTCCTGTGCCGCAACCGGGCCGGGTCGGCCTCCATGATGTCCATGGCCGCTTTCAGCGCGTCCGGCATGTATATCATGTCCAGGTAGGTGTCTCCTTTCAGAAAGCAGGTGTAGCGCTTATGACGTATAGCCTCGTAATACATATCCACGGCGTAATCCGTGGTGCCTCCGCCGGGCAGGGTAACGTTGGAAATAATTCCCGGATACCTGACCCCCCGGGTATCGACACCGTATCTATGATGGTAATAGTCACAGAGGAGTTCACCGGCTACTTTTGTAACCCCGTACATGGTTGTGGGACGCTGGAGGGTGTCCTGGGGAGTATGAGCCTTTGGAGTGGTTGGCCCGAAGGCGCCGATGGAGCTGGGGGTAAAGACCGAACACCCCTCTTCCCGCGCCGTTTCGAGGACGGAGATAAGGCCGTTCATGTTTATATCCCAGGCATCCCGCGGCCTTTTTTCAGCCGTGGCGGAGAGCAAGGCGGCCAGGTGGTATATTCTCCGTATCCTGTACCTACGTACGAGATCCGACAGGTCCCGACCATTGCGGCAGTCCAGAAGATGAAAAGTACCCGACTCGATGAGTTCAGTATTCACGTCGGAACGTACGTCGGTGATTACGACGTTTTCTGTTCCGTATCGGCCCCGTAAAGCGGCCGACAGTTCGGATCCCAGCTGGCCAAGGGCCCCCGTTACCAGGATTTTCACCAGTCCGCCCCCCTGAAACTTGACATAACCCGACGACACGAATTACAATATAATATACTTGTGTTCATTATATTAAACAAAATTGTATTTGTCAACATGGAGGAACGGGGGTGAGTAAGAGTTGTCCGCCCAGGGTAGGGGAAAATCTTCAGAAAATTCGGAAAGAAAAGGGCTACACCCTGGATGTTCTGGCCCAGGCCAGCGGCGTTTCAAAGGCTATGCTCAGCCAGATAGAGAGCGATAAGGTGAATCCCACGGTAGCTACCGTATGGAAGATCGCCCAAGGTCTCGGGGTGGATATCGGAGTACTTCTCGGAAACGGGGGAGGTCATGAGAGGCGATTTGCCGTAACTCGAAGTGATAAGATAACATCGCTGGACATGGACGAGGAAGGGGTGCATATCAAGACCCTGTCTCCCATGGATATGGTAGAAGACCTGGAGATGTACCTCTGTACCTTCAAACCGGGGGGAAGCCTCGAGTCTTCTCCCCACTTTCCCAAGACCGAAGAGTTTCTTACCATCCTGTCGGGCAATGTGCGGGTGGCCGCCGGAAACAATGTATCGGAATGTGAAACAGGAGATTTCATCGCTTACCACTGTGATATCGAGCATTCGATCCGGAACATCGGTGATACCGAGGCTGTTGTCCACATGGTTGTCCGGTTCAATAAGCCGAATTATTTGTAAAATTGGTCCTGAGGATAAATAGAAGACTGATCGATATCATCACCGCCGCGCCGCAGAAAAACAGGCGGTACGACCATTCCCCCAGCGGCGCCAATAGGTCCAGCAGTTTCCCGCTGAGAAGGCTCAAAGAGGCACTTACGGGCAGGGTGATGATAGGAGCGGCGGCAAAGAAATCTGTGGCGTCGTCTATAACGGCCATCTGCCGGATTGCGGGGATGTATACCAGGTTTCTCATGGCCCTGGAGGATCCGAGACAGGCACTGGCTGCGAGAAAACCGGCCAGACCGGGCCCGCTGATGAGGATGCCGACCCCCGTTAATGAAATAATGTGCGAAGTTATACATTTGTTTTTCAGCGACAGGAGGTTCTTCCATCCGAAGACCAGGTTCATTGCCAACTGCATGGTGTAGTTGACCATGACAAAAAGACCGGCCGCCGGAGCAGGGTCTATCCCACCGTATTCCACTGCATAGTTTGCGTAAAAGGCAAGAACCGACACCACGGTAAAGAATTCGATATTTCCCCCCAGGTACAACAGGAAGTCACGGTTGTGGAAAACAGTGCTGAAGGATCGTTTGAGATGATATGCGAAACGTCCCCGAGCCGGAACGGCGGCCTTGCCGGCTATGACCTCCCGGGAAACGAGAAAGAAGAGAGAACCCACGATAAAGATTGTTCCGATGACCAGGAAGACCCCCGCGGAAGCCCGGGGATGAAAGGAGTATCTCTCCACGGTCCGCAGGATAAGAAAGCTGCCGAGGATCTTGGCCGCCGTCTGGGAGGTGATGATGACGGCGATGGATGAAACAGCCCTGCAAGGTGCAAACACCCGGCCGATGTAATTCTGCCACGTCGGCAGCATCAGGCCTACGGCGACGGTAAACAGGGCATAGAAGGCGAGGAATATCGGTACCGTAGAATCAGTGTTTCCCGCCGCCAGATAGTATAAACCGAAGATAACCCACACCACGGCCGCCCCAAGATGGCAAAGGATCACCGAGGTGCGTTTTCGTTCCAGGTGGGCGGTCAAATACCCTGAAACCGGGCCCATCAGAGCCGGACCGAGGAAGAAGAGGGCCGGTATGCATCCGATGGCAAGACTGCCGGCGCCGAGGTTTTTGAGAAAGAGCTGCAGGAACGTGGAATCGATGATTACCGGGAGCCCCGTTCCCCAGAAAAATTCTACCGTCGAAAGCCCAAGGATATTTCGAAGGGTGTACCTTTCCCTGGGGTCATTGTTTAAAACCGCCACAGAAACTGTATACCCGCTTTTCACGGTTTTGAGAAGGGAAAGGCTTGAAGAAATTTCCAAAATACAAGACACTACCGAAGAAACCTCGAGTAAGGCAGTAAAAGGATGGGCTACGATTACGTATTCTTCGATGCTGATAATACGCTGTTCGATTATGACAGGGCTGAAGGCAGGGCTCTGGAGGCAACCTTCCAGGAGTTCGGACTCCCGTTGAACCGGGAGATGACCGATCTCTACCGGAGTATAAACAAGAGAGCCTGGAAGGAGTTCGAAGAAGGGTCCTTATCCCTCGATCTTCTCAGGACGGAGCGTTTTCGACGTTTGTTCGAACATCTCGGCATGCCGGGTAATCCTGAACTGATAAGCGCGTTTTATCTCCGCCGGCTCGGGGAAGGTGCTTTTCTGGTGAAGGATGCACTGGAGGTTTTAAGGGCGGCGGCCTCCAGGTGTACATGCTGTATTGTGACCAACGGAATTGCCGAAGTCCAGCGTTCCCGCCTGTCCGCATCGCCCCTGATGCGTTACGTACATGGGGTTGTTATCTCCGAAGAAGTCGGCAGTCAGAAACCCGACGCGGGGATATACAATGCTGCCATGAACCTCTGCGGACGGCCGCAGAAGGAAGGGGTGCTCATGGTGGGGGACAGTCTCACCTCGGATATTCTCGGTGGGCTTCGGTTCGGCATCGACACCTGCTGGTATAATCCCTCGGGCGATGTTCCTGCCGACGGTATCAGGCCGGTTATGGAAATTGCCCGCCTCGTCGATCTTCTTCCGATTCTCGGTATTCGACCCCCCTCGGATCAGTAGGTATAACTGCTGCCGCCGATGAATTCTCTTACCAGCGAAGTAGGGGGAACAACCGATTCATCGCTCCAGGGATGTAGATGTTTAAAAAGTTCATGCACCCGTAATGCCCTTTCGTAGGCATCCTGTCGATCCGGATCATCGGCATATTTTTCTATAAAATCGGGAAACAGAGTTCCCAGGCGGTTCTTCATGATGGGAAGCTCGTAAGCCATGGCGCTGTTAATGATAACGTCGGCGGTGGTGAGACGTGAAACGATATAGCGCAGCTCGCTTCTGCGGACATAATGCCAATGGGTGAGGGTCTGTTCGGGGTTATAGTTACGGAACTGCATATCCCGGATCATCCTGCGCAGCATGCGCATGTCGGTCCATCGGAGAAACCGTCCGTCCGGACCCTTTATCTGGGCAAGGGTTTCGATGTAGAGCCTGAATTTCTGTTCGTCCGGAATGTCCGCCGTCATTTCATCGAACATGCCGTGCAGAGAATCGATGAGGATGATATCATGTTCGCCTAACCGAATCCGTTCGGAAATACCCTCCCGGTTGCCGCTCTTGAAATTGTAAAAGGGAATCTCCGCTTCCTCTCCCCGGAGCAGCGCTTTGAGATGTCTGTTGATCAGCGGGAGATCGATAGCCTGGGGGGTTTCGTAATCATAGTCCCCCTGGGAGTCCTTGGGCTGGTCGGCGAGGTCGTAGTAGTAGTTGTCCACATTCAGGGCAACCAGGGAATATCCGCGGTTCCTCAAAGCCTCTCCGACTTTAATAGTGGTGGTGGTTTTTCCTGAGGACGAAGGACCTGAAATAATGATGATCTTGATATCCTCGATCCTGTTCAGAATGAGGGAAACGGCGTTTTCCAGTTCCGTCCGGTAAAAGGATTCACACAGGTGGACAAGCTCGGGAAATTCCCCCTCCTCGATAAACCGGTTTATATCGGCTACCGAGGTGTACCCATGATCCACGCCCCAGGACAGGGCCTGCCAGAGTTTCTGATAGGGGATGTTATCAGAAGAATAGGTCAGGCTCTTTTTCCCGGATCGCTTCAGGGAGTGTTCGTATCGGTAGATGATGTAAGCCTTTGCAGTTCGATCGTGCCCCCTCTTTATCAGACACTGTTCGACAAAATCCTGGACCTCTTCAACGGTGGGATACTGGTGGGTGTAGTCCCGGCTTTCCAGTATGCGGAGGACATCTTTAGTTACTTCGTCGGCCATATTCCTGTCGCGGCCTCCCACAGCAATGGCCGCCTGCAGGACCGCCATACTAATTTTTTCCGGATCGAAGGGCACGACCCGCCCGTTACGCTTGATTATTTTATCTATCATATCCACCGTCCTTGCTGCTTTTCTGTGTATCAAGTATAACAACTCCACCGGCAATTCGCAAACAGCGGTTTTTTGCCGCATTAATCCGCTTTATCGTATTTAGGATTCCTCGAACCGGCGGTGGTGTATCCGTCCGCTTGACACATTCACATCTATTTCTTACTTTACGGTTAGTAAAACTCCGAGACGTTCTTCCTGAAGCTGTCGAAGGCAGGTATGGAGATCGTCCGCGGGTCGTATACCGACCCAAGGGTACGTGTGGAAACGCGCATGCCTCCCGATATTTGGAAAGGAGATGTTATTTATGAAGAAACAAGTTCTATTACTGTTTGCGGTGATTTGTATCTCCGCAGCCGTCTTGTTTGCCGGAGGGAGCAAGGAAACCTCCGGTGAAACGCCCGCCCCGGAAAATGAGAGAATCATCCTGGCCACTACCACCAGCACCGACAACAGCGGACTGCTGGATTACCTTCTCCCGGTGTTCGAAGAAAAAACCGGATACAAAGTGGATGTTATTGCCGTCGGAACCGGTGCCGCCATCGGCCTGGGTGAAAAAGGCGATGCCGATGTTATCCTGGTACATGCCCGGGAAAAGGAAGACGCCTTTTTAGATGCAGGATACGGTGTCAACCGGCAGGACGTCATGTACAACGATTTTGTACTCATCGGACCGGAAAGCGACCCGGCCGGAATACAGGAAGCCGAAGATGCGGCGGAAGCCATGGCCCTGATCGCTGAAAACGGATCTGATTTTATCTCCCGGGGAGACAATTCGGGGACCCATTTCAAGGAGCTCAACCTGTGGGAAGCGGCTTCTCTATCCCCCGGAGGAGACTGGTACAAGGAAGCCGGACAGGGGATGGGTGCCGTTATCACCATGGCAAACGATATGCAGGGATATACCCTGGCTGACCGCGGCACCTATATTGCCATGCGGGATACCATCGATCTGGTGGTCCTCTTCGACGGTGACCCGGTTATGTTCAATCCATACGGGATTATCGCTGTGAATCCCGAGAAGCACCCGCATGTGAATGCTGCGGGAGCTCAAGCATTGATCGACTGGATTGTCGGTGAAGAAGGGCAGTCTATGATTGCCGATTACAAGATGAAGGGCGATCAGCTTTTTTACCCCGACGCACGGTAGAAGTACCATGGGAGGCGCGCTTGCCGAAGCGTTAGGAATGATAGCGGGCGGAGACCGTGAAGTCTTCTTTATAGCCTTTACCTCCGTTCGTTTTTCCTTTATTTCCACGCTTATTTCCTCGGGCCTGGCCATTCCTGCAGGAGTTGCTCTGCATTTCGGTTCTTTCGGGCCAAAACGGACAGTTATTGCCGTCCTGAACTCCCTTATGGCCCTGCCCACGGTGGTTGTCGGGTTACTGGTATTTTCCCTGATATCCCGGTCAGGACCACTGGGCGGCCTTGGCCTCCTGTTCAGTCCCGCCGCGGTTATTATAGGGCAGGTCATCCTCTCGTTTCCCATTATAACAAGCCTTGTTCTCTCGGGCATCTCAAAGCTGGACCAACGATTCCGGGAAACCCTCTATACCCTGGGGGCGGGCAGGTTCAATATTCTCACAGCCACGCTCATCGAAGCAAGATTCGCCGTCCTGTCCGCCGTCCTCGCCGGATTCGGCCGGGTCGTTGGAGAGGTGGGGGTCTCCATGATGCTGGGGGGCAATATCAGGTGGTATACCCGGACCATGACGACCACTATTGCCTTGGAATCCAGTAAAGGAATGTTCTCCACGGCCTTGGCCCTGGGCATCATTCTTATCGTCATTGCCCTGTTGATCAACCTGGCCCTTCATATGTTGGCGAGGAACTATGACTGATATCCTGTATTCAATCCACGATCTTTCCTTTTCTTACGATAGTATGCCCGTCCTGACTATCGATCGGCTGATTCTGGAGGAGGGAATAGTTCATGTCCTTGTGGGTCCCAACGGATCAGGCAAAACAACCCTCCTCAAGCTGATAGACGGCCTTTTGAAACCCGGAACAGGGCGGATCCTGTATAGGGGAATACCTCTGCGGGAAGCCCTTGCTACAAAGAAGAGTATCTATGTCCACCAGCATCCCTACCTTTTTTCCGGCACCCTTCGGGAGAATATCGCCTACGGCCTGCGTATCCGCGGAATTCGAGGCGCCGAGCTGGATGAACGGGTCGATCGGGCCCTGGATGCTGTCGGATTAAGGGGGTTCGAGAAGAGGCGCAGCGGAAGACTCTCCGGCGGAGAAGCGCAGCGAACAGCCATTGCCAGGGCCCTGGCCCTGGACCCGGAGGTACTCCTTTTGGATGAACCCACCGCCGGTGTGGATAAAAAGAGTGTCGTCCGTCTGAAGGAAATCCTGGCCGACATCCGGAAGGAGTACGGGACTACCGTTATTGTAAGTACCCACGACCATCCCTTCGGATACAGGGTGGCGGACCGGGTCATACATGTCGAAGAGGGTAGAACCGAGGGGGGATCGGAAAATGTTTTGAAAGGGAGCGTTACCGGGAGGTCCGAGGAATTAATCACCTTCTCCGCCGGCCCGGTGAATATTCTCTGTCCCGCCGCCGAGGGTGATTTTTCCACCGCCGTGATCGATTACGATCAGATTATCCTCTCACTTTCACCCATTGCAACCTCCGCCCGGAATACCTATCGGGGTACTATTATCGAAATCAGAAAATCGAACCACTGCGCGGAGGTCCGGATCGATATCGGTATTCCCCTCACGGCAAGGATTACCATCTCGTCCGTGGAAGAACTGGGGCTTAAACCGGGACAGGAGATTTTCGCGGCCTTCAAGGCCTCGGCCGTGCGCCTCTACTGATTCTCGGCCGCCGGTTTTTCTGTATCCACAGGCCCTGGAGAGAAGAGTTCCGCTTCCGGCAGCCGCCGGCCCCTTGATTTATTGCGGTATGTCGGGGTACAAACAATGAGGGATATGAAACAGTCACGGGAAGCAAGAAAGCAGCCCTCATCCCTGGCGGGGAAAGTCCTGGCGGTCGGTTCCGGAAAGGGAGGGGTGGGAAAATCCACTACATCGGTCAATCTGGCTATTTGTTTCGCCAGGCAAGGCATGAGAACGGCCCTCTGCGATCTCGATCCTCTTTCGGATATTGCGGTGATACTCGATATCCGTACTCCGGAAGAACAGGTTGTCCTGGAAACCGGTGCGGAGCCCGTGAGTCTGGATGAGGTTGTTTTACCCGTTCTCCCGCGACTGGACCTCCTGTTCCCTGCTTCGAAACTCGGTAAAGCCACCGGCAGCCTGCTGCGAAACCTCATGTTCCAACGGTATGCCGGGGAACTGAATAGCCGGTACGATATTATTATCATCGATCTGCCGGCCGGAATCGGGCGGGAAGAAAATCTCTCTTTTCTGCCCCATACTGATAACCTGGTAGTGGTAACAAACCCGGAACCGACCAGTCATGTTTCCGCCGGCGGTTATATCCGGGCTGCTCTGGATATTCATCCGGGTATACAGGTTCACCTCTGGCATAATCGTTACCGGGTCGATCCCGCGCACACCTTCAATACCCGGGATGTAACTGCAAATTACAACCGTTTCGTAGATGAGGAGCTGCGTATCAAGGCTTCGGAGGCGACATTGAACGATGTCGCCTTTGTTCCTGAAGATCCTTCGCTCAACCTGCTGAAGGGCGGGCTGCCGGTCACCCTTCCTGTTCTCTATCGCCTCAGGGACGCACTGGACGGACTGAACGAGAGGATTGTCATGACCGCTCCCCTGGAGGGTTCGTTGGACAGGGTGACTGAAAAACTGCTCCGTTATCACCTGGCAAGAACCCGATCGCTCAACGGTAACACTGCTGCTGAGGCTGTTACGTACCTGGGGGCTTTTTCATCCTCCGGGAGGCATCTTGATACGCCGGACCGGGAAGCGGTAGAAAATTTTTGCCGCCGGCTTTCCGAAAACGAAGTCCTGCGGTCTATTATCTCGACGATGGCGATATTCGATGCCGCCGGGGAGAAACTCCTCGAAAATGAACGTCTATTTTCACAGCCCCTGGAGGGAATACGTAAAGGAAAACCCGATACTGCCGCCGAGGTATTCCTGCGCAGCTTTGTGCAATCCAAGTACTACAGGGACCGGTTTATGCGCTACAGTGCAGCCCTGGTACTCTATTACTATTCTCTATACCGGCTTCTGCAGTCTAAATCGGTATCGGACCTCTTCATGAAGCTCATCCCGGTAAGAAATGAGGGAGGTCGACTGGTGAGGGACAGGCACAGGCAGATCGCCTTTCTCCTGGAAAAGGATGAACTCTACCACCGTCGGTATTTCCTGTTCATAAAGCAGCTTTTCCCCGTGGCGTTGAAACAGGTGGACAGGATTGCATCTACCCTGGGGGTCAGGAACCTGCTCCTGCCGAACAGTACGGGTACCATGAACAAAAATGCTTACCTCAGGCTCCTGGCGGATGTGGTGCAGGACACTTTGAACAGCGGACTCGGCATCCTTCCGGGACAGCGCTTCAACGATGCTTCCCGGGAGGTCGAGAAAGGAGCCCGGAACATCCGGGCTTCCATGTTCAACGGCGACTGATATTATTATTCCACCGGTACGGCTTCCGGAACCAGGAAAACCCGGATATATCGATCCACGGTAAAAACCGTCTGTGCAGCCTCGCTTATCGATTCGGGAGTTACTATCCGGTTGTACTCTTCCGGAGTGAGAAGGTCCGCCGGGTCCTCTCCTTGACGGAGGGATTCTTCCAGCCAGGAAACCCAGAACTGGTTGTGGATAATCCTTTCCTCAAAACTCCGGCGGTACTGTTCCCGGACTTTTGTCAGTGTTAATGGATCTAGGGTTCCGGACCGGAGAGCCTCTATCTCTTCGAACACGGCTTCCGTAAGTTCCTCCTCCCTCGAGGGGTCACACCCGAACTCAATGATAACCTGAAAACCGGTATAGGGAAGCCTGAATGCCGAAAGGGAGGTGGAGACTCCGTAGGTGCCGGAGAGTTCTTCCCTGATGCGCTCGCGGAGGGTTATGTCGAGGACCGTTTCCAGGGCTTCCATAACCGTGTCGGTTTGCTCTTCCCAGCTTTCCAGTTCGCCGGCAAAGCCGATGCCCACCCGCCCCTTCGACTCGGTACCCCGTTCCACCACGGCTTCCATACCCTCGTAGTAGGGTCTGTTTCCCCTGTCCAGAGCTTCCTCCGTCGAATCCCTTCCGGGCAGGGATGCTATCCACCGTTCGGAGAGGGATGCGGCTTTTTTGAGATCGATGTTGCCCACGAACACGAAGGTAAAGTCACCGGGATTACCGAACCGCTCATTATAGACCCGTTCCGCCGTCCGGAAATCCATGAGCTCTATCCTGGAAGTGGTAAGAGGTTTTGAACGGAAGTTTCCCCCGGTGAGGAGGTCGTTGAGGGTATCCTTGAATACTATCTGGGGGTCGAGCTCCCGGTTTCTTACCAGCGACCGGAGGCGGTCGGTCAGATTAATAAAGGCTTCCTCCCGGAAGGACGGTTCGGCAAAATGGAGATAGATGAGCTGAAATAGTTCCTCCAGGTGCTCGGGGGACCCGCCGCCCCCCAATCCCTCCCAGGCCGTGCTTATGTAGGGGGACACCGCTACATCAAGGCCGGCCAGCCGTTTTTCCAACTGTACGGCGGTGAATTCACCGAGTCCGCTTTCCGAGAGAAGAAGCGGGGCGTACTGGGCCGAGACGTATTCCTCGTCGGAAACCAGGGACAATCCGCCCTGGCTGAAGGCTTCGAAGAGGACCTCGTCCTCCTTGAAATCGGTAGGCTTGACCACCACCCTGGCGCCGTTGGAGAGCTGGAAGACGGTGGTATCGATCTCTTTCATATATTCTTTTTTTTCAATGTTCCCGGCTTTCGGGGTTTTCTCTACCAAGGGTATATCCACGACTTCCTCTTCGTAGGTCTCCACCGGCGCCGCTTCTCCTCGTGCCACGGCCGCCAGGATATCCTGTTCGGTGAGTTCGGGACCCTGTTCCGGAAGTATTGCGGTAAATACCCGGTTATGTTCCGGGAACAACTCTCCGGCGCGCCGGTTGATCTCCGAGAGGGATATCCGGGGTATAAACCTGTTAAAGAGCTCGTATTCGGTCTCTATGCCCGGCATAAAGACTCCCTTGAGATGGTATTCTATGAGTTCACCTGCAAGGTTTGCCGAGTCCAGGTTTTCTCTCTCTCGATAGGCGTTTTCTATAAAACGCAGGTAATCGGCTTTTTTTCGTTCCAGCTCGTCCCGGGTAAAACCCTGTTCACGGACCCGCCGAATCTCCGAGACCATTGCTTCTGCGGCTTCAGGTATTTTTTGTATATCCGTGGCGGCGGAATAGGTTTCCAGCTTGAGGGTCCTGAGGAAATCACTCGAATTTCCGCCGGCATAAACGAAGGGAGGATCGGCACTCCGGGCGGTCTCGGAGAATCGGTCGTTCAGCATGGAAAAGACCATGGATTCGATAAGGTAGTCGTAGTAGTCCGCCTCGGTCCGGTAGTTCCCCGGCGGATGTTTTACCGTTAGTTCCACCCGGGAAGACGGTACCTCCGGATCGCGGATAATAAGAGACTTTTCATCCCTATGGCCGGGAACTTCGTAATACCTTCTTTCCGGAGGATTTTTTGGTCCTTTGAATGAAAAGTGCTCTTTTATCAGTTTTTGGATTTCTTCTGAATCGAAATCACCCACCGCCATAACGGAAATAAGATCCGGCCGGTACCAGTCATGATAGAACCCGGTAATCCTGTCATAGGGGGCTTCCATAACTACTTCCATCTCACCGATGGGAAGTCTTTCAGCGTACCTCGAACCGGCAAGAAGCACCGGGAGATACTCATCGAGTATACGTCCCTGGGCGCCGCGGCCGAGTCGCCACTCTTCCCGGACAACGCCTCGTTCCGCGTCAATTTCTTCTTCATCAAAAGAGATAAGGTGAGCCCAATCCTCCAGGACCTGGAAGGCCGTCTTCAGTATCTCCTCGTCGTCCGTGGGGACTTCGAGCATGTATACTGTTTCGTCGAAACCCGTGTAGGCGTTTATTTCGGGTCCGAAGGCCATACCGATGGACTCGAGGTAATCGATGAGTTCGTGTTTTTCAAAGTGTTTGGTCCCGTTAAAGGCCATGTGTTCCACCAGGTGGGCGAGGCCCTGCTGGTCTTCTTCCTCCAGGATCGACCCCGCGTTTACCACGAGGCGTAAGGATGCCCGGTTTTCCGGTTCGGCATTCGGCCGCACATACCAGGTGACCCCGTTGTCCAGGGTCCCCGTTTCCACCAGGGGATCCAGGGGTATTCCTTCTTTCGGAGGTCGTGAGATGACCGTGCCGACACAGGAGCTGATAAGAATGACGGACGCGAGAAGAAGAAAGAGAATGTAAATCTGTCGACGTTCCATGGACGCCCCCCTTCTGCGAAA
>CAYPIQ010000043.1:0-23433 GCA_964410865.1 uncultured Spirochaetales bacterium | reverse complement strand
GAGGCCAACCGTGAAAAAAGAAGAACCCGTTACCGAGATAGTATTAGGTACATTACTTGAAAAATCGGGCACTGCACTCTATAAAACAGGAAAAGCACTCAGAACGGGAAGGGAGTTGAAGGCATATGGATAAGAAACTTCTACAGGACTGTCCTGTATGTGGTACACTACTTCGGGTAAGGGTTCTCCAGTGTCCGGCTTGCCATACCAGGATCGAGGGTGATTTTACCCCGGCTACTTCACGAATCCTTACATTATCCGGAAAAGAGTTGGAGTTTGTAGAGCGGTTTGTAAGTCTCCGAGGTAATATTCGTGAAATGGAAAAGGCACTTAGCGTTTCTTATCCCACAGTTCGGAGCATGTTAGATAATATTATCCTGAAACTGGGTTATCCGGTACAGCAGGATATGGATAAAAAAGAAAAAACCGAGATTATAGGCCGCCTGGAGCGGGGAGAGATCACCGCAGAGGAAGCAGAACGAATCCTTTCCGGTGGTAATGATGCAGAAGAAGAGGAAAACGATGAATGAAGAAAAAATTCGAATACTAAAGATGATAGAAGAAGGAAAAATATCGAAGGAAGGAATCGATATCGAAAATTTTATTTCATCCTACTACAATGCAGGAGACGTTATCCTGGATGTAGAAGATCAGGAAGATAATGAGAGGGTTATTATTACCCTAGAATAACATATCTATTCCAGTGAGGTCATTAGAATCTGTAGGGTAGAAACAGCAACACTCGCTCTGTATCGAAACGATCCAAGGTTCTAAAATCCTCAGCCACGTCAGCGATACTATCCGGAAGCCCTTTATCTACAAAAGATGACATGTAGTATTCCATCATTTGGTCTAATTCGAAAACGA
Organism: uncultured Spirochaetales bacterium; assembly: GCA_964410865.1. Classification (GTDB taxonomy): domain Bacteria; phylum Spirochaetota; class Spirochaetia; order JAFGDJ01; family JAFGDJ01; genus JAFGDJ01. Next base: position 22,566 of record CAYPIQ010000043.1, on the reverse strand, counting down.
AACCGTCGTACTCCTGTAAGGTTACTTCTCCCGTGATACCCGCTAATTTTTTTGCCTTTTCGACCGCATCATCCAAGGTGCCCAGCTCATCTATCAGACCCAGTTCCATGGCCTGTTTACCGGTCCAGATACGGCCTCTGCCGATATTATGGACCTCATCATAATTCATGCCTCTACCTTCTGAGACGGTATTCACAAATGTATCATACACATACAGGATATAATTTCTAAACCTGTCAAATTCTTCATCCGTCATCTTACGGGTTATATTTCCGAGGTCGGACATTTCCCGGGTAAAGAGCGACACCGCCCGGACATCTATTTTTTCCAGTAAACTTTCTATGTCGAAGGAAAATCCTGCAACCCCGATAGACCCGGTAATAGTATCCGGATGTGCAAAGATGTAGTCTGCCATACATGATATATAATATCCCCCTGAACCGGCCACTGAGCCCATTGAGACGACCACCGGTAGATTGTACGGTTCATTGCGACACACCTTAATCTCCCTGGCAATACTATCCGATGCAACCGCCGATCCCCCGGGTGAATCGACACGAAGAACAATTGCCCTTGTAAAGGGGTTGTTACGTGCTTCCCGGAGGGCTCGTACAAGGGTATCCGATCCAATCATTTCACCCGGTATACCCTCGCCGGTATAGATTGCTCCGGTGGCATATATGATGGCAATCTCTTCCGTAAGCGGCCCTGCCCAGTCCTGCCGGATCTCCGGTACGGGCAGAGAATCCGAGATACTTCGGGCTCCCATCTCTTCTTTTAAAAGGCTGTTGAGGTCCTGCTCCCGCAGTAACCCGTCTACCAACCCGGCTTCCAGAGCCTTGTCGGCAACAAGATAAGGACCATGGTCAAAGATTGTCTCTATGGATTCGGTAAGCCGATCCCCCCGGCCGGATTGAATGAGGCTCTCCGTTTCAACCTGCAACCCCTTATACACCGACAGAAGTGACTCCCTCTCTGCCTCGGTCATGTTCGACTTTGTAAACTGATTGTTTGCCGTTTTATACTCATGGCTTTGCAGATCCACGGTGTTTATCCCGAAACGCTTTAATAGATCGTTATAGTAAAAGTGTACCGAACCGGTGCCTGTCAGGAAAACAGAGCCTATCGGATGTAAGAAGATTTTATCGGCTACACCGGCTGCAAAGGTATAATTTGCTGTATCCACATTTTCGTAATAAAAAACAATCTTCTTGCCGGCAGATTTAAAATAGGATAATGCCTTTGCCAGCTCATGAAAATTTGTCCGGGTAGCCTGGAATAAACGATTCCTGAATACAATGCCCCTCACCGAATCATCTTCCGCAAGCCTGTAAATCTGATCTATTACACTCCATACCGTTTGTTCTGAACCGGTGATGATGCTGAATCCCGGTACCGATATACCCGGATGTTCTTCGAGCACAGTGCCCGGATCGTAATCGAGGAAAAGGCCTCTTTCCGGCGACAGCACCGACGGGTATCGGTTCGGAGAGAGCTGTACAAAGTAATTGAAGCTTTCCGGTGTGAACTCAGAAGAAAAACCGGCTGCGGCGTTTGTGTGCATATTATCCCATGAAAAGCCGATACTGAAATAAAACGTTCCGTCGGAAAAATCATAAGAGCTGTTCACCATAAGACCGTCTATCGGTTGGGTATATAAAAAAATCTTCGGTATTCCTATACCGTCTGTGGAGTAAAGGACATCGGCGGCGACCTCGAGGCGATGTGCATGGCAGGGTTTAAAAAAGAGTGGTCGTACGCCTAGGCTGAACCCCACATTCCAGCTGCCGACCGTATTATTGCGATATACAGCCGCGATACTCAACGCATCCACAGGCCTGGTGAGAAGTCCGAGAGAATAAGAATAATTACACATATCCCAATCAGCCCAGCTATAGTTTCCACCCAGATATATATTTTTGAAAGGCGATAACGATAGTGCTGCAGTATTTACGAAAGAGCCATCTTCCTTTCCTATTCTCCAGCCAAGATTCGGGCTCGCTAAAAACAGGTAAAAATCATCGGAAAAACTTGCCCCGGTAGAAAAAACATTGTCCGGACTTTGGGAAAATCCTGCGCCGGAGGCTGCCCCGAAGGATAGAGCAGCAGGATTTGCAGAAACGGCACGGATATCATCGGTTAGCGATAGCGAACAATCCGAGTTATTAAAAGGTTCCGCCCATATAAAAGGGGCGCATAATAGGATCAAAATCAATACTAATCGTTTCATGGTATACCTCTCTGGGTATATTATCTATATTTAAACTGTATGTGTCACGGGATAATGCCGGTGCCACAGTATTTAGTGTTCCCGAGCGCGGACAGTAGTTACAGAGCACGGCTTTTATCGCAGCATCCCAGGAATTATATTATTATCGATAAAAAGTGGAAAATAATTCTATTATATGGAAACATTTCGCTTGCCTAAATTCAAATGTTGTGTAAATAATACATACACTCATAATATTTAAACACTACATAAGGAGAGACTATGAAAAGGTGTTTTACTGCACTAGTGGTTATCGCAATGTTCATCGCTCTGATATTTACAGGCTGTGCAAAAAAGGAAGCTGAAACCATCAAGATCGGCGTTGCCGGAGCTCACAGTGGTGATCTTGCATCCTATGGCCTTCCTTCAGTCAATGCGGCTAAACTCGTGGTTGAAGAATGGAATGCAAATGGCGGCGTACTGGACAAACAAATTGAACTCGTTATAGAAGACGACGTCTGTAAACCCGAAGTAGCAACAAACACCGCGAGTAAACTCGTCGGCGAAGAAGTTGTGGCTGTAATGGGACATATCTGCAGCGGAGCTACCAAGTCCGCTCTGCCCATTTACGAAGAATCCAATATCGTTGCTGTTTCGCCCTCCGCTACGAATGTCGCACTTGCCGAGTTCGATAACTTTTTCCGCACTATCGCCCCGGACGACGCTCAGTCAAAAATGATCGTCGATTTTGTTCTCGATACCCTCGGATGTACCAAGATCGCCGTTCTGCACGATAAGGGTGATTACGGAAAAGGCCTTGCCGAATTTGCAAAGGAATTCCTAGAAGCGGACAGCAGGGCAAACATCGTCCTGTATGAAGGTATAACAGTAGGTGCGGTGGATTATTCCGCGGTTCTCAATAAAATCAAAGAAGCCGGGGCCGAAGTCATCATTTTCGGTGGTTATCACCCCGAGGCTTCCAAACTCGTCGGTCAGATGAAAAAAATGAAAATGGACCTTCACTTCATCTCGGACGACGGAGTAAAGGATGACACGTTTATCAAAGTTGCCGGTGAGTATGCTGAAGATGTCTACGCCACAGGACCCATTGACACTTCAAGTAATCCGTTGAATATAAGCGCAACTAAGGCTCACCAGGAAAAATTCGGTGAGGACCCGGGTCCTTTCTTCTATAACGCCTATGCCGCCACCCAGGCTATACTCAACGCGATCGATAAAGCCGGTTCAACTGAATACGAAGATATCGTACAAGCACTTCGCAGCACCTATGTCGAGACTCCCCTTGGGAATATCAGTTTCGATGAAAATGGTGAAGCGATCGGTGTGGGTTTTTCCGTGTACCAGGTACAAAACGGCAAATACGTGACCGTAGAGTAGCACCCTTACGGATGGGCTCCTCGAGTGTGAAGAGTCCATCCGCTTCTTCGAAGGTACGGAAAAACCCATGGATCTCGACTACTTTTTTCAGCTGTTTTTAGGCGGCATGACCCGGGGGAGTATCTATGCTCTCATCGCCCTGGGATATACCATGGTCTACGGTATAATCAAACTCATTAATTTTGCCCATGGTGAAATTTACATGATAGGTGCTTTCACAGCTCTTATCATCGTCGGCGCCCTGGGCACGACGGGACTCAATCCCGTCCTGATCTTCCTTATTGCAGGAGTTATTGCCGTTATATCCTCGGCCGGTTACGGCGTAACCATAGAGAGGATCGCCTACAAACCGCTGCGGAATGCTCCGCGGCTCTCGGCTCTTATCAGTGCCATTGGAATGTCTTTATTTTTACAAAATTATGTACTTCTGGCACAGACTTCCAATTTCTTGCCCTTTCCAACTCTCATTCCGGAGTTTAAATTCCTCGAAGGCTCGGAAGGCATCATTACATCCACTCAGGTTATTATTCTCGCCACTACGGCAGTTGTTATGATTATACTTAACCTTCTGATCAAACTAACGAGGATCGGAAAAGCCATGCGGGCTACATCCCAGGACATGCAGATGGCACAACTCGTGGGAATCGGTGTCAACAAGGTCATCGCCTTTACATTCATGATAGGGTCCTTCACCGCTGCCCTGGGAGGTGTACTTATCTGCTCTCATATAGGTCAGATTAACTTTTATATCGGCTTTATTGCCGGAATAAAAGCATTTGTAGCCGCCGTACTGGGAGGAATCGGGAGTATTCCCGGTGCGGTACTCGGTAGTTTTGTGCTGGGCCTGACCGAAAGTTTCGGTACAGGATATATTTCCAGTGATTACGAGGATGTCTTTGCCTTTCTGTTTCTGATTCTCATCCTGACATTTCGCCCCTCCGGTATTTTAGGCCGTGAAAAAAGGCAGAAAGTATGAGAAATAATAACGGTTATGATATTGAGGCAGGTACCCCGTGTTGAATAGAAAGCAGTTAAAGTCATCAGTTTTTATTGCCCTATGGATGATGGTACTCACCTTTCCTATTATGGTTATCAAGGTTAATACCATCGAGAATATCGTTGTATGGCGGTGGATGAATCTCCTGTACATAGGTATCGGTACCTTTGTTCTATCGATCCTCTGGCATTTTCTTATGGCAAGAAGAAACAGGAGTGAAGAAGAGAAATCCGGAGTTTTTAAGGAGAAGATTGCCGCAGTAAAGGAAGTCCTTGGAAAACCGTCTGTGTCGAAACCCATCTACGCCGGAATACTCCTTTTAGCTGTGCTATTCCCCTTTATTACCTCCCTCTACCAGACGAGCATCATGATTACCGCACTTATGTATGTCATCCTGGGACTGGGACTTAATATTGTCGTCGGACTCGGGGGATTGCTTCACCTCGGGTATGCCGCATTCTATGCCATCGGTGCTTATACCTACGCGCTTCTGTATAAATATGCCGGTTTGAGTTTCTGGGTGTGCCTTCCCATAGGCGGCATATCAGCTATGATGCTCGGAATCCTTGTAGGTTTACCGGTCCTTCGTCTCCGGGGAGACTACCTGGCTATTGTGACCCTCGCTTTTGGTGAAATTATCCGGATAATTCTCGAAAACGTAAGCGAGGTGACAGGCGGTCCGGCGGGCATCTCCGGGATTCCCCGGCCGAGCTTTTTTGGTATCGAGATGAACCTGGGTGCTGCTATGAACTACACTTATTTCCTAACCCTTGCCCTGGTTATCTTCACCATCTTTGTCGTGCGAAGACTCGAGTATTCCCGCCTCGGACGTTCCTGGATAGCCATGCGGGAAGACGAGGTGGCCAGTCAGGCTATGGGAATAGATATCGCCAGGGCAAAACTCAGCTCCTTCGCCCTGGGAGCCCTGTGGGCGGGTCTGGCCGGCGTCTTTTTCTCGGCAAAAACGACCTTTGTAAATCCTGCCAGTTTTACTCTCTGGGAATCTGTTATCATTCTCTGCGTTGTGGTCCTCGGGGGTATTGGGTCCATAAAGGGTGTCATTGTCGGCGCCATGGTTATTATACTACTACCGGAATACCTCAGGGCTTTTTCCGAATACCGCATGTTGGTATTTGGTATGGCCCTCGTCTTAATGATGATATTCAGGCCGGGAGGATTCATCCCTGCCAAGCGGAAGTTTTATAGATTTGAACGAACAAAGACGGAGGTGTCGGACTAATATGGGCACCATACTCGAAGCATCGCGGATAACAATGGATTTCGGCGGTCTCCGGGCGGTCAACAATGTAGATCTTACCATAAGCGAAGGTGAAATCGTCGCTCTCATTGGTCCAAACGGAGCCGGAAAAACGACATTTTTCAATGTTATCACCGGAGTCTATAAACCTACTTTTGGAGAAGTTGTCATCAGCCCTCCGGCTAAATCCCCGGAAGACATAACCGGACTTAAACCGAACAAGATTACAGAAAAAGGCCTGGCTCGTACTTTCCAGAATATTCGTCTGTTCCAGAATATGACGGTGCTGGAAAATGTCATGATAGGCCGGCACTGCCGCATGAAAGCAGGAGTATACGGTGCCCTGTTCCATGATAAAAGAACCATGGAAGAAGAACAGCGGGTTGTCGAAGAGAGCTATATAATACTCGAAAAAATCGGCCTGGAACATGCCGTAAATGAATTGGCCAAAAACCTTCCCTACGGGGCACAGCGTAGACTAGAGATTGCCCGAGCCCTGGCAACGGAACCATTTCTCCTTCTCCTGGACGAGCCGGCTGCAGGTATGAACCCCCAGGAAACCCGGGACCTGGATGAAATGATTTTACGTATCCGGGAAACAGAAAAAATATCCATTCTCCTGATCGAGCACGACATGAGTCTGGTTATGAGTATTTCAGACAAGATCTATGTCATGGACTACGGACTCCTTATTTCCAGCGGTTTGCCGAAGGAAGTCAAGAGCGACCCTGCTGTTATCAAGGCGTATCTGGGGGAGGAATTCAATGCTTAAACTTCATAATGTCATCACCAGTTACGGAAATATAAAAGCTCTGAAGGGTATCTCTATCACCATCAACCCCGGCGAAATCATCACGATAATCGGAGCAAACGGTGCAGGCAAATCAACAACCCTTATGTCCATCTGCGGTATTGTTCCACCCAGGCAAGGAAGCATTATCTATGAGGGAAAGGATATAACTCACGAAGAACCGGACAAAATCGTGGCCATGGGAATTTCACAGGTGCCGGAGGGCCGCAGGATCTTTCCGTATCTTACAGTACAGGAGAACCTGGATATGGGGGCATATCTGCGACGGGACAGCGATAAGATCAGGCAGGACCGGGATTATATCTATGAACTCTTCCCTATTCTTGCAGAACGACGTTACCAGGCCGGGGGAACTCTGAGCGGAGGTGAACAGCAGATGCTGGCCATCTCGCGGGCATTGATGGCCCAGCCGAAGCTACTCCTTCTGGATGAACCGTCCCTGGGCCTCGCCCCGATTATTGTTCAGCAGATTTTCGATATCATCACCAAGATAAATAAAGAAAACGGAACAACTATTCTCCTTGTTGAACAGAATGCAAATATGGCCCTCAAGGTTGCACACCGTGGATACGTAATGGAAACCGGCCGAATTACGATGGAAGATTCGGCCACGTCATTATTCGCCAATCCGGACGTAAAAAAAGCCTACCTTGGCGTTTAAGACGTTCGCATTCTGTGTTTTCGCCGCCTTTTTTGCCCTGTCCCCATATGACCGAATGTTCTGACTACGGGGAGCTACGGGGACAGAATAACACTCGATTACGCTTCCTGTGATAGGGTATTACCGGAACTCCAATCTATATCTTATCAAAGGCGTTAACGGGTCAAGACGGTGAATGTGTTTACATCAAGGGGGTTAGACCACTTTCATGCCCGTCTTGACAAAGCAAACCTGGACACTCTCCTCGGGAAACCGCCGATGTATGGAGAGTCAGAGGAAATCTTATCCGCCCTTCTGGACCTGGAAGAATGAGCTTCTTGCCTTTCTATAGCCATTTTACTATATTCAAGGTAGGTTAAGAAAGGAGCCGTCATGAACAACTTATTTTCCCCCTTGAAAATCAAAGATCTAAGACTAAAAAATCGTATCGTCATGTCCCCTATGTGCATGTACAGTGCAGACAAGGAAGGATTTGCCTCTGAGTGGCACATTCTCCATTATGCAACCCGGGCCATGGGGGGTGTAGGGCTACTTATCCAGGAAGCCACGGGTGTAGAGCCGCGTGGAAGAATTACCGATGATGACTTGGGTATATGGGACGATCGTCATATCGAAGGTTTACAAAAGATTGTAAGACAAGTGCACCAACTTGGCGCAAAAATGGGCATCCAGCTGGCTCACTCGGGGAGAAAATGCCTTATACCCGGCGAGGATATTATATCACCGTCACCTATCTGCTTCGATGAGGGAGATCCCCGTTACAGTCATCCCCGGGAGATGACACCTGAGGATATCGATACCGTCATCAATGCCTTTCAAGCAGCTGCGTATCGCGCTGGGGAGGCAGGTTATGACCTTATCCAAATTCACGCCGCCCACGGATATCTCCTGAACGAGTTTATAACCCCGCTTGTAAATCACCGTAAAGATAAGTACGGCGGAAGAATGGGGGGGACAGAGCTGCTTCGTGAGGTAATAAGGGCTGTTAGGAGAGTCTGGCCGGATGACAAACCCCTTGAAGTCAGAGTGTCTGCTAAGGACTACGCTCCGGGAGGAAACGAGCCTGATGACCTGGCAGAAATCTTGAACTCCGTAAAGAGTGAAGGTGTGGACAGTGTGAATGTGAGCTCAGGTAATGTTGTGCCTGTAACATCCGATGCCTATAATTCCGACCAAATACCCTTTTCCGAAACCATTCGGAAATCCACCGGCCTGCTCACGACGGGCGGTGGTATGCTCACCGATCCAAAGCAGGCAGATGATATCATACGCTCAGGTAAGGCCGATATGGTGTTTCTCGGCCGAGAGCTTCTAAGAAATCCTTACTGGCCACTGGCGGCTTCAAAAACACTAGAAGTAGACATTGACTACCGGCCGCGGCAATATAAGCGAGCAATATAGGCCTTGTATGTAGTATATTAGAGACTTTGCCCAACTTTACCAAAGTAAAGGCTAGGTCATTCCCGTGAAATTGGTAGAAATACTTCAGTCGATCAAGCAGTAACTGCTCCGCCCGCCCCGTCATCGACGCTTCCTTCATCCGCTTCCGTTCCAGGGAGAACAGTTCCTTGTGTTTGTCACTATATATGTGTTTCAAATTACTATGTTCTTTTATAATAACAACTTAACTTTTCAGAAATACCGAATTTAGCCCGTTTTTCCCGGTTTTTCAAGGTTTTGGCAAAGTTGGGTTAATTTCATGGCTTGATGAAAACTTTAAAAACATGAAGAATAGTCCAGGAAAATTGATCGAAAGAAAGGAATATCATGGAAAGACAGGAACGGGCGTTATATCTTCTTATATTTCTCATGTTCGCTCTTTTAATCACCTGCGCTATCATCTCCCAGGGATTGCTCCCGACTATCACAGGTTTAATTTCCATACAGAACCACCCGGGAAGGCTTATCAACGATTTTACTGTTATAGGAGGACCCGGCGGAGCACTCCTCAATGCCACCCTTACCGCGGCTGTCGGACTTATCCTCATCGGACTGAGCAGAGTCCAATTATCCGGTCCGACAGTGGCAGCCGTGCTTACAATGCTCGGATTCGGATTATTCGGAAAGACCCCCTTGAATATTCTGCCTATTATCTTTGGCGTTTTCATTTCTGCAAAGATAGCGAATAAAACCTTCAGTGAATACCTCCTTATAGCACTTTTCGGTACAGCCCTGGGTCCGGTGGTCACATATGTCGTGTTCGAATTAGGTCTTGTGGGTTTCCCGGCTCTTATAACAGCTATCCTGACAGGGATTATAACAGGAATTGCCATTCCCCCCGTAGCCATTGCCATGTTACATCTTCATCAGGGATACAATCTCTATAATATGGGCCTTACCTGCGGTTTCCTGGGACTTTTTGTGGCTTCTATCATCTCGGCTGCCGGTGGGGACCTTACTATCAGCATCATCTGGAATTCCGAATCCCATCTCATTCTTGTGCTTCTCATCCCGGCATTGTCGGTTCTGTTTATTATATACGGATATATCATGGCGGGGAGGAAAACCTTTTCAGATTTTCTTTCTATTCTCAAACTCCCGGGCAGGCTGCCCTCAGACTTTATGGATATGGTTTCTCCGGGCGGAACACTGGTTAACATCGGGCTTCTCGGCATCGGGGGATGGCTCTACGTCTATATCGTCGGAGGTGATTTCAACGGCCCGGTAATTGGGGGAATTTTTACTATTATGGGCTTCGGCGCTTTCGGTAAACACCTGAAAAACGTCTGGCCTGTTATGGCAGGGGTTGTAATCAGCTGTCTCGTTTTCGGAAAATCATTGTCAGCTTCCGGTCCTTTGCTGGCTGCTTTATTTGTAACCACCCTGGCTCCGATCGCTGGAGAATTCGGTGCACTTACCGGCATTATTGCCGGATTTCTTCATCTGGTTATTGTGGAACGTACTGCCGCCTGGCACGGGGGTATGGATCTATACAACAACGGTTTCGCCGGAGGCTTGACTGCCGCCCTGATCGTGTCGATAATAGAATGGTACCGGTCGAACAAATCCGATAAAAACGATGAAACCGAGGCCTAAAACTATGAAGCGTAAAGACTTCTTACTGCACCTTATCGGTGAAATTTCGAGTTTTATTCTCCAGGGAGATCCATCCCGTATGGTTATTTCCCTGCACCAGGAGCACGATGGACTTCATCTGTCTGTTCTGGATACGGTTAAGCGGACGGAAAGAGAAATTAAAGAGATTTCACAGTCACTCAACAGTCGCAAACGCCCCGAACTTTCCGGATATTACGGCAAGATGACCGGTCACGATTTCCTGGGTACGGCCCGCTTGGATATGCTAGGGTGGCAGGTTAAGCATTCCACGGTCGCTCAGACAGCGGAAGGCACCAAGATCGACCTCTGGCTCGGGGGGGAACGCTTCGATCCGACGAACTTTAACCTACCTTCATAATCTTACCCCATCTCACTCAGAATCCGGTACTCGGTGGAATCCCTTTACAATCAAATAGGCCACCGTGCACCCCGGATCCTGTACCCCGGTTCGGCCTTCCCCCTTCGGCGGATACTGGTCGAATAGATTCCCTTTCAGGAGGCCCATGAAAAGCTGGAAATCCGCCTCTTTCCCGTTAAGGGGTGTCGCCGTCATTAGGAGAAAGTGCCGGGTAATTTTCGACAGTTCCTGCCCCAGGTGATACCGCTTGGTATACTTGATCTTTCCGACGAAATATGTGGCCGACATCTTTTAGGCTTCGATCAGACGATCAGGTCCCACCCGCCGTCCCGGGCCTTCAGCTTTTCCTGGACATCTTCGTTCCGTGAAAGCTTTTCCAACCGGGCGATGACCTGGTCGGTTCCATGAACCAGTTTCCCGTTCCGGCAGATTCCAGCTTCTCGTTTGTAAGAATCTCGAAGGGCAGGTTGAATCGCTGGTACAGCTCGTCCTGCCACTGTTAGGCCGAGCCCGCCGCCGGACGGTATTTCTACAACTTCGACGGCAGCTACGGGAACTATGAGGTGTCCGTCCACTTGCAGAATGGTACGGTCGAAAGCTCCTGCAGCTGCCCCTACCCGCACCGGGGCTGCAAGCACGTGGTGGCCGCGTGCCTGGATATTGCCGAACGACGGAAGCGTGAAGAGAAACTACGAAGCCGAGGATCCGATGATATTCCCCAGGAATATCTTACTCCCGAGGAAATCCGCGATCTTGCCCTGAAAAGTCGGCAGGAACGGGCCGACCATGAAGAGATCACCCCCCTTAAAGGGGATACTTTTAAGGGTTCGCATACCGTCAGAAACGCCCGGAACGTGGAATACACCGTTACTATCTATAATCCCAACGAGATGAGAGGTCATTGTACCTGTCCGGATTTTGCGACCAACCACCTGGATACCTGTAAACACCTCATCTTCACCTGTCGGCAGTTGGAAAAGGAAAATGATTTCCCCGCCCAGGCCGCGGAAGAGGTTTTTCCCTTCGTCCACTTTACCTGCAACTCCCGTTTGTACCGTCCGGTTGTTTATTATGAAAGGATTGAGAACCCGGAATTTCGCAGTAGAATCGATAAACTCTTCAATGAAAAGGGCGTCTACACCCGGGAAAGCATCAAGGGTTTGTATGAATTGTACAGTGAATATTCCGACGATGAAGACCTCCTTCGCTTCGACGATTATCTTCTTGAACGGATGGAAGACATCCTCTGGCAAAAGGAAGCAGCCAGGCTGGAAAAGCGGTACTCCCTGGACTTCACCTTTCTAAAAACAGAGCTTTATCCCTACCAGGCGGAGGGAGTGCGTTTTGCGGTCTTTAAAAAGGCCGCGGCCATTGCCGACGAAATGGGTTTGGGAAAGACACTTCAGGCCATTGCCATAGCCCTCATAAAAAAGGATATCTTCGGTTTCGAAAAGATATTGTCGTCTGCCCCTCCTCCGTAAAGAGCCAATGGAAACGGGAGATCGAAAAGTTTACCGATGCCGCTGCACAGATTATCTCCGGTCCACGGGATAAACGGAGGCAAATGTATAACCAGTCCGACGCTGTTTTCAAGATTACCAACTACGAAGCCCTTCTGCGGGATATCACCACGGTCACCGCCTGGAAACCGGATTTCGTCATTCTCGACGAGGCCCAGCGCATAAAGAATTTCGAGACCAAGACTCACCGAGCCCTTCAACGTCTGCCGAGGACCCATTCTTTGGTCATTACCGGTACACCCTGGAAAACAAGCTCGAAGACCTCTATAGCATCATTCAGTTTTCAGACCCCACGCTTCTTACTCCACTCTGGGCCTTCGCCGCCAACCATTTTAATCTGAGTACCCAGCGGAAAAACAAGGTATTGGGCTACCGGAACCTGGACGTGGTCCACGAAAAAATCCGTCTACTTCTACTTCGCCGTAAGAAAGAAGAGGTCCTAGATAATTTGCCGGAAAAGATCGAAAATAATTACTACATAGACCTCTCTCCGGAGCAGGAAGAAATCCACCAGGGCTATATGCACAGCCTTTTACAGATAATTAATAAAAAAGTCCTCACTCCCATGGACATAAAGAGGATGCAGAAAATTCTTCTTGCCATGCGCATGACCTGCGATTCCACCTACCTCATCGACAAGCAAACCAACATATCGCCAAAGCTGGTGGAACTTGTCTCTATCTTAAAGGACCTGGTTTTGGAAAGTCGCCGCAAGGTGGTTATTTTTTTAGAATGGACCACCATGACCTACCTTATCGGCAAGGTCCTTTCGGAGCTGGGCATCGACTTTGTGGAGTTTACCGGCCGTATTCCCGTGGAAAAACGACAGGTCCTCATCGATGAGTTTAGAACCAATCCAGGCTGCATGGTATTTCTCTCCACGGATGCGGGGAGTGTAGGCCTGAACCTCCAGAATACCGACTGCCTTATTAACTTCGAGCTTCCATGGAACCCCGCTAAGTTGAATCAGCTCATCGGGCGCATCCACCGGATCGGCCAGAAAAGCAGTTCCCTCAATATCATCAATCTTATAAGTAAAAATCCCATCGAGGAAAAGGTGTACGCCGGTATCAACCTGAAGCAGGAACTATTTGACGCCGCCTTAGAGGGCACTGCCGCGGAGGTTGATATGAGCCGCGAAAGCAAAAACCGCTTCGTCAACCAGATTCGCGCCATGTTCGACGGCGAACAGATCGAGATCGATACCCGTACGCACGATGACGACGTTCGGCCCGAACTCGACGAGCAAACTCCGCATTATCTGAACCCCGATGTTTTCCGCGAAGACGAAAGGGAGGTGGATATTACCGCCGAGGAGTTCTCCGATGAACCGGCTGCGGCGGAACCTCCAGCCGGGGCATCCGCCGGTACGGAAGAGCTGGAAAACATCCTCAACCAGGGTATGGGGTTTCTAAATTCCCTCTCCATGATGGCCACGGGCAAACCCCTTACCAACGGAACCGGGGAAAATGCCGTCGAGATTAACCGTGAAACCGGCGAGGTTGTCATGCGTTTCAAATTACCGGGGTTTTGATTCTATTCGGTTCTCCCGTAAGGATGGTGCAATGATTTTGGGGGGGACAGCCTGACATAAAAGGAATTCTCCTATACAGACAGCGGTATCGCTGTCTGTATAGGGCGAGAACCCTTTTCCCTCAACCATTTTCTCATTCTATCCAACAAAATTGTCGTGCGCCCTTCCCCGCCTTGCCCCGCCCGTCACAGAGACGTATACTGATAGGAAGGGAGATATGAATGCGGGACCGAACTATTGGTAAATCGGAACAGCAGAAAATCCTTGCCGGCATGACGCCGGAGCAAAAACTAGACATGGCCGAGAGGGAAGCCAGGGACATCCTGGAATTGAACCCGTCCTACGGTATTAGGTACCTTATCCATTCCTTCCGGAGAAAGAGAAGAGATGACGCGCAAAGAGCTGCTAAAAAGAATCAGTAACGAAGGAATTCCCTTTGTCCTAGTCGGGGGAACCGCCCTGCGGATGTATAACAGCCCCCGGGTGACCTACGATATCGATCTCTCGGTCCGGATAACCGATGCAGATAACATTGTGAACCTCCTGTACGGATACAGCTTTTTCCTGGTAAAAGCAGTTAAAGAAACCTCATGCTCTATCGCCTTGACCGCCCGGGAAGGCCTGGAATGGGTTGATAAAGAGAAGGCCGGTTCGGTAAGTTTCATTCAAACGCAGTCTACGCCCGTTACCCCGGAAATATCACACCTGGACATTATCGCCGGCAGCCAAATAGATATTTTATTCGAGCTATCCGTACCTTTCCCCCGGCTTCTCGAGCATGCCCGGACAATTCAGCTTGAGGATTTTTCTTTCAAGGTAGCCTCTCCCGGAGACCTGATTAGCCTGAAGAAAGCCAGAACGGATTTCAGCGCGGCGGATGAAGAGGATATCCGGTTTCTCGAAGGTCTTGAAACAGAGAATACCAGTGAAAAACCGGACTAGGCCATCCTTCCTTACCGGGGAAACCGCCAGGCTGCCGGCAGGTACAGCTTCTTCAGGGGAACGAGGGAATCCAGGTTAACGTATTCGTTTGACCCGTGGGCACGGCCGCCACCACTTCCGGGTGATGATGGGCAGGCATTCACCTCGAACAGGAGCCGTTCCTCCTCGACGGAAAGGGTATATGAGGATTGACCTGCTTTTCAGTCATGACGGTTCACTGAAGGGTGAACCGGGCCCGGACTTTCGAAAAGAGCTCCCG
This sequence comes from uncultured Spirochaetales bacterium, assembly GCA_964410865.1. Classification (GTDB taxonomy): domain Bacteria; phylum Spirochaetota; class Spirochaetia; order JAFGDJ01; family JAFGDJ01; genus JAFGDJ01. The sequence continues at coordinate 7,562 of CAYPIQ010000043.1, read as the reverse complement.
GAAGAAGGGACTATTCTCCGAAGTGATCTTGTGCTCGTGAAGGATCTCATCCCGTTCTGCATGGAAAAACTGATACAAATATTTCAGCGCCGCACTTTTGGTCGGAGGACGGTAGCAGAGTTCCACGATCTTCCTGGTCTCCACCGGAGACCGGACCCTGGAGGGCGCTTTAGCGCCCGGAAGAGCCCGGTTCGAATTGGTTGTAACAGTATGAATTTTTACCGGAGACCGGACTTTGCGAAGCAAAGCCCGGCTTGAAACTTAGGTGAGTGTACTCACGAGCAGACTACCGGAGACCGGACTTGAACCGGTACGGACCTTACGGTCCAGGGGATTTTAAGTCCCCTGTGTCTACCAAATTCCACCACTCCGGCATGGATTCAATCACCATATCCCGCCCCCAGGGGCGGGGTATGGTGGTTCTACAAGGTATGGATTGTATGCGAGATTCATACCCCGTACCACAACCATTGGCGAGGCAGTTAGCCGGCTCGGCTTTGAAGAGCGCGGCAAGCCGCGGGGTATGAATCCCGCGTGCGAATCAAGGCACATACTATCCGTCCCCGCCCTCTTGGTCAAGCAGAAAATAGCCCCTCTTTCTTCCATATTCCGAAAGGCTATGATACACTGCCGCCCATATGAAGGACGCAAGGCTCTATCCCGGCATTATAGACAGCCACTTTCACGCTCTTATGCTCCGGAAAAAGAAACTCGACCCGAAGCGTATCATGGACTGGTGCTTTGCCAACGGACTGGAAGCCGCCCTGGATATTGCCGTGGATACTGAGAATTTCACCGCCCGCCGGAGGTTTGCTTCCGCTTATCCCCGGCTGTATATCACGGCGGGTCTCTACCCGTCGGAGAGTGAGCGGACGGATCTGCAGCATATTCTAAAGACGTTCGAGGAGCAGGCATCACTCCCGGAAGTGGTTGCCGTGGGAGAAGCCGGCCTCGATTATCATTGGAACTTTTCCACACCGGCCAGGCAGCAATCGTTATTTCGTTACCAGGCGGCCCTGGCTTCAGAACTCGGGAAACCTCTGGTGGTCCACAGCAGAGAAGCAGGCCCGGATACCCACCGCTGCCTTTGTGCTGTAAGACCAAAGGTCGGGGGTATTATTCACTGCTTTTCCGAGGATTGGGAAGCTGCCAAAGACTACATCGACATGGGGTTCCTCATCTCCTTCGCAGGGAACGTCACTTACCCAAAGGCGGACAACCTACATGAAGCCGCAGAAAAAACTCCTCTTGAATCGCTGTTGATAGAGACGGATGCCCCCTACATGGCCCCACAGCCGGTCCGGGGAAAGCCCAACCACCCGGGCATGATCGGTTATACGTATGAATTCATTGCAGAATTACGTAATATATCTGTGGAAGAGCTTGTATCGTCTGTCCAAGTAAACTTTTTCCGGACACTCAATCTTCCAGAATAAAAATACGGACCCGCCGGTTTCTTGCCCTGCCTTCCTCGGTACCGTTATCAGCCACCGGTTCCGTGCCTCCTCTTCCTTCATATATAAAACGTTGCGCAGGGATACCGCGGGCCGAGAGTTCGTCCACAATGGCCTTTGCCCTGGCCACGGACAGTTCCATCTGACTTTCCGGGGTCCCGACATCTGCCGTGTGTCCAACTACCAGGAAGCTTGCATCGCTGATAGGCTTCAGTACCGACGCCACAGTGTCAAGTTTACCCCGTTCTCCGGGTAAAATCTCTGCCCGGTCGGGGACAAAATGGATGATATCCAGATTGATCGAAACACCGATGTCAGTTTCTTCGACGGTAACTCCGCCCTCTCCCGATTCGGCGATTTCCTCCCGGATGTCCTCGGTTAATTTCTTGCGTTCACCCGGAAGCCCTCCGCCGTACCATGTCAGAATGAACCCCTGTACATCAAGCCGCCTTCCGCCATCGAATTCGTACACCTCGTCGACCATATCACGCATAAATATTTTACCGGTGGACGTATCCAGAAAAATGTTCACCAGGTGTTTCCCGCTTATCCGTACAAGAGACCGATCGCCCATGGGATCCTGCCCCCGTTGATAGCGAACCGCATATTGTGCATTAATGATTTCTACCGGTCTGCCGTTCAATTCTCCCGGACCGGCGTACTCGAATTCACAGAGAAAAGGAACGCGGGTCGGTTCCATATTTCTGACCGGTTTCAGCACCCGTTCGCCGTTTCCCCGCCACCTCCCGCCGATATCCGGTTGTTCACCTGTAAAAACGGGAAAATTCAGCAGAAAGGGCCAATACTGGCCCGCAGGCACATCCAGGCTGCCGGTCGGCTCCAGGATGAGGGCGCCTTTTTTTGATGAATCAATCCGCCGGGCAATATCCCTGGCATCCCTGGTCATCTGCTCGTATTCAAAAAAGACACCGTTATAAGTGATAGGCCGGGTTCCGGTTTCCTCCAGATTAAATACCGCACGGCTTTCATTATACACATATCCCCGATAGGCTCCGTTCTCCCGAATCCTGAGGTTCTGCTTTTCCCTGATGGTAAACAGTTCCGAGGGCTGCCAGTCCAATGCCGGGGAGGGAAAAATTCCAGCCAGGAATAACAAAACACAAAAAAAGGCCCCGTGTTTTATCGGGGCCCCTTCATGTTGAATCATGAAATATTACCAGACATCCTGTATATCGTCCGTATCCCGGCTGCTTTCAGCAAACAGGTCCGTAACGGCGCGCATGTCGTCAAAATAGATATAGTAATTGCCGACGGTTTCCGTCGGGTTACACTCGATTTTGAATCCTTCTATTTTGATTCCCATCTTGTTGTTGTAGTGATAATCCCTCTGGGTGATGGATGGGGGAACTGCAACGGTCATCCTGTTCCAGCCGGAAAAGGTCAGCTCGCCCATGGTCAATTCCGCTTTCCGTCCGAAATAGTCTGAAATAATAACTTTGAGTACATGCTTTGTGTTTCTGCCGATGACCCATACGGAAAGGGTTTTCGTGATACCCTCTATGGGAATGGGATGAGCAGGGGCTACCGTAAAATAGGTCATACCCCTTTTATAGAACTGTACTTTAACACCCAGGACGTATTCGTCGGTCTCCATAATACCGAGTTCTTCTTCCGCTGCGATAGGCTCCTTCTCTTCCGGACCGCCCTCGATACGGCGGACGGTAACCAAACCCAAATCCCGGGGGATACTGGCGGTCCACATACCCGCGTCTTCGAACTTTGTTACCGATATTTCCTTCAGCAACTGCTGGGCGGTATCGACACCGAGCTGCTGGGCATCCGTTTCGCCCACCCGTCCCAGGTCGGACTGTCCAAAGAGAACACCCGCGGCCGACAGGCATATAATGGTTAGAAGTATTCTACGTTTCATTCTATTCCTCCCCCCACATTTCATCCATCTTTTCGGGCCAGGTAAGATTGTCACCGTCGAAACGCGACTCGAACATGTCCGTAAGCACCTTGATCTGGTCGATGTAGAGATAAAAATTGTCTACCCGTTCGGTCGGCTTAGTCCAGAGTACCAACTTTTCGAGAGAAAGACCCTTTCTATGGGGCACGTAGGATTCCGACTGGGGAATATAATGAGGGATCTCAGACCTCAGGTTCTTCCAGCCTCGATAGTTAATGCTTCCCAGATTTATAACCCAGACAACTCCCCTATAATCGCTGAGATGTACTTCCATATAGTAGTCGTAGAGGGAGCCCCATATCCATATATCTATAAGCTTGACCCTACCGGGGATGGATATCGGATTTGGGACGAGTTCGCCGTCTTCGCCCTCTTTTACCGGGATGATTTCTAGATTGTTATATCCCTGTCGATCAAATTTTGCATTAATGCCGAGAACCCGCAGATCTTTACCTTCCCTGTTTGCCCCAAAGAGGGCTTCCGGCCAGGCTTCAGTATAAATCCATTCCGGGTATCCTTCCGTAATAAACTTGCTGCCGCGGACATACCACTCGGTGGTCTGGGTGTCCGGATCGAAACTTTCAAGCACCCTCGATTCCAGGTTCTCCGTTACTTCGTCGGCAAGAAGGTATGTCGGAATCGCAAGACTAAAAAGCAGTAAAAGGCATAAAAAAAGGAGACTGCCTCGTTTCATTCTTAACTCCTTCATTACTTACTTGGTCATATCTGTTATCAGGCATTTTGAATTATATTTCCATCGAATATGTTTGTCAAACATTTTTATCCAAACCCTTTATGATGTAAGAAATTATCAGGGGCATTCTCAGTAGCCCGGTTTATGCTCTCCTGTTACCAGGGAAGCTTCCATGGTAATTGACCCTAGACCGTTATTCTGCTCCTGCAACACTTCAAGGGCCCTGACGGCGGAATCCAGGTAAGATTCTTCTATTGTAAAGATATATTCGGCGTTAAGAGCTTCTCCGGTAGGTACATTCTCGGTTACAACCGGTACCGATACACTTGCACAGTACTCTATCCCCCGCCGGTTGAACTTTCCCGCAAAAAACAGGCCCAACACCGATCTTTCGAGAAGATCGAGTGAAAGAAAACTATCAAGCTCGTCGGGGTTTTCATCCGGTCTCATGCTTTTCAATTCAAGAATGCAATCGCAACCGGCATCATTCCAGCCTTCTATGAAACGGGCGTATTCTGTATCCCGCTTATCCGTGCCCCGTAAAAAAACGGCCACCACCGTCTTATCGGCTTCTTTCAGGCCGGCGACCCATTCGGCGGACATTCTCCCTGCGGTTTCCATCACATCCGATCTATCCGATGTGATCGAGAAGACGTTATCGGCCTCCCAGGAGCCAAAGGCAACAAATGTTATATCCGGAAGCTCCGGCGCAAGTCTGTCGGTGTACCCCGACAGCAACGGACTCAGTATAACAATATTCCTGCCCGAAGCTTCTATCAGAGCCGGTCTGATGGTATCCAGATCTTTCATGGGTATTACCGATATCTCAATATCCAGATCTTTGCGTTGAAACGCTTTTTCTACAGCACCGCGGGAACCATTCAGGGTTATCCAGGCTTCATCGGATACAAGCAGGGCGTCCGGTTCACCGCAACCTAATAGAAACATGGCACCGACAACAAGAAAACATATCCGCAACTGCATTCCGAAAGCCTATCACCTGCACACTAAGCTGGTCAAGATCAGGGTTCCCGGAAAGGAAACACTCAGAAACACAACAACGTTGTTGACAGTGAGGGCACACCTACTTAGAATAAAAGCCAAGAAGGCAAGACGCCTCTGAGGAGATGCGCAAATGATTTCATATACCGAACTGGGACTCGTAAATACGAAAGAACTTTTTAAAAAGGCGATACACGGCGGATACGCTATTCCGGCTTATAACTTCAACAATATGGAGCAGTTACAGGCTATTATCCAGGCATGCGTAGAAACCAGGTCCCCCGTCATACTGCAGGTTTCGAAGGGTGCAAGAAACTACGCGAACGCCACATTGCTCCGGTACATGGCTCAGGGAGCCGTTGAATACGCCAAAGAACTCGGATACCCGATACCGATCGTTCTTCATCTCGACCACGGAGACAGCTTTGAAACCTGCAAGAGCTGCATAGACAACGGGTTTTCGTCGGTCATGATAGACGGAAGCAGCCTGCCGTACGAAGAAAACATCGCTCTAACCAAAAAAGTGGTCGAGTATGCCCATGGACAGCGGGATTATGTAACGGTTGAAGGAGAGCTCGGGGTTTTGGCCGGTATCGAAGACGAGGTCTCGTCGGAAGTACTACATTACACCAAGCCGGAAGAAGTGGAAGATTTTGTGAACCGCACCGGTGTGGATTCGCTGGCGATATCCATAGGCACGTCCCACGGAAGAAACAAGTTCAAACCCGACCAATGCACCAGGAATGCGGAGGGTGTTCTCGTACCTCCGCCGCTCAAATTCGATATTTTAGAAGAGGTTGAAAAACGGCTTCCGGGCTTTCCCATCGTTCTGCACGGATCGTCTTCCGTCCCCCAGGAGTTGGTAAAGATCATCAATACATACGGGGGAGACCTCCGCGACTCCATCGGTATTCCGGAAGATCAACTTAGGAAAGCCGCCAAATCCGCGGTATGTAAAATCAATATAGACTCAGACGGAAGACTTGCCATGACTGCCGCAATACGGCAGGTACTGGCGACAAAACCGGAAGAATTCGATCCCCGTAAATATCTCGGCCCGGCACGGGATTCCCTGAAAGAACTGTATAAACGAAAAAATGAAGAAGTGCTCGGGTCGGCAGGAAAAGCCTGATAAGAGACCTTTAAAGAATGCTATAACCGCCCCTCGATATGGGGCGGTTTTTATCACGTACACCCCTGCTCATCACGTTTGTCCGGAAAAAAAACATCGCCGCGCCAAAGAGAGCAATACAAAGAGCAATACTGATCCACCGGAACGACAACCTGAATAAAAGCGGAATACACGCCAGTGCTGCCGAGGCCGCCACAGCACCGAAGATAAGGATTGAACGCCTCCACCCTTCGTTTGAAAAAGCTAGAAAAACCACACCTGAGAGATACAGGACCATAATTATAAATATAGCCGGCCGCAGGAAGAGTATTTGTACATCGAACCATTTGAATCGTAAAATGAGTTCCAGCAGGCCGAAGAGAGAGAAATACCCGGCAAAGAACATGGTCGATTTTGCTAAATCGGGACTTCTTCTCGAATCGGATGCCCGAAAAAACAACAGATACCCGAGAATGGCCGGAACAATAGGAAAAAGGTAATCGTGCAGGAGGTAATACAGGTAAAGGCCCGATGCCGAGTACTCAATGGACAGCAGCCCCCGCAGAAGGAGAAAAGCTACAAGGGCCGGGAAAAACCAGAACAACCCCTTCAGATACGATACGATGATACTCCTGTCGACCTTCTCTTCCGGGAAAAAGAACGCCATGCAGAAAGGAACGAACAATGGAACTGCGGCGATTAAAAAGAGAACCATACCGAAGAATCTATCACGAAAGCCGCCAAAGTGCAATCATCGTACAGGGATGTCTTTTTCCGGTCCGCTTTCAGGAAGAAAGATTAAGGAGTTCGCAGCGATCACGAATGAGAGCGGCTTCCTTCCGGTCTTCCTCCTCCAGGCGGTGGAAAATAAAAGCTGTATCACCGTTCGGCATCCATTCGGCCATGAAAGCGTAGAATTCTTGAAAGCAGTGCAATCTTCTTTCGATGAATCCGAGAAAATCCATAAGCTTCATCTGCGGATCAAAGGCGGAAAAATCGCCTATCGAGTCGAGATACCTGCGTACATCCGCTTCCGGTAAACTTACCTGGGCAATTTTCTCATCGCACTCCAGGTCCGCGAGCTCTTCAAGATGAGCTTTCTTCTGTTCAATAAGGGAATAGATAAGGTTTCTCAAGCCTGTATTGGACATGTTGCGAACATAGGTTGTACAGAGCGACTTGATCTCCTTCAACTTGGCTTTAAGATAATCGGTAATCTCTATATACTCCACCTTCGTATCCTCCGATTGAATAGTATAGTATTCCTCGCTCGTTGTCAAAAACCGTAATTCGTGCTACCACCCTCGTATACCGCATGGGTGCACGACAATTTCGTTTATTTCCCTTAGGCTCGCCTCCGTTGGTCCATAA
>CAYPIQ010000042.1:22200-23855 GCA_964410865.1 uncultured Spirochaetales bacterium | reverse complement strand
TTTCCGACTGGATCATGCTGGGAACGGTTATCCTGGGGTGCTCCGCATCATTCCCGCTCTAAACCGTCTCAATCCCGGCCTTCTCCGGTGGCCGGCTGCTCATTCTTCGAAGTAAATCGTGCTGCCGCGCGGGCAAAAAAAGGGTACACGGGTCCCGAGAATAAATACAAGACCGAGAATACCGCCACAGCCGGCAGCGGACCAAGGGAGAACACCAAAGAGAAGAAGAGGGCCGCCGTAATGAGGTATCGAATCCCCCGATGTTCGGAAGTAACCCATTTCCACATGTGTACGTAAGACACCTTGCTTATCATCAGGAGCCCGGCGGTGGAACAGTACAGGGCGACAAACCATAAAAACCGGGGGTTATCGGCGTTTTGGGAAACCAAGACCAGGGAGCTCATAATTGCGGCCGCCGCCCCCGGCACCGGAAGCCCGTGAAAGGTGCCGTCGGTTCCGCCCTGAAGAGCCTGGGTGTTGTAAACGGCCAGCCTCCAGGCAGCACAGCATAGGTACATCCCTGCAGCTGCGATTCCGAATATAGCAAGAGCGGGATGTTCGGAAACAATACACCTATAAGCCAGGATAACCGGGGGTACGGTTCCGAAGGTGAGAAAATCGGCAAGCGAATCGAGCTGCAGACCGATAGAACTCGCAGCATCCAATTTACGTGCCGTATAGCCGTCAAGACCGTCGAAGAGAACCGCGAAAAGCACTAACCAGCCGGCCAACGTAATACCGAATTCCGGGCGTCCCTGCCATACCGTATAAAAAAATACGATTATGGCAGCGAAACCCGCAAGGGCATTGGAGAGAGTAAGCAGGTTGGGCAGTATCCGTATCAATTTTAGTTGTTTGTTGTGTTTGTGTTTCAATTAAACCTCCTTATTTAGCGCGCGCCATGGGAGAGACTCCGGCTTTCACCTTGTCCCCCACCTTGACTAAAATGGTATCGAGATACCTTACCGGAATAAAAAGTTCAATTCTTGAACCGAACTTGATCATACCGAAGGTCTGGCCTTTCCGGAGAATCTCGCCGGAGAAGGTGTCGCACACGATTCTCCTTGCAACCGCCCCGGATATCTGTTTTACGGCCAGGGGAAACCCACCGGGACCTGAAACAGCATATCCATAGACGGTACAGCTCTCGTTCTCCGAAGAAGAAATCGGGTCCCTGGCGTCAAAATGCCTTCCGCGCCTGTACACCGTATCATGTACCTTTAAATCGCAGGGGGCCCGGTTGATATGAACATTGACCAGAGACATGAATATGCCTATCCTGACCGCCCCTTCACTTTCGAAATGTGGCATGGTTCCCGGCGGAATCTCCTGTATATCCACCACCCTTCCGTCGGCCGGGGAGAGGATCACATCTTCCCCCGGAGGAATTGCCCTGACGGGGTCCCGGAAAAACAGGGAAATGATAAAGCCTGCGGAAGTAAGGACAACAGAACCTATAATATGCCGGGTGAGGGAAAGATCGGGAAAAAGCAGCCAATATGCTATAACGGCCAGTATTGTTATGCCTAGCAGTAGAATAAGTTCTCTTTTTCCGTAGGGGGTGTACCGTGTACTCATGATCCTTTAAAAAGAAAACTCCCTTCCGGAGGGTTTCCCGGCCTTGTGGGCAAAAGAAGCTTCCGTTTCTTTCAACT
>CAYPIQ010000042.1:6403-22190 GCA_964410865.1 uncultured Spirochaetales bacterium | reverse complement strand
CGTTTGAATTGCGTTCATCATTTTTTTAATATCTTCATCGTCATACTCATAACTCCGGGTATCGGCACACTTCGCCAGGTGATCAAGGGAATCGAGTACTTTCTGTACCCTCCGGGCACCGACTCTTTTGAATCTCGTAACCTTGACCGCATCGTGTTCCATGTCTTCAACCCTCTTGTGTAGTTATTTAAATTATATGCAATAAAATAGTTATGTCAATATTTACTAAGTATAGTTAATTATATTATTGTATATATTTAATCCATGGAACAAACCTCTGTAGAGAAAAGAAGAAGGATGCCGAAAGGAACACCCCACCCGGGTTCCCGCCTGCTGTCACGAGAATGGAACCGGGAGCTCGATGCACTCAGCGGAACCAGGGAAAGCCGGGCGACCCGGCTCGAGGTCCTGTACGACGGCAAAGAGGCCCTCCTGAGATGGCGCGAGACACTCATGGGGGCCGTGCACAGTATTCGGCTCTACACCTATTACTTCAGCACGCGCAGCAAATCCGGAAGAGAACTCGTCGGGATTATCGAGCAAAAGGCCCGGGAAGGTGTGGCTGTATACATACTTGCTTCGCGATACGCCCAAATCTCCCGCGGTTTCTCCGACGTTATCAGACTTCGCCGCGCCGGATGCAAGGTGATTCTCATCGGAAATATCGGATACCCTTTCCCCGGAAGGGATAAAATATCGAAGCGCAACAGATTGATAGCGCCCGTTCCGCCGGGTATAAGGCCGGGTACATGCACGAAAAATATATCCGGCCGGGGACTTATTCATTATTCGCTCCATGCCAAGATGCTTATTGTGGATGGGGAGACGGCCATTGTGGGCGGCCGTAACATCCATGAAAGCTATTTCTTCTCCTGGGAGGATGCGGATATATATATGACCGGCCCCGCCGCGGTTGACCTCTCAGGCAGATTCGATTACGAATTCGCTACCCTGGGAGGTACGGTTCTTCATACCCTCCCCGCTCCCTTAGGTATATTGAAACAGGGGTCCATACCGGTGCGTTCGGTGCTTTCTAATCCCTGGGAACACTCATTTACAACCATGAACACCATTATACACGCCGTTTCATCAGCCCGCAGCCGTATCGACATTATGACACAGTATATTATTCCCCCCGGACCCCTGTTGGAAGCCCTCCTGGCCGCATCCGCCAGGGGTGTGGAGATCCATATTATTACAAATTCTCTCGCCTCCGGAAAGGCGGTGGCCGGAGGACTCTGCTGGTATATTTCTTCCAACTGGTACAAAACCTTGCTCAAGGGAGGCATTCACATCCATGAATGGCTGGGAAGGGACGCCCCTACTTACCTGCATACGAAATTTTTCCTGATCGACCGCTCATGGCTTGCCCTGGGTTCCTTCAACCTTTCTCTCAGGAGCTCTTACCTGGAGTCGGAAATCCTCTGCGCCCTCCGAACGGAACCCTACACGGTAAGGGCATCGGAATACTTCGAGGCGTCTCTAAAGGAGAGCTGTAAAGAAATTCTGACCGGGGACGTTGAAAAGTACTCCATTGTAACAAGGTTTCTGCAGAAAGCGGCGCTTCCGATTAAGATTCTCTATTGAAATCCCTCACCTCTACCCGCCGCATGCTTCTTCCGACTGCTTCTCCTATCAATTTTCCGATTCATATGATCCCCAGGATTCGGAGCCCCTAAAAACCTTTACTTTGCTCGATTTAGGTAATAATTTGTATATGACTAGAACATTACCTAGCCTGGAGTATATATGGCAAATAAAGATGATGACCGCCGATTAAAGGGGAAGAAAAAGGACGACGACTGCTGGAAAAAGGACGACAAGGAATGCGGTCCGCAGCATGGGGGCGACAGTCCATTCTCCTTCTTTAAACAGGGAAAATTCAAGTTTTCCGTATGGTATTTTATAATCGCCTTGATGATACTGATGTTTCTTAACACTTATATCACGCAGCAGCAAGCTCCTATAACGGTCAGTTTCAGTGAATTCAAAGACCGGATACGTAACGGGGAGATAGAGCAGGTACAACTCGGCAACGATTTTTACTACGGTAGAGGCGATTCCGGAGGACAGGGTACGGAAACGGTAACCTATAGAACGGTACCGGTTGACGACCCCGGGTTCATATCCCTGCTGGACGAAAACGGGGTTACATATTCCGCCGTATCCCAGCGCGGAACAAATATGATAAGCACACTCCTGTCATGGATTTTACCCCTTATATTCTTCATTTTTATCTGGAGACTCATGTTCAATCGTATGGGTAATATGGGTTCGGATGTTATGACCTTCGGAAAAAACAAGTCCCAGATCGTGGCGGAAGGACAGACAGGGGTAACATTCTCGGATGTAGCCGGGGCCGATGAAGCCAAGGAAGAACTGGAAGAAGTGGTAGACTTCCTGAAAAATCCCCTCAAATATACCGTCATCGGAGGAAAGGTCCCCAAGGGAGTGCTGCTTGTAGGCGCTCCCGGAACCGGTAAAACCCTCCTGGCCAGGGCCGTGGCCGGAAACGCGGGTGTTCCCTTTTTCCGTATGAGCGGGGCCGATTTCGTGGAAATGTTCGTCGGCGTCGGGGCTGCCAGAGTGCGGGACCTCTTTAAACAAGCCCGACAAAAGGCCCCGTGTATTATCTTTATCGATGAGCTGGATGCCATCGGTAAGAGCCGTCTTTCCGTCGGAGCGGGAAACGACGAACGTGAGCAAACCCTCAACCAGCTTCTTGTCGAGATGGACGGATTCGATGCTACCAACGGTGTAATAATTCTCGCGGCCACAAACCGGCCGGAGATACTCGATCCTGCTCTTATGCGGCCCGGTCGATTCGACAGGCAAATCGTGGTCGACAAGCCGGACCTGAATGGAAGAGAAGCAATCCTGAAGATTCACTCAAAGGAAGTAAAACTCTCCAAGTCGGTGGACCTCAAGGAAATCGCCAAGGCAACCCCCGGTTTTGTAGGGGCGGACCTGGCAAACATCATAAACGAAGCGGCGCTGCTGGCGGTACGCTCGGGGCGTGAAGAGGTTATACAGGAAGATCTGCACGAAGCCATCGAAAAGGCGGTAGCAGGTCTCAAGAAAAAGAACCGGCTGATCAATCCGAAGGAAAGGGAGATTGTCGCGTACCATGAAACGGGACATGCCCTGACCGCGGCCTTTACTGAAGGAGCCGATCCGGTACAGAAAATAACCATTGTGCCCCGGGGAATCGGGGCCCTGGGGTATACCATGCAAACCCCCATTGAAGACCGCTATCTCATGACGGAGGACGAACTGCTCGGCAAAATCGACGTGCTCCTGGGAGGAAGGGCCGCAGAAAAAGTCAAGTTCGGGCGGATATCCACGGGAGCGGCCAACGATTTGTCAAAGGCTACCGATATAGCCAGGAAAATTATAACCGACTACGGAATGAGCAGCAAATTCCATAATGTGGCCCTGATGAAGCAGGGGAATCCTTTTCTCGGGAATAACGGTCAGCCCACCATGAGCAAGGATTACTCCGAGGACACCCAGACATATATCGACCAGGAGATTGCCCGTATCGTAGCCGAACGTTACGAACGAGTTGTCAACCTTCTGAAAACAAAGAACGACGAACTGGAACACATTGCACAAACACTCCTGGAAAAGGAAACCATAGAAGCGGAAGAATTCTTCACTATGGCCGGTCTGCCCCGGAAAGAAAACAACTAATCTCTGCCGGCTTCGTCCCGGAACGGTATCGCCGGCAATGACCGGGGGTGCTGCTGAAGTCGCGTCGCCTGTTTGCAGATCCACCCGCACCTGCGGATGCCTGTACCGGAATACGGGGAGCAACACTAGATGTAAGATAATGCACTTTATGCAACACAAAAATCATGATATATTTTCTCATGCCGTTGCGCGGCAACCGAAAGGATGAAAACAGCCGGGTGCGGCTATTCCGGTGCGGCTATTTTCGTAATAGTCTATACAACGCATGAACAGTGGAGGATAGTATGCCCTTTGATTTCGATTCCAAGGTATTCAAAAAAGAAAAGGTTACATTCGGGCCTCATACCGAATATGTCGTCCGGGGCGGACGCGAATTATTTCCCCTCGTGAGGAAAGCGTTTGAAGGAATACAACAAATCGGGGTCCTAGGCTGGGGCTCCCAGGGACCGGCCCAGGCGATGAACCTCCGGGAAACCCTGGAAGGTTCGGATATTAAGGTGGTTGTCGGTCTCCGCGAGGGGTCTTCCTCCCGCAAGGCAGCGGAGAAGGCGGGGTTTACAGAGGAAAACGGGACCCTCGGAGAAATGTTTGCCGTGGCCGCGGAATCCGACCTGGTCATTCTACTCATATCTGATGCCGCCCAGGCGGAAATATACGAAAAATTGTTCGACGTCATGAAACCCGGTGCCACTTTGGGATTGTCCCACGGCTTCCTGCTGGGCCATCTGAAAACCCAGGACACGTACTTTCCCGATTCGATAAACGTCATAGGCGTATGTCCCAAGGGGATGGGGCCTTCAGTACGAAGACTCTACGAACAGGGTCGGGATACGGAAGGAGCAGGCATTAACTCAAGTTTTGCGGTGGAACAGGATATCGACGGTCACGCCACGGATTACGCAATCGGCTGGTCCGTAGCCATCGGCTCTCCCTTTACCTTTATAACGAGTCTTGAAATGGAGTATAAATCGGATATATTTGGAGAACGGGGTATTCTCCTGGGCGCGGTTCACGGAATCGTCGAGAACCTCTTTCGAAGATATATCGATAAGGGTCTTGAAAAACCCCGGGCCTTTATTGAGGCGGTTGAATCCATAACAGGACCTGTTTCCCGGACAATCTCGCATAAGGGCATCCTCGGCGTGTATGAAGCAATCCCCGCGGAAGGGAAAAAAGACTTTGAGAGAGCCTATTGCGCCGCTTATGAGCCCTTTCATGATCTGCTCGAAGAAATTTACCAGGAAGTAGCTTCGGGTAACGAACTGCGTTCGGTAATCCTGGCGGGAAAGAGGCTCAAAAAACGACCTATGCCGGTCATAGACAATACACCGATGTGGATACTCGGAAAGGAAGTACGGAAAACCCGGGTGGAAGATGATCTGCCGATCAATCCCTTTACCGCCGGTATTTACCTGGCTGCTATGATAGCCCAGATTGATATCCTTGCAGAAAACGGGCACGCCTATTCGGAAATCGTCAACGAGTCCATTATCGAGGCCGTTGATTCCCTGAACCCTTACATGCATTTCAAGGGTGTCTCTCACATGGTCGATAACTGCTCGACCACCGCACGGCTGGGTTCCAGGAAGTGGGCTCCGCGCTTCGATTACACCCTTACCCAGTCGGTCTATCCCGTCCTGGAAGGCGCAGAGCCTGATAGAAGCCTGCTGGATAGATTCCTCTCCCACGAGGTGCACCAAGCCCTGGCCACGGCCCTGGAATTCAGGCCTTCAGTGGATATATCCGTCCAGCAATAATAGAAATATCAGTATACAGACAGGTTCCAGTCCCCCTCGGGAGGGACCGGGTACCTGCCGCTTTCCAGAATATTCCGGATATCGAGTTCTATATACGAAACCGTCTCTCCGAAAGCTATGGCAGGAAGCCTGTTCCAGGCCGGCGTCGATACCGGCCGTATGCCCTCGACATCCATGAATCGCCACTCCCGGTCCTGCCGGAAAACCACGGCACCGGTTTTAACTTTCACCCCTTCGCCGGTTTGAATACAGAGAAGCTTTACCTCCATGTTCAACCTTCGCAGGATGTCATAATAAAAACACGCCAGGTCGAGGGTGTCTCCTTCCATGGTCCTAACAAACTCTTCCGGTGATATAATCTCTTCGTCGAATTCTTCAATATGAAAAGCGGCGGCCGTGAGCTTGTAGAGATTAGCCACCGGATCTCCGGCCATGTCGATGATCTTATTGAGAAAGCGGTTCAGTTCTTCCCACCCTTCCCGCTCAGGTCGATACTGAACCCCCACAGGGCGGTGGTAACTCTCTTCCAGAACCAGATAACCGATATTGCCCAAGAGATCGTTCCCGTCATGGACCCCCCAAAGATGCTGGAAGGATTCGCCGATAACGGTAGCCGAAACAAGTGCCTCTTCGAATTCCAGGATATCACGATCCGGCCGGATAATATTTTCAGCCCTGTGTATCCGCACCAGATAATTATCGGAATAATGTTTCTTTACTTCCCTGGCGGCATCAGGCCTGTCGACATATATCCTGTCGATAACATCATAGATCCGGGAAGTCGGTTTCTCCAGGGAAAAGGCGATATCCAGCCCCGAGGGGGTATACGTAAGGTAAAAAACATCGTGCCCCGAAATATTCGTCTTGCTCAGGGAAAACCGTGTATCTATGATTTTTTCTTCCAGGGACAGCAGTTCCAAGAGATCGGCACGCACACTACCGTTGAATGTCACCACCGTTAGAATGCCCTCCGGTGGGGCATCCGCCGTACCGGATCGACAGAATAGTTCGAGCGGATAGTGCCGCACTTCCGTACGATCCAAGGCCGCGCCGTATAATTCCGGTTTAAAACCGGCATAGATTTCAATATCCGCGTGAAGAAAGCCCGGACTCATGGAGATGCAGATACAAAGAAAAAGAATACAGGGTATTATTTTTACGAAATCGGCACGTTGGGATAACACGCTCCGGCCCTCCGAAAAACTTGATTATCAGAAAAAAACATATGCTTCGTTATTTCCAAGCTGTACGGGGTGATACATGTAATAACCATCTCCACGGCTGCGAACACTTTGAGAATGATAAGCCCTTTAGGAAGGAAGTTCAACCATGACCGGGGAATATTCCTTGCCGTAAAGGGGAATGCCCTGTATAGTTTTGTTTGACAAAAGGAGTCTACATGACCCTTCGGGACAACCAAAACGACCTGCCTGCCGGCAGGCACGGTGAAAAGTTTACCTGGGGGCATGGCAGATTAAATTTTCGGAGGAGAAAACAAAGAATGCAAACATCACCGGCTGAAGAACTCTTCAGAAAGACCGTCGCACTGGCCTCCGGCCTCGAAGAGACACCGGAATCCCTCACCGGCATAGAAAAGGCGAATATCAAAAACGGTAGGTCGGAGCGAATTTTTCGTATCTGCGAAGCCGTCGGCAAGGGTAAAGAACCGGCTTTCGGACCGGATGAAAAAATTCTGGAGGAAAGCTACCTGGCAGCTCGGAAGTCCTTCATGGAGTACTATAAAAACCGTCCGGGCGATGCGAATCGCGCGCTGAGCCTGCTCGGTTCCACCGGAACATCCGAAGAATCGGCCGGCATTGTGGCGGGCGTGTGGGCGCCGGAATTGAACTTGGATGAACTGGAAATCCTGCGACGTTGGCGCCTTACCTGTGTCGAACCCAATCCCGAACCGATACGGCCGCACGAGGTGATGCTCCAGCTCAATGCACTGTACACCCTTCCGGAAGAGACTCGCCGGGACGCACTCCCGGGCCTGCTGAAACAGTGGGAGAGAATACGGAAGGACCCGGGAGAGTCCATCGCGGACTACGATCATCCGGTCCCGCTGTTCGACGGTGAGAGTCATGAATTGATCTGGTGTCTCGACACACTGGAAGAAGACCTCTCCTTTGAGAAAGAAAAACACATACTCCCGTTGGATTACAAGGTTCCGATCGCCGTTTCAATATCGGTAACCCACCCGTCCATCGACCGACTCGCCGGTGAATGGGTGCACAGTATCATCAGCGAAAAAGACTATTCCCATATGGAAATCTTTATTCTGACCGAGCACGCCTGCCGAAATCTCTGCCGGGAGTTCTTCGATACGGACATCCCGATGTTCACTGTTCTGGGAGCCTACGGCGCCCATTTCAACGTCCTCAAATACATGCAGCTCCTTATCGAAAAGTCCCACGGTATCCGGGCGGGTTTCAAACTCGATACCGATGAGTCAATCCATTCCCGGGACCTGTATAATGCAACAGGCAAAACCTGGTTCGAAACCATGTGTCACCGTTACTGGGGCGGCACGGCCCGTGATTGGAAGGGACGGGAGGTAATCCTCGGTATCAATGAAGGAGAATACGTAAACTCTTCGGACATACAAAAACTGGGATACCCGAATTCTCTCCGCTGCCCGGATGTTCGAGTTCCGGCGCGCTTCACCGGTCCTGATCTCTTTTTCGCCAAAGGGTTCGCCCACGGCAGGGCTACCGCCCTCTATAACCGTTTCGACCACCTGGAGGACTTCGTGTCCCATCCGGTCGTAAAGGGAGGCGGATACGGAATTACCAACGACGCCCTCCGGCGGGCAGCCCCCTTTACCCTTTCTATCGTCGGCCGGGCTGAGGACCAGCAGTTCTATTTCTCCGCCCTGTCCCGGGGTATCCGGGGGATATTCCATCCCGACCTCCGCATTGTCCATTACAAGGACCGGGTCTCGAGAAACGAAGAAAAAACCGCTGCCACGCGATTTGCCGGCGACATGTTTCGACTCGTACTGTTCGGGCACCTGGCGGATATCCTGGATGTAAAAGATGATATAGACCCCATGCCGGGAATCTTTGCCTCTCCCCTCGCCCCTGCCCAGAGTTTCTTCCACATACTTACCCGGGCCTTCCATTACGCCGTGGAAGGAAAAGTAAAAGACTCGGACTATCTGACCGGAGAGGTCCTCCGGCGTCTTCAGGTATTGCGCCGGGACATTGAAACGGGTAGAGTCCGCGGACTTCTGGAAGAAGAAGGGGCCGCCTGGCGCCGGTTTATCCGTTTAACCGGCGATATTACGCCGGGAAGAGCGGCAAGTTTTATAGCCGGCCTTTCGATTCGATAGAATGACGAGAAGGTTCACCGTCATTCCCAGTCGTCGTACTCCGGCCTCCTGGGTATCAGCAGCCAGGCTATAATGTAGGCCAGGATACCGGACCCGAATATAACCGCCGCAATGACCCAGAGCACCCTGATAAGTGTAGAGTCGACACCCAGGTACTCCGCAATGCCCCCGCAGACTCCGCCGATTTTTTTATCACGTTCCGACAGATAGAGTCTTCTCTCACCCATACTTCCTCCACTTTGTTTTCCGCTTCTTCGGATATTTTATATCGATACCGCCCATGACGATCAGGCCCTTTATCCTAATGGTGGGGGCGCCCCGGACCTGCTCATCGTCTATCTTCCTGTCTACTCCTCCCATGATGGGGACGCAGTTTACTTCCACATTCACCCCTTCGGGTACGATAATATCAAGTCCTCCCATAAGACAGAACACGGTTATTTCAATAACCCCCGGGGGGATTCCAGCCTCTGAAAAATCGAGGTCTATGCCTCCCATGAATGCCAGGACGTTCGTATACCGGGCAGGCTCCCAGCGCCCCTTCCGTTCTGACCCGCTCAGAATACCTACGATGAGCTCATCATGCCGTACCTCCCCGAGGTTTACCCGATAGGGAGCGTCGGTGTCACCCTGACGGCTGTCTCGTATTGTCGGAAGATCTGAAATGAGATCCAGGAGTGCCGCCTTGGAATCCGTACCTGTAGCTTCTTCGAGCCGCCGTTCGAATTCTTCCTCTTCCAGGTTGTCATGGGCGTAGTTGAGTTTCAATTGTTCAATTACCTCTTCCCGTATCCTGGGAACCGGCACCCGGTTATACTCTTCCAGATAAGACATGCCTGCCTCCTCTTTAGTATAACAATAGGCAGAAAAATCCGGCGGGTCAACTCTTTAATGATTCATCCCCAATGGAAAAACTTAAGCTTTTACGGGAAAATTCCGATAAACCGGTTGATACACAAAATATAGCGTGATAGGATAGAAGTTGCGCTGTTTTTAGCACCATATATAGCGTAAGTTCGTCGGGAAAAGAACAGGCTGTAAAACACCGGCGGCCGTACCGTCCTTGTTTCAGGAGGAGCCATTCTCTATGAGATGCCCACGATGCGGAAGGATTGAAGACAGGGTTATCGAATCCAGGCAGAATTCAGCGGGATTGAGTATCCGCCGGAGACGGGAATGTCTTTCCTGCGGTTACCGCTTCACCTCATACGAACGGATCGTGGAAAAGCCCCTTATGATCATCAAGAGGGACGGTAGACGGGAACCCTTCGACATGGAGAAACTGGAAAGGGGTATTCAGCGATCAATAGAAAAAAGACCGATCCCGGCGGATGTGGTGGATGAACTCCTGCACCGTGTAGAGGACGAAGCAGTACTGGCCGGCAAAACGGCCGGGGAAATCTCCTCCGAAGTGCTCGGGAATATGGTCCTTGAAAAACTCTATAACCTCGATCGGGTTGCATATATACGTTTCGCGTCGGTATACCGGAATTTCGAGGATGTCGGGGAATTTTTAAAAGAGATCGAAGTAATATCATAAACGGGAGGGGATTATTTACTATGGCGCCGGCTGAAAAACTGAATACATGGGATGAAATACTGGCAGGAGGCGGGGCGGAAGCCACGGTTCTCCGTCATGTTATAAAACGGGACGGTAAAATAGAGAATTACAGCCGCTGGAAAATAGCCGGGGCCATCGGCAGGGCTATTAAATCCGTCCGTGGTGAGGAAGACCTCGACCTGGTCGAAAGGCTGACCGGCGAAACGGAACGAAAACTCGAAGCATTCATGTCCGGTCGTCATCCGAACAGTGCACCGGCCATCGAAGAGATCCAGGATATTGTGGAAACGGTACTCATCGAATCCGGTGCCGCCGATATAGCAAAGGCTTATATTATCTACAGGGCAAACCATGAGATGATCCGTGATACCAGGAAACTGATGCTGGATATCAACAGGACCATGGATGGTTACCTCTTCCAAACCGATTGGCGGGTAAATGAAAACGCAAATGTAAACTTTTCCCTGGGTGGACTCATTCTGCATAACTCCGGCACAATTACCGCCAATTACTGGTTAAAGAATATATATCCGCCTGAAATTGCTGAAGCCCATATCAACGCCGACTTCCATATCCATGATCTTTCCATGTTTTCCGGCTACTGTGCCGGCTGGTCCCTTCGGCAGTTGATCAAAGAAGGTCTGGGGGGTGTACCGGATAAGATAACCTCCCGTCCCGCCCGCCATCTTTCGACCCTTATACAACAGATCGTGAATTTTCTCGGCATTATGCAGAATGAATGGGCGGGGGCACAGGCCCTTTCGAGTTTCGATACCTACCTGGCTCCCTTCGTCAAAATCGACTCTCTGGATGAGAAACAGGTCAAACAGGCGATACAGAGTTTTATCTTCGGCGTCAATACCCCTTCACGCTGGGGAAGCCAGGCCCCGTTCTCCAATATTACCCTCGATTGGACCGTGCCGAAGGATATGGCCGACAAACCGGCAATTGTCGGAGGCATGGAACAATCCTTTACCTACGGTGAATGCAAAAAAGAAATGGATATGATCAATAGGGCGTTCATCGAGCTGATGACAGACGGCGACGCGAACGGCAGGGGCTTCGCGTACCCGATACCGACCTACAACATCACCGAAGACTTCGACTGGGATTCTGAAAACAGCCGCCTGCTCTTCGACATGACGGCCAAGTACGGCACTCCCTATTTTCAGAATTTCATAAACAGCGACCTCGATCCGGGGGACGTCCGTTCCATGTGCTGCAGGCTCCGGCTCGACAAACGGGAACTTCGGAAACGGGGGGGCGGGCTCTTCGGTTCGGACGAACTCACCGGGTCTATCGGCGTTGTCACCCTTAATCTGCCGAGGATAGGGTATCTTTCAAAATCCAGAGGACAGTTTTATAGAAAACTCGACGATCTCATGGATCTCGCCGCGAAATCCCTGGTGATAAAGCGTAAAGTGATCAGCCGGCTCATGGAGGCGGGTCTCTTTCCATATTCAAAACGGTATCTCGAGGGCCTGTCCAACCACTTCTCTACCATCGGTATTGTAGGCATGAACGAATGCCTTCTGAACTTTCTAAAAACCGATATCACCTCGGAAGAAGGACGTAATTTCGCCCTGGAGGTATTGGACTATATGCGGGATCGGCTGGCCGATTTCCAGGAAAAGACCGGAGACCTTTTCAATCTGGAGGCAACCCCGGCTGAAAGTACCAGCTACCGCCTGGCCAAACACGACCGGGAACGGTATCCGGATATCAAAACGTCCGGAACCGAAGAACCGTACTATACTAATTCTTCACAACTTCCGGTGGATTTCACCACGGACCTCTTCGAAGCGCTGGACTGCCAGGAAGCCCTGCAGGTGAAATATACGGGGGGGACGGTCTTTCATGCCTTTCTCGGAGAAGCCCTGGACGACTACCGAACCTGCCGCGAACTGGTAAAGACCATAATGGTCCATTACCGCATTCCATACCTTACAATATCCCCGACCTATTCCATCTGCCCGATCCACGGGTACATTTCCGGGGAACATTTTACCTGCCCCATATGCCGGGAGCAGGCAAAGGCTCGAATCAGAAAAGAAATAAAAGAGCTCGAAGCGGCGCGTGCCGCCGAAGAAACAGCACTAAGGGAGGGAACAAAGCATAATGAATAGAATCGAAGAGATAGACCGCAGAATCGCGGAGCTGAAATCGGAACTCGAACGGGTCGAGGGGACCCCCACCGAGGTGTACTCACGAATCGTCGGGTACTACAGACCGGTTAAAAACTGGAACAAGGGAAAACGGGAAGAGTTTACCGAACGTGCCTCCTTTACCACGGCTGAAGAGAGGGCTGAGAGGATCAAAGATCCGCCTCACACGGACAGGGAGGAACATCCCCCGGCGTACGACCGTATCACGGATTATCTCTATTTCTTCCGGTCCTCTTGTCCCAATTGTCCGCCGGTTGCGACCGCGCTGAAAGAGCTGGGTATTCCCGGATCGGACATAAATGTCGACACCGACGAGGGTTTCTCGGAAGCCCGGGCCCATAATGTACTTGCCTCTCCCACGGTGATCTTCCTGGATCGGGAGAAATATGAGGTGTTCCGGGGGTCAACTGCCGAAGCTGTCCGGAAGGTGCTGTCAACGATATCCGAAGAAGTACCCGTATAAGTTTTCCGCAGTTGCTATGTCGATAGATTCGCTCGGGCTGGTAAAAACATCCTTCATCGACTACCCCGGAGTCATATCCGCGGTGCTTTTTACCCACGGCTGTAATCTGCGGTGTCCCTACTGCCATAACCCGGAATGTGTACTCGGTTCACCTCCCGGTGATTTCCTGTTACTCGAAGAGGTCCGTACTTTTATAGAAAAACGGAAATCGATACTGGGAGGGGTCTGTATCACTGGGGGCGAACCATTTCTTCATAAGGACCTTCCTAACCTCGTGGCTATGCTCCAAGCACAGGGTCTCAAGGTAAAAACGGACACAAACGGCACCTTCCCCCAGCGGCTTGCCGAGGCCGGGGCGGATTTTATCGACATGGACGTTAAAACCCGGCCTGTGCATTACCACCGACTCATGGAACACACCACCGCCGCCTTCTCACAGGAGGTGGAAAGGATCGCTGAAGCGGTGCGTTCTTCCATCGACCTTCTAAAAAAATCCGGCATCCCCCACCGATTTCGTATCACCGCCGTACCGGGAATTGTTGATGAAGAAGATATAATCGCCCTGGCCGACATCATCGGTGCCGGAGAAACCTGTCTTCTCTCGGGCTTCAACCCCGGTATTACCCTGGACCCCGCCTGGAAGAAAGTTACGCCATATCCGGATGCAACCCTCGATTCATTTGCCGCCGTCCTCAGGACCGGGGGGATATCAGTTGAAATTCGTTATAATCACTCCACCGCATAAAAATAATTAATCTCTATTTGATTTGAATTTTCTCCGGAAACCTCTTATGATTATCGTATATAAAGGACAACACGGAAAAGCATCATGGAGAGAGAAAAATTACTACTTGTTGAGGATGAAAGGATCATTGCCATTGATCTTCAACGACGGCTCGAACGTTTCGGTTACAATGTCCTAGGTATCGCCTCCAAGGGGGAGGAGGCTATCGAGAAAGCCGGTAATGAACGGCCCGATATCATCCTGATGGATATCATGCTCTCAGGATCGATGAACGGTATCGAAGCGGCCGTTATCATAAAAGAGCGCTTTCAGATCCCGGTGATATTCCTCACGGCTTATTCCGACGAAAAAACCCTGGAACAGGCTAAAATCGCCGAACCCTTCGGTTACATCCTGAAACCCTTCAAGGACAAAGAACTCTATACTACCCTCGATATCGCGGTCTACAAGTATAAAATAGACCAGCAGCTCAAACGGCAGGAACGTCTTTCTTCAGCAATTCTGCATAGTATCGAAGACGGTATTATAGCCACCGATATCTACAGCAAAGTGGCATTCATGAACCCCGTGGCTGAAAAGATTACCGGATGGACGGAAAAGGATGCGTATCAGAAACACATCGAAAAAATTCTAAATATAAAGCACTCCACGGATAGAACAACGGTAAAATTCCCGGCCCTGGAGGACAACAAAGATTCGTCCTCTCCATACGTGTTCAAGGACGTCATTCTCGAGAACCGGAAGGGTGATCTGATCAACCTAGAGGGCAGTATCGCGGCCATCCGGGACAGACACGATGTCCTGGAAGGACAGGTATTCGCGCTGCGGGATACCACCGCCATGAATCGCCTCTCCGAGACCATAAACTATCAGGCAAGCCACGACAGCCTTACCGGCCTAATAAACAGGGACCGGTTCAACTCCAGGCTGGAAAAACTAATAGTCGATTCCCTGACCGGTGAGGCCGAACACGCCTTTATCTACATCGATCTCGACCAGTTCAAGGTAATCAACGATACATGTGGTCATGCCGCCGGTGATGAAATGCTCCTGCAGACAACCCATATTATAAAGAATGTAGTCCGCAGCAGCGATGTTTGTGCCCGGCTGGGGGGCGATGAATTCGGGATTATCCTGGAACGGGCATCCCGCGAGCACGCACTGGAAATTGCCGAAAGGCTTCATGAACGCCTTCGGAACACGAGGATTATCTGGGACAATAATATATTCTCCATTAAATCCAGTATGGGTATCGTTGTGATAAACTCACAGGTCGGCAACCTCGGTAATGTCCTGGCTGCGGCGGATGATGCCTGTTACGTGGCCAAGGACAGCGGCGGTAACATGATCCAGGTCTACGAGGATTCATCCAACATATTTCAGAAACGCCGGGGCGAAATGGAGTGGATATCCAGAATCACCCATGCCCTGGAGGAAAACCGCTTTGTCCTCTACTACCAGCCAATTGTTCCCCTTAACCCGGAAATAACAATCCATAAATGCGAAATTCTGGTCAGGATGATCGATAAGGAGGGCAATATCATTATGCCCGCGGACTTTATTCCCGCGGCCGAACGCTACAATCTCATGCCTTCCATAGACCGGTGGATAATACGAAACGCTATCCGGAGCTATTCGGATTTTGTGAACAACGGCGGCGGCGATCGGAATATTTCC
The DNA here is from genome assembly GCA_964410865.1 of uncultured Spirochaetales bacterium. Classification (GTDB taxonomy): domain Bacteria; phylum Spirochaetota; class Spirochaetia; order JAFGDJ01; family JAFGDJ01; genus JAFGDJ01. Next base: position 6,795 of record CAYPIQ010000042.1, on the reverse strand, counting down.
GTATTTAACATAAATCTCTCCGCCCACTCCCTGGCCGATGAAAATCTCCTTGATTACATCAAGCACCAGATCGACGAAGCCGGGGTCTCGCCCGAGTTTTTCTGCTTCGAATTAACGGAAACCGCGGCCATAACAAATATGTCCACGGCCGGCAGGTTCATCAACGAGATGAAGGCCTTCGGCTGTACCTTTGCCCTGGATGATTTCGGCAGCGGCTTTTCATCCTTTAACTACTTGAAAAACCTTCCCGTGGATTATCTAAAGATAGACGGCATATTCGTCAAGGACATGGATGTAAATTCGGCAAACCGTGCCATGGTGGAATCGATCAATACCATGGGGCATATCATGGGTATAAAAACCATTGCGGAGTTTGTTTCCAGCCCTGAGGT
>CAYPIQ010000042.1:0-6393 GCA_964410865.1 uncultured Spirochaetales bacterium | reverse complement strand
TACGGCCAGGGATACGAAATTTCAAAGCCTATACCCCTGCTTAACTAGATTACATCTATCAAACGTCCGATACCGCGGCTATGCCCGCTCCCAGAAGCGATCCGTTTTTAATCTCCCGTATATATATCTCCGGGTTTCCCATTTTTTTTGCATAATCGATGATATAGGCGAGAATACGTTCCTTATACCCCGGAACCCTGAAGAGGGTGGATCCTTCCGCCGACACGAGCACTTTAAAAGGCTTCTTATTATTGCGGTGGAAACATATGCTCCGTTCAATTACCGCGGCCAGGGGTACCGCGGCCGCCAGGGATGACCTCTGGAGCAGCATGGAAGCCAGGTTATAGGCAGTATCAATGTCCGATTTTCCGGCCAGGAATCCGGCTACCCTTGAGCCGTCCGGATTCTCGAGGAGTTCACTGAGATCTTTCGTAGAGAGCTCAGGAAGATCATTCAACTTTTCCGCGGAGGTCCTGGAAAAGAGCCCCTCTTCCCTCCCCTTTCGAAGAGACAGATAAAGCAAAGGTCCGAGGTATGCCCCCGAAGACATTTTCTCCAGGGTATACCGGTTCCTGCTCACGGACAGTTTGTCCAGCTCTTCATCGGCGGACCCACGCGGAATATGTTGGAACCCACCGGCTTCTATATTAATAATCTGTTTTCCTTCCCGGGGCACATCCCGTACCGAATGGATGTTCTCGTTCGGTTCCTGGTAGCAGGCGTTTATTCCCGTGCCGAGAATATAACCGATATTTATTCCTCCCTCTTCATCCGCCGGCAGGTCCCTTTCCTGCCGCCGGCCGGAAAGAAAGAGGGCTATGGTATCGTTACACACGGCTATCCGCGGCACATCCCTGTTTCTCCTTGATTCCAGGTACGAAAGAAGTTCTCTGCCGATGTAGGCACCGATTATATCGCTTATTTTAAGCTCTTTGGTCATCGATACCACCCGGGCGTCTTTGTCCGGATCGTTCCTGATGGGATAGGAAAAACAGAACCCGATACGCCGCCCGGGAACCAGAAGTGGGCTGATAAACTCCCCCAGGGCCTGGATAAACCGGTCCTTGCTGATCCTTTTTACCGTACCCGGCATGCAGGTCTCCGTTAAACCACGGATTACCGGGGACCTATCGGCCGGTCGGACAATACCGCGGCGTAAACTCGTTCCACCGGCATCGATGACGGCCACATCTTCCCCCTCAGGAAGAACCCGGGGGGTGGAGAAATAGGTCGGTATCATGGCCAGAGACGACTCCCTTCCGGCCAGGCCTTCCTCCATCTCCCGCGCAAAACTTCTCACCAGGGACCCGAAATCATATGACCCGTAATACATGCCCTCGGATTGAAGAAAGGCCTTTGCGGCATTGTATCCATCCTTACTCATTCCCGTCCGTTACCTGTCGAAGTAGATGCTCTTTCCCGTAACCGAAAGGGGAATTCCCATGACGAAATCGGCGTCTATCATTTTCAGTTCCCGGGCAACACACCCCACGCGGTACATGATTCTATTGTCCGCATTGAGGATGGAGGCCGTCTTGACCGCCGACCCTAGGGCGATACCCATATCCAGAACACGGAAAAGACACTGGGGACCCTTGAAGGGTGCCGAATCATCCGCCGTGTTGATATCGATGCAGGTAGGAGAGCCACAGGCCCCGCAATCGAGTCCCACCGGTGTTGCGTCTTTTATACCCACCAGGAGAACACATTCCGAATCCACGACATTTTCTCCGTCCCGGTCGAAATTCTTCTTTCCTGTCCTTTCGCCGTAGGCAATCATTTCTTTTCCAAGCCTTTGGACGTCGTCTCCCGATACGATTGCGGTTACCACATAATTTTCCCCCACTGCCTTGGGTGCCGTAACGGCCGCAATTTCCATGAGACCGGCAATATACTCTACCGTCTTTTCCATAAGGTACCTCCCTCGTCGTTATCCTTGAACCCTAGCTTTCAACGGGTATTTTGTCAACAAGACCTTGACCATATTCGAACCGGCTCGTATTGTCATATGCAGGATTCAGGTGATGATGATCTACATAACAGGCATGAAACACTGCGGCAAGACCACCGTTGGTCGTCTGGTTGCCGATGAATTGTTCCTTCCCTTTATCGATCTGGATGATATCATACTGAAGACGGCGGCGGAGAACACGGCGGCGGGACCCTTCGAGTCATGCAGGCAACTTTTCTCAATATTCGGCAGGGAAGTTTTTCGGGACATGGAGGCCAAGGCCGCCGAACGACTGGTCCTGAAAGAAAAGCACAGGCAGGCCGTCTGCGCCCTTGGGGGGGGTACTATTGAAAATTCCTCCGCCTACGGTCACCTCAAAGGAACGGGGCGTTTTGTGTATATCCGGGAATCCGGGGATGTTCTGTATGAGAGGGTCTCATCACGGGGACTACCTGTCTACCTCGACCGGGAACATCCCTATGAGGATTTTATTCGACTCTGCTCGAAAAGGGAGAAAACCTTCGCCGAAGCGGCCGATATTACGGTGGAGGCGCTGGGAAGAACCGCGAAAGAGATAGCCCGGGAAACGGTGGAACGGATTCGGGAGGAATTGTATGGCGGCTGACACGATAGGAACACTCTTTCGGGTAACCACCTTCGGGGAATCCCACGGTCCGGCCCTGGGAGCAGTTATCGACGGGGTGCCTCCGCTCCTACCCATGGACGAGGAGTACATCCAGAAAAAACTGGACCGCCGGCGCCCGGGTTGTTCACCGGTAGCGACTACACGCAACGAACAGGACCGGGCGGAAATTCTTTCGGGTGTATTTGAGGGTAAAACAACGGGAACCGCCCTGGCCATCCTGATTCGGAACCTCGACGCGCAACCGGAAGCCTATGAATCCATCCGGAAGGTGTTTCGCCCGGGTCATGCCGACAGGACCTACCTGGAGAAATTCGGTATACGGGATTATCGCGGCGGCGGGAGGTCCAGCGGGCGCGAAACGGCGGGCCGCGTCGCCGCCGGGGCGGTGGCCCAGAAATTCCTGGAAACCCAGGGTATATCCCTGAGGGCATACACCCTGAGCGCGGCGGGCGTCCGGTGCCAAGAGTATGACCCGGCCGTTATAGATACAAACCCGATGTACGCTCCGGACGCCCGGGCTGCGGAAGAAATGACGGAACGTATTACCGCCCTGGTTGCCGAAGGTGACAGCGCCGGCGGGATAGTGGAATGCCGTATCTCGGGATGCCCCCCCGGTCTGGGGAGTCCGGTCTTCGATAAGCTCGATGCCGATCTGGCAAAGGCCGTTGTTTCGATAGGGGCTGTAAAGGGTATAGAATTCGGAAGCGGTTTTGCCTGCGCGGATATGTACGGCAGCTCCCATAACGATCCCATGGACGATTCCGGCTTCCTGTCCAACCATGCCGGAGGAATACTGGGCGGAATCTCAACGGGCCAGGAGATCGTGTTCCGGGCCGCGGTAAAACCCACGCCCTCTATAGGGAAAGCCCAGAAAACCGTTGATACGGACGGTACTGAACGGGAGATCGTCATCCACGGTCGTCACGACGGATGTATTTGTCCACGGATTGTTCCGGTTATCGAAGCCATGGCAGGAATTATTCTAGCGGACCACGTGCTCCGTCGCCGAGTTTTCCTGCCATGATGCCTATTCTATACACCGACCCTACCTTTCATTCCCAGAAAACAGGGGCCCCATCCTGCCGCGCCAGCGGGGATTCTTAGATGACATATCTTCCGAGTAAAGAGGAGGGCTCAGGGGTTCCGACGAGGGCTCAATACAGCGCCTGACGAAATCCGATATCCACCGTTCTATTTTCAGTACCACCAGCTTATGCCGCAACCTGCCCTGGACATCCCTGTTGAGAATATCCGGTATGGTATCAGTGGTTACAATCTCATCTATCACCGGATCGTTCATATTGATCCGTCCTTCCCGGGATGAATAAAAATGGGTAACAAAGAATACCACACGGCGAGGATTACCCCGGCGAAGAAGCCGGCAGCACTCGACTATGGTATGGCCGGTCCGTACCATATCATCGAACACCACCACATCCCGACCGGAGATATCCTCGAGGCCTATCTCACTGTCATCGGTACACGTAACGCGTACCTCGTGCTCCCCAAGACGCTTTTTCTCCATTGTTATCATGGGGATCTGTTTCGTCGGAAATTCGTCCCGGACAGACTCGGCAAAATAGCGGGCGCCCCTGTCGGGAGCACAGATCACAAGACGATTCTCATCCACGATGTCCGAGTCAACAATGTAATGGGAATACAGATCGGACGGAATGGCGTTATGAAAATGTCCCGAAAATCTGTCCATAAAAATATTCTGGACCGAACACGAATGGTTATGAACGGTAAATACCTCGTCCACACCGGCGTGTTTCAACAGGTCGGCATACAGCCTGGCTGAAAAGGGTTGTCCGTCGAACTTCTTGTAATCCTCCGCGTCCCGTTTGAACCGGGTTATACCGTGCTCCGGTCGAGGCCCCCTGTCCTGAGCGCTGTAATAGAGGTCCGGCTCGAGAAGCATAACCCGCTCCGCTCCATTGTCCTTGGCCGCCCGTATGATGAGAAAATTCCGCATTGCCAGTTCATCCCGGGTAAAGTGTGTCAGGGTGGTGCTCACGATGAGGATGTTTTTACCCTTCAACTGATTTCCAATATTCCTGTAATCGCTTTCGTCTACGAGAAACCGGGGACAGAACTCGGTATTAAGAAAATTCTTCAGTGAGATAAGGTCCGAATAATCTTCCCTCTGCTGCATGTGCCGGGCAATATCGTCAACAAAGGGATTGTCGGCGGTGTTTCCTACGATAAAAAGATTTTGCATAAAACGCTCCAAGGTACTGTAGGGCTGATCTAGACGGCTGTCAAGGGGAACCGTCTTTCCGCAGCGTAATCTTGGATTGTAAAATGAGCACTATTTCTGTATACTTGCCGCATGATACCCGAAGGTTTTTGGTTTGCCCTGTCCCTCACTCTACTTGCCGGGCTCTCCACGGTCATAGGAAGCATCCTCGCTTTTATATCCCGGTCGTTCAACCCGAAATTCCTGGCCGGGGCTCTTGGTTTTTCCGCCGGCGTAATGATCTATGTCTCTATGATCGAAATATTTCTGAAAGCGAAGGAATCCCTCATGGAGGTATACGGTCAAAAGATGGGATACCTTGCCACCACTGTGGCTTTCTTTATCGGCATTGCCCTCATCGCCTTGATAGACGCACTTGTACCGGAACAGGAAAACCCCCACGAAATTGCAAACTGCGAGGAATGCCCCCAGGTGGCCGCTCGGGCCGGACTCATGCGGATGGGGCTGTTCTCCGCCCTGGCCATCGGCATCCACAACTTTCCTGAAGGGCTGGCCACTTTTGTGGGAGCCCTTGGAAATCCGGCACTGGGAATCAGCATTGCCGTGGCCATCGCCATCCACAATATCCCCGAGGGTATCGCCGTCTCCGTGCCGATTTATTACGCGACCGGGAGCAGGCGTAAAGCCTTTGTCTATTCTTCCCTTTCGGGATTCGCGGAGCCCATCGGAGCCCTGGCGGGATACTTTCTGCTTCAGCGGATCTTCGGAGAATCGATGTTCGGTTTTACCTTCGCGGCGGTAGCGGGTATTATGGTTTATATTTCCCTTGACGAACTGCTGCCCACGGCGGAGAAATACGGTGAACATCATATTGCCATCTACGGTCTCATAGGCGGAATGATCGTTATGGCGGCCAGCCTGGTGCTTTTTGCGTAGCCTCCGGCTGTAAAAACCGCCATATTCCCTTTACTTTCCCACGTTTCCGATATACGATTCTTTCATATTCGTTCTCAGCCAGGAGGAGAAAGTATGGACTTCCCATGGAAAATCTTTATCGACTTCGGTTTTATTTCCCTCGCCCTTCTCTTTGCAACCTTTATACGTGCAAAAATAAAATTTTTTCAGCGCTACCTGATCCCCAACGCTCTTACCGCAGGGTTCCTGCTGCTTCCGTTCTATAACTTCCTGGCTCCAATGGTCAATCTGTCCGGCGAAGGTCTCGGCGCACTTGTCTATCATCTTCTCAGTATCTCGTTCATCGCCATGACTCTCCGTAAAACGGAGGGAAAGGGCAAACCGAAGGGGGCCGGCATCCTTGGAACCGCCGTGGGTATCATCTCCCAGTATGCCGTCCAGGCAATGGTGGGGCTCCTCCTTACCCTTCTTTTCATGATGACCATCATGCCCGGACTTTTTCCCGCTTTCGGCCTACTCCTGCCCCTGGGCTTCGCCCAGGGACCGGGCCAGGCCTATGCCATCGGAGAGGGTTGGGTGCCCTTCGGTTTTACGGGCGGCGGGACCATAGGACTTACCTTTGCCGCCATCGGGTTTCTATTGGCCTGTTTCGGCGGCGTGTTTCTTATAAACTACGGTATC
>CAYPIQ010000041.1:8349-24538 GCA_964410865.1 uncultured Spirochaetales bacterium | reverse complement strand
TTCAGCCTTTCACCCAACTACTACGATGCGGTCTATATGATAAAAGAAGCCATCGAAGCCACCGGTATTACCGGTGACCCGGACAAGTTGGCGGAAGAAAGGGTAAAGATCAGGGATTATTGTAACAATATTCAGGATTTTGAAGGTCTTCAGTTCAACTGGTCCAATAAGGACGGTGTCCCGACTAACAAACCGCTGTTCCTCTTCAAGATAGAAGGCGGTAAAAAGACCCTGTTCAAGAAGATCATACCCACGGGTTAACTCAAAACACTTCTACTAAAACGGCCGCCTTGAAAATGGGCGGTCGTTTTTTTACGGAAGAAGGTCGTCGGTATTAACGGTATACAGCGCCCCGGGAATTTCTTTATAGGGGTCGTCGGTTTTTTCCCAGTCGGTCCTGTATCCAAGACAGTTGCACAGAAAGAGCGTTTCATTCCGAGTGCTGTGCTTTCTGTAGTGTACATGCCCGGAAATCGAAAGACGGATATCGGCAGTCCTCTCTGCCAGGACACCGTAATCACGGCTTCCGAGGAAGGCATTAAAATATTTCCATAATTCCGCCTGGTTATGATCTTCTTTTACGGTAAAGTCATCGATGGGGAGCATGTGGGTGACCATGATCACCTTCCTGCCGGCCAGCTCTTTCAGTTGACCTTCCAGTTTTTCATAAAAATAACGGTGCATATCCTCCGGAGATCTGTCCCATTTTGCGTAGATGTGGTCTTGCCATTCTCTTCCTCCGTACTGCATGGTCGATAGTTCAGCGGATGAAAATGATCCGTCTCCGAAGGAATAATCATACCATCCCAGGTCGCCTATGACCGTCCAGGTATCGTCCAGATCAACATAGCCTGCGGACAGGTTCCCCTCGATCTCCATGAGCCGGTTGTATATCGTCCATGCATCGAGCCGGGGATGAAATTCATTCCAGATATCGTGGTTTCCGGGCACAAAGAGGCAGAGGGCCTCCGTCTCCCGTCTCAGTGTCTGTATCACGGAGGCGGAGATGATATAGTCGCCGGAGATATCACCGGCAATGATAACCGCATCCAGTTCCCGTTTGTTGATTTCTCCCAGCAGAGCGGGGGTAACAAAGTCGCCCTTTGCGTAGTTGATATCCACATGGATATCTGAAAGAACGCCGATTTTCATGAAAAAAACTCCTTTATCGATTGTCTAGACATTTCCCGACAGCCGTGGGTTTATTTTTTCGGAAAGAGTGTCCCCGAGAATGTTGAACGCAAGAACGGTGCAGGCTAAAATAATTCCGGGATATACGGCCAGCCAGGGAGCCTGGATAAGGTAGTTTCTCGCATCTTTCAAAAGGAGTCCCCAACTGGGAGTGGGTGGCTGGGTTCCCAGCCCGAGGTATGATAGTGATGCCTCGGCCACAACTGAAAGGGCGAAGGTTATGGAGCATTGTACCACGACCTTGCCCAGGAGGTTTGGTATAATGTGCTTGAATATAATCTTGATCACCGGTGTGCCGAGCGCCCGGGCGGCTTCCACATATTCTTCCGTTTTTATTGAAAGGGTTTCCGCCCTTACAAGGCGGGCGAATACGGGGCTGTAAATAATACCAAGGGCTATCATTACCCGGCTGATTCCATACCCCAGGAATGAAACCACCGTGATGGCCAGTAGTATCGTGGGAAAAGAAAGGATACTGTCCATGATAAGCATCAGGGCGTTCTCTGTCATGCCGCCGGCCAGTCCGGCCCATAATCCTATAACCATACCGATGCTCAAAGCGATGGAGACGGCAATGATACCGACGATGAGTGCTGATCGGGAACCGTAGATAATCCTGCTCAGGTTGTCCCGTCCGAAGTTATCCGTTCCCAAAGGGTGTTCTTTGCCCGGCGGTTGCAGCCTGGAATCTAGGTCCTGTTCTACCGGGTTATAGGGAGCAATCCTGGGAGCGGCCAAGGCGGCCGCTCCCAGGATAAGAAGGTAAAGAACCGCGAAAAGGTAGAGCTTGTTGGTTCTTCCGGTCCTTATCATGCGTCGTTACTCTATCTCGGTCCAGCGAAAATCGAATGTATCGACCTTCGGCGTCATTCTGAATCCGGAAACATTGGAACGGTAAGCAATGTACCTGTACGATGTTCCGGTGTAAACGAAGGGGACTTCCCTGGCCATAATCTCCAAACCCTTGTCATAGAGGGCTTTCCGGTTTTCAAAACCAGTGGTGACTGCAGCTTTATCGAAGAGGGCGGCCGCTTCTTCGTTATACCATTCCACGTACCCGCCTGTTCCGTACCCGCCGAGGGTCCCGTTCGGATCGAGTTTGCCGGTATGGCCGATGACCGTCATATCGTAGTTATGGCCCCTGTAGACGTCACTCAACCAGGTCGACCAGTCTATAAGCTGTATTTTCACATTCAGTCCTGCGTCGGAGAGCATCTCCTGGTACATCTGGCCGGCTTTCACGTGGAGTTCGTAATTCTGGGGAACGAAGATGGTAAACTCGTGATCACCGACCCCGGCTTCTTTGAACAGGGCGCGGGCCTTATCAGGGTCATACGGATACAAGTCTGTAAAATCCTTGTAATACGCATTCCCGTAATCCATAAAGGTGCCGATAACCTTGCCACCGCCGTATGCGACATCCAGGACTTTTTGTTTGTCAATGGCGTAATTGATACCCTGTCTTACCCTGAGGTCGTCGAGGTATTCACGGCCGCAGTTCATTGACATAACCAATATGAGTGCCGAGAGTTTCTTTTCCACCACCACATCGGGATCTTCTTCCAGAACGGGGACATCTTCATTGTCGATGATATAACTGATGTCCACCTGGCCGGTCAACAGCCCCTGGACCTGGACGGCCCTTTCGGGAATTATATTCATAACGACCGTATCCAGTTTCGGCAATCCATCCATCCAGTAATCTTCGTTCCTTGTCAGGACTATTTTACTGTCCCGCACCCATTCGGACATGCTGAAAGGACCCGTGCCCACCGGTTGCGAGTCGAAATTATGCCCGGCATCGATAAGGCTCTTCGGCAGGATAGCTCCCCAGCCGGAAGCGAGAGAAGCCAGGAAAGGGGCGAAGGGTTCCGAGAGCTTGAATACCACGGTCAACTCATCGGGGGTGGAGATGGATTCCACCGTTCCGAATTCATTGGCCTTGGGAGAAGCGGTTTCCTCGGCCAGAATTCTTTCGAAGGTAGCCTTGACGTCGGCGGATGTAAAAGCGTCTCCATTGTGAAATACCACCCCCTCCCTCAGGTGGAAGGTGTATTCCCTTCCGCCGGAGGTTATGTCCCAGCTCTTCGCCAGTGCGGGCACCAGTTTCCCCTCCATGTCCGGTTCGACCAGCGTGTCGTATATACTGCGGATGGTCTGGAAGGTCAGAGTCCCGGAGGTCTTATGGGGGTCCAGTGTGTCGGGACTGCCGCTGAGGGCGAATTCCAGTGCGCCGGACTCCTGTTTTCCTCCGGCAAATACTCCTGCAGTAGAAACAATGAGAAGGACTGCGACCGGGAGAAGAATTGATTTTTTCATACTACACTCCTTTGTTCTTTAATTACCGCCGGCATCCGGCCGGGCGGTTTATACATGTATACAGGCGACGTAATGGCCGCCTCCCGTATCCTTTAGTTCGGGTCTGCCCCCGAGGCATTCCGCCGAACGTTTCGGACAATCCTGATGGTATGGACAACTATCTGTAGCATTATTCGTTGAAGACGTAGCGGACCCCGCCGAAGGTACAGCCGCAAAATCCGGGATACGGTGTATGCCCGGAACCGAAGCGTACAGTCTCCGGGTATACGGATGAAGCGGATTACGGATGAGTTCCGCCGTGGGGGCCTGTTCCAAGATTCTGCCGTTGTACATAACCGCAATTTCATCGCTCAGGAAAGAAACCAGATTGAGATCGTGTGAAATAAACAGATAGGTCAGGGAGAATTTTTCCTTGAGATCGAGGAACAGGTTGATTATCTGTGCTTGAATAGACACATCTAGATTTGACACCGGTTCGTCGAGGACGAGAAATTCGGGTTCCATCGTAAGGGCCCGGGCCACCACGATTCTCTGTTTCTGTCCCCCGGAGAATTCATGGGGATACTTGTTCTTTCCTGAAGGTGATATCCCCACTTGTTCCAGGAGGTCATCGATTTTTTCATCTATCTCACGCCGCGCTACACCCCGGTTAACCAGGCCCTCCTTCAGACTGGCGGAAATTTTCATTTTAGGATTCAGCGCCCCGTTGGGGTCCTGGAATACAATCTGCATGGTTGTTCTGAAGTCGCGAAGCTTTTTTCGTGAAAGCGTTCCGAGAAGAGTATCCTTCACCCAGACCCTCCCCGCCGTGGGAGGATCCAGGTAGAGCATACTCCGTGAAAGGGTTGTTTTCCCGCAGCCGGATTCTCCCACCAGTCCGAATACGGAACCCTTCCTGATATGCAGGCTGACACCGTCTACCGCCCGGAAGGCACCGCCGGAAAGACGTCCGATGCCGTGCTGTTTGAATTCTTTGACGATATCCTGTAATTCTACGAATCTTTCCATTCTTTTCCTGCCATGTGGCACGCGGCGGTATGGCCGGTCATGTATTCCTTTATCTCCGGTTCGACACGGCGGCATATATCACCGGCCAGGGGACAGCGAGGATGGAACGTGCATCCCGCGGGAATGTTATCCGGTTCCGGGACTCTTCCCGGTATTACCTTGAGGCGGGTTCCCCGACGACCGGCGTCAGGTATAGAGAGAAGCAGCATCCTGGTGTACGGGTGGAGCGGGTTTTCGAAGAGTTCGTTCCGTGGGGCCGATTCTACCACCCGTCCGAAATAGATCACCGACACCCGGTCGGAAATAGCGTATACAACCCCCAGGTCGTGGGAGATGAACAAGACCCCCATGCCCATATCATTCTTGAGCCTAAGGATCAGGTCGAGAATCTGCATCTGAAGGGTGACGTCCAGGGCCGTAGTGGGTTCGTCGGCGATGAGGACCGAGGGATTACAAGAGACCGCCATGGCGATCATTGCCCGCTGTTTCATGCCGCCGGAGAGTTCGTGGGGATATTTGGAATACATATCTTTTTTTCGGCCCAGGCCTACCTGCTCGAGGAGTTCCTGTACCCTCGGTAAAGACTCGCGTTTATCGATTCCTTCGTGTTGGACAATCATCTCCGAGATTTGTTCGCCGATACGGAAAGCGGGATTGAGGTATCGGGAGGGCTCCTGGAAAATCATGGCTATTTCCTTCCCCCGGATCCGTCGCATTTCTTCTCCCCGGAGTGTGGTAATGTCCTTTCCCCGGTAGGAAATATTCCCCCCGTCGATACGCCCCTGAGGAAAGGGAAGCAGACCCAGAACCGCCGTTGAGGTAACGGTCTTCCCGCTCCCGGATTCACCCACCAGTGAATGGATTTCACTTTCCTGTAACATGTAATTGACGCCCCTCAGGGCTCTAAAGGTACCGGAGTCCGTACGAAAGGTTACCGAAAGGTCCTGTATATCCAAAACCGGAGTATTCATGATGTTATTCCAACCTTATTCTCGGGTTCAGGATGCTGTAGAGTATATCAACGAGAAAATTTATAAGCGAGAAAACGGCAGCTACGAATATGACACCTCCCTGGATAAGGGGGAAATCCCTTTGATATATACCGGTCAGAAAAAGCCGCCCGAGACCGGGTAATGAAAACACCTGTTCTATGATAATAGCGCCTCCCAGCATGTAACCGAATTGGATACCGCTGATGGTTATGACTGGAATTAAAGCGTTCTTGAGGGCATGCTTGTATTTTACCAGGCGCTCGGTAAGCCCCTTTGCCCTGGCGGTTATGACGTATTCCTTGCTGAGCTCTTCTATCATGGACGCCCGGGTAAGTCTGAGGATAACGGCGGCCCTGGCAAAACCGAGGGAGACCGCCGGAAGAATAAGATGTCTCAGACTGTCGGCTCCGAAGAGAGGGAAGAGGGGAATCTTCACGGCAAAGAAGAGCAGCAGAATAATGCCGAGCCAGAAACTCGGCAGGGCAATACCCAGTTGGGAAAATATCATACCGAAGTAATCCCAGAACGACCACCTTTTAACCGCGGAAACAACTCCCAGGGGTATGGCGATAAGCGCTCCGATGACGATTCCCAGCAGGGCGAGGGTAAGGGTTAGCGGAAAACGCTGCATGATGAGTTTTGCCACCGGTTCGCCGGTCATAAGGGACTCACCCAGGTCGAATCGTACAAGTGAAGCCAGCCAGGCGAGATACTGCCTGCCCAGCGGGGCGTCGGTACCGAGTTTTTCACGAATTGCAGCCACGGCCTCGGGAGAAGCATCTATACCTGCGATTACCGCGGCCGGATCGCCCGGTATGACCCGAATGACGAAAAAGACGATGGTGGAAATGAGAAGGAGGGTCAGCAGAAGGCGAAACAGGCGTTTTACAAAAAAGAACAGGAAATCCATTCAGATGTATCTCCTTTTCATATCAGGGTACAAGAGTCCTTTTTAGACCTGCTTTATTGAGCGATACCGGTCCTTTGAACTCTTCCGCAGACTCCTTTACCAGGTCCAGGTGGTTCCCGTAATGGGGCAGGTGAGTCAGTACCAGCTCTTTTACCCCCGCTTCCTTGGCAATTCGCCCGGCTTCGCCGGCGGTCAGGTGGCCTTCCACCATACCTCTAAAGCTGTTGAACAGACTGCTCTCACAGTAGAACAGGTCGGCCTGCCTAGCAGCTTCGACCACCTTCGGGTGGTAGGCGGTGTCTCCTGAAAATACCGCGACGGATTTTCCCGCGGAAACGCGAATCGCGAAGCTGGGTTCCGTGTGATATGCCTTGAAGAAATCAAAGGACAGGGAGCCGATGGTGATGCTTTGCCCCTCGGTATACGGGCGGAACACGGTATGGGTGCGGTAGGTAAGAGCTTCGCATCCATCATCTTCGTCATGACCGTAGATCGGCAGCGGCCCCGATTGTTCCCCCATCGATTGGGAAACCCGAATGGCGTACTGGAGACATCCTAGGTCTGCCACATGATCGGCATGATAGTGGGTTATGACGACGGCGTCCAGTTCATCCGGCTGAATATAGGCCTGGAGGTTTTGAAGAACCCCCGATCCGCAGTCGATGAGCACATGAATGCCCTCGAGCTCCAGGAGAAAAGATGAAGTTGCCGCGTCGGCTCCGGGATACGCGCCCCAGTAACCGATGGATGTAATAGTAAGTACTCCGCTCATGCTTCAGTGTCAATGATCCATATAACCTGCTACTCTCCCTTCAGGAACCGACAGGAAGTAACGAGGTATATCCCGGCGGCTTCCGCCGGTTCGTCCATATCGAAATATTCATCCACTTGGTGAGGTACATGGCGGGGTCCGGGCCCGTTCACCCCGGGACGGTCTTCGATAAACTCGATCTCCGCGTTAAAATCGGGGTCATCCTTTGAGATCCGGTGGAGGATACCCCGGAGTTCATTCCTGACCGTATCGTGATCCTGCTTCGGAACGGTACGTATGTCCACGTAACCGATTGACCTGGAAGGCATGACATTGAGCTGATAGGGTTCGCCCGCCGGTGGTGACTGAACCACGGTAAAGGTGACCGAAGGCCATCCCAGGTACCGGTCCTCGCCGCACCGGGTTTTCTCAGCGGTTTCGAATTCTTCGAAGGCGAGGATGATCCTTGCCGGCCGGGTATTCGGATTGACGCCCGACAGGGGCATTGCTCCATGGGCCATACGTCCGTTGACTCGTACAAGAGCCCGGACTGCGCCTTTCATACTGAGGCAGAGTTGGTTTTCTTCGGGTTCGCTCACCAGGCACGCATCCACGTCATCCGCATGGCCGGCTTTGATAAAATGTTTGATGCCGATCATCATACCTTCTTCGTCACACACGATACCGATTTGCTCTGTCTCCTTCGGATACCACATCGGTATGTCCTTCGAACATCAGCACGGGTCCCGGTTTTCCGGAATCCACGGTAAGGATGATATTACGGCTACCCGGTTCCACCTCTTCGACCGTCGGTTCCATGTCCAGGTTCCTGCGAATCCAGTCCGCGATAAAAGAGACAACCTTTTCCTCGGTGTTTCCGCTTTCAGGGCGTATGACCGAATCTATCCGAACCAGGTCCCTGGTGAGTTGTACGAGTTCGTCCGTGTCTAGAGCGTCGATAAGGTTTTGTTCCTCCGGTTTGAGCATGAGTTACTCCTCTCGGGATTCCATCATTCTGACAAGATCGGCCATGGTCCGGTTTACCGGCGCGTCTATGGACAGTTTCCCCGCCTCCCGGACAATAGCACCGTTGATGAAATCTATCTCGGTTTTTCTTCCTCTGTCGAAATCCTGCAGCATGGACGAACGATTCGCTCCTGTTTTATGGGCCACATCCATAACCGCCTGCACGGCGTCGCTGTAGGTGAGGGTGAGCCCCTTTGCGTGTACGACCTCCATGGCTTCGTTCACCAGGTCTCTCATGATGTTGCGGGTCCCTTCGTAATCCAGCAGCCTACCGTTCTCTACGCCCGTAACCGCTGTCAGGGCGTTTATCCCCACATTGATGACCAGTTTGCTCCATACCAGATCGTCTATATTCTCTTCGATATGGGTCTCGAACCCCGCTTCTTCCAGGGCAGCTACAAAGGGCTGTAATTTGCCGTTGTCCCGGTTCGACATGCACAGATGGGTTGGACCTTTGCCGGCGTGCCGTATTTTCCCAGGGCCAAGGAAGGTAGCCCCCTGGCTGGTCACCCCTGCCGCGGTTCTGTGGGCTCCGAAGATGTTACGCAGTATTTCTTCGTTTCCGTAGCCGTTCTGCAGGGTAACCACGATCGAATCATCCCCGGCTATCTTCTCGAAGCGGCGGCCGGCCGACTCGGTGGCTGTAGATTTTACGAACATGATATAGACATCGTAGCCGGCAGCTTCCACGGGATCGGTAGTCGCCCGGGGTTGTACAAGGGTTTCTTCTCCCGTTGCGGCATCCTGGATGCTCAACCCGACCTCGTTTACCCTATGGACGTGTTCGGCGAAAATGTCGTAGAGCATAACCGTGTGTCCGACCGCGGCCAGGCGGCCTCCGTAGAGAGACCCCATGGCTCCCGAGCCGATAATTGCAATATTCATAATAATCCCTCCCTATTCCCGGTTATCCACGGGAATCGGCCAGGTGTCTCCAGTTCGGTATACCGTGGAGGCTTTCGGAATTTCGAACGGCCTTGGCCACCGCCCGGGCCATTGTCCACGCGGCCACGGCCCCGACACGATTTAAATCCGCCGTAAGCCTTCCTTTACCCAGGCAGAAAATGACGTCGCCGTCTCCCATGGTATGAACCGGATCGATGGTTCTCGAGTAACCGTCATGGGCAATCATGGCTATACGTCGTGCCGAGGCTTTGTTCAGGGCTGCATTCGTAGCTATAACCCCGATCGTGGTGTTGGATGGAAACCCTTCCTGGTAGATTCCGGCGGATTCGCTCATTACACGGCGTGCCCCTGCCGGGCGGCCGGTTTGCGGGTCCAGGGTGCCCGCCAGGAGTTCGCCGGTTTCCGGGTCTACAACATCGCCGTTGCAGTTGACCGCCACAATGGCGCCGACGATCAGGTCCCCGACCTTCGTGCTTGCAGTGCCAAGGCCGCCCTTCATGGAACCGGTGGCGTTGCCTGCCAGACGTCCGATACAGCAGCCGACACCCGCCCCGATATTACCCTGCCGCGTTTCGGCTTCGGAGGCGTTTTCGCAGGCCCGGTACCCCATGGCTTCATCGGGTCTGATCTTCGGGTCGGCAAAGGCGAGGTCGTTCAGAACGGCACCGGCGACAATGGGCACCACCGCCGGCCCTACATTGAATCCGATATGTCGTTCTTCGAGAAACTTCATGATCCCGGTACCCGCAGAGAGTCCGTAGGCGCTGCCGCCGGATAGAAAAACAGCATGGGCCAGGGGAACGACATTTTCCGGCTGAAGGCAGTCGGTTTCCCTGGTTCCAGGGGCACCGCCGCGGCTGTCGACTCCCGGAACGGCTCCTTCGGGACCGCAGAGGATGACCGTGCATCCAGAATTGAGACCCGGATCCTGGGCGTGTCCGATTTTTATTCCGGGAACATCGGTAATTGAATCAAACATAAGCGTAACTCCGTATGCATAGAAGATAAGATACAAAGAGATTATAGCAGTATATCGCCCTTGTCAATGAACCGCTACTTGCAGGACCGTTAAAAATATGTAAGAATTGCCGCATATGGTAAAAGGATAGTCTTAGCTACTATTCAAGATTTGAAGGTATGCCGCCTCCCCCAGTGTCTTCGGCTGATTCGCGGCATGTCTTACATGTACAGCACGCAAGGAGGGCTAAAAAGATGAGTAGTGAAGGTAATGTAAAAAAAATCCTGGTATCCGATCTTTGGAATATGAAGAAGGAAGGGAAAAAGATCACCATGATCACTGCGTATTCCTATCCCCAGGGTCTGGTAGTGGATGAAGCGGGCATTGATATCATTCTGGTCGGTGATTCCCTCGGTATGGTGGAACTGGGATACAACGATACCGTACCCGTCACCATGGAAGAGATGCTCATGCACATTAAACCGGTGGTCCGTGCGGTAAAGCGGGCACACGTAGTCGGCGATCTGCCGTTTATGTCCTACAACATATCAATTGAACAGGCAGTTACCAACGCCGGAATTCTCTATAAAGAAGGGGGATGTGATTCGGTTAAGCTGGAAGGCGGTTCTGAAATGGCCGATGCAGTGGCGTCGATACACAAGGCGGGTATACCGGTATTCGGACATATCGGCCTGACACCCCAGACTGCCTCTCTTCTCGGCGGATTCAAGGTTCAGGGAAAATCCCTGGATAACGCGAAGAAAATGGTAGAAGACGCCATTGCTCTGGAAGAAGCGGGTGCATTTGCCGTTATTCTGGAGGCGGTGCCCCGGCAGTTGGCAGCCGTTATCACTGAAAAGCTCACCATTCCGACGGTGGGTATCGGCGGCGGTCCGGCCTGTGACGGCCAGGTGCTGGTGTTTCATGACCTTCTCGGTCTCTTTAAACGGTTCACACCGAAGTTCGTCAAGGTATACGCGGAAATGTACGATCTACAGGTGAACGCCGTAAAGGAATATATAAAAGATGTTCAGGAGGAAGCATTTCCTGCAGACGAGCATTCCTTCAATATGAAGGAAGATCTCGTGGGGGAATTAAAAAAAGAACTTGGTCTTTGACCAGAAGGAGTGTACAACTGTGGCACGAGGTAAACCTGAGATTAACCCGGAAAGGTGTAAAGGTTGCGAGCTGTGCATAAGTGTCTGCCCTGAAAAAATTCTAACCATGTCGAAGCAATTCAACAAACAGGGACAGTCCTACTCGGAATGTATCGATCCCGATTCATGTACCGCTTGCATGTTCTGCGCGATTATCTGCCCGGATTCTGCAATCCAGATCTGGCGATACGCAGGCTGAAGGAGTGAGAAGTATGGCAGAAAAGGTACTCATGAAGGGTAATGAAGCCCTTGCAGAGGCGGCAATCATAGCAGGATGTCGCCATTACTTCGCGTATCCGATAACTCCTCAGAATGAGATCCCCGCTTATATGGCCCTCAGAATGCCGAAAGTTGGAGGTACGTTTTTACAGGCTGAAAGCGAAATTGCGTCCATCAACATGGTTTTCGGAGCATCTTCCGCGGGTGCACGGGCCATGACGTCTTCGTCATCCCCGGGTATCAGTCTGAAACAGGAAGGTATCAGTTACCTGGCCGGCGCGGAGTTGCCGGCGGTTATCGTAAACATGATGCGCGGCGGGCCCGGGCTCGGCAATATTGCCGGTTCCCAGGCAGATTATTTCCAGGCCACCAAGGGGGGCGGACACGGGGATTATCATCTCATTGTTTTGGCCCCCAGTACGGTACAGGAAATGGCGGATCTTACGGTCCTGGCCTTCGACCTGGCCGATGAATACCGGATGGGAGTCATGATACTCGGTGACGGGTATCTCGGGCAGATGTCCGAACCTTTGGTACTCCCCGAACCAACGGGGAAAACCTTTGATAAATCCGGCTGGGCTTTAACCGGCGCAAAGGGCAGAAAGCCGAGGATTGTCTATTCCCTGAGACTCAACCCGGAAGATGCCCTGGAAGAGCTGAACATTAAAATACAGAAAAAGTACGAGGTCGTCAGGGCTAAAGAGGTGCGTTATGAAACCTATCGGGCTGATGACGCCGAACATATCCTGGTTAGCTTCGGTACTTCTTCGCGGTTATGCAGAACGGCGGTGAACATATTACGGAAAGAAGGAATCAAGGCAGGTCTGTTCAGGCCGATTACCCTGTGGCCTTTTCCGTACGACGCCCTCCGGGAAGCTGCCGACGACGCAAGGACGGTGCTCTCGGTGGAGATGAACGCCGGGCAGATGGTCGAGGACATTCGGCTTGCCCTGGGCAGTGAAAAACTCATCGATGTATACGGAAAACTGGGCGGGGTTGTCCCCGTGGTCGACGAGATAGTCGAAAAGGTGAGGTCTCATGTCTGAAGAAAAAGCTAAACTGGTATATACAAGACCCGAAGCCCTGGTGGACCGGCCGCATCACTACTGTCCCGGCTGCGGACACGGAATTATCCACAAGCTCCTGGCAGAGATTATCGACGAACTGGAAATCCGTGAGGATTCAATTATAGTGGCACCGGTAGGTTGTTCCGTCCTGGCTTACTTTTACCTGAATATAGACGGCTGCGAGGCCGCCCATGGCAGGGCTCCCGCGGTCGGTACCGGCCTTAAACGGGTCCATGGAAATGATAAACAGATCCTCGTCTATCAGGGCGATGGGGACCTTCTGGCCATCGGTACGGCGGAAACGATCCACGCGGCCAACAGGGGAGAAAATATCACTATTATTTTCGTCAATAATGCCATATACGGTATGACGGGGGGGCAAATGGCTCCCACATCCCTGGCAGAGCAGAAGACCAAGACTACTCCCTACGGGAGGAAGGTCAAGGATTTCGGGCAGCCGATAAGGGCCTGCGAAATGCTGAACTCCCTGGAGGCCCCGGTCTTTATAGAACGCTGCGCCGTGAACAGTATAAAAAATATTCTCAAGACAAAGAAGGCTATGAAAAAGGCTGTCAGGAATCAGGTCGAAGGAAGGGGGTACTCGTTTGTAGAAATCCTGTCCATGTGTCCCACCGGCTGGGGTGTAAAGCCCACGGAAGCCACGGATTGGGTGGAGAGTGCCATGATACCCTATTATCCCCTGGGAAACTTCAGGGACCGGTAGGAGGCGGATATGTATGAAGGATTAATATTTGCAGGTTTCGGCGGCCAGGGGGTTATCCTGTCCGGAAAACTGGTGTGTATCGCCGCCATGAACGAAGGAAAACATGTTTCGCACATTCCGTCCTACGGCGCCGAAATGCGTGGCGGTACCGCAAACTGTTCGGTAATTATTTCCGACGATGAGATCGGGGCACCGCTGGTTCCCCATCCCACGGTTGCGGTGGTCCTCAACAACCCCTCCCTGCTCAAGTTCGAGCCGAAGATGAAGGCCGGTGGACTTCTCATCTACAATACTTCTCTCATCGATCTGGAACCGCAGAGGTCGGACATTACAGTTGTAGGAGTGGATGCCAACGATATGGCCCAGGAGGAAGGGAGCGTTCGTGCGGCCAACATGATAGCCCTGGGACTCCTCGTGAAGAGGAAACCGGAGCTCTGCTCTCTGGATTCGCTCATAGAAGCCCTTGATAAAGCCGTTTCGGCGCGGAACAAGGAGCTGAACGCGATCAATACGGCGTGCTTGAAAAAGGGCTACGAAGCCGGGTAACCGGCACATCCGAAGACGCAATGCAGGGGGCTGCCTGATGAGCAGGCAGCCCTTTTCTTTTTCCGGTGCTGAAGACGGATGGTCGAAAGACCCCATTGAATGATATGCCTGAAAGATGGCATGATACGCAGTAAAACAGAATGAATACAAGGAGGCACCGGGTGAGTGCGAAGATAATAAGCGGTACCGAGCTTCGGGCGGAGATTCTCGAAGAGATCGCCCTGGAGGTAAAAGAACTGAAGAACGGCTTCGGCAGACCGCCGGGGCTTGTTACAATTCTTGCCGGTGAAGATCCGGCCTCCATCTCATACGTTACGAATAAGATACGAACGGCAAAACGGATAGGATTCAAAGAGGTCCAGGAAAATCTGTCTTCTGATGTTACGGAGCAACGCCTTCTGGACATGATACGGGCATACAATTCCGATGATACCATAGACGGTATACTTGTCCAGCTTCCCCTGCCTGAACAGATCGATGAAAACAAGGTGATCATGGCCGTCGATCCTGATAAAGACGTGGACGGTTTTCACCCGGTTAATGTGGGAAGGCTCGTTATAGGCGGGGATGCGGTCAGATTCCCCCCGTGTACGCCCGCCGGGATTATCGAGATGATCGTGCGCAGCGGTGTACAAACAAGCGGAGCTGAAGTAGTGGTGGTAGGACGTTCGAATATCGTCGGCAAGCCCGTTGCGTGCATGATGATGCAGAAGATGCACGGCGGAAATGCTACGGTCACCGTCGTACACACCGCGACCAGGGATTCGGCTGCCCACTGCAGGAGGGCGGACATTCTCATTGTAGCCGCCGGAGTCCCGGGCCTGGTCAGGGCGGAATGGATAAAACCGGGTGCATGCGTTATCGACGTCGGAGTCAACAGGATCGGTACCAGGGTGGACCGGGAAACCGGCCGCGAGAAGGTCCTTCTCCAGGGCGATGTCGATTTCGATGAGGCCTCCAGGGTTGCCGGGTATATCACCCCCGTTCCGGGGGGCGTAGGCCCCATGACCATAGCCATGCTCATGCGGAATACCGTGAATTCGATGAAATTCCGGCTGGGTCAAACACGACAAGGAACTCCGTGATCATCTAGAGGCCATGGCGGAACTCTTTGCCCAGGAGCTGTACTCCCGGGCTCCGACTTCGGTGGAGCGGTCAGGATGCTGGAGGCCTACCGACATAAACTGGGCGACCGCCGTTTCGCTGAGCTGGAGTGGATACTCCCTAAAACAATCCCTTTACGCGTCCTGTTTCCACATCCACATCGATGTTTCTAAAAGCCGGGTCCGAGGCGGTTCCCGGCATCAGTTTAATACTTCCGGCCACCGGAACAACGAATTCCGCGCCGCGGTAGAGAAGGATGTCTCTGATCGGAAGCACCCACCCCCTTGGGCGTCCCTTTACGGCCGGGTCGTGGGAGAGGCTGAGATGTGTTTTGACCATACAGGTGCCGAATTTTTGCAGCACCGGGTCTTCCTGAACGGCATGGAGTTTTGCTTCGGCTTCGTCGGTGAATGACACGCTTCCGGCACCGTATACTTCCAGGGCGATGCGGTCAATCTTGTCCCGCAGGGGCAGATCCTCCTCGTAGAGAAAGGAGAAATTGATATCTTCCTCGCAGGCATCGACAACCTGCTCGGCCAGCTCCAGGGCGCCTTCACCGCCAAGTTCCCAGTGTTTGGACAGGGCAACCCTGGCACCGGCGTCTTCAGCGGCCCTTCGGATTATATTCAGCTCTTCTTCCGTATCGGTATAAAAATGGTTGATACATACCACCGGCGGAACACCGCTGCGTATTACAGTCTCTATATGGGCCAGGAGGTTATCGATTCCCTTTTCAACCAGGGCGGTGTTTTTCTCGGTATACGCCCTGTCCAGGGGATTCCCCGGTACCACCCGTGGTCCTCCGCCGTGCATTTTGAGCGCCCGGACGGTGCAGACGATGACGGAACAACTGGGTGTCAATCCGGAGAATCGGCATTTGAGGTTCCAGAATTTTTCAAAACCGATATCCGCCCCGAAACCGCTCTCGGTGACATGATAATCCGCCAGTTTCAAACCGAGCCTGTCGGCTATAATCGACGACTGACCTATGGCAATATTGGCGAAAGGTCCGGCGTGAACAAGGACGGGCTGGCCTTCCAGTGTCTGCATGAGATTGGGATTCAATGCCTTTACCATGAGGGCGGTCATGGCGCCGGCTACTTCGAGATCGGAGGTGGTTACGGGATTTCCTTTCCTGTTATATCCCACTACTATGTCTCCGATTCTCCTGCGCATGTCCCCCAGGTCCCTGGCCACGGCCAGTATTGCCATAATCTCGGAAGAGACGGTAATCTGAAAGCTGCTACGCATCATGAAACCGTCCATCTTACCGCCTAGGCCGATAACGATGTCCCTGAGAGCCTGGGCTGA
>CAYPIQ010000041.1:0-8339 GCA_964410865.1 uncultured Spirochaetales bacterium | reverse complement strand
GTGGGCCAGCGGAGGGGCTGGTGCTGTGGATCTATAGCTAGCCGGTTGAGGTTGTGTTTTGCCAGGACGTCGTCCTTATAGTTGAACTCGTGCTGCAGCCGGCTGGTAAGGGCAACCATGGCAAGATTGTGGGCATTGGTTATCGCGTCGATGTCTCCGGTCAGTCCCAGGCTGAATTCGGTCAAAGGGATACACTGGGCAAGGCCGCCTCCGGCGGCCGAGCCTTTTATATTGAAGGTCGGCCCCCCGGAAGGCTGCCGTATTGCTCCCATGACACGTTTTCCCATGGCGCCGAGTCCCTCGACCAATCCCATGGTGGTTGTTGTTTTTCCTTCACCCAGGGGTGTGGGAGTAATGGCGGTTACCTCGATATACTTGCCGTTGTCCCGGGTTCCTATCCTGTCAAGGATTTTCATGTAGTCCAGTTTTCCGAGAAAATGGCCGTACGGAAGGAGTTCCATCTCTTCAAGGCCCAGTTCCCCGGCCAGGTCGTATACGGTTTTCATAGATTCCCTGGCCGCGGCCGCTATTTCCCAGTCCTTCATGTTTTTTGGATCAAGTTTCATGGTGTACAACCCCCTTTTATTTGCATGAACAGTACTGTTACCGAATCATAAATGAAGATGGGCCATGAGTTTTTGGGTAAGAACCCCGTTATCTCAATGGCCCGCCTCTTAATTCTCACACCTTTTTATAGTAAATCGAAAATTAAAGCAAGGCATAATGGTTGTATGGCGTACTTATACTTCGTTTGCGGTTTTTAGGATACAGTGCAGGAGCACGTTTGTACCGCGTTCGCAGTCTTCATAGGGTGTTTCTTCAACTTCGACATGGCTACGTCCGTTAATACTGGGTACGAAAATCATGGCGCCCCGGGTAATCTTGTTGATCTCACTCATGTCGTGGCCGGCTCCGGAAATCATCCGCTTGGCGCTGTATCCCAGCTCTTCGGCAACTTCCATGACCCGATCGTGAAGTTCCTGGTCGAAGGGTGCGTGTTCCACCTTCCAGGTCTCCTCAGTACGGATGGGACATCCCCGGCGTTCCGCGATGGCTTCGAACTCCTTTTTCATTATTTTCCATGCCTTGATGGCATGATCGTCGTCCCAGGAGCGGATATCCACGGTAAAATGGACACCGTCCGGGATAATGTTCCGGGAGTTTGGATGGTTCTGTATTTCTCCGACGGTTCCTACCATATTGCCCATCTGGTGGGCAACCTTGTTTACCACCATGTTCATTTCGGAAAAGGCCAGCAGGGCGTCGTTTCTTCCGGCCATCGGGGTGGGGCCGACCTGGTTTGCGGTTCCTTCGAGGTAGACGTCGTACCAGTGAAGGCAGAGGATGCCCTTGGGTGCGCCGATCTGGATTTTTTCTTTATCCAGCACCGGTCCTTGTTCGATATGGAGTTCATAGGCAGCGTAGATGTTCCACTTCTTGTGGGTGGCGGGAAAGGTCCCTTTATAGCCGATACGTTCCAGTTCTTCACCGAACTTCGTCTTCCCGTCCCTGTCGGGCCTGGCGTAAGCCCACTCTTTGGTGATATTGCCTACCCATACACCGGATCCCATACATGCCGGGGCATACCAGCCGCCCTCTTCATTGGTCCAGTTTGTGATAATCAGGTCCCGTTCGAGTTCGATATTGTTTTCACAGATTACCCGCATAACCTCCAGGGCGCCCAGTACTCCCAGGATACCGTCGAATCTTCCGCCGGGCCTCTGGGTATCGAAGTGCGACCCGGTCATAACTGCGCCGAGTTTCCGGTTTTTCCCGGGGCGGAGGGCGAACATATTCCCCATCTCGTCGATGGTTACCTCCAAGCCCAGTTCCTTGTACCACTTCATAAGAAGATCTCGACCTTCTTTATCTTCGTCGGTAGCGGCACAGCGCATAAGACCATTGTTCTTGGTAGCGCCTATCTTTGCTGAAGCTTCTATTGTTTCCTGAAGCCGCTTACCGTTAACCCTTAGTTTTGAAATATCCATTTAAAACCTCCAAAAAATTAATTATGTAGTACCAATGACTATAACATACTGCCTTGATGTAAAAAAGGGGTCAAGCTATTCGACTTCCTCACACCGATCCCTCACATTTACACTCTTTTAATACCCCAGATCCAGCATGGCATCGGCCACTTTCTTGAAACCGGCCCGATTGGCACCCTTTATATAGTTGACGAATCCGTTGTCCTCTCCCTGGGATACACAGGCTGAATGTATGCTCTTCATGATCTGTTTCAGCCGTTCGTCAACCTCGTTGGATGTCCATCGCAGTTTCATGGAGTTCTGTGACATCTCCAGCCCGGATACGGCAACACCTCCCGCGTTTGCCGCCTTACCCGGGGCCATGGGTATCTTTGCTTCCATAAACGCGTCGACGGCTTCCGGTGTGCAGCCCATGTTGGAGGCTTCTATCACATAGAGTACGCCGTTTGCGATGAGTTCCCTGGCGTCGTCGCCGTTCAACTCGTTCTGGATTGCGCATGGCATGGCGATATCTACCCGTTCTTCCCAGGGTTTTTTCTCGGGGATAAACCTGGCTCCAAATTTGTCGGCATATGGTTCGACCACGTCGTTGTTCGAAGCCCGCAGTTCCAGCAGGTAATTCCATTTTTCCGGTGTGCCGATGCCGTCTTCATCAACGATATACCCGTCCGGCCCGGAGACGGTGAGCACCTTTGCCCCCAGCTGAGTCGCTTTCATTGCGGCACCCCAGGCAACATTTCCGAAACCGGAAATAGCCAGGGTTTTACCTTTCAGAGTATCACCGGCGTAGTTGAGCATTTCATCGGCAAAATACACCGCACCGAACCCCGTTGCCTCGGGGCGTATAAGGCTGCCGCCCCATCCGATGCCTTTTCCGGTAAGTACACCGGTATTTTCCGACCTGAGCCGTTTATACTGCCCGTAGAGATACCCAATTTCTCTGCCTCCAACTCCTATATCGCCGGCGGGGACGTCCCTTTCGGGGCCGATATACTTCTGCAGCTCCGTCATGAAAGAGCGGCAGAAACGTAGAATTTCATTATCCGATTTGCCCTTAGGATTGAAGTCGGAGCCCCCTTTACCACCTCCCATGGGAAGGGTGGTAAGACTGTTTTTAAAAATCTGCTCGAAGGCTAGAAATTTAAGACCTCCAAGAGTGACACTGGGGTGGAATCGTAAGCCCCCCTTGTACGGGCCGAGGGCGTTATTGAACTGTATCCTGTATCCTTTATTGACCTGCACCTCGCCTTCGTCGTCTTCCCATTCCACTTTGAACATAAAGACCCTGTCCGGTTCGGTGATCCTTTCCAGTATCTTTGCCTGCAGGTACGCAGGGTTGGCATTTACCATGTCGATAATCGATTCTAGGACTTCCCTGACGGCCTGGATGAACTCAGGCTGTGAAGGGTTGTTTTTTTCCAGTTTCTCAATAAAACTCTTTATTTCATACATATTACCGCTCCTTTATAGGTAATAATAGGTAGTAAAGCCCATTATGACGCATCACCCGGGCTGCTTGCTAAAGATTAAATCCTAATTCATAAGAAAGCAATACTGTAGGGCGACAATCCTGCGTTGATTGGTTATATTGTATATTGGAGCAGTTGGATATGGAAGCAAAGACAATGCCCTACCAGGAACGATTTTCCACGGAACGATATTACTTCAAGGAGACCCCTTTCAATCTGCTCATGCAGCAGCGTATCAGCGAGGTTCTCATTGTATGCAGTAAGTACGACAAGTTCATGCTCGAAGAGGACGGGAGAATAGACGAGCAGATCTTCCAGGAATA
Organism: uncultured Spirochaetales bacterium; assembly: GCA_964410865.1. GTDB lineage: Bacteria > Spirochaetota > Spirochaetia > JAFGDJ01 > JAFGDJ01 > JAFGDJ01. The sequence continues at coordinate 4,559 of CAYPIQ010000041.1, read as the reverse complement.
TGTTTCCCTGAATCTCCGGTATCCGCCGAAATTTACCCATGCATCCACGGGAGAAGAAGCCCTGGAGATACTCGAAAAAAAGCGTTTTCATCTGGTCATCACAATGCTCAACGTAGGGAAACTGAAGACCTTCGATCTGGCACAGACCCTGAAGGAACGGTATCCCGGTATACCCGTGGTTATTCTTTCGGCTTTTTCCCGGGAAGAGACAATACGGGTTCAGAATGAAGAAGCCGGTGAGGTGAATTATATATTTTCCTGGTTGGGGAACGCGAATATTCTCCTGGCAATTGTAAAGCTTTTGGAAGACAGGATGAATGTCGATTACGACGTTAACGAGATCGGCACCCAGGCCATCATACTGGTGGAAGATAACATCAGGTACTATTCGAGTTACCTGCCGAATATCTATCGTATTCTCTTCCAGCAGGCACGATGCATCATGGATGAAGGTCTAAACGAGTGGGAACAAACCATGAGGATGCGGAGCCGGCCCAAGATACTCCTGGCGACGAACTACGAACAGGCCATGACCTTTTACAATAATTACAAAGATCATATTCTCGGTGTTATCTCGGATATTGCCTATAAACGAAAGGGCGTGGAAGACCCGACCGCGGGGATAAAACTCGTCGAGGAAATACGAAAGGATAATGAACGGGTACCGGTCCTGGTCCAGTCGTCGCAAAAAGAACATGAGGAGGAAGTAAGGCAGCACGGGGCGGGCTTTATCTATAAACATTCGAAGATGCTGCTAAACGAACTGCGCAATTATATCCGGTCAAATTACGGGTTTGGAGAATTCTCCTTTATAAAGCCGGATACGGGGGAGGTTATCGCGGTTGCTTCGTCCCTACGGGAGCTGCAGGAAAAGCTGGAAATAATCCCCGACGATTCCTTTGCCTATCATGTAAATCATTTTCACTTTTCCCGCTGGCTGAGAGCCCGGGCTCTCCATTCCCTCGCCCAGTTGATAAAGGACACGAAACACAGCGATTTCGACAGTATTGCTTCGTTCAGGCGGTTTATCATAGACACGATAAAGAACTACCGCCTTCATAAAGGGCGCGGCACCATAGCTAATTTCAACCGCGAAACCTTCGACGAGTACACCTTCTTCGCCAGGATAGGCTATGGATCTTTGGGCGGGAAGGGCAGGGGTCTGGCCTTTATCGATTCCCTCCTGAAGAATGAGAAATTACGTTACAGGTTCGACAATCTCATTGTCAGCATCCCCAGGACCATCGTTATCTCCACCGATATATTTGAAGAATTCATGGATAGAAACAATCTCTACGAGGTGGCCCATTCCGATATAGACGATGAAGAACTCCTGGCCGCCTTCCTGGGCAAAGATCTGCCCTATCGGGTCAAGGAAGACCTGTTTGCCTTCCTCTCGGTTATGAAAAACCCCATTGCGGTCCGTTCCTCCAGCCTGCTGGAAGATTCGCTCTACCAGCCCTTCGCCGGTATCTACACCACCTATATGCTGCCGAACAACAGCGATAATATTCATGTCCGCTTCAAAGACCTGGTACAGGCAATAAAGTGTGTATATGCCTCTACGTTTTACCGCAACAGCAAGGCGTACCTCGCCACCACGCATCATTTTGTCGATGAGGAGAAAATGGCCGTGGTACTGCAAGAAGTGGCCGGGAGCGTGTACGGGGACAAATGTTATCCGACGATATCCGGCGTGGCCAGGTCGCTCAACTTCTACCCCGTGGAGAACGAAAAAACCGAGGACGGCATCGTGGAAATCGCCTTCGGCCTCGGTAAAACGGTGGTGGACGGAGAGGTCTCCCTGCGGTTTTCTCCCAAGTACCCGAAAAAGATTATCCAGCTCTCCGATGTGGAAACGGCCCTGAAGACGACACAAAACCTCTTTTACGCCATCGATATGAAACAGACGGGATTTGTTCCTTCCGTGGATGATTCCGCGAACCTGCTGCATCTCGATATCAAAGAAGCCGAACCCGATAAAACCCTCGATTATGTCGCATCCACCTATGATATGCAGAATGGGACCCTCAGGGACGGCCCGGGCTTGCAGGGAAAAAAGGTAATAACCTTCAACGGTATCCTCAGATACAGGATGTTTCCTCTGGCGGAAGTACTCGACACCCTGGTCGATATCGCCTGTGCCGAAATGAACGTTCCCATTGAAATCGAATTTGCCGTAGATCTCAACGCTGCCTCGCAAAAGGTTCCGGTTTTCAGCTTTTTGCAGATCAGGCCCATTGTTGAAGGCCTGGAATCCGGCGATGTCCATATGAGCGACGAGGAAATCGCTACCGCCCTTATCTTTTCCCGTAAAGCCCTGGGCAACGGCGTGTACAAGGGCATGAAAGACCTCATATATGTAAAACCGGAGACCTTTAATCCCGCGGAAACAGAAAAAATTTCCCGGTGCATAGACCAGCTCAACCGAAGACTCGAGGCGGAAAAGCGCAATTATATCCTGGTTGTCCCCGGCCGTATCGGCTCCAGCGATCCGTGGCTGGGTATTCCCATGAAATGGTCGGGTATCAGTTCCGCCCGGGTAATTGTCGAAATGGGGCTGAAAAATTTCCAGGTAGATCCGAGCCAGGGGTCTCATTTTTTCCAGAATCTTACCTCCCTCAGAATAGCGTACTTGTCCATTTACCCCTTTAACGGGGACGGAGTACTGCGGGACGACAGGTTAAAAACCCTTCCCGCTCATTATGAAGACCATTATGTGCGGCATATACGCATGAATGAGCAATTCCTGGTCAAGGTCGACGGTAAAAACAGCCGAGCTGTTATTCTGGAAAAGGGCGATGAGGATGCATCGACCGGAGAAACGGGGGGTAATTCTCATTAAAAGGACGGAGTATGTAAACTGGTATGGAGAGAAAGAACCTTCATATATTTTACGAGAAATTCAAATACGGTGAAGATAATTTTCACAGCTTGATGAGGTACCGGGTCCGGAATATTCTCCTTATTTCGACCCTCTACGACGCCTTCATATTCGAATACGACTCGGGCCTCTCCGAACAGCTCGTGGGGGAGTACCACCATCTCAACCTGACGACCCCGCCGAGAATTACCAGTGTGACCGACGCGGAAGAAGCCCTTGATAAGCTTCAGACGCAGAATTACGATCTGGTCATTACAACCATGCGGACGGGCCGGATTTCTCCCTTTGTCCTGAGCCGAATGATCAGGGACAGGCACCCGAATATTCCGATTCTCCTGCTCCTTACTGTAAAATCAGATATAGAACTCGTCGACAGGAGCCGGGACAGACTGGATTGCATCGATAATGTGTTTCTCTGGAACGGTGATTCGAAATTGTTCCTCGCCATGGTCAAGAGCGTGGAAGACCTGTGGAACGTCGAGTACGATACCGAAAACGGTCTGGTACGGGTTATTCTGCTGGTGGAGGATTCGATTTCGTTCCAGTCGGTGTACCTTCCCCTTCTCTATACGGAGATCATGGAGCAAACCCAGCGTCTTATCTACGAGGAATTGAACAACAACAACAAGTACCAACGTATGAGGACACGGCCGAAGGTCCTGGTGGCGGGTTCCTACGAACAGGCCATGGATTTTTATCGGAGATACAAGGATTATATGATCTGTGTCATTTCCGACGTACATTTCTGGAAAAAAGGTATTGCAGACAAACAGGCGGGCTTTAAACTCGTAGAGCGCATCAAGCGCGATAACGCCAATATTCCGATTATTCTCCAGTCTTCCGACGACGAAGCTGCGATGGTGGCGAAGAAATTAGGAGTTACCTTTTTCAACAAGAATTCCGCCTCCCTCCTAACGGATTTGCGGAAATTCATCATGATGAACCTGGGATTCGGTGACTTCGTTTTTAGAAATACCAATAACGAGGAGATTGCCAGGGCCCACTCGCTCTCGGATTTTGTTAAAATTCTCCCGGAAATTCCCACCGAGTCCCTGCTGTATCACAGTGAACAAAATCACTTTTCATCCTGGCTCATAGCCCACGGAGAGTTCCAGATTGCCCGGGTTTTGCGTCCCATACAGGCATCCGATTTCGAATCCACCGATGCGTACCGGGAACATCTGATTTCCGTCTTTCACGAAGTTAACATCAACAAGAGCCGTGGAAAGATCATTGTCTACGATTCATACGCTGATGAACTGGAGGACGCGATTATCCAGATCGGCACCGGTTCTCTCGGCGGGAAGGGCAGGGGATTGGCATTTTTCAACGCCTTGCTCGTAAATACCGGGCTGGGATCTAAATTCGGGCACACTAAAATATGCGTTCCCAGAACCGTTATCCTCGGAGCCGATGAATTCGATCTCATCATTTCTCGAAACAGCCTGCAACGATACCGTGACTGCCCATCGGACATGGAAATTCGCAGGGCCTTTCTCGAGGCCGACCTGTCGGATGAGGTAAAGAAAGAATTAAAAAAGTTTATTCATGCCACCGGCTCACCCCTGGCCGTGCGATCTTCGAGCCTTCTTGAAGATTCCCAGTCTCAACCCTTTGCAGGGGTATACCAGACCTACATGCTGCCGAACAATCATCCTGACCACGAAATACGGTA
>CAYPIQ010000040.1:0-24816 GCA_964410865.1 uncultured Spirochaetales bacterium | reverse complement strand
AACATCCTGTTAGACGACCTGGACAAGGAGCTGGAGAGGCGCGGCCACGCATTTTTCCGTTCCGTTATGCCGACGATTGTGCGCCAAGAAGACAGCAAGCCTCTTAAGGGATGCTGTCATGCTTAGCTGAAGATGAGGGAGGGCCCCTCGAAGCCGCCATACAGGTGGAGGCTTCAAACCACCATAAGCTGCTGTGGTCAAAAGCCATGGTGGTGAGCGTTATGGGAAAAGGCAGGGCAAGACTCTGTCAGGTAGGTACCAACGGAGACGAACACAAGTGAACCATTGATAAAGTGTCGAAAGCGTATGAATGTCATCAAAACCGGGAGGTAGTCGTTAGCCCGGGATAAGTCTGGAAGGGAACTGTGTACTGTCCAGTCGGTGACCGGCATGAAGATGGCGTGAACGTGGTACAGGCTTCAGTTGAGAACTTGGGAACCTACGACTTCGATGTGAAGGGAGAAAACCAAGTGGAAGACCCACAAGGTTGAGAGTACCGATGCGGAGTATAGGGGCGGAACAGCCTGTAGTAGTGGAGAAGCTTCTGTAACGGGAGTGGAGCGAAGGGGCTGTGTTATCCGGCTTTGGAAGCTGGTCAACCGAAAGGGAGGAGCGAAGGGAGATCCGGCAGACTCAGGTGGAGCCTGTAGGGCCAAGCAAGCTTAGCAAGCGAGGATGGTCTGATGGTCTGGCGGAAGTCGGACTGGCTGATAGTACTCTGAGGCAGGGAGCCTGTTACATGGGGAAGCGGCCAGCGGGAGTGGACGGTGTAACGGTGCAAAGGGCGAAGGAAGATTTCGGGGTATGGGTTGAGGAGATGCTTTGGTCTGTTCATCGAAAAGGCTATAAAGCGCCGGAGGTGAGGAGAGTCTGGATACCCAAGCCTGGTAAAACGGATAAGCGACCGCTGGGCGTACCTTGTGTGGCGGATCGAGCCTTGCAAAGAAGTACCGCCGTAGTGCTATCGAGTATCTATGAGCAAGATTTCCTCTCCTGTTCATTTCCAGGAGGTTCTGCAAAATAGACTTGCCAAATTCTCCTTAGAACTGGAACCGAAGAAAACCAGGTTGGTCGAATTCGGACGATTTGCGTTGAGGCACGCAAGAGAAAGGGGGAGGAAGCTTGAAACGGTATACTTCCCGGGATTCACTCATTACTGCACCCAAAACCGTAAAGGTAACTTCACGGTGGGGCATAAGACGGAGCGATCTCGCTTTAGGAGAAGTGTCAACAAGCTGACTCAGTTAATGCGTGCTATCCGACACCATTCTGTATCTGAACAAGTGGTGCAGATCAATCAGTTCTTACAAGGTCATTACGCCTATTACGGAATCGGTGGGAACCTCCGATCCCTGCTTAAGCTGTATCGCATTGCTGAGAGGTATTGTCATAAGATGCTATGCAGTCGAAGTCGGAAAAGCTATATTCCTTGGGATAAGTTTCAGCGGCTGAAATCGGCCACTCCGTTACAGCAACCAAGACTTTATTTGCCGTATTCGGCGATGAAAGGGTACGCTGTGCTGTGAGTTAAATTCCGAAGAGCGTAGTGCGGGAAATTCGCACGCTACGTTCTGTGGGGGTTGGGACTGCTAACTTGGCAGTCCCTTCTACCCGGCGGTTAAGAGAGGGTTTATTACCCTCTCTTCCCCTACTCGATTCGTATATTCTATTCACGTCAGGAGATGATCACGCCGGTAGCCAACCTCCGTCGGAGAACAGAACTCTGCCGGGAGTATCTCCGGTTTCCCCTTTTTTCCCTGATTTCGGTATGATGAGACCGTACTGTTCAGTCCACGCGGTCTCGTATCCCAGCCAAGGGTGAAACCTCTCGATATGCAGTTCCGGGTTTGCCACGGTTTTACGTAGGTCTATATACTATTCCAGTACTTCGGGGAACTTATACAGGACAAACCAGGCGAGCCGTGATTGCTCCGGAAGGTCCTCGTTTTCTTCATACCGGCATCTGATACCGTTTTAGGCGGCAATATGCTTGATTTCATCCTTGACGTTCGTATAGTAAACCCTGGGGAAGGGCGGAGAGAGGGTTTCCCATTCGGCTTCCCGGGAAACACATTCCGAAAAGGCCGTTACCATACTGTAGATAAACGCCAGTAGTTCCATGGGGTGGTTTATTGAAGCCTCCGTTATAAAGATATTATGTTTTTTTCCGCTGGGAAAGGAACAATCCGGTAATTACTATGATAATACCGGCCGCCTTTAAGGGGCTGACAGCCTCCCGCAGGATAAAATAGGAAGCTATGGCGGTAATAAGGGGGGAAGTCCAGGTACGCGTTGGCCCTGGTCGGTCCGGTCTTTTTAATTCCTTCATTAAAGATATAATAGGAGGTGCTCGAAGGAAAGATGGCGAGAAAAGGGATACTTAAGAAACCGGTGGAATCGAAGGATTCCTTCAGGAAAAGGATAATGAAGCACATACCCACGAATGATAGAAGCGGTCCGATAATATTGAACAACCCGACCTGTTCCCGCAGGATGATAAAAGTCGCCAGGGGAGTAAAAAGTAGATACGGCGGGGATACGTGTAAAGGTAGGCGCACACTATTCCTTCAGCGCTCTCAGATAACTGTATATGGTGTACTTGGACAGCCCCATTTGTTCGGCGACGATATCCACCGCACCCTTGATGTCGAAAATGTTCTGGTTGTAGAGTTCGGTGATGATCTGAAGGTTTTTCTCGCGTATCGAGATGCCCTTACTTGCGTTTATATTCTGCATGGCCTTGGACAGGGTAACGTCCACCAGGTCCTGCAGGTCCGAGAAAAAATGTTCACCAGCTCCGTTCTTTTCTTCGGAATACTCGGGAATGAAGTCCTTTATAAAATCTACGAAACCGGCGGAAATATCGATGTTGATACAGAGCATGCCGATGACTTTTCCCGACGGGTTCTTTATGAGCGACGTAACCGACTTGAAGAGTTTGTTGTCCTTGGTCCTGGTATAATAGCTCCCTACCACATCGGAATTGTCCTCGGAGGCCTTTATAAGGGTTTTCATGGCCAGGTCTGTCAGGGGTGAACCCTCCCTCCTGCCGGTGATGTGTCCGTTTTCTATCATGATAACCGAGTGACCAGGGTCTTCCAGCGAATGCAAGACAACCTCGCAGTTCCTGCCGAATACCTCGGCGACGGCCGTAACGATGGGTTTGATAGAATCGAGGATCTCCTTGTCGTTATCGGTGAGTTTGAGTTCTTTCAGGTAGAAATGAAGATGCTTGTGGTTCGCTTCCTGTATCTGCACGGTGCCTCCCTCCGGTTGTAAGATAGTCCGTGCTCAACTATACGCGAAGAGAGTTACCTTGTCAACTTTTGTTTACAAATAACAAATATTTGTAATAAATAAAATAAATCTTGCAATAAGTCAGAAAAAGGTGTAAAATATTAAACAAAGTGTAAAACATGTTTATAAGGAGTCCCTATGAAGAAGATAATTTCTACCGACAGGTCGCCGGAAGCGGTCGGGCCCTATTCGCAGGCGGTAAAGAGCGGTCCTTTTCTTTTCGTTTCCGGGAGCATACCCCTGGATCCGGAAACGGGTAAGCTGTCGGGGAATAACGTCAGCGAACAGGCGGAACGGGTCATGGAAAACCTGAAGGCCGTCATTACCGCGGCCGGCCTGGACATGTCCAGCGTGGTGAAGTGTTCCTGTTTCCTGAGCGATATGAATAATTTCGCTGCTTTCAACGAGGTCTACGGCCGTTACTTTCAAACCGCCCCTCCGGCGCGGGAATGCGTTGAAGTGGCAAGACTCCCGAAGGATGTCCTCGTGGAGGTTTCGGCGATCTGCGATTGTTCGTAGGGGACCGATGCAAAGGAGACCGTAATGGGTGAAACGATACGGGGAGGTATGCCGACTTATGGGCACCGGGTTGGTATTCTAATGTCCGACTCGAATATTCCCCGGATCCCCGGCGACCCCGGCCACGCGGAGACCTTCGACTTTCCGGTGGTATACGAGGTTCTTGAGGGATTCCCCTTCCAGGACCTGGTGGAGATGAAAAAGGACCATCTCGATATTCTCGTTTCGAAATCCCGGGCCCTCGAAAAGAAAGGCGTGGACCTGGTAGCAGCTGACTGCGGCCTCTTCGCCTATTTTCAGGAAGACATGAGAAAGGCCCTGTCGATTCCCTTTATAGGGTCTTCCCTCGACATAATTCCCCTTCTATTGAGGTTTCTCCCAAGAGGCAGGGAAATCGGTATTATTACCGGCGATACCCGGATACTGACAGACGCGCATCTCGAGGCTTCCGGAATTTTCCCGGGCGACGTCGTCCGCACGGGAATGGAGGATTCTAAAGAGTTCAGGCGCGTCGTCATGGAGCGAAACATCGAGCTGGATACCGAAGCAATGAGACGCAGTGCGCTCGAAGCGGCGGGAAGGCTTGAGGGTGAGAACCTCGGCGCGGTTGTAATCGAATGTACCAACCTGATTTCGTTCAGGCGGGATTTTCAGAAGATCCTCGGTGTTCCCGTGTTCGATCTCGTCTCGCTCATTGAGTTCTGGGTTTCAGGTTTGAGATTGCACGAGTTCTCATCCCGTTTTCTATGATTACTATCCGGTCCGAGGGGCCGGAATATAAGGAGTTTGTTCATGGAGAAAACAGAAAATTATATCGACAACAACATTGAGGAAATAAGAAGCGAGTTCAAACTGCTCGATTACTGGGTGTACCTCAATGCCGGAGATCAGATGATCCCGGGCAATTACTGGCTTAAGGCGGTGAAGGATTTCTATAACTTCGTCGAGTACGGCAGAATGGAGGACATACCGGTTGCGGATATTGCAACCCATCCGTTTCTCACGACAGCATGGAACGAATGTATCGAACGGGGTGCAAAGCATATAAATGCTGATGTGGATGAAGTAACCAACTGTTACAGGCCCAGTATTACTGCCAACATAATTTTCTACAACATGTTCGAATGGTCGGAGAAGGATAATATCGTGTTCACCGACCTTTCCTACCCATCGATTCCCTATATTCTCCTCGACCTGAAGAAACGCTACGGCGTGGAACTCAGGGTCGTGAAAAATGTAAACGGCGAGATACTCATGGAAGACCTCGAGGCCGCGATAGACGATAACACCAAGGTGTTCGTCGTCAACAGGACCACAGCTTTCTGCGGTTTTACCTACGACATGAAGCGGGTATGCAAGATCGCTCATAAACATGGCGCGTACGTTCTCGATGACGCTTTCCAGGCCTTCGGGGCCATAAAGATAGACGTCAAGGACGACGATGTCGATATGCTCCTGACGGGGTCATACAAGTGGCAGTGCGGACCGGAAGGGGCCGGTCTCTTCTATATAAAGAAGGAATTGATCGAGAAATTCGACCCCCGCTACCGCAACTACCTGTGGGCCGATTTCAAGGGACCCATTCCCTTCGGTAACCGGGACCACGACAATATCCGTGACTGGAGCGATCCCCCGGTGCAGAACGCTAACAAGTTCTCCCTCGACAACACCATCGGGCCGGCCCTGTTCGGTTGGAACGCCACCCTCAAGTTCTACGAGAAAATCGGTATCGAAAATGTGGAGGAGCGGGTCCGCAGGCTGGGCGGATACTGCATCGACAGGCTCAAGGAGATCGGCTGTACCGTTACCTCTCCCACCGACCCGGCTAAGCGGCACGGTCTTATCACCTATACCAGCGGCAGTTACGAAACCGACAAGGCCTTTTTCTCCGCCTGTGCAGCCCCGGGTCGGTGCCAGAAACCGGTGAAGATATCCATGCGAGCCCTCGGCGGTATCGGTAATCTGCGAGTCTGTACCCATTTCTTTAACACCGAAGAGGATATCGATTATCTGGTGAGTATTCAGAAACGGTTCATGTAGAACTATGAAAATAAGAGATACCCCGGGCAGTATCTGCCCGGGGTATTTGAATTAGTTGCTCATGCCGCTGCGCGGCAACCGAAACGATGAAAACAGCCGGGTGCGGCTATTCCGGTGCGGCTATTTTTGTATTAGGAGGCAAGATTATGGATGAAGTAAAAGGTAAAAGACTTGAATTCCGACTGGGCTTGTTCGGACTGTTCCTGCCGTTCGCGCTACTCTTTGTCGGAATAATGTGGCTCGCCCTTTCGGGGAAAGCCCTGCCCATGGCTTTCTGGGTTCCGACCCTTGCGGCACTTCTTCTGGCATTGATCATGGCGAAGAATACCAGAAAATGTGCCGAGGCTATTGTGCAGGGTATGGCTTCGGAGATGGTAGCTATCATGCTAATGGCCTGGTTTCTGGCGGGTATCATAGCCCAGCTTCTCACGACTACAGGTCTGATCGAAGGCCTTGTCTGGGCCGGTATTGCGGTCGGCGTCAAGGGAGCTTTCTTCCCGCTCATTACCTTTATCGTGGGGTGCCTTGTTTCTACGGCAACGGGTACTGCCATCGGCAGTATCATTGCCCTGGGGCCGGTATTGTTCCCGGTAGGGGTTGCCCTCGGAGCCAATCCCCAGGCCATGATAGGAGCTATTGTGTGCGGGGCCTACTTCGGTGACAACATCGCACCGGTATCGGATACGACCATCGCGTCGGCCTATACCCAGGGAACGGAAGTGGCAAACGTTGTCCGCAGCCGGTTGAAGTACGCATTTGTCGCTGCCGGAGCCGCGGCTATCCTATTCGTCATTTTCGGCGGCGGAGGAACGGTATCCGCCGACAACATGGCTTTTCTCGGAGACCTTTCACCCAAGGGTCTCATCATGCTCATCGTTCCGGCGCTCCTCATCTTTCTCATGTTCAAGGGCGCGCACCTGGTCGTTGCGCTCATGGCCAGCGGAACCCTTGGAATCATCATTGCTCTCATTGCAGGTCTCATGCCCGCTTCGAGTATCCTCGTTATCGATATGAACTCCTTTTCCGTCAGCGGCCTTATCGTCGACGGGATCAACGGACTAATCGATATAGCGGTGTTCGCTTTCCTGCTCATGGGCCTGGTCAGCCTACTGGAGAAGGGCGGATTTCTGGATATGATTATTGAAAAGACGAAGAAGCTCACCGGTACGCCGAGGAGCGCTGAATTAATGGTGGTGGTGATTGCCATTATCACCAACGTGCTGACCGTGGCCAGTACCATAGTTATCGTCATGTTAGGACCTTTAGCCAGGAAAATGCTTCATAAACAGAAGATAGCGGCAGACAGGCGCGCTAACGTGCTCGATGCTGTTTCGGCAGCCGTCATGTGTCTGGTACCCTTCGCCTTCGGTCCGCTTTTGGCATATATGTTTGCAGGCGGGAGTGATTACGAGATTACCTTCAGTGTTCTTTCGACCATACCCTATATGTTCCACGGGTGGACGCTCCTGGTTGTCATGCTCATCGCGGTTTTTACCGGCTGGGGCAGAAATATGATGACCGACGAAGAATGGAAAAAAGAAGCTGAAGAGCTTGAGCGTATAGAACAGCTTTAGACGCTGCATCGCTACGTACTGTGTAGGCCGTGTCCAGCTTGAATGGATGCGGCCTTTCTTTTACTCCAGAGATTAGCCTTTAACTTTCTTCAGAAAATCTTTCACCGCATCGGTCAGCCGGTCTATATCTTCCAGCGTATTGTAGTAGTGGGGAGACACCCGGATGCCTCCGATCCCTGAAGTGTACCTGAGGGAGACAAAGATGTTTCGTTCCCTCAAGAATGCAACCAGCAGTCTTTCCCGTGGAAGTCCTTCAGGCAGGTTGAAAGAGAGAATACCTGAAATGTGTTTCTTGTTTTTCGGTTGAAAGACAACCAGACCGAGTTCTGATAGTTTTTCAGCGGCATACATGTGAAGGGTCAATACCGCGTCTTCGACGGAAGTAATAGTGTGTTCTGCCAGGATGTTCAGGTTCTTATTGAGGGCCAGGGCTCCTAGAAAATTGGCGGTTCCACCGGTTTCGTATTTTTGTGCGTCTTTTGTCAATGATATTTCGTCGAAAGGTGTGCGGAGGGGTGACTCAAGATAGTTCTGCCAGCCACCTTCCGGCTCGAGGGCGTTAAAGTAGCCATAAAAGGAAGGTTGGATCATGTCCACGATCTTTCTATTGATATACAAGAGGCCTGCCCCGAAGGGGGTCCTGAGTCATTTATGACCTCCGCAGCAGTATACATCAACCTCGAGCTCCGACAGGTCAACAGACAGAGCCCCGGCCTCCTGGATTCCATCCACGATAAGCAGGGCGTTGTGCTGTCTTGTCAGTTCCCGGAGCTCCCGTATATCAGCCCTGAAACCGTTTATTTCCTGGACCGAACTTATAACAACAGCCCTGGTATGGGAGTCGAACATCTCCTTGAAATCTTCTGTCCGTATCATTCCGCCGTTGCTTCGAACCTGTCGTATTTCCAGGCCGTCCATTTGCTGCCGCTGTCTCCAGCAGAGAGTGGTGGCGAAAAACTCGAGATCACAGGCAAGGATGTTATCACCTCTTTCCAGCGGAATACTTTCGGCTATTAGCCCAAGACCGTGAGTGGTACTCTCTATTATTGCGAATTCGCCTGGAGATGCGTTAAAAACTCCAGCCGCTGAGACCCGTGCCTTTTCCAAGCAGTCATGCATTTCAATCGTTATGTCCGTTGCCGGGGAAGCGATATTTTCCAGGCTGTTCACCGCTTCCCTGACGGCCTGTAGAACCGGTGAGGGTACCAGGCCCATGCATGCGGTATCGAGATATGTGATTTGTTTTCTTGTATCCATCACTCTTCCTGTATTGACATCAGATTATACTGTGTTTGCTAATTGGCTTAATCATGCAGCCCCCAACCTTCAGCGGGGAAAGGGCTTCCCGGGAAACACATTCCGAAAAGGCCGTTACCATGCCGTAGATAAACGAAAAGGGATCCATGGGGTGGTTCATTGAAGCCTCCGTTATAAAGATATTATGTTTTTTTCCGCTGGGAAAGGAACAATCCGGTAATTACTATGATAATACCGGCCGCCTTTAAGGGGCTGACAGCCTCCCGCAGGATAAAATAGGAAGCTATGGCGGTAATGACGGGGGTGAGGTTCAGGTATGCGTTGGCCCTGGTAGGTCCGATCTTTTTGATTCCGGCATTAAAGATATAATAGGAAATGCTCGAAGGAAAGACGGCGAGAAAAAGGATACTTAAAAAGCCGGTGGCATCGAAGGATCCCTTTAAAAAAAGGTCATCGGTTCCCGTGATAAGAAAGACCGGAATATACATGAGGAACCCGAAGATCTGCTGAAAGGTGACAATGGTAAGGGTGGCATAATGGTCCAGGAGTTTTTTTGCAATCACCGTGTAGAGTACGCCGGAGAAGACCGCGCAGGTAAGAAATATAAGGCCCTTGATGGTGTAATCTATCTCTGCTCCCCGGGAAAGGATAATGAAGCATATACCCACAAATGACAGAAGCAGGCCGATAATATTGAACAACCCGACCCGTTCCTGCAGGATAATAAAAGCCGCCAGGGGAGTAAAAAGGGGAACCGTGGACATCATGACCGATGTCAGGGAAGCGGTTACGTACTGCATACCGGTGGTTTCCAGAAGAAATGCAAGGAAAGGATTGAGGAAGCCTATAAATAGCAGCAGTGGAATATCCTTCCGTGCCGGCAAGTTATCCAGACCCCTACTAAGGAGGAAAATTGTAGCGAGAATCACGGCTACAAAAAACAGGCGTACCGTTACTAAGGTAACGGGGCTGTAAGACCGAAGGGCGATTTTTATTGCGATAAATGATAAACCCCAGAACAGCGTAGCCACGGACATGGAAAGATGGGTAGAAATCTTTTTGTGTTCGGACATTTGTGTAATTACTCCTTTTTTATAGGGCAGGCTTTCAACGTTTTAGGTAATTAGATGGGCCATATTGGCCTTTTTCGATTCTATCCATCGTAATCGGCCGGCCTCCCTTGATAACCAGGACCGGCCATCCCATGAGGTTTTCCCCCTGCCGAAGGGCAAAGTCGGACCGGGATGCCGCCTGCTCGGGAGAAACCCGGCCTTCCTGGTAGGGGTTGGCTATGATAAGGTCGGCGTCGGAGCCCGGCATGATGGTTCCCTTCCTCGGGTATATCCCGAAAATTTTTGCCGGATTGAAGGACATGAGTTTTGTTATTTCCTCCAGCGTAACCCCCTCGCGCCGGGCTCCGTCGAGAAGGAAGGGCACATGGGTGCCGACGGCCGGATACCCTGGAAGGGTGTCCCACAGGGGCCGGTCTACCAGTTTCTGTTCCCGGGTAAGGGGCGTGTGGTCCGTTCCCACCGAATCGATGAGACCTTCACGGATACCCTGCCACAAGGCGGCCCGGTCTTCTTCGGTGCCTATGGGCGGGGTCATCTTTGCTAAAGGTCCGGAAGCGGTTTTGTCCGTCATGGTGAGATAGGGTGAGGTGGTTTCGACATAGAAATTCTTGTTCTTCTGCCTGAGTTCACGGATAAGATCGATGGATTCTTTCGAGGACACATGCACGAAATACAGGGTAACCCCGGTCTGTTCGGCCAGGTATACCGCGCGGTGGATAGCCTCGGCTTCGGAAAAACCGGGATGGGTCTGTTTCCATTGGGTCAGATCTATCGATGCCGGATTAGCGGTTTTCATTTTACCGGTGGCCCAGTCGACGATATGGTAGTTTTCCGCGTGTACGTTCAGTATTGTGTCCGGGCCGGCGGCTGCTACGGCCGACATAACGTCCAGGAGAAACCCTTCATCAAGGCTGGGGATCATGCCGGGAATACCGCACATATAGGCCTTGAAGGACTTGATTCCGTACCTGGAGTAATAGACCGGAATTTCCTCCAGCTGCTCTTTGGAGAAAATCGGAAGATGCAGGAATATATCGGCCACCGATTTCTCTTTTGCCGTCTTTATCAGACCGTCCAGGGCCGGGAGGTAGGAATTCTGCCCCGACAGGTATACACCCAGGGTGGTAACCCCGTTGACGGCGGCCGAACGTGTTTCGGAAAAGACTTCCGTTTCGAAGGGCGCAAATATTCCTAGATGGTTGTGGGGATCTATCGCCCCGGGGAGGATGTACTTTCCCGTAACCTCAATAATTTCGCAGCCGGTTTCATCGAATCCAGTTCCCATGGCGGCTATCTTGCCTTCGTTGATATAGACATCAGTGGGGTAAATTCCTTTGCCGGGGATGACGCAGTTGCCGCCCTTTATGATGAGTGGCCGGGCTGTCGATTCGGCGGCCGGAATTTGTCCAGCGGACAGGCCGCTGATCCATTCGGGAACGAAAACTGAGGAATCGCCGGAGGTCTTCGAATTGTTAATTGAGATCCAGTCTGGTAGGAATCTTGGTTTTGTATCATCCATGAACGAATCTCCTTCGAGTGCCTTACATTACGGGAATACTATACAGGGATTAGGAACATGCGGCGTCCCGATAAACAAAAACGCCGCCGTAATCCTATTTGGAAGATGTTTTTTCCGGCTGGAGAGAGGGTATGAGCCTCTTTGTTTCTTCGCCGGGTTTCGCGATAACGTGGACGGAAAGAAGTTCGCCGATTTTCTTTACCGACGCCGCTCCGGCATCTATGGCTGCTTTGACCGCGCCTACATCACCCTCGACATAGACGGAAACATAGCCACCGCCGATTTCCTTTACACCGAGTATTTCAACGTTGGCCGATTTGACCATGGTGTCCACCGCTTCGACGGCTCCAACAAATCCTTTTGTTTCAATCATGCCTAATGCTTTCATCCTGATCTCCTTGAATTATTTTCTCAAAATATCGACGAACGCGTCGAGTATATAATCGATATCTTCGATTCTGGTGAAAAAATGGGGTGCTATCCGTACGACGTCCGCCCGGGCGGATGCAATGATACCGCGTTGCTTTAACGCGTGCTCCACATCGTGGGAGTCTCCCGGCACCCGTATGGCCGTCGTCGGCGCCTTGTACCGAATGTCCGTCGGGCTGGCCAGTTCGAGACCCCGGGCCTGGGCGCCTTCGATACAGCGTTTTGACAAAATATCCGTCCAGTACTGAATGTTGGGAACACCGACTTCATTTATTATTTTCATACCGCCCCGGGCAATATAGGCCGTCATGACCGGCGGAGTGCCGTTGTCGAACCGGCGGGCGTCGGAGGCATAATTAAGCTTGTGAATTTCGAAGGCGAAGGGGTTTTCCTGTCCGAACCAGCCGGTAAATGCCGGTTCGAGATAGGGAACGAGTTCCTTTTTCACATACAGGAAGGCAACCCCGGGAATACCGCAGAGGTATTTCAGGTTTCCCGTACCGAGCATGTCGATATCTAAAGCTTTTACATCGATGGGGTGTGTTCCGATACCCTGGTAGGCATCCACATAGGCCAGGGACCCCCTGGCATGGATGCGGGGGATAATTGATGCCAGGTTCTGCTTGAAACCGTTGTAGTAATAGACGTCGCAGAGAGACGTAAGCAGGGTCGTCTCATCCACATAACGGTCGTAATCCGTTTCGTCGATGATACCGTTTTTCGTGGGAATGAACTGGATTTTGGCCCCGAACTTCTGATGGGCCATCCAGATATTACCCACCGTGGGAAATTCCGCGTCGGTAACGACAATTTTGTTCCGCCTACTCTGGAAATTCAACGCGCTGGCCAGGGTACTTGTAATTTCGGAAACCGAAGTACCGATGGCTATTTCCGAGGGGTCCGCATTGATAATCTTCGCGAACTCCGCTTTGGCGTTATACACCTCTTCCATCCATGCGTCCCAATCCATTCCCATTTTGCCCCAGCTTTCCAGGTAGGCGTTACAGGCGTTCAGTGTATAGGAGCTCTGGGGAGATTGGCTGCAATTTGCCGTATGAATATAGTTTTTTAAAATAGGAAACTGGCTTCGCCACCATTCCATGTCGTAGGGAGTGGAAACCTGAGCGGCAGAGCCTGACGGTTGCATTCGTATGCCCTGGGGAGATGCCGCGGCGGGTTGTCCCGGGGTGGCGGCGAATTCCTTGGGGATGAAGCTTTGACCCGTGGTGACGCTGTTGCCGGTGGAAGCGGAAATACCGGCGGGCGGCGGTACTGCCGAGGTGTTGCCTTCTTCGACTATCGCAATTCCGAGTTTTTCCGCGGTCTCTTTTGCTATGTTTGTAATAACCGTCTCTCTCGAAACCACGAGACGATCATGACCCTGGGATTTGGCGAATTCGATATCGGCACCTGTAATAAAATTTCTCATGATTACGTCTCCAAGTTTATTTTTATCGTCCGTACTTGATTATAACATATTATAAAAATAATGCAACAATAATGCAACAATATTTAAATCAAAACTATACATTAAGTTGATTAACTCGGTATAACACATACTATATGTAAGATGAGTGCCCCTGGAAAGATCATTTTTTATATTTTGTACTTACCATCATCAAACCATAAGGCTTCTGTCGGACTTGTAGCGTTTGAGCAGGAATTCCGCGGATACGGTGGTTATTCCGTCAATTTCAGAGAGATATTCGTTAACAAAGCTTGAGACTTCTTCAATATCCCTGAAAAACCCGTGAATATGGAGGGCATCCGGCCCGGACATCTGATATACGATGACGATATCAGGATATTCTGCAATTATTTGGGCCGCCGCTTCAAGGTATTTTGGCCGGACACCGACGTTGAAAAAAACCGGTAACGGCTTGCCGACAAATCTTGCGGGAATCTGAATGGTGAACTTCTCTATGACACCATTTTTTTGAAGTTCTACTATTCTTTCCTTTATGCGGACTCGGGAGATACCAACCTCTTCGGCCAGTTGCGAATAGGAAGTTCGGGCGTCCTTTATCAGTATTTCGATTATTTTTTGATCTGTCTTGTCGATTTTCGGCATGACAAAATCGGCTCCTACAGATATGTCGTGGGGACTTGAAATAAACTTTTGATCCATCGGTTGAATACACCTCCAGTAAGAAAAACCAACTCCCAAGATACAACAATAATAGAGTTTTAAGTACCCGTTGTCAACAAAAATACGGCTACCCTTGTCCAAAGAAGTCTGATCGTAAAGAAAAGATTTGTAAAAACTTTCTTAATGGTAATGTAAATTCATCTTTACATATCATAATGTTAATAGTATACTGCCTATTATTAACCATTTGATATTGGAGTGATACACGATGAAGGAAATTCGATTACATGGAAGGGGCGGTATGGGGACCGTCAAAGCTTCCGAAATCATCGTATACGCCAACATAGCCAAAGGCGGATATGGAAACTCAATCCCTTTTTTCGGTTTCGAACGTCAGGGTGCCCCGGTTACCGCCTTCGTGAAAATCGATTCCAAACCTATACGGCCTAAAACCCAGGTGTACGAACCGGATTGTATCGTCATCATGGACCCGACCATCCGTAAGGCAGTAGACGTGTATGAGGGGGTAAAAGAGGATTCTATAATGATCCTCAATTCTACCGAGACACGGGATGAACTGGATGTCCCGGATAACATTTCAAAGGTTGCCGTCATCGACGCCACGTCCCTTGCCCTGAAGAGAATAGGCAAACCGATAACCAATACCGCAATGCTCGGGGCCTTTGTAAAGGGGACAGGATGGGTCGAGCTGGATGATGTTGTTGAAAAGGTCCGGGAGTTCTGGGGGGATGTCAATGCCGATATAGTCCGTGAAGCCTACGAACAGACTGTCGTCTATATTATACGATAACCAGCAAGGGGAATAGATTGTATGAAAGATGAAGAAAAGGATTATGCCGCACCGGTTGGTGAAGGTATCTACGAAATAAATACCGGCGACTGGCGTACCCAGTATCCCGTTATCGATGAAAGGACCTGTACATCCTGCGGGATCTGCCTGATGTACTGTCCCGTAAACTCCATCCGAAAAGAAGGCAAGCGCTTTTTTGTCGACCTTTCCTACTGCAAGGGCTGTGGAATCTGTGCCCACGAATGTCCGGCGGATGCAATAACCATGATCAGGGAGGAGAAAAAATGAGCAGAGTCGAAGTTATGAACGGTAACAGGGCCGCCGCCTACGGCGCCCTCCTCTCCAGGCCGGAAGTCGTAGCCGCTTACCCGATTACACCCCAGACACCGGTGGTGGAATACCTCACCCAGTTCTGGGTGGACGGCGACCTGTGCTGCCAGATGTCTGAGGTGGAATCGGAACATACGGCCATGTCGGTCCTTACCGGGGCATCCCTTACCGGTGTGCGCTGTTATTCCGCCACATCTTCCCAGGGACTTTCCCTAATGTACGAACCCTATTTCAGGGCTTCCACCCTCCGGCTCCCCATTGTCATGAACATTGTCAACCGCGAGATGATTTCACCCCAGACCGTCTGGGGGGGGCCGCAGGATTCGATGACCCTCCGGGACGCCGGCTGGCTGCAGGTCTACGTGGAAGACAACCAGGAAATCCTCGATATGACGATCCAGGCCTTCAAGTGTGCCGAACATGCGGATGTTCTGCTACCAATCAATGTGTGTTACGACGGTTTTTACCTTTCCCACATGGCCGAACGGGTCGAAATCCCGGATCAGAAGGACGTCGACAATTTCCTGCCTTCCTACAAGTCCCGCCATATCATCCTCGATCCGGAAGAGCCGATGGCGGTAGACCCTCTTACCAACGGATACCTGCTGATGGAATACCGGAAAAAGCACATGGCCGCCCAGCAGGCCTTCAAGGACGTGCTGGATTCGGTGGACCAGGAGTATGCCGCCTTTACCGGAAGGAGCTGGGGCGGACAGATAGAAGAATACAGGATGGAGGATGCCGAATATGTCGTTCTTACCCTGGGGTCGGTAACCGGTGCCGTGAAAGCAATGGTTGATGCCAAGCGGGATTCGGGTATCAAAATCGGCCTGATAAAGGTACGGTCCCTGCGGCCCTTTCCCTTCGAGAGACTGACGGCAGCCATGAAGAAGGTAAAGGGATTCGGTGTCATCGACAGGAATGTTTCCTTTGGATGGAACACGGGGATCCTCTTTCAGGAAGTGAAGTCCGCCCTGTACGCGGCGGGAATAGATCTCCCGTGCATTTCCTATATTGGAGGCCTGGGGGGAGAAGATTTTACCCTGGACCTGGTGGACCGCGCCCTGGACGGTATAATTGAAAACACCGGAAAGGGTGTAAAGGTTCATGATTCCGAATGGCTCTGGAGCCCCCGGAAAGGAGTGAAGAAATGAATGTAGTCGACAAGCTGGCTTTAGCTGATGATATGATTTCTCCCGGTGTGTCCGCCTGTGTTGGATGCAACGTAGAGCTTACCCTGCGAACGGTTTTCAAGATTCTCGGGCCGAATACTATTTTCGCCATTCCCCCGGGGTGCATGGGAGGCGTGGGCGTGGTCGGCTGGGATAAAAAGTCCGGCGCCAGGTGTCCGGTTTTCTTTCCCCTTCTCGACAATACCGCCAGTATGCTCGCGGGAATCCGGCTGGGGCTGGATGCCCGGGGCAGAAGAGACGTAAACGTGGTGGCCTTCGCCGGCGACGGCGCTACGGTGGATGCCGGGTTCCAGGCCCTTTCAGGAGCCGCCGAACGGGGCGACCGAATTCTTTACATCTGTTACGACAATGAAGGCTACATGAACACCGGGTATCAGCGGAGTTCATCCACCGCCAAGGGATCCTGGACAAGTACAACCCCTGTGAGCAAAGACGGTATGGGCGGCAAACGGCAGCACAAAAAAGATTTTCCGATGATTATGACCATGCACGATATTCCCTATATGGCTACCGCGTCTCCTGCCTTTATTCCCGATCTTGTTCGAAAGGTTGAACAGGCAATGACGATTAAAGAAGGGCTCGCCTATATCCATATATACAACCCCTGTCTGACCGGCTGGCATATCAAGGCTGAAGAATCGATAGAAGTGTCACGCCTTTCGGTTACCACAAACTATTTTCCCCTCTTCGAGTCACGGTACAGGAATATCCGGATCAACAGGAAGCAGAAGAACCCCAAACCCTTAGGTGAGTTTACCGGGAAAATCGGTAAATTCAAACATCTCGGAACTGCCGAGATTCAAGAACTGCAGGACCTTGTGGATCAGCGTTACCGGTTCCTCGAGGGGATGGAAAGCGTTTCCGATCCGTCGGTTTTTAAAGGGGCCTAATGAGGGATATGAAACGGGATATATCGTGTTTTATCGGGACAAAGGGGTGCGCCGTCATCGGCGCTTCTGCTAATCCGAAGAAAGCAGGCTTCCAGATCATGAGCAACATGATTGCTTCCGGCTACCCGGGGTATCTCGCCGGGGTGAACCCCTCCGGCGGAGAAATCCTGGGGAAGGCTGTGTATCCCCTTCTTTCGGAGGTCCCGGGTCCGGTAGAACTGGTTATTCTTTCAACGCCGGCCCAGGCGACGGAGGCGGTTCTTGCCGACCTTAGAGCCCGGATGGATGGGCCGGGAGACATAAAAGCCATTGCCTGTACCGCCGCCGGCTATTCCGATGCCCACACCCCGGAGGGCCTGGAATATGAGAAGAGACTGACCGATTTCTGCGGAGAATTCGGTATCCGGATGCTCGGCCCCAACTGTGTAGGTCTTATCGATAATCATGCAAAGATCGATACAACCTTTATTGCCGATATTTCCCACATACCCGGTGGTATTTCCTTCGTCTCCCAGAGTGGCGCCGTGGGTGCGTGGCTTCTCATGTCCTGGACGGCAACGCCTGGAGCCGGGGTGGGTTTTCATCAGTTTATGACCGTTGGCAACATGGCAGACGTGGATATCATCGAAGCCATGGAGTTTTGCGGAAAGGAAAAAGAAACCGGGGTTTTAGGCCTCTACATCGAGGGCTCTCCGGATGCTCGTCTTCTGGTAGAAACAGCCGGAGCCGTTGCGGAGAGCAAACCGGTTCTTATCTGCAAGGTGGGTAGAACGGATGAAGGAGCCCAGGCCGCATCGTCCCATACCGGTTCCCTGGCCGGAACGGACGCCCTGTACGATGCAGCCTTCGAGCAGTACGGGATTATCCGTACAAAGACAGTAGAAGAATTGTCCGATTCCCTGCGGGCTTTTGATGCCTTTGAGGTGCCCCGGGGGAACAGTGTTTTCGTGTTAACCCAGGCCGGGGGACCGGGGATTATCTGCGTGGACGAAATGGCTTCGGCCGGGGTTTTTCGGGCAGCCATGGTGTCGGAAACCACCAAGAAATCCTTGAAATCCCTCCTGCCGCCCTTCGCTTCCGTGTGCAGGCCCGAAGGTCATTCCGACATTACCGCGGCAGCTACGGCGGAGCAGCATGTCGAAGCCCTGGAGACAGTCCTCCGGGACAGGGATGTGGATTCGGTACTTTTCATTACCACCGCCACCCTTTTCCTGGATCTGGAGAGTATGGCCCGGGGTATAGTTTCCGTGAAGGATCGCCTGAAAGCAGAGGGAATCCGTAAACCGATTATGCCCGTTCTCATTTCCGGAAACTATGTCCTCCCTTCCCGCAGGATCCTCGAGGAAGGTGGGATTCCTACCTATGACAGCCCTGAACGGGCGGTGCGCGCCCTGGCACACATGGTCGAATACACCCAGATAGCCGGGAGGGAACGACAATGAAAATTCTCGACGAATATCCCGCGTCGAAGCTGCTTGCATCAGCAGGGATCCCCTTCGTGGACATGGAGCTGGTTACTACTGAGGATGAAGCCGTCAGGACTTCCGGCAGGATCGGATATCCAGTGGTTATGAAACTATCTTCCCCGGAACTGACCCACAAGACCGATTATGGCGGCGTTATAGTTGATATTCGGGATGCTTCGGCTTGCCGGGTAGCCTGGAAGGACCTTCTATCCGGTGCCGAGAAGGCCGGATTATCCTTATCCCGTGGCCTGCGTGGCATTCTTATACAAAGAATGTCTACCGGTGGTATTGAATTTATCATCGGTGGAAAGAGGGATTCCGTATTTGGCCCCGTGGTTATGTTCGGTCTGGGGGGAATATATACCGAGCTTTTCAGGGAAACATCCTTTAGGCTGGCACCCTTTGACTGTCAGGAAGCAGAAAAAATGGTCCGCCGGACAAGGGCTGCCGTCCTTATCGACGGATACCGGGGCGCGCCTCCCCTGGCGGGGGATGTACTGTACCAAACCCTTGCGGCGGTTTCAGTTTTTATGGCGGAGCGATCAGATGTCATGGAACTTGATATTAATCCATTTCTCCTGGGCCCCCGGGGGGGTGAAGCCCTGGATGCACTAATAACTTTTTCCTAGGGTCTTTCCTTTTTTCATTTTACCCGCTGCTTCCATACTTCTATTATGGATGGCAGTGATAATATAAATCCCACCATCAAAGATGAACACTTCACCTGGTTCCTGCGCCGGGACCTGGTTATTCTTGTTGTTTCCGCCGCCTTCGGAGCGGCTGTCGCAAACCTTAATATCGACGTACCCAATACCCCGGCTTACGTCGAGGTCCGCCGGCTCTTCGGCTTTATGGGCTTCGTGCTTATCCGGCGACTGCCCTTAGCCCTGGTGCTACCGGTGGTTCTATCGGTGGCTGCACCGGCCGGGCTATCCTTGTATGTAGTCTTAGACGGTAACCTCTTGTATGCCCTTCTCTTCTGTTTTACCCTGAGAGTGTCCTACCGGTGGGTGCTGGTGAATATCGGGAATATGGCGGTTTTCGGTGCCGCCTGGTTTGCCCTGCCCACTGCTGCTGATATTCTTCCCGCATGAGAGCGTAAGTTCACGCGGGTGGTGGGCGTTACAAAGGCTGAGGGCACACTCATAGGCAAAATAACTCGGCCATCCGTCATGAACTGCCGTTCCACCAAAATTGGGAAGGATACCCATAGCCTTCATTGCAGCTCCACCTCTCTTGGGGTGAGAATAATAGCTGGTAAGGCTTTCACTCGATGCTACGTGTAACCACGTCAGTTTTCCGCAGACTCTCATACCGGTCTCGTCGAAGTGCGCCACCGGCTCTCCTTGAAGGGCCTCTTTGATCTTCTCTCCAGCCACTTCAGCCCTATCTCATCCCTTTCGATTGATCGAGGTGAGGGTGCCTTCGCTTATAGGTGTACCGAAGAGGTCGTGAAACAGCTCGGTCGCTCTCTCATAGGGCAGCAATGCGTAGTTTTTCAGATACAGGTTGATCGCCTTCAGCCTCGGCCCATATTGCGTGCTAGCCCAACTTTGCCAAAATTCTAAAAATATGGGATAGAACAGACCAAATTCGGCTCTTCTAAAAATATAATTTATTGCAATACAGTAATATAGTTTTTTGGCCTTTTATTGTAGTGACTAACGGTGAACTTTTTTAGTTGACAGCCACCCGTTTCGGTGGTATCATCTATGCATGTTCATTCGTCGGGTCACCGTGCGAAACGGAAAAACCAGCAAGAACTACTCCTATCTCAACCTTGTAGAAAGTGTGCGTACGGAAGGCGGCCCTCGCCAACGGCTGGTGCTTAACCTCGGGGACCTGCCGATTGATCAATCACAGTACAAAGCCCCCGCGCGGCGGATCGAAGATATACTCAGCGGAAGGAGAAGCCTGTTTGAAATAGATCCGCCTAAAAGAGATCGAGAAAGCCGAAAATTTCCGCGTTTTTCCGGAGCAGTTCCTGTTGCAGGTATCCTGCTCCAGGGTCCAGGACGCCCATGAAGAATCGGTAATAGAGGGGATTCTCCGCGTGATACCTATGACCGCTTCGGTCATCCTTCGAAGTCGTGTAAGGATATCTGCCGGCATACCTTCCATTTTTTGTTGTATCGGGGGGATAACCAGGTTAAGGACATATTCCGCGGTGTAGAGATGAAGTAGTTAAAGAGACTACCCTTGGCAATGCCGACCCGTTTCACGATACGGTTGGTAGAGGTCCCGTCAAAACCGTACTCGGCGGATTCCCTTATGGCGCCTTTGATGATCCTCCGGCGCTTGTCTTCATCCAGTCGTGCAAACCCTGTATCAGCCATGTCATCTGTCCCCCATACATATGAAATGACCCGGTGGTCAAGTCGATTATAGTACAAAATGAAGGAACAGTCGAAGGAGCCACTCCACGGGGGGTCTCGAAATTTTACCTTTCGTTTTTTATCGCGTATATTATATATACGAAATAAGTTTGTAACAAAAGGAGTTTGATCAATGGCACAGATGTATCATGAACCTTTAGAAGATCTAAATGAAGAAGTACGCGACTGTACCCGGGCGTTAATGAGTTTAAAAGAAGAGATAGAAGCCATAGACTGGTATAATCAGCGGGCGGCCGCTACGAAGGATGATTCATTACGAGTGGTTCTTATTCATAACCGCAATGAAGAAATTGAGCACGCCTGCATGAATCTCGAATGGCTCAGACGAAACATGGACGAATGGGACGAAGAGCTCAAAACATATCTTTTTACCGAAGGCCCTATTGATGAGATCGAAGAAGCGGCGGTGGACTCCGGCGACGCGGAAGGCGGTTCAAAGTCGCCAGGAAGCCTATCCATCGGCAAGCCCGAATAAAGCGAGGACACAATGAATATACTGAAAAGGGAATTGGCACCGATAACGGATGAAGCGTGGAAGCTTATTGAGGAACAGGCGCGGAGTACCCTGTTGACGCATCTTTCCTGCCGCAGATTTCTGGATGTGGAGGGTCCGAAAGGCTGGGGGTACGCGGCACATGAGACCGGCAGACTGGAAGTACCTCTCGAACAGGACAAGTATGCAGTGTGCTATGGAGTTCATAAAGTGCAGCCGGTTACCGAGACCCGCATCCATTTTGACCTGAATATCCGGGAACTGGACAATGCCGTCCGTGGGGCAGCTGATATCGATCTGGATCCCCTTACAAAGGCAGCGGAGGAAATTGCCCTGTTTGAAGAGGTTGCCGTTTATAATGGATTCGAAAAGGGGAGTATTCAAGGATTAAAAGCCCTGACAGAATCGAATACCGTAAACCTCGGGGGGAAGGGCGGAGAAGATATACTGGAAGCCGTTTCCCTGGCCCGGGCAAAAATGCTTGCCAACTCGATTGAAGGTCCCTATGCCCTGGTTGCGAGTACGGAATTGTGGGCGTCCCTTGATGCCAAATCTACCGGTTATCCTTTGCGCGACAGGATCGTAAAATTGATAGGCGGAAAGATTGTCTACAACCCCAGTGTTCCAGAATCCTATCTTGTTTCCCTTCGGGGCGGGGATATGACGATCCGGCTTGGTGAAGATTTTTCCATAGGTTATTCGGCGCATACAACCGGAACGGTAACCCTTTTTATTGCCGAATCATTTACCTTTACCGTGGCCGAACCCCTGGCGGCTCTACGTTTTGTCTAGGTAAACACGGGGTCGCTCATACAGGAACGTATCCTCATTTTTTTCCAGGAGCAGGCTACCCCGTGGTGGGACTCGGCGGCCGAGGCTGTAACCATGCTGGGGGAACAGTATTTCTTTATAGCCGTTATATCCTTTGTCTACTGGATAATATCCCGAAGAGAGGGCTTCAAGCTGGCGGCGATATTCGTTTTTTCTTCAGTATTGAACAGTGCCCTTAAGATTGCCTTCCGCGCGCCGAGGCCGTTTGAAAAAATGGCCTCCATTACCGGCAAGAGAGTGGAAACCGCCACCGGGTATTCCTTCCCCAGCGGCCATACTCAAGGGACCGCTTCGTTTTTTACGGCTGCCGCCTTGATCCTGAAAAGATGGTGGGTGACCATTATTGCCGCCGTCATCATGACGGCGGTAGCAGTTACCCGGGTATATCTCGGGGTTCATTGGCCGGTGGATGTCATGGGGGGACTTTTTTTCGGCATCGTCACGGCCGTTGTTCTCAATCTGCTCATCGACAGATATGCCGAATTCCCTGAAAGACTGTTTACCTTCTTTGTTGTTCTCGAAGCGGTCGTTATCCTGCTGACCGTGGCTCTGTTCATTCTGGATGTAAAAACCCTACACGGCACATGGAAGATCGAGGACTTCTTCAAAATATCGGGGATATCACTGGGATTGGTGGCCGGGTATTTCCTGGAGGAACGATGTGTTGGTTTCGATCCAGGGCGGGGTTCGATTATTCTGAAAGGGCTGAGATATGTCCTGGGCCTGGGTTTCACCGTGGGTATTATGCTGGGGCTTAAGGCCGTCTTTCCAGAGCACCTTCTCTTTGATTACCTGCGGTACAGTATCGTCGGTTGCTGGGTTGCCTTTCTTTGGCCCCTTGCAGGTAAGGCCTTGCGGCTGTTTTAATGACTATTACGAAAATCCTCTCTATGCGACCTTCTTGGGAGTAACCGTAACTTCATACCCTAGCTTTTCAAGCTTCCGTTGATAGTAATGCGTCAATCGAGTACTGTTAAGTTTCTCGAAGAAGTCTTCCCCGAGTTCCTGGTAAGGAGCCTTTTCCTTCATAACGTGATAAATGACGACCAGAATCGAATGGGCAACAGCCACCAATGCACGTTTTTTCCCCCGCCTGGAGGCAAGACGTTTATATTGTGATGAAAAGTACGTCCCCTTGGTACGGGAGGCGGCCCAGGCGATTTCCACCAATATCGATCTCAGCCATTTACTTCCATGTCGGGTCTTCCCGCTTCGGTGTTTTCCGGCACTCTCGTTGTTTCCCGGACACATTCCGGCCCATGAACTCAAGTGATGTTCATTGGGAAACTGGTCCATGTTAGTACCAAGTTCCGCAATAAGTGCGAATGCTGCGGTGTGGTTTATTCCCGGTATCGTGTCCAACAACGGGACGTACTCATAAAAAGGGCGCATCTGCTCCTCTATCCTCTGGTCATACTCGGCAATAGCGGCATCGAGGAATTCGATTTGCTTCATATGCCGGCGAAGCATAAACCGATGATGTTCGGTTACCCGCCCTTCAAGGGCTAACACCAGCTCATCCCGTTTGCTCTTCAAGCGACCTCTGGCAAGATGGGCCATCTTTTCGGCGTCCTGTTCACCGGCAACGATCCGCTTCAGCATGTCCCAACCGGACTTGCCCACCACATCTGTGGCAACCGAAGAAAGCTTGATATTTGCATCTTCCAGGACCTTCTGTATACGCTGGATACTACTGGCCCGCCCGCGCACCAGTTGTTTCCGCTGTCGGGTCAGATCCCGAAGTTCGCGAATCAATTCCGATGGGATGAAACTGCCCTGCAGCAGTCCATGTTGCAGCAATTGCCCGATCCACTGACAGTCTTTCACATCCGTTTTCCTGCCCGGCTCGTTCTTGATGTGTTTCGCGTTGACCAATAGTACCTCGAATCCGTCGGCTGCAAGGATATTGTAGATTGGCTTCCAGTACACTCCGGTGCTTTCCATCGCTACATGGGTGCACCCTGTTTCTTCAAGCCATTCGCATAAATCCAGCAGGTCCCGCGTCATGGTGCCGAACGTTCGAACTTCGTCAAGGTCTTTCTTTCCCGGTAGGCCTCGTCTCAGAAGATTCACCGCAATACTCTTCTTGTGCACGTCAATCCCGGCGCAGCCTCGATACATAACGTCCATCGTGTCCCTCCTCCCTGTTGTGGTAGTACGAAAGGGTCTGCGATGGACACCGCAGCGCAATGAGTCTATTACGCGTGTTCTGTCAGTGCGACAGGCAACAGTCTTGGTTTCCAGGCGGTTGTCCGGGTCAAACTAACCCTCGGGCTTAATTGCACCATAGAAATCCGACCACTTGTTCGCAGGGCCTTTCGTCATTCCTATTATACACTCTCTGAACGCCTATTTTCATCGTTTCGGTTGCCGCGCAGCGGCATGAGCAACTATTACGAAAATAGCCGCACCGGGCTGTTTTCATCCTTTCGGTTGCCGCGCGGCGGCATGAGCAACTCCCCTGAAAAAAGGCAGGGAATTCCCAAAAATTTGTTGATATGCTAAAATTTCGCTTGGGTGGAGAGGATGTTTCGAAAGAACGAAGGGTATAAGTAGCAGAGAATGTTTACAGCGGTGGACAAGATGCCGGCAACGGCAAAAAAGCACCT
>CAYPIQ010000039.1:0-25652 GCA_964410865.1 uncultured Spirochaetales bacterium | reverse complement strand
CTTTGCCTTATGCGTCAGTGCAGCCCTGCACTGTTTGCATATCATCACTTTTTTTCCATCAATCTCGTGCTCGTATACAACCTTGACGCCGGTGCGCTTACAAACCGGGCATGTGCCTCTTCCTCGGTTCTGCATTTCTCTCACACCGAAACCTCTATGTGTTTTACCCATGTGTACTCCTCTCTTCCTTACTTGACGGGTGCCTTGAATATAGTAGTCCCGGCCTTATCGTGTCAAGGCGGCGGAGCCGGCTATCCATGTAATAAGCTCGAGACACCGCTTTGAACCCAGCCTGAGCTTTCGCGGAAACCCGCCCAGCAGGCCGTCATGTACCCGGTCGGTAATGTACCTGACCAGTAAAAAGGGGATATGGTTGATAAAGGCTACACAGGCGGCGGCGGCTCCTTCCATATCCACTGCGCCCCCTTGCAGGTTTTTAACGGCCTCGCCATGGATAGCAAGCCGCTCCGGGGAAAGGAATACATCACCGGTAAGGATCCTGCCGAAAAATATCCTGTAACCCTCGGGTTTGAAATCCATGGCCGAAGAAATGAGTCGTTCATGAGATGGGAAAAAACGCACACCTATCCGGGGAATTTTACCCAGCTTTTGTCCGAAAGGGCGCAGGTCGAAGTCGTACTGACAGCAGTCCTTTGCCACTACCAGGTCTCCCGGGGAAATTTCATCCCCGATACCTCCGGCAGCCCCGGTATAAAGAATCATCTCCGGTTTAAACCGATCCACCACGGCCTGGCATCCCGCCGCGGCCATGATCTTACCGACGCCCGTAACGGCTACAAGCGCTTCGTGTCCCCACAGTATTCCCCTGTACCAGGTAAATGGTCCCCAGGTTTCTTCCGACCGTATATCCATATGGGGCAGGAATACCTTTGTTTCCGCCGCCAGGGCGGAAAGCAGGCAGATCATTCCTGCATGCCGGATATTTTCGGAAGAACGGAAGTAATGAGCCTCGTAACTTTCTCGACGTTTTGGCTGAAGACTTCCAGCACGGCTTCCCAGCTCACCGGCTCCTCATCCTCTTTCCAGCAGTCATAATCGGTACTCATGGCTATTCCCGCATAGGGAATGCCCGCTTCGTTCGCCAGGACGGTTTCCGGTGCAATGGACATATTCACCACATCCGCCCCCCAGGCCCTGAACATGAACGATTCGGCCCGGGTCGAGAATCTCGGTCCTTCTATGGTAACCACACATCCACGCCTGTGATAGGGAAGCCCGAGTTCTTCCGCCGTTTCGATAATACAACGCCGCAGATCTTCGTCATAGGGATCGGCCATGGCGGTGTGTATCGGCTTACCCGGTTCGAAGGTGTCATGAAAGGTGATATTCCGGTGCCTTGTAAAATCGATGAACTGGTCGAGGATGACAAGATCGCCTCTACCTATATCTTCCCGGAGCGAGCCTACCGCGGTTGTCGCGATAATATGGGTGCACCCGGCCTCTTTCAGGGCATGGATGTTCGCCCGGTAATTAACTCCTGTAGGAGTAAGTGTATGTTGCCGTCCGTGTCGGGCCAGCAGCAGGACCTCCGTTCCGGCTATGGTCCCGCATTTCAGGGGACTGGAAGGGTCTCCATAGGGGGTGGCAACCCTCTCATCTTGTCCGTCCTTGAGAATATCCGGATCATCCAATCCGCTGCCGCCGATAATACCTACTCGTACACTCATGTCTCCTCTCCCGGTTCGATAGTTTTCTCCAGCCGAAGAATCTCGGACTGCAGTTGTTTCTTCATTTTCTGCTGTTCTTTTATCTCTCCGTTCAAAGAATCGATTTTCTCCTTTGTCCGGCGAATAATTTCATCCTTCTCTTCCACCCTGGCTTTGAGGTCGTCGATCTGCATGCTTGTTTCCAGAACGGTAATCTTCTCCTCCAGTTCATCGTTGGCTGTTTCCAGTTCCACGATTTCACGGCAAAGGTCCTTCACCCCCTTTACATTCTCAAACCCCTTTCCTTCTTGTTCAATGAGAAGCCTCCCGGCGTCCTGGTGGAGCTTATACAGTGAATTCCTGCAGTTCTCAATACCCTGGTCCAATTCTCCCAGTCTTTTCTTTCCCCCGCCGGATACACCCAGGTATGCGAGATCCTTATCCACCTGCTCCTCTTCCGAAACCAGGTCCTTTTCCTTGTCCTTGAGTTTAGAAATACCCTCTATCCCCGGGCGAAAGGGCTCTAACATCCCCCGGAGCGAAGCATCTTCCAGGCGCTTTAGAATGTCGGACGTACAGAATGCCCGCCCGGTTTTTTCGTAGATCCGTGCCAGTTTCGCCTCGGCGGCGCGTATTCTTGTTTTAATCAGGGCCGTTTTCCCCCGGTCGGCTATTTTTTTCAGCACCGTGTCACCGGAGTTAATACCCGTGGATTTATCCAGCTCGTCCTGAGCGGCCTGCAGGCCCTGTTCCGCCCTGTCGATCTCCTCAAAAAATGAAACCAGTTCATCATCATCCAGAAGCCCGTCCCGGTGTGCCCCGTATATGGCGCGACCCAGTCCTTCATAGGTACCGCGGAACTCACGTTCCAGGGATTTCATTTCTTTCTTGAGGGCGGAGCGCGTGGTTTCTATTTCTTTTTTCTTATGGATGGTATCCTGTATCCGGCGGATTGTATCCGCATAGCCCGCCTTTTCCTTTTCGACGCGTTCTATGTCCCGGAAAACGGATTCGTAAGGATCGGTGTTATCCGCCTGCTTCCTTCGTTCCCAGGCCGTATACCCGAGAGAGACAGTTTTTTCATTTCGCTCTGAGGTATTCCTTCCTATCTGCTCTCGTATTTCCTCGACTCTCTTCAAACGTTCCTTGCTCATAATACCTCCCCCCGGTCTCTATCATACATGATTTATCCACATAGTATCCAGAAAAACGTTCATGGTGCAACTCCACTTTCAGTGTAATCCTTTCCCCGCGGCATAGCAACTGCAAAGCGGTAAGAATCAACAACCCCGCCGCAAGCCGCGGGGTATTAAACCCGCCGGACATAATAACAGTTAGAAAAGCATACAGGGTAGAAGCAGGCTCTTCGTAGACATTAACGGTATCTTGCCGTATACTCTTCTCCTGAATACATAAAGAACGGAGCATTGCATGATAAGGGCCAATGAACACTACACAAAATTGAAGGCATCCTACCTCTTTTCAGAAATTTCGAAACGTATAACCCGATTCCAGGACCAACATCCGGGAGCCGATCTAATCAAACTGGGGATCGGGGATGTGACCCGGGCACTTCCCGCGGCCTGCGTAGATGCTTTTCACAGAGCGGTAGACGAGCTCGCGTCTGACGAGACCTTCCACGGATACGGCCCCGAACAGGGATATGCCTTTCTACGGGAGGCAATTGCCGAACACGAATACTCCGCCAGGGGCGTCACCCTTGACCCGGACGAGATTATTATAAGCGACGGGAGTAAATGCGACACCGGAAATTTTCAGGAAATTTTTTCCCTGGAAACCCGGGTCGGTGTGCCCGACCCGGTATATCCCGTCTATGTGGACACCCATGTCATGGCCGGCAGAACAGGTCCCTGGCAGGGGGGGCGTTACTCCGGGCTCTACTACTTCGAGGGAAACACAGGTAACGGTTTCGTCCCGGAACCACCGAAGGAAGAACTGGACCTGGTGTATCTGTGTTTTCCCAATAATCCCACCGGTGCCGCGGCTTCCGCCGAGCAGCTGGGCAGGTGGGTCGACTATGCCCACCGCTGCGGAGCCCTCATAATCTTCGATGCGGCCTACGAGGCCTTTATACGGGACCCGGAGATTCCCCATTCCATCTTCGAAATAGAAGGGGCCAGGAAACACGCGGTGGAATTCAGGAGCTTCTCCAAGAGCGCGGGATTCACCGGAACCCGCTGCGCATATACGGTTATACCTTCCGAATGCCGCGCGGCAACAGCGGACGGCGGAACTGTTCCAGTAAAAGACCTCTGGCTGAGAAGGCATACCACGAAATTCAACGGTGTATCCTACCCCGTGCAGCGGGCCGCGGAAGCGGTCTACACCACCGCCGGGCAACAACAGACCGGAGAGCTGATAGACTATTACATGGGTAACGCGGAGCTCATCAGGAAGAGCATGATCGACCTGGGCTTCTCTTGCACGGGAGGAAAGAATTCTCCCTATCTCTGGATCAAGACGTCCTCTGATTCCTGGGATTTCTTCGACATGCTCCTGGAAAAGGCCCGGGTCGTCTGCACGCCCGGCAGCGGTTTCGGGTCCTGCGGGGAGGGGTATATCCGGCTCAGCGCCTTCAACGACAGGGAAAAGGTGAAAACCGCCATGGAACGGATCCGAAACGTCCTGGCCTGACCGGGTATGAGCGCATTGTATGGCCCTGCAGCCGTGAATTCCACCTACTCCGACCGGAAAGAATGAAAGAACCTGGTCTGCTCGATGAGATAGATATGCACAAAATGCCGCCCGAACTCCCACCGCAGAAGGATATCGACGAAGCCCTGGCCGGCTTTATCCTCTCGGCGTCCGGTTGGAGAAAGGTCTTCGCTCCTTCAGGAGGAGAAGAAGACGGTTCCCGGGACCTGAAACCGGTCGACAGGGTTCTCGTGGCCGCGGCCGGGGCTGTATTTTCCGACTTTCTCATGGCTGAAACAGGGTCTCCTGTCTGTGCCCTCGGAATGGATACCCGGCCGACCGGCCCGGCCATAGCCTCAATCCTGGCCGGTATCCTGTCGGCCAGGGGGGTGGAAGTATACTATCCGGGCATGCTGAGCGCCCCGGAAATCATGGCATACGCCCGGGGAGACAATGCCGTTTCTTCCTTTATCTACATTACCGCAAGCCATAACCCCCTAGGCCATAACGGTTTCAAGTTCGGTCTTTCCGACGGCGGCCTCCTGGCAGGGACCCGGTCCGCCCGGCTCATAACCTCTTTCAGAGAGCTCTGTTCCAACCGGAAGAAACTGGCGGAAGCCGTGCTGCCCGGCAGTCCGGGCGGGAAAGAAATCCTGGGGGGACTGAATGCCGCCATTCCCCGCCGAAAAGCTGAGGCGGAAAAGGCCTACCACAGCCTTACCCGGCACATCGTTTCCGGCAGCGCGGATCCGGCATTACAGGACCGTCTCTTTTCATCCCTTAAGAAGCAAGGCGGCACGGTAGCAGGCGTCGCCGATTTCAACGGCAGCGCCCGGGCCCTCTCAATTGACCGGGCCATCCTCTCGGAGATCGGTGTGAATCTCTACTCCATAAACGACGTTCCCGGCCGGATAGCCCACCGGATCGTCCCCGAAGGGGTATCGCTGATACCCTGCAGGGAGCAGCTGGAACGCCTCTATGAAAGGGACCGCCGGTATATCTTCGGCTACATGCCGGACAACGACGGCGACAGGGGCAACCTGGTATACATCGATACACTTACCGGCAAGGCCTTGTCCCTGGAAGCCCAGGAGGTCTTTGCCCTGTCGGTCCTGGCGGAACTCACCAGCCTGCGATACATGCAAGACAAGTGCGATGCAAGCGCTCCCGCCGCGGTAGTGGTAAACGGACCCACCTCCGGAAGGATAGAACGTATAGCCGCCTGCCTGGGTGCGTCGGTATTCCGCTGCGAAGTGGGAGAAGCCAACGTGGTGGAACTGGCCCGGCAAAAACGGCAGGAAGGCTTTCTAGTACGTATCCTCGGCGAAGGCTCCAACGGTGGCAACATTACCCACCCGTCATCAGTTCGGGACCCCCTGGATACCGTCTTTTCGCTGCTTAAACTCCTTTTATTGAAGGACGATCCTCCGCTCTTCCGGGAATGGTGCCGTATCAGCGGACAGATCGACGGCTACCGTGACGGTTTCGGCGTCCGGGAAATTCTTTCTTCCCTTCCTCCCTTCACCACCACCAGCGCCTACGAGGACGAAGCAAAAATCCATATAAAGACCACAGACCATGCAGCCTTGAAACGCGCATGGGAGAATAGCTTTATCCGGGACTGGGACAGGAAAAAAGAGCGATTCGCTTCACACTGGAATATCGCCTCCTGGGAAGAGGTGAATTACGAAGGAACACAATCACGCCGCGGGTTCGGTCCCGGATTCAGATCCGGCGAGGAGAAAGGCGGCCTTTCCATGCTCCTGAAGGACTCCGCCGGCGAAACCAGGGCATTTCTCTGGATGCGGGGATCGGGCACGGAACCTGTTTTCAGGGTGCTGGTGGATGTAGAGGGGGATAATCGGGAACTCCATGACGAGCTCCTCAACTGGCATCGGGATATGGTTTTACGGGCCGATAGCCGGGTAATGGGGTAATATAAGAAAACCCGCTAGGTCCTGTCCTTTTTACAGAGCAGGAAGCCTTCCCTCTCCAGGACGGCCGGGCAGACCTTGAGTTTTTCACCGGAAAACCCCCCGGGCCGGGGCATGTCCTCCGCCCGCCGGGGGCCTTCGGGCGGTTTTTCGATAACCCGCTACCAGCCGGGGCATGTCCTCCGCCCGCCGGGGGCCTTCGGTCCCGAGGGTTCTGAGCACGAATCCCCTGAGTTGCCTGAAGGAACCCGCAAAGGGGCTCCGGCGGGTATAACCGAAGGGATCTTCAGGTATCAGACTTCTTCCGAACCTGCTCCGCCTTGCGGCTTATCCTGTTCCAGATACTCTGCAAACCCATGGCTTTTTTCATAGCCGCCAGGGTTATCCGGGCTTCTTCCCTCATCCTGACGGTTCCGTCGTATATGACCTCGTCCACATATCCCTTCCGTTCGGCGAATTCCTGTCTCCGGTCCCGAATGGGGTCAAGAAAATTATTCACCGCCAGGGCGAGTTTCTGCTTAACTTCGACATCACCCACCGCTCCCCGGCCGTAACGGGCTTTCAGGTCCTCCACCTCATGGGTGTCTCGGTTGAATATATCGTGGTATATAAAAACCGGGTTCCCTTCCACCGTGCCGGGAATGTCCGCCCTGACGCGTTTGGGGTCGGTGTACATACCGTAGACCTTTTTGTCTACCGTCTTGGAATCATCGGAAAGGAGTATCGTGTTTCCCAATGACTTGGACATTTTTGCGTTACCGTCGGTGCCCACGAGGGTCGGTACGTTCCCCACGAGAACTTCCGGAATCGGAAACACTTCGCCGTATAGGTTATTAAAGCGCTTGGCTATCTCCCTGGTGAGTTCCACATGAGATTCGTTGTCCTTGCCGACCGGCACGAGGTGCGCCCGGGGCATGAGAATGTCCGCCGCCTGGAGCACAGGGTACCCTAGAAGCCCGAAGGGCATCTCGGCAAGATGGGCCGAACGCGCCATCTCCTTCAGGCTCGGTACCCGCTGCAATCTCGGTACGGTTACCAGCATCTCGAAGATGAGGTTCATCTCATATACCTCGTGAACGGCCGATTGAAGGTAGATAACCGATCTGGAAGGATCTATCCCGCAGGCGAGATAATCCAGCACCGTCTCCCTGGCGTTGTCGGCTATGGTATCGATGTCGGTTTTTTCCGGCTTGGTGGTGAGCGTATGCAGGTCCGCAATGATAAAAAAACATTCGTACGAGTCCTGCAGCCTTACCCGGTTGGCTAATGAACCGACATAGTGTCCCAGGTGAAGCTTTCCCGTGGGACGGTCGCCGGTAAGTATTCGTTTCTTCTCCATTGGTATATGTATCCCGTGTCTTGATATTGTGAGACTATACCCCGCTTGAGGCTACCGGGGCAAGGGCATGTTTCGTTAATCCGGCCGGTGCTTGCCGTTTTCCATGATAATTGCAAAGGGCCGCAGCATGGGCACATTCTCGAAAATAATCTTGATAACTGCGGTTATCGGTACCGCCAAGAACATCCCTACCACACCCCAGAGCCATCCCCAGAGGATCAGTGAGAAGATTATCAGAAGAGGGCTCAAATTGAGTCTGCGTCCCTGCATCCGTGGATCGAAGAAATTACCTATTACCAGCTGTATGCTTATCATGGAAGCGGCAACCGCCGCTATCTTTCCTGCGGAGGGATAGAATTGTATAAACCCCATGAGTATGGTAACGAGCACGACGATGAGTGAACCGATATTGGGAATAAAGTTGAGAACAACGGCCAGCATACCCCAGATAACGGCAAAATCCATGCCTATAATCGAAAGCGAGAACCCCACCAGGAGACCGGTGATGACACTGATTAAGAGCTTCAGGCCAAGGTAGCGGCCTATCTGCCGGTTGACATGGCTGAGCATGGTACCGATTTTCGTGTTTGTATCGTGGAGGAAAGCTCTCTCGAGTTTTATACGAAAAAAAGGTTTTTCCATCAGTATAAAAATTAGAAAAATTATAATAATCACCAGGGATGTTACAAAATTCATAAAATCACCTGACAAGGACCGTGCAATACTCCTGAAGGCTTCAGCCCAGTTCAACTTGCCGAACAGGTCTATGGGGGTATCGATCCTCTCCGACAGTGAGCTGGATATCAGCTCCATGATTTCTATAAATCGCTTCTGATATTTAGGATATTCATCGATGAATGAACTGATACTTGTGTAGACAAAAAGACCCAGCAGGTACAGGGCTCCGAAAAAGATAATAAGGACGATAAAAATCGCCATGACCCGGGGCACTTTTATCCTGTTCAGTAAGGTGATAACAGGGCTAAGAATAAATGACAGAAGCATGGCGATCATAAACGGCATGAGCACCGTCTTCAGTAATTTGATAACCGCCGCAACCGCTATAAAGGTCAACACGGCGAGTAAAATATTTGAAGTTCTATTACTTGTCATATCTTGAATGTAGCATAAAACGGGTCGAATGAACACGGGTTATTGATTATGGTCTTACGCCGCTGGTATACTGGGTAGGAAATTGCAACAAGGAGTATCGTACATGGTACACCCGTATAAAGACAAGAAACCCGATGTCGGAAAGGCCGTATTCATCGCCTGGAACGCGGAAGTGATCGGCGATGTGGTCATGGATGAAGGCTCGTCGGTATTCTACGGCGCCCAGATCCGGGGGGATATCGGTCCTATCAGGATCGGGAAAGATACGAACATACAGGATAACGCGGTGCTGCACATATCTAACGGCGTCCCCTGTGTTATAGGAGATATGGTTACCCTAGGTCACAACGCCATTCTCCATAGCTGCACGGTGGAAGAGAACTGTGTTATCGGAATGGGTTCGATCGTCCTGGACGGAGCCGTGATACAAAAGGACAGCATCGTCGGCGCCGGAGCCCTCGTAACGGGAGGAAAGACCTTTCCTCCGCGATCCTTGATCCTCGGAAGCCCGGCAAGGGCCGTTCGGGAATTGACCGATGAAGAGATAGAAGAAAGCCGGCTGCACACCCGCCGATACGTGGAAATCGCCGCGTATAACGCGGAAGCCTGTGAAAAGCAAGGCTGAAAGACTAGGACAACCGGTACTCTATTATCCTTTTCTCCGCTTCAAAGGGGACGGAATCGTTTAATCCCAACCGTTCGACCGCTTCACGAACGGCCGTCTCCTGCGGCGCCCCGTCGTCTCCTAGATAGTATCTCCCGGCGGCGGTGAGAGCCGAAAGGGGTATCATGCCGATGAGTTCACTGCCTCTCACCCTTACTCCAATGGCCGCGGCCTGGGCTTTTACGGCTTCAAAGGCATCATGTATGCCCGTAACCGGTATATTGTG
Source organism: uncultured Spirochaetales bacterium (assembly GCA_964410865.1). Classification (GTDB taxonomy): domain Bacteria; phylum Spirochaetota; class Spirochaetia; order JAFGDJ01; family JAFGDJ01; genus JAFGDJ01. The sequence continues at coordinate 16,054 of CAYPIQ010000039.1, read as the reverse complement.
CAGATTCATGGTTACCTGGCAGTAGCCGTATTCCGGAAGATACCAGCCGTCGGCCTGGCAAAATTTCAAAAGGCCGGGAATTCTCCGAAGGTTGCCTGAAGAATCTGCTTCTATGAAACCGGACGTTCTGACCCTTCCCGCTATATACCTGGCCTTTTCCAGGTCCTTTGTATCGAGGTTCACATTATAGGCAAGCATAAAATCACGCACGCCGACCACACTGGCCCCGGCCCTCTCGTTGAACCTGTCTCCATAATCCGGTTTCCATTCCGGAGTGTTCATCCGCCGTTCCAGGTTTTCGTACTGGCCCTTGCGGATATCGGGAAGTCGCACCCGCGAAGGTACCAGGGCCGCTTTTCCGTACAGATACACCGGAACCTGTAACTCCCTCCAGATTCTGCCGGCTATTCTGTGGCTCAGGGCAATGCATGGTTCAGTGCCCCCGGGGTCGAGAGGAATAAAGGGGATAACATCCACCGCGCCCATTCTCGGATGGGTCCCCCGGTGTTTTCGCATATCGATCCGGCGAACCGCCGCCTTTACAAGTGAGAAGGTAGCCACTTCTACCGCATCCTCTTTTCCTGCATAGGTGTATACCGTTCGGTTCGTATCCCGGCCTGATTCGACATGAAGAAAGCGTATACCTTCTACCGCGTCTACAGCCTCGGCCAGTTCGTCGACAATACGAATATTTCGTCCCTCGCTTACATTAGGAACACATTCGATTATATCGGAAACCATTGACCCACCCCGCCTGAAATGTTTTTTACTCGGATATCTTTACTCGGATATCTCAATAATATCAGGTGCCGGCGAAGATATAAAGGCCGGATTAAGGTATAATTAGTGTAAAATTTTCGGCTATCGGCCGAATATCTACTTGACGGCAGCCCCGGAACCCGATTTACTACCTAGTCAATTGCAGTCCGGATGCCCTGAATCACCCTGCTGCAGTTATTCCATGAACGAAGGAGAAGCATATGAAAGCTCGCATACGTTCAATCGGTGCATATGTACCGGAAAAAACACTTACAAACGACGAACTCGCTTCCTTTGTCGACACATCGGACGACTGGATTCTTTCGCATACGGGAATACGCAAACGTCACCTGGCTTCCGAGGAGCAGGCGGCCTCCGATCTGGCCTATGAGGCCTCGTGTGTAGCCCTTGAAAGAGCAGACATCAAGGCGGAAGATATAGATCTCATTATTCTTGCCACCGCTTCCCCGGATTATCCCGGGCTTCCCTCCACGGCGTGCGTTCTTCAGGATATGCTGGGAGCAAATAGTGCCGGGGCCCTGGATATTACCGCGGGATGTACAGGATTTGTCTACGGCCTCGAACTGGCCCGGGGCATGGCGCTCTCGGGGACAGCCGAAAAAATTCTGGTAGTGGGGGTCGAAGCACTCACCCACGTTACCAACTGGAAAGACCGGGATACATGTGTATTATTCGGCGACGGCGCAGGAGCCGCCGTAGTAACCGCTGATCCGGAGGGAGAAAGCGGGATACTCGATTCCATCCTCCGCGCGGAAGGCTCCGGAGCACCCTACCTCATCCGCAAGGCCGGCGGGTCACGTCATCCCTATACCGGTAAAGAAACCAACTACGAAGATCTTTTTATCCAGATGGACGGGCAGAAAGTATATAAATTCGCCGTACGGGTGAATACGGAACTGGTCAAGACATTTTTTCAGCGCCACAACTTGACAATAGACGATATAGCATATATCGTTCCCCACCAGGCAAATATCAGGATTATACAGGCTGCCGCGAAGCGTCTAGGTTTTCCCATGGAAAAATTTTATATAAACATAGACGAATATGCCAACACCTCCGCGGCTTCAATTCCTATCGCCCTTAATGAAATGGATGAAAAAGGACTTTTCAAGAAAGGCGACCTAATACTCACAATTGGCTTCGGCGCAGGCCTGACCTATGGAGGAAACCTCATTCGCTGGTAACACGGTATATAAAAAATATACCCAGGGATCGGTTATTGCAGGCTGCTTCCGGAGGAAAAATATAATCTTTTTGTCGGCCGTTGACCGACAAAAAGGTTTATGGTACAGTCATGGACAGGAGGAACCACATGAAGACTTGTTTTCTCTACCCGGGACAGGGTTCCCAATACCCGGGAATGGCAAAGGATCTTTACGATGCGAGTCCGCAGGTTAAGGAGCTCTTTGAGCTTGCTTCAGATGCGGTGCAGATGAATCTAAGGCGGCTCCTCTTCGAGGGGACGGAGGAAGAACTCAAACAAACGGATAATACCCAGGTGGCGGTGACCCTCGCCTCCCTGGCGTCCAGGCGATATCTCTCCGAGAGGGGAATAGTGTCCGATGGAGCCGCCGGTTTCAGCCTGGGCGAATATTCGGCCCTGGCAGATGCCGGGGTTCTAGACGAAGGGGATGTCCTGGTGTTGGTGAAAAAACGGGGTCGTCTCATGCAGGATACCGCCGCCGGTTTGAGCGGCAGCGGGACTCCCCCGGGCATGTCCGCCGTCATCGGGCTTTCATACGACGAGGTAGTCGACGCCCTGCGGGATATCGAAGCATTTCCGGCAAACTATAATGCCCCCACTCAGATCGTCATATCCGGAACGGATTCCGCCCTTACCGAGGCCGAAGGTATCCTTAAAAACCGGGGAGCCCGGCGGGTTATCCGTCTCAAGGTATCGGCGCCTTTTCATTGCCCCCTTATGGAAGAAGCACGAGAGGCCTTTGAGAAGTTCCTCGGGGGATTCGTCTTCCGCGACCCGGTAAAAACGCTCTTTTCCAATGTTACCGGTGGTATAATCAAGAACGGCGCGGATGCCCGACGTCTGTGCCTCGAACAATTCACCTCACCGGTGCTATGGGTTAAGGAAGAAGAAAAAATCCTGGCCGAAGGATTCGAAAGATGTCTGGAAGTCGGTCCGGGCAAGGTACTCGCCGGGCTGTGGAAATCCGCATCCCGGGATGTTCCATGCCTGGCCGCCGGAACCGTCAAAGATATCAGTGAACTGTGAGAGGAGGTTATATGCTTCTGGAAGGGAAAAAAGCCCTTGTAACCGGCGGTTCAAGGGGTATCGGTAAGGAAATCGTAACACAATACCTGAAGGAGGGAGCGGATGTCTGGTTTGTAAGCACCCGGCAAAGCCCCCGGGCATCAGAGATTTCGGATCTCGCGGCTTCCCTGGGCAGGAAGGCCGTCTGGAAACAGGGAGATGTGGGCGACGAGGAACAGGTTAAGCAGCTTATCGCGGAAGTTCTAGATGAAGCGGGAAAGATCGACATCCTGGTAAACAACGCCGGAATCACCAGGGACGGGCTCATATTCCGGATGTCCAGGGACGACTGGGAAGAGGTTATGCGTATAAACCTGGAAAGTGCCTTTTTCTTCTGCCGGACGATCGCCCGTCACATGGTAAAACGGAAAAGCGGGTCTATCATCAACATATCCAGTGTCGTGGGTGTGCGGGGTAACGGCGGACAGTGCAATTATTCCGCATCAAAGGCGGGACTCATCGGACTGACCAAGAGCCTGGCCAAGGAAATAGCATCCAGGAGGGTGAGGGTAAATGCCCTGGCTCCCGGATTTATCGATACATCCATGACCGAATCCCTCGGAGAGGATGTTAAGAAATCACTTGCCGAAGCAATCCCCATGGGTTGCATCGGAAGTCCGAAAGATGTGGCAGATGCCGCCGTCTTTCTCGGTTCCGACCTTTCAGGTTATATTACCGGCCAGGTCATCGGGGTCGACGGAGGAATGGGCATGTAACCTGCCCTAATATGGAGGTGGTAATATGAAAGACAAGATAGTAGTAACAGGAATGGGGACGGTTAATCCCCTCGCACACAATGTAAAGGACACCTGGCAGGGTATCAAAGAAGGTCGAAGCGGTATAGGAAAGATAACCCGCTTCGATACAACCGACTATGCATCGAAAATAGCCGGGGAAGTCAACGACTTTGATATCGGACAATTTATCGACAAAAAAGAGGGCAGGAAAATGGCTCTCTTCACACAGTACGGAGTCGCCTCCACGGTACAGGCCATGGAAGACGCCGGACTCAAACAGGGTGATATAGACCCTGAACGTATAGCCGTAGTCTACGGTAACGGAATAGGAGGATTCGAAGCCCTGGAAGAGGCTTATTTTAAACTCATCGAGTCGGGTCCCCGGCGGGTCCATCCCATGACTATTCCCAAATTGATTACAAACGAGTGCCCTGCAAATATAGCCATTACCGTACAAGCCCTCGGACCCGCCTATATCGTCACCACTGCCTGTGCCTCGGGAACGGACGCCATCGGCAACGCCATGTTGCTCCTCCGTTCCGGCATGGCGGATGTAGTGATAACCGGGGGAACCGAGAGCAGCATCACCCGGATGGGTGTGGCCGGATTCAATGTTCTCCAGGCCCTGAGCACCCATTTCAACGACCAACCGGAGCGGGCCAGCAGACCCTTCGACAAGGACAGGGACGGATTCATTATCGCGGAGGGCGCCGGAACCCTGATCCTGGAAACCGAAGCCCACGCAAAAAAACGGGGAGCCCGTATATACGCGGAGCTGGCCGGGTACGGCTGTACCTGTGACGCCAACCACCTTACCGCACCCCACCCGGAAGGTCTTGGCGCGGCAAGGGCGATAAAAGCGGCCCTCGCCGACGCGGAAATGCAACCCGAAGACATCGATTACATCAACGCCCACGGCACGTCTACTCCAACCAACGATCCGCTGGAGACTAAATCGATAAAGACGGCCTTTGGGGACCACGCCCGGAAGGTAAAGATATCTTCGACCAAGTCGATGCACGGCCACATTATCGGCGGAACCGGCGCGGTGGAAGCAATTCTCTCCATCCTGGCCATGCGGGAAGGCTTTTTCCCGCCGACGATAAACCTGGAAGAAGCCGATCCGGCCTGCGATCTCGACTACGTCCCGAACAAGGGGCTCTCCGGGAAAATAGACGCGGTTATGTCCAACTCCCTCGGCTTCGGCGGGCACAACGCCATTCTCATTTTCAGGAAAGCCGAATGATGGAATTCCCCGTCGACACACCGCCGAAAGAATTGATACCTCATCGGGACCCGTTCCTCTTTATCGACCGGTTATCGGAGGTTACGGAACAGGAGATTACAGGACATAAAAAATTTACCGGGGATGAATTCTTCTTCCGGGGCCATTTCCCCAATTATCCGGTGGTCCCGGGAGTTATCCTCATAGAAACAATGGCCCAGTGCGGAGGAGCGGGAATTAAAGTACTGGGCACTATAAAGGGGAACCCGATTTTCTTTCTCGCTTCGGTCGAGAAAGCAAAATTCAGGCAGGAAGTAAAACCCGGGGACGAGGTAAAAATCGTCGTTAAAAACCTGAAGGTAACCCAGCGAACTCTGAAACAGAGCGGGAAGGCGTACGTGAACGACGAGGTCGTCGCGGAGGCTTCCTGGCTCTGTATTATAGCCGGGTAAAAAAGAACGGAGAGGCAGGATGAATTATTTTTTAACGGAAGAACAGCAGATGATGAAGGAGCTCGCCGGTAAGATCGCCAAGGAAAAAATAGAACCGGTCAGGGCAGCCTACGATGAAGAGGGGATCTTTCCCCATGAAATAGTCAAAGCCCTTGGTGAGGCGGACCTCTTCCGGGTTTTTATCCCGGAGGAATACGACGGCCTCGGCGGCGGCGTGTTCGAGATGGCCCTGGTGGTGGAAGAACTCTCGAAGGTATGCGGAGGAATTGCCCTTGCCTATGCCGCCTCGGGTCTGGGAACAATACCCATCATCATGTTCGGGAATGATGAACAGAAGAAAAAGTATCTCCCCCGCCTTGCTTCGGGAGAAGTCCTTGCCGCCTTTGCACTGACGGAGGCAAACGCGGGCAGCGATGCCTCGGCGATTAAGACCACCGCGCGGAAGCTGGAAGACGGATACCTTCTGAACGGGACCAAGCAGTGGATCACCAACGGCGGAGAAGCCGGCGTCTATACCGTCATCGCCCTCACCGACCCCGAACGGGGCGCCCGGGGTTCCTCGGCCCTGATCGTGGAAAAAGATACACCGGGGTTTACCTTCGGAAAAAAAGAAGACAAGATGGGTATCCGGGCTTCGGTTACCCGGGAACTAATCTTTGACGACTGTAAAGTCGGAAAGGACCAGCTTCTCGGCAGGGAAGGTATGGGGTTCCTGATAGCCATGAAGACCTTTGACCAGTCCAGGCCGGGGGTGGCGGCCCAGGCCGTAGGAATAGCCCAGGGGGCCCTGGACCTGGCGGTGTCCTACAGTAACGAACGGAGGCAGTTCGGCAAGCCCGTTTCCTCCTTTCAGGGACTCCAGTTTATGCTGGCCGATATGGCCACCCGGGTAGAGGCAGCCAGGGCGCTTACCTATCAGGCGGCCCGAAATGTTGACGCGGGTGAGAAAAATATTTCCGGAATTTCGGCTATGTCCAAGGTCATGGCATCAGATACGGCCATGCAGGTCACCACCGACGCGGTGCAGGTGTTCGGCGGCTACGGTTATATGAAGGAATATCCCATGGAGAAAATGATGCGGGACGCGAAAATCACTCAGATTTACGAAGGAACCAACCAGATCCAGCGTGAGGTCATTGCCATGAGCCTCATCAAGGAAGATATACGGAAGAAGAAATAAGGGAGTACCCATGGAGGAAACGGCAGTTCAAGAGCAGCTGGACCTGAAGATCATCGTATGCATTAAGCAGGTCCCGGATACCACGAATATAAGGATTCACCCGGAAACCAATACCCTCATAAGGGAAGGGGTGGAGTCCATCATAAACCCCTTTGATATGTATGCCCTGGAAGAAGCCCTGAGGCTGAGGGAACGGTACGGCGGTACGGTGACCGTGCTGTCCATGGGGCCGCCGCAGGCGGAGCAAGCCCTGCGGGAAGCCCTCAGCTTCGGACCGGACCGGGCGATTCTTCTTTCGGACAGGGCTTTTGCCGGGTCGGATACCCTGGCTACTTCACTGACCCTTTCCGCGGCAATTCGAAAACTCGGTACCGCCGATATAATCCTGACCGGCAAACAGGCCATGGACGGTGATACAGGGCAGGTAGGTCCGGGGGTGGCTGAAAATCTCGGCATCCCCCATGTCACTGAAATACGAAAAATCGAAGACATCGACGCGGACCGTCGAATAACCTTTCAGAGACTCATGGAAGAGGGCTTTGTGAGGATGAGGACAACCCTCCCCCTTCTGCTCACGGTGGTAAAGGAGATAAACGAACCCAGGCTACCCTCCCTGCGGGGAAAAATGAACGCTAAGAAGGCGGAAATCCCGGTATGGACCGCCCCGGACATCGGGCTGGAGAGTGATGTAACCGGATTAAACGGATCTCCGACCCAGGTTATGAAGATATTCTCCCCTCCTAAACCCGAGGGCGGGAAAATTTTCAAAGGAGAGATCAAGGACAGTGTTTCGGCGCTGCTGACGGAACTCAAAGACGCCGGTATCATGGTCGGGACAAAGAAAGGTGAAACGGAATGAGCGGAATACAGGTTATTGAACACAAGTGCGTCGGGTGTGGAGCATGTGAAGCGGTGTGTCCGTACAGCGCTATCACCATGGAAGGAGAACTGCCGGTCATAGGCCTGGAGTGCACTCTCTGCGGCGCCTGCGTCGAAGCGTGCCCCTACGATGCCATCATTATTGTAAAGGAAGAAACGGAAGCTTCGGATATTTCCGCCTACAGCGGAATCTGCGTCTACGCCGAACACCGCGGCGGCACCCTGGCTTCCGTGGTTCCCGAAATAATCGGTGCCGCCCTTCAGCTGAAACAGGACCTCGGCGAGCCGGTTACAGCCCTTCTCATCGGGAACCGGGTGGGGAATATCGCCGAGGAACTGTTGCAGTATGGCCTGGACGGCGTCTGGCTTGTAGACAGCCCGGAGATCGGAGACTTTGAAGAAGATACAATAGCCGATGTATTCGCCCGCGTCGTCAAGGAAAAGAAACCGGCCATCGTACTCGGAGGAGGAACCGTGGAAGGCCGCTCGCTGCTCCCAAGGGTCGCCGTCAAACTCAAGACAGGATTAACCGCCGATTGTACGGAACTTTCGATCGAGGGGGAAAAGAAACTCCTCAAACAGACACGCCCGGCCTTCGGCGGAAACATCATGGCTACCATCCTTACGGAGAAAAACCGCCCCCAGATGGCCACCGTCCGGCACAAGGTCATGAAGGAAGCGGAAAAGAAGGAAGGGCCTGTCACCGGCACTGTAGAAAAACTGGACATCGAGGTGGGAAAATCCGCCTTCGAGGTTCTCGAGTTCGTCGAAGAAAAAACCGATACGGTAAATCTTACCGAGGCCGACTTCATCGTCTCCGCCGGGCGGGGGATCAAGGACCCGAAAAACGTCGTGCTGATAGAAAAGCTGGCCCTGGCCGTGGGAGGCGCCCTGGGAGCTTCTCGTGCCGTAGTAGACGCGGGATGGCTACCCTACTCCCACCAGGTCGGACAGACGGGAAAAACCGTCAATCCCGTTATCTATATCGCCTGCGGTATCTCGGGAGCCATACAGCACCTGGCCGGAATGAAGAGTTCCGATATCATTGTAGCGGTCAATTCGGACGAATACGCGCCTATCTTCGAGGTGGCGGATTACGGCATTGTTGGAGACCTGTTCGAGGTAATCCCGGAGATGATAAAGCAAATCGAAGGACGTTAGGATGAAACGAAAGCCCGTAAAACTCTTCTGAGTGTCGGGCTGGTACGCTCCGTAATGCCGGTGGAAAAATTATCGCCGAACTCGTCAGGGACGGCACGGATGAACCGGAACGAATTCTCCGGGTATGTTCGTCCGTCTTAGAATACCCTCAGGTTTTTTTTAATCTACCCGTTTTTTATCCTTCCATGACCGGGCGATATAGAGAAAAGGGGTGTCCAGGGCGGCCACGATTACCTTGAACAGGTAGGTGGTGGCCATAATTTCCCAAAAGATTCTTCCGGTAAATACCCCCGCAAGGGCGACAAGGGTAAAAACTACAGTATCGATGGCCTGGCTCACCATGGTGCTGAGATTATTCCTGAGCCATATAAATTTTTTACCGGGTTTCCTGGTCTTCCAGAAATGATACGCCCAGACATCATGCAGTTGAGACAATCCGTAGGCAGTCAGGCTGGCCATGGCCAGGCGGGGCATGATGCCGAAAATCAACTGAAGGCTTCCGTGGGCAAAATCTGCTTCGGAAGGGGTAAACCACAGGGCCAACTGCATCAGCACGGTCATGGCGATGAGGGAGAGAAAACCTATATACACCGCCCTCTGCGCATCCCGGCGGCCGTAGTTCTCACTGAGGATATCGGTAACGAGAAAACTGCTTGCGTAGATTATGTTTCCCAGGGTAGCCGAGAATCCGAAAAGCTCCACCGCCTTTAAGACCTGGATATTTGCCAGGATAACGGCCACCGGCGTCCAGGCAAACAGACCGATTTTTCCGAACAGTCGGTAAGAGACGAGGATCAGTAAAAAAATCACCAGGAGCATGATGAACCAGAGGAATTCATTTGAAAGCTGAAGGATCTTCGAAAATTCCATGTGGCCGGATATTCCTAATTTACTCTGCTGTGCTTGTCTCGGTACCGGATCACCTGCTTTTTCAAGACGGAGAATATTTTGTTGAATAGATAACGGCTTTCATCTCGATTAATCGAAGGAAAAAGCTCCGGTGATACCTTCAGTAAAGGCCGGATCCGCTTCCATATCGGCGAAGAGCTTTTCCAGTGCCTTCGTATTCGCCTGGCTCCAGTTCAGCCCTCCCCCTTTGGCTTCCGGAGTCTCATAGGTGAAAATACTCTTCGATCCTCTCATGACCGAAAGGTTTCCCTTCACATAGATGATGACAAAACCGTAATCGTTGGGCGGGGCGTTCCTGTACTGCAGTTTAAAATTCAATGTATAGGTCTTATCCCCGGCGCCCTCTTCGATCTTCACCGGCAGAGTCTTGGAGAAAAGAGCCTTTGCGGTATTGTATACCGCACCCTGGGAATATCCCTCATCCAGGTCACCACCGGCACTCACGAGGAGTTCGGCCTTCTGCTGCCTGATATCCAGAAGGAAATCCCGTTGCGGTACGATAATCTCCGTTTCTATACTGCCTGGACGAATCCCGAACATCGAGAGGTCCAGCACCGCATTGAGATAGCTCTTCCCGACGGGAAAATCGGAAAACTTTACATCCTCCGAATACCCTCCGGATTTATCGGTAACGATAGTAAAGGAAGGTCCGTCTTCCCGGCCCTTTTCTTTTACGGTAAAGTTCAGAGGTCCCGGCTGCAGGCCGGTGGAAGAAGATACAACCAGGTTCAACCGTGCCGGTCTCCCGGCCTCTGTTTCGATTACCGGCGGATTGACCTGGACCGACAGGCTGTTTACGTGGGTTCCGATCTGTTTCTCGATCAAATCGATAAGAGAACCCGATTCTCCCGCCAGTTCGGTCTTTATCATGCCCGTATACGCGGATTCGGCAATTATTTCCCATCCCCGGGCGAGAAGGGTCAGCCGCTCGGCCACACTCGAATCACGGCTTGCAAGGACCGGGGTGATAAGATCTTTTACACGTTTTTCCAGATCAAGGAGTTCCCGTTTCTGTATCTCCGCCCACTTGGCTTTATTCAATCGCACATAATACCAGTATCCCCAGTCCGGGGCATAGAAGGAATCGACTATTTCCACGGCCTGCAGGTTCTGGGCCACGGTTTCGTTGATCTGCACTTCCGCGGATCGTGTCACCTCCCCTTCGGCGTCATCAGTCTCACGGTAGGAGGTTTCCGACTGTATATTCGTAGAAATTGCGGCGGCCAGGTTTGACATGGCGTTTTTCCTGGCAATCTCGTTGTCCTCCGCCTGATTTCCCGTATTAGATGAGCCTACCCCGATAAAATAGGCATTGTCGGCGGGGAAACTCGTGACCCATTCGGGCGCTCTTGAATGCCCGGCGCCGCCGGCGGCGGTCGGTGTTCCGGCACAAGAGCCCAGAGACAACAGAAGAACGACCAACATTAATAAAGCGGTCGTAATCAGGTATTTCACTTTCATCGTATGCTTCCTTTTATTAAGGTCTAGTATTTTTATCCCTCGGACAAACGGCGAGGGAGTAGTAACTCGAACCGTCCGGTGAAACCCAGCGGGAGAGGACGTAAAAACCGAAAATAACGGCTTCGGAAATCTCCTGCCTATGCTGCGCAAAAGCCGTTCCGACGGTATCGACTTCGATATCGCTCCGTCGGGTAAACTGGGTTACCGATATCTGTTTAATAATCTCTTCCATTGCCTTGTCGTCAGCCTTTGCAACGGAAGTATCCAGTCTGCCGGCCCTGGGTACAACCCCTACTCCGACATAATATCCCTCGATTGAAGGGAAATCACGGACCCACCGCGGTTCACCGGGGTTAGACGAAAGGTTGTATGAAACCGGGGCCATGGAATGTCCCTCCAGCCTGGCCAGAATGTATGTACCGTTCCGGTCCTGCAGCTCCCTGATAATGGTCAGGTCTTCAACCAGTTCTTCCGCCAGGGCGCGGTCATACTGTACGTCCAACCCTTCGAGATAGAAGAGGTCCCGGTTATTCTCCTTGACAAGAAAATACGACGATGCCCTGGCGGCAATAAATTTGGAAGCCTGTTCCGCGGCGGAGGCAAGACAGACATCCACTTCACTGTCCCGGTCGGACATGCGCGGAGCGGCAGCGAAGAAAACAGGTGCTCCGCCCATTGGAGGAGTATTCATAAACGAAGCATAGGCGGATGTACTGAAATCGGCGGCGCCTTCCAGGGTTTCGCGGTAGGTTTTTTCACCGGTACTAATACAGGATGATAAGACCAGCATTGTGAAAAGGCAGGCAACAATCCGTCTCACACTGTTTGACCCCTTACCGTTGTGGAGTTAATACGCCGATACTGTAACAGGAATTCTATCAAATGAAAAGGTGCAGGTGTAAAAAAGCAACTTTTAAAACGAAAGGCGTATCCCCCGTTAAAGGAATACGCCCTGTTCACTGCTTATTTTACAGGCTCGGACTGGGTAGGATTTTCTTCCAGCTCCCGGTTCAATCGATCAAGGGCCTGAGAAGCCTTGAATTCCGCGAAAGCGGCTGCTTCATTCCTCTGGAATGATTGCTCTGCAGCATCGAGAAGGGCCTGTTTCGGGTATTGCATGAGGACCCAGACGCCTCCTTCATTGTCCTGTTCCATCCGTACCGGAGTAGCTCCGGAAAGTGTCTGATCGGTAATTTCTTTTGTTACGGTTTCGAGGAATTGGATGGTCTGAGTGTCGCCTTCAACGCCCGCTTCCTGAGCATAACTGGTTACGGCAGACTGGATCGTCGTTTCCACCTGACGAGCGATATCAGCCCTGGCATTGGTCTGGGCTACGGTCCTGGAAAGGGCGAAAGTGGACTGTTTGCCATAGCCTACCCCGTAGATAACATCTGTTGCTACAGGGGGATTCACTACAAAATCCGGAAGCCCGCTAACCTTGCCGGAAGCACAGGACATGACGAGCACCACGGCCGGTACCGCCATGAGTATTAAACTGAAACGTTTCATCTATTAATCTCCTTTATCTATAAAGTACTATGATGTATAGTATCCCGCGGAGATTCGTTTTTCAAGCCAAATTATAAAATTCTTACACTTTGACAAAGGATTCACAAATCGCTACTATACAAGCCATGGCAAGATCAAAAACCTATTATTATCTTGTCGACAAACTCAATGAAGAGTCGGCGCCTAAAATTCGCTCCGCCCTGAAAACGCTGGATGCCGTGGAGGATGTACGGACGAGGATTGCCTCGGGCATCCTGGAGGTAGACTCGAAACGGGATATTGAAACGGAACTAAGGATGGCCGTGGATATAGCCGGTTGTGTTTTCAGGACCAGGGTTCAAAAGAAGCAAGCCCGTTAATCGAACAATATACAATATGATCCACCCATTTCTCCAGCCTGAACCTGCGAAGGACCCGGTTTAGAAGATAATCCCTTACCACCAGGAACAGGTCGCCTTCGAAGTTCGCCCGGAGGGTTTTCACAACATCCGCGTATCCCTTTCCGGATAGTTCCAGGGGGCCGATTTCATCGAGTACGAGGATATCACAGTCAATGGAAGATAAAATTCGATCCGAGATTTCCCGGAAGGCGGCCCGGGAAAAGTAAAAAGAACCTGTTCCGATATCCGAATCTAATTTCCGCCGTGAGACGAGTTGAATACGCCGGCCGGTGCGTATATCCACCGCCGTATATCCGGTCTTAATTCCGCCGGACATCACGGCTTCGGAAAGGACGCCTCCCACGTTTTTTCCCATGGAGAGGGCATTCTTTACTTCCAGTTTTACCCTGGATGTTTTTCCCGAATCCACGGGGCCGGTAAACACGGTAATCTGCAACCTTCGATCCCCCATATGGCGGCACATTATACCGGTGAAGGGCCCAGTTGAAAAGCCGGTCCGTTTCATGGTAGAAAACTGCAATGAAACGGTCTTACGGGCTACTGGTCTCCTTTATCGGCTGGTCGGGAAGCGGAAAAACTGCATTTATAGAAGCCTGTATCCGGCTTCTCCGCGGGATGGGGTACCGGGTATACGCACTGAAATCGACACACATGGAGATTCAGCTCGATACACCGGGAACCGACAGTTATCGCCTCGAGGCAGCCGGTGCAGCCGGGGTCTGCCTGCTTTCACGGAACGGTTCGACGGTGTTCTTGCAAGAGACTGAAGAGCGCCTGGACCGGGACAGAATACACCAGCTTTTTCCCGATGCGGATTTCATCCTGGCGGAAGGCTATCACGGCGCTTCGGACCTGCGGTACGAAATCATACGGGAAAGTAACTTCCGTGACAAACTTAAATGGCCGGTGGAAGAACTGGACGGTGTAATATCCGATACGGATCCCCTCCTCCACATGCCCCACCGGACCGGGATCCCCGGGTTTGACCTGAACCAACCGAAAGTATTTGTCAATTACCTCCTAGAGGCTCTAGCGAAAGAATGAATCTATCACCGGTGAGGAAAACGGTATTTATCTCAACCTTTACCGCCATGATGGTTCTGGGCGTTTTTATCCGGGTTCCCGTGGGTCCCGTACCCATAGTCATGACGAACCTCTTTATCCTCCTGGCAGGGTACCTCCTGGGACCGGTTCAAGGCACCTCCGCGGTAGCCCTGTACCTCTTTCTCGGCGCCCTCGGGCTTCCCGTCTTTTCAGCCGGCGGGGGCATAGCCCTGTTTATCGGACCGACCGGGGGCTACCTCGCCGGGTATCTGCCGGCGGCGGCGGTGACGGGAATGCTCGCCCGGTATAACAGGAAAGGAACATTTCCGGCGGACCTGGCGATTTTTGCCCTCGGCGCACTGATAATTTATCTCCCCGGCGCCTCATGGCTCAAATTGCAGACCGGGCTCTCCTGGAGCGGAGCACTGCAGGCGGGGATCCTGCCGTTTTTGCCCGGAGACGTCCTCAAGATATGTGCCGCAGCGGGGATCACCAGGGGACTGGGAAGAACCGTTCCGGAATTGTTTCCGGTATTCGAAAACAGGACAACCGGATGAATATCCTGGAGGTCAGGGACCTGAGATACCGCTTTCCCGACGGTACCCGTGCACTGGACGGTATTGACGTCACCATCGGCAGCGGAGAGTTTATAGTTCTGGCCGGGAGAAACGGCTCGGGCAAAACGGTATTCATGAAGCACCTGAACGGTCTCATGAGGCCCGAGACGGGCAGCGTTACCGTCCACGGAACCACCACGGTGGAAGATCCCGTCTATGCCAGAAATATCGTCGGCCTGGTATTTCAAAACCCGGACTCCCAGTTCGTCGGCCAGACTGTTCTGGAAGAAATCCGCTTCGGACCGGAAAACCTGAAGCTGACCGAAGAAGAGATTGTAAAACGTACCGACCATGCCCTGCGGATAACCGAGCTCACCTCCCTCACCGATAGACGTCCCCACACCCTGTCCGGAGGAGAAAAAAGACGCCTTGCGGTAGCCGGAGTTCTGGCTATGGAACCGGAAGTGCTCGTCCTCGACGAACCTTTCTCAGGACTCGACCTGGCGGGAACCAGGGACGTGATTACCGGGATACTCGAACTGTACGGAGCCGGTCACACTATCATCATCATTACCCATGAAATAGAAAAAATTCTGGCCCATGCGGAACGAATGCTCATCATGGAAAAAGGAAAAATCATCGGAGACGGCCGTCCTTCGGACCTCCTCTCCCTAGCCGGGAGGTTCGGCATATATGTTCCTCCGCATACGCCCCTCGAGAAGATGTCATGGATGGATTGATCTTTCGTTATTTTCCGGCGGAGAGTTCCATCCATCGTTTTGATCCACGCTTCAAGCTTCCCGCCTTTGCCTTCATCTGCTTCACGGTTCTGAGAACCGATTGCGAAGGTATTGTTCTTCCCGGTCTGCTGGTGTCCCTGGCGATCTTCATGTCAAGAATACCTCTGCGCTTTATAGCTCACCAGTGTATCCGGTTTCTCCCGTTGATAGTGATGTATTTTACCGCGATGTTCCTGACGAGTCCCGGTACGAACCGGACCGCCGCGGCCGGCCTGGCAGCCCTTCGCTTTACCCTTGTCATCCTATCGGGAAACCTCTTCATTCAGACCACCAGCCTGAAATCCATCAGTTCGGCCGTCCGGTGGTACACGAAGCCGGTGCCCCTTCTCAAGGGGGGGAGAATCGCAACCATGATAAGCCTTACCATAAGCCTTATTCCGATTTTCTTCAACGAATTGGAAGAATCGAAGGACGCCCTCAGGGCCAGGGGACTTTCACCCGGAAAGCGCCCCATCCGTTGGATCATCGTACTCGTCCGCCCGCTTCTTACCCGACTGTTCCTTGCAGCCGAAGAAACCGCGGAAGCAATGGAAGCCCGCTGCTATTCCGACGACAGGTCGGCGGCGCCTTTGAAGACCGGGGTTTCCGACTGGATCATGCTGGGAACGGTTATCCTGGGGTGCTCCGCATCATTCCCCCTAGTTCTGCAGCCCTTTAAATAATTTGACAAAATATTTTTCCTTCCCATAA
>CAYPIQ010000038.1:0-27957 GCA_964410865.1 uncultured Spirochaetales bacterium | reverse complement strand
CCTTTCTGGACGAGCCGGCAAGGAACAGCGGGCATCCGGTCATTCTCGAGCTCTCTTCATGGCAGCTTGCCGACCTGAGGGGCTCCGGTTTATTGAAACCCGCCGTCGCCGTAGTCACCGTTATACTCCCGGACCACCAGGACAGATATGACGACATGGAGAGCTATGTGACGGACAAGCGGGTTATCTACCAAAACCAGGGACCGGAGGATTACACCCTCTGTTTACGGGACGACCCCTACGGTAGATCTTTCTACAAGGAAACACCGGGCAGGGCCCTTTATTACTCCGCCCGGAGGCTCCCGGATGACCTGCCCGGCGCGTGGCTGGAAGAAGACGGCAGGGGTCGTATCCGCCTCCAAGGACAGGCTGAAGAACTGCTCCCTTCGAAGGTCACCCTGGTCGGCATCCATAATCGCCTGAACCTGCTGGCCGCCGGTACGGCGTGTGTGCTCTCCGGTATGGCCCCGAGGGATGCGGCGGAATCCCTGGCGCGATTCCCCGGTATCGAGCACAGGCTGGAGTTCGTCCGCACCCGGCGAGGGGTGGACTTTTACAACGATTCCGCGGCCACTATTCCCGAGGCGGTTGCCGCCGCGGTGGCCGGTTTCGACAGACCGGTTATTCTTATTGCCGGCGGCACCGACAAGGAGCTGGACTTCCGGCCCCTGCAGACCGCCGCCGCCGGGGCAAAGCGGATTATACTCCTGGAGGGAACGGGTACGGACAAGATAATGTACCTGTTCAGGGAAAACGGCACCCCCTGGTCAGGCCCCTTCGGCAGCCTTGAGGAAGCCGTGGATACAGCGGCGGCGGAAGCCGAGCAGGGAGACCTGGTGCTCTTTTCACCGGGATGCACATCCTTCGGGATGTTCCTCAACGAATTCGACCGGGGGCGGAAGTACAAGGCAGTGGTGAACGCCCTGCCCGACTAACCGGGAACTCTTTTTCTGATTACCTTATAGTAGTAATTTCTGCAGGACTCCGCCGCACGGTAGAGACGGTACAACCGGGGCCGAAGGGGTACATCCCAGCATCCCGGCCGGCGAAGGATGTACCCGCCGAACCCGGTCTTGAACCTGTAGAGTCCGTGCATGGGATGCTTCGGATCGTCCGCCGGGGGAATGCCGAAGAGGTCGTAGGAGGTGCTTCCGGCCTGTTTCTCGGTCTTCATGGCGTGCCACTGCAGGGCGTAGGCGGGCATAGAGTTCCTGTGCCTGTCGGAGGAAGCACCGTACATGTACGTCGATCCGGACCCGTATCGGCAGACGATAATCGCCGCCACCGTCTCTCCCTGTACTTCCGCAAAGATAAGCCGTAGGACCGGGGCCTTGTTTCCGAAGGTCGCGGCCAGATCGAAGAGGTTGTTGAAGTACGCCCTGGAATGAAGGGCAATCCTGTCCCGTCTTCCGGTTTCCGCATAGAGATTGTACCAGTCGTCCAGGTCCTCCCGGCCGCCCTCGCGAATGGTGACGCCCCTTTTAGCCGAAAGCCGCACATTGTACCGCGTCTTCGACTTCATGGCTCCGAGGATATCCCCTTCCTCCGGATCCAGGGAGATTACAACCGTATCGGGCGGTTGGATGTCCACGGGTGCCTTTACGACACGACGGTCCGATTCGAGACGGTTGAGGAGTTCCGGTGAGGTTTCCATGGGAAGGTCGAACCGTACGAACAGGCACCTTCGGGGAAGGTAATCGATAAGCTCCCGGCCGCAGCGGGCAAGGAATTCGGCCGGGTCGTCTCCGGCCGGTATATCCGGAGCATGGGGTACGTAGGCCAAGGAGAATCCCGCAGAAAAACGGCGGAGAAGAAGGAGCATGTCCCCCCCCTTGAGGGCGAACCTCCGCTGTCTCCAGCCAAGAGACGCCTTGAACGCCCCCCAGAAGGGTGACTGGAGAAACTCACCCCCCAAGGGTGACTCTTCGCCGGAGTACAGCTCCCGGTAGATCAGGGGGGCCATCAGCCTACTGAGCCGCCGGTTACCCTTGGCGCGTGCACCGGTGATCCCCCGGCTGCCAGGGCCGTTTCTCCTACCCGCACGACTCCGTTCTCCACCCGCATGGGCACCTTGAAGAACCCGTCGATGGACAGCCGGGAGGCCTCCGAAGGCTTCGCCGGGTCATCGCCTTCCAGCACCACCGGCGTTCCGGGAGGGATACCGTCCAGAAAAAGGACATCCACGGTGTTTCCGTCGTCCGCCGCCAACAGCATGCCCCGGCTCTTTACTCCCCGCAGCTTTGCCGGCTTTAGGTTATACACCAGGATAATGGTCCTGCCGTCCAGTTCCTCCGGCGAATAATGCTCCACCAGGCCCGAAACGATAACCCGCTCTTCACACCCCGCGTCCAGTGAGAGTATATAGAGCGTGTCGGCATCCGGGTGTTTTTCCACCGAGGTGATCTTTGCGGCCCGCAGGTCGATCTTCCTTCGGAAATAGTCTTCAGGAGACTCCTCCTTCTCCGAGTCCCTGTCTTCCACTTTACCGGCGAAACGCTCCCGGTACGCGTCCACCTCTTTATCTTCCAACCGGTTAAAGAGGATCTCCGGTCTGCCGACCGTGAGTTCGGTCGAGCGATCGCCCAGGGAAGCCCAGCATATATCGGGGTTGCCGAGGAATGAAGCGATTTTCTCCGCCGTTTCCGGGATAAAGGGCGATGTGAGCACCGCCAGGTCCCTGACCAGGTAAACCAGCTCTCTCATCAGGGGAGCGGCCTTCGCCGGGTCGTTTTTAATATACTTCCAGGGTTCGGCCTCCTGGAAGGTCTTGTTACCGAAGGAAGAAAGGGCGAAGATCTCCCTGAAGGCGTCCCGAAGTTCGGCACGTTCGAGATGCCCGGTAATTCGCCTGTGGTAGTCGGTTACCGTGTCCATGAACCCCGGCAGAGGGTCGGCCTCGGGTACGGCGCCGTAATTCTTTACTAGAAACGACAGGGTACGGTTGACCAGGTTGGCCAGGTTCCCGATGAGTTCACCGTTGAGCTTCTCCTGGAAATCCTTCCAGCTGAACAGGGCGTCCGATTTTTCCGGACGGTTATAGAAAATATAGAAACGCCATACGTCGGCGGGGATACCGCTGTTCTTCGCGTCGCTCCCGAAGACCCCTACGCCCCGGCTCTTGGAGAATTTTCCGCTTTCATAATTCAAATACTCGCTGGAGGACATATGGTGGAGCATGGTCCAGTTCTCTCCCGATCCGAGGAGGGAGCTGGGAAAAACCACCGTATGAAAGGGAATATTGTCCTTTCCCATGAACTGGAAGAGCTCCACATTATCGGGGTTCTTCCACCAGGCTTCCCAGGCATCCGTATAGGCGGCGGTCATGGAGATATAACCGATGGGAGCATCGAACCAGACGTAGAAGACCTTGTCCCGGAACCCTTCCTTGGGCACCGGGATGCCCCACTTGAGGTCCCGGGTGATGCACCGCTGTTTCAGCCCGTCCCTTATCCAGCTCTTGGTCATCCGGACGGCATTGTTGGCCCAGAACCCCTCCACGGAAGCCCGGCCCATCCACTCCTCCAGCCTGGGCCTGATAGCCGGAAGATCGATGTAGAGATGGCGGGTTTCACGCAGAACCGGCGTACCGCCGCAGACACCGCAGGCCGGAAAGACCAGTTCGGTGGGATCGAGGAGTTTACCGCAGCTCTCGCACTGGTCGCCCCGGGCTTCCTCGTATCCGCAGTGGGGACAGGTTCCCAGTACATACCTGTCGGCCAGGAACCTGTCGCAGTGTTCGCAGAAGAGCTGCGTGGTAGCTTCTTCCTTGATATATCCGTTCCTATCCAGACCCTTGAAGATATCCTGGGTTATCCGGGTATGTTCGGGAATGGAGGTCCTGCCGAAATGGTCGAAGGCAATATTGAACCAGGAGTAGATATCGGTATGAACGGCATAATAGCGGTCACAGAGCTCCTTTGGTGTTATTCCTTCCTCCAGGGCTCTGGTTTCCGTAGCCGTACCGTACTCGTCGGTGCCGCAGATATAGAGGGTGTCGTACCCGGCAAGCCTGCAGAACCGGGCAAATACGTCCGCGGAAAGGACCTGGATGAGATTTCCCAGGTGGGGAATGTTGTTTACGTAGGGTAACGCTGAAGTTATAAGTCGTTTCTTAGCCATGCCGGGCATTGTAGACTTTTCATGAATGACCGTCAATGCGGATACAGTGTGAGGAAAGATTACCACTCACACCCACCCTGAGACCTCACACTGTCCTTTCTTTTCCTTGACTCTTACTCCCTCTATCAGTACCATACATATAGATACTTAATAAGGAGGTTTTATGTCCGAAAGAGACGTTACTCCGCAGAAGGGACGCTTCCAGTTGAAACCGAAAATTATCCTCATCATTATCATTATCATTATCGTACTGGCTGGTGTTCTTTCGGCTTTTTTTGTGGTAGACCAGACCGAGCAGGCCGTGGTGCTTCGTTTCGGCCGGTATAACAGGACAACGGGTGCCGGATTGCAGTTCAAACTGCCCTTCGGCATAGAGAAAAACTATAATGTGCCCACCCAGGTCATCCAGAACATGCAGTTCGGGTTCAGGACGGAACGGCCGGGAATCGAATCGATTATGTCCAACAGGGATTTTCCGGAAGAATCTATCATGCTTACCGGAGACCTGAACATTGTCGACGTGGAATGGATTATCCAGTATAGAATTTCCGACCCCTATAATTGGCTCTTTCAGGTCGAAATGCAGGACAAAACGATACGGGACATTTCCCAATCGGTCATCAATCAGCTGGTGGGAGACAGAACAATCTTCGATGTCATCGGCTCCGAACGATCGAACGTGGAAGACCAGGCAATGAAAAAAATGAACGCCTACTTTGATTTGTATAATCTCGGAGCCACCGTTACCACGGTGAAACTTCAGAATATCGTCCCCCCGGTCGGGGAAGTGCAGGACGCCTTCGAAGACGTCAACAAGGCTATCCAGGATATGGAGCGGCTTATAAACGAAGGTAAAGAGGCCTACAACCGACAGATACCGAAAGCCCAGGGCGATGCCGCCAAGATGGTGCAGATTGCCCAGGGGTACGCGGCTGAGCGGGTGAACGAAGCCAGGGGTAACGTAGCCCGGTTCCAGTCTGTACTGGAGGAATACGAAACATCCAGGGATGTTACCCGCGCAAGGCTCTACATCGAGATGATAGAGGACGTGTTTGGACAGAAGGAGGATACCGATCTCATAGACCGGAACCTGGAAAACTTCATACCTCTCAAGACGCTACAACAACAGAGCCAGGAGCTCCAGGGAGGTACACAATGAAAAAATTTATAACGGTTCTCGTCATTATTGTCGTTCTCGGCATCCTCCTGTTCGCCGCCGGTCCGTTCTACATCATCAATGAGGGTGAGCAGGTTGTAGTTACCCGGTTCGGCGCTATTGTAGACAGTTCCGCTGATGCCGGGCTCAAGTTCAAGATGCCCGTGATAGATAACGTAATCAAATATTCCGAAAGAATCCTCTCCTGGGACGGCACATCCCAGCGTATACCGACTCAGGAGAACCAGTTTATCTGGGTGGATACCACCGCCCGATGGCGCATCAGCGATCCGGCTAAATTCTATGAATCGGTGACAACCATGCAACAGGCTTACAGCCGTCTGGACGACATCATCAACTCTTCGGTACGTACCGTCGTGTCGGACAACCCCCTGGTTGAGTCCGTCCGAAATTCCAACATCATTAACGAGATAGAACGAGAGGGGAATCTCCAGGGCGAAGACGACAGTGACATGCGGCAAGTATCCGGCATTACCTTTACCCAGGCTGTATTCGAAGATATTAATAAGGGCAGACTGGCGCTTTCAGACCAGATGTTCAAACGAGCAGCCGCAATCACGCCGCAGCTTGGTATAGAACTGGTAGACGTTATTATCCGGCAGATCCGGTATTCCGATGATCTTACTGAAAGCGTATATAACAGGATGATAGCCGAGCGGAACCAGGTGGCCGAATTCTATCGCTCCTACGGTGAAGGACAAAAAGAAGAATGGCTCGGGAAACTCGAAAACGAAAAGAGGGCTATCCTTTCCAAGGCTTACGAACAAGCCGAGGACATCAAGGGTAAAGCCGATGCCGAGGCCACCAGGATCTACGCGGACGCCTACGAGGCCGACCCGCAGTTCTTCGAGTTCTGGCGGTCAATCGAATCGTACAGGAAGGTCCTGCCTCAATTCAAAAAGACCCTTACCACCGACATGGACTACTTCAAGTACCTCTACAGCCAACTCGGTGAGTGATCCGTCAGGCACATAAGATACAAAGCCCGGTCAACGAACGGCCGGGCTTTTTTAGCGCCCATTTGGGTAAACTCCGGCCTCCGTCGACCGCTCTCGTCGGCTTCCCCGAGCTCCATTTTGATCAACCTGGCGCCGGTAGCCACGTTGCTATCGTGCATGATCTTTACCGGGTGGGTAAGAAAGTGGAAATTCCGCCCTCGGCGTGAGCCTTTATTTTTCCATGTTTTTTAGATGGTACAACCACGGTCGTCTGTCGGCCAGGATATCGTTGTACCTGGTAACTCGCTTATCATTTGCGGTATTCGGGTCGATATCAAGGGTTTTTATCTCTATCGTATCGGCATGTGCCCGGTAAAGAACTTCGCCCGAACACCCGGTTATCTGGCTCATCCCGGTAAAGACGAGATCCTCCTCTCCCCGCCGCTCGCGCCCGATACGGTTGGCCGTAACAGCAAAAACACGGTTTTCCAGGCAGCGGGTCTTCATTGCCTCCTGGCAGTAAGGAAGCACCAGGTTCGCCGGATGAGCAATGACCTGGGCCCCCAGGAGGGCGAGAGATCTGGCCGCCTCGGGAAAAATCCAATCGAAACAGACCATTAATCCCACCACCGCTTCCGGAAGCCGGAACACCGCAAAGGGCCGATTTCCCGGGGTAAACAATTCGGTTTCCCGGGCAAAGAGGTGGACCTTCCTGTATACCCCCAGCACGCCGGAGGCGGTGACCAGCATGGCGGAATTGTACAAATTGTCCCCCTCCAGCTCAGGGAAGCCCGCGGCTACGGCCCCTCCCGTATCGGCTGCCAGCTTCCGGAGGAATGCGGCCGTAGGACCGTGGACTGTCTCTCCCAGGGCCCGGGCTTCCTCCCGGGAAGTGAAGGCATACCCGGTGGCGAAGAGCTCCGGAAGGACCAGGAGATCTGCTCTGATTCCCCGGGCAAGCCGGCGCACCTGTTCGAAATTACTCTCTCTTTTACCGAATTCCGGTGAACTCTGGATATATCCTGCAATCATGGCTCCTCCCTGTGGTTTATCCCCTGAATCTGCGTTCCGCCAGGGCTGCAATCTCATCGAGATGCCTCTCCAGCCCCCGGAACCCGGCGGGGTCTTGCCGTGTCGCCGTTCTTACCTCCCGGAGTATCTCTTCGAACCGGATTTTATATTTTCTGTGGGCAAATTTTCGTATGGCCGAAAGAAACCGCTCCCGGATATAGGTGCGTTCCTTTTCAGAGAGGTCCTGTCGAAGCAGGTCGATGAGCACCCGGCTCTCCTCTTCCCGGTCCTTGCAGACCGCCTCCGAAAGTCCCCGGCACAGGTCCGCTGCCTCGGCCGGGGGTACAGCCTCCAGAGTCTCGAAGCAGGGTGTATCGACAAAACGGTACAACCGGACGGTGGGCAGTTCCAGCCCCGGCCTGAGAGTCACCAGGTTACCGCTGGTCCTGAACAGGCAGGCGAGACGTTCAGGAACAAAGGGTTCCTTGAGCAGCATGTAGAGTCTCTGCCGGACCATGAATTCACGAACCCTTCTCCGGCTGCCGGGGACCCCGGGGCGATCCGTCCTGCAGATAATCTGGAACTCCAGATTGGCGACCTTCCGGCTTATACTCTGCCTTCCGCCGCGATATGTGGTGTAATCCCGGGTCTTCACTTCCGTTTCTCCCCGGGAGGATAGGATGTCGTAGAGTTCCTCGAAGGGAATAATCCCCTCAGTGTTGTAGCTCATGACAATATACCGGGCATCCACCGCATCCAGGAGTTCCCTCAGGGCGTCCGGGGCCGTTTTGTACGAGCAGAAGGATGAGCGTGTACCGATCCAGTCCTTTCGAATGCCGGCCTTTTCAACGAGCCGGCCGTCGCTTCCCAGATCGTCATTCACCTCCGGCATATCCCAGAGGGTAATGGTATTCAGCAGATGATAATTACTGCCGTACTGATGCATGTTATACGGAGGATCGAGGTAACAGAGATCGGCGGGCCGGCCGTAGGCAAAGGCGGCGGCGTCCATCCGGAAGACGGTGCAAGGGTTTTTTCCGTCTATCAGGCATGGACGAAGGAGCTTCATGGGGGCCATGATCCGTCCCAGGGCATCCTTTCCATGGCCCCCGAAACCCTTATGACAGGCCTTGAAAACCCCGGAGGTATTCGTTCTTACCGCGGCCTGTAGTATTAGGGCAGCCAGGAGGACCGTCCGCTCCGGACTCGGCCGGGGATACCACTCATCGATCCTGGTCCGGAGGCGGTCGATAAATACGGCGTTTTGCGGGGTATAGAAGAGACGCTCTTTCCTGTAGTCCGCCTTCTCCAGGTTCTCCGGGGCATAGTGGCGGCTGATATAGGGAATATACGCTCCGGTATCGTTATTGAGGCTCCGGATAACGGCATCCACTCCACCCCTATCGGTGAACAGGCTCTCCAGGTCTCTTTCATCCAGGGACAGGTAACAACCGTTCAGCACCTCGGTATAGGGTTCCCAGTCGTTGGCGCAGACGGTCATGCCCATCACCTTGGCCAGCCGAGAAACGGAACCGGTACCGGCGAAGGGATCAATAAAAACGGGGTTATCGATATCCGCCGTCACGGAAGAAAAGATTTCCCGGAGAAAGGGCAGGAGCCTCCGCTTATTTCCTATGTAGGGAATCAGTTGGGATGTGAGATACTCCTGCTTCATGTCCACCGGGGTCAGAGTGTCCGTCATCATTCCGGGATATAGGCGGCCAGGTTTTTATCCGTCTCAAAGACCTCTACCATCGATACGGGGGCCCCGGGAAGTTTTTCAGACAGCTTCTCGTAGATATACCTGGCGATGAGTTCGGCGCTGGGTTCCGCCTTGTCGTAGTCGGGGTTTTCGTTCAGGAGGGTGTGGTCCAGGCCGGAAAGGACCTCTTGCAAAGCCTTTTTCATGACCCCGAAGTCGAGAAGCATACCGCCTTCATCGAGGCGGTGCCCCTGGGCGTACACCCGCACCCGGTAATTATGCCCGTGAAGCCGTTCGCACTTTCCGTGGTACTTGGTCAAATAATGGGCTGCCGCAAAGGTGTCCTCTACCCTGACCCTGTACATGGCATGTCCTCCCCCCTTGTCCTACCTTCGCCTGCCTGATAGCATGTGAGCGTGACCGGAAAAAGACTATCAGCTTTATGCCGTAATTGCAACATTGTCTTCCCCGGCGGTATGGACCCGATTATAACCGGCATTGTCTATGACTCCCGGAAGGCCGTACCGGGCTGCCTCTTCGCCGCCCTCCCCGGCATCCATACGAACGGCAGGATGTATATCCTCGAGGCGGTTGAACGGGGGGCTTCGGCGGTTCTCTATACCGGGCCGCCGCCGGATAATCCGCCGCCGGCGGCGGCCTTGGTGCACACGAACCGCCCCAGGGAGGACCTCTCGCGTCTTTCGGCGGAGCTGTACGACCGCCCCTCCGAAGAGCTGGTTATAACCGGTGTAACAGGTACCGACGGCAAGAGCACCACGGTGTTTCTCCTGTACCAGCTCCTGAACGTGCTGGGTCTTAAAACCGGTATGCTCTCCACGGTGATGATGGACACCGGCAGCGGTATCGACCCCAACCCCTTTCGCCAGTCCACCCCCGAATCGCCGGAAATTCACCGGCTCCTTTCGGACATGGTTCGTTCCGGGTGCAGCCATGCCGTGGTGGAGGCTACGAGTCACGGGCTCTCGGCAAAAACGGCACGACTGGCGGATGTCCGCTTCTGTGCCGGGATTATGACCAACGTCAGTCACGAACACCTGGAATTTCACGGGACCTTTGAAAGGTACAGGGACGACAAGGGCAACCTCTTCCGGAAGGTCTCGTCCGGCGGATGTCCCGGGGCCTTCGCCGTTCTGAACGGCGACGACGGATCATCGGATTATTTTCGCAGTCTTTGCTCTGTCCCCGTGGTCTTCTACAGCCTCCGTGCCGACAAGGGCGATCTGTGGGCCGGCGACCTCCGGGAGGATATGTACGGCTGCGACTTCCGGCTCCGAAGGACCGGCGAAGACGTCCCTGCGCGGATACACCTGCCCGGGCGCTTCAACGTGGAAAATACCCTGGCCGCGGTTTCGGCCGCTGAAAGGCTGACGGGCGCCGCCTTAGGGGAAATCGCCGCCTGCCTGCCTTACCTCGAGCCGGTTAAGGGCAGGATGAAACCGGTGAACGCCGGGCAACCCTTCACTGTCATTGTGGATTACGCCCACACTCCCGCTTCGTTTTCAAAACTGCTCCCCCGGATGAAGGAACAGACCCGGGGACGGCTGATCTGCCTGTTCGGCTCCGCCGGGGAGCGGGACATC
This sequence comes from uncultured Spirochaetales bacterium, assembly GCA_964410865.1. Lineage (GTDB taxonomy): Bacteria > Spirochaetota > Spirochaetia > JAFGDJ01 > JAFGDJ01 > JAFGDJ01. The sequence goes on along the minus strand of CAYPIQ010000038.1, from coordinate 17,409 downwards.
GAAAAAAGAGCCATCCAGGGCAGGATAGCCGGAGAAAACTGCGATATCATCGTCTTAGCCGACGAGGACCCCCGGGGTGATGACCCGGTCTCCATTCTCCAGGACATCGCCTCCGGCTGTCCGGGCCGTAGCCGGGGAGAAGACCTGTTCTTCATCCCCGACCGCACCGATGCCCTGCGCCACGCCTTCAGGATAGCCCGTTCGGGGGATACGGTCCTGCTCCTGGGCAAGGGACACGAAAGAACCATTATCTACGCGGACGGCCCGGTGCCCTGGGATGAAGAGCAAAAGGCCCGGGAGGTGCTCATGGAGATGGGGTTTACGCCCTGATCTCCATCCTCTGAAACCTCACATAAGCCAATACAAAGAGCAGAATAATCGCCGCCGCCATAGCCGATACATGGGGCCAGATAAGAAGAAGGCTCTGTCCGACAGGCAGGGGTGATCCCATAATCGCCCCCTCGAGCTGGGTAAATACTACAGGACCGAGGGATCGGGTAGAAGGATTCAGCACCGCCAGGGTTGCTTCTCCGAAGAGAGTATTGGGGGATATCCGTGAAATCCCCTGCCCTATACGTGCAGCCGTCAGCGGATGAAGTCCTCCCAAGCCGGCTGTGACGATTCGGGTAATCATAGGCCAGAAAACCGTGAACAAAAGCCACAACGCCAGAGACACCAGGGCGGAAGTAGCAGGTTGGCTGAAGAGGACGGAGAAAAGCATGGCCAGGACAAACCAGATTCCACCGTATAGGAGGGTAATAAAGTAGAAAGCGATTGCCCGGACTACCTGTTCCGCCGAGGGCGGCACCCCCAGAATAAGCATGGTGCTTCCGATTACCAGCAGCCATAGGGATAGTAATACAATCCCCAATGCCGCCATGGCACCCAGGATCTTTCCAAAAAGTAATACATCACGATAGATCGGCTGAGAGAGAATCCGTCCGAGGGTTCGATTCTGGAATTCACGATTCACTACGTCGAAGCCGATGGCTATTCCAACGAGGGGTATAAAAAATCCCAGGAAAGAGACAAATGAAGGAATCGGCTCTTTAGATACGGTGAAAAGACTCAACAAGAGGAAAGGATCTTCTCCCACCAGGCTCCGTATCATGTGTGCGGCGTTATAAAAGCCCGCCAAGGCCGTCAGGAGCATTAATCCGATAAGGATGATCATACGAACACTACCGGTGAAATCCTGCAATTCCTTAATGAGAACCACCTTCAGGCCGGTATATACACTGCCTTCACGTTTAACCGCTTGCATGAGCTACCTCCTGGAAGTATGTCTTATAGATCGAATCGAGACTGTGACCCCCCATTGTCAGTTCCAGCAGACGTCCATGTTCGGTTACCGCCGCGGCAAGGGAAGATCTGACATCCTTTTCACATTCCACCCGGAATGTGTCCCGGCCGGCCTTACATACTTCGTTTACCCCCTCAATTGCCGAAAGGGCGTCTTCTAAGCCCTTTCCTTCCCCACGGAGGGTAACACTGTACCTTCCACCGAGGAAACGTTTCGAAAGCTCGTCCACGGACCCGCTGACGGCCATGCTGCCCCCGGAAAAAAGACCTACCCTGTCACAGACCTCCTGTACTTGGTTGAGCAGATGAGAAGAGAGGAGTATAGTAATATTTTCATGCTCCTTAAGGGATCGAATGAGATCCAGGAATACCGAAGCACTCTCCGGGTCCAATCCCTGGGTCGGTTCGTCCAGCACCGCAATATCGGGCTTTTTCACCAGGACTTCGGCTAATCCCAGTCGCTGCCGCATACCGTGGGAATATACCCGAACTTTCTTATCCCGGACGTCCGCAATACCCATCTTCTCGAGACTTTCGTCGATACGCCGTCGTCGTTCGGGTGCCGGCAAACCGAGAAAACGGGCGGAATAATCTAGATTTTCAAAACCCGTCATATCATTATAAAACCCGACGGTATCGGGCATATACCCTACTCTTTTTTTGACCTCCAGGGGCGAGCGAAGAGGATCAAGACCCAGGATGGAAATAGTTCCCGCCGTGGGTTCGGTAAGTCCCAGCACCATGAGGATGGTTGTAGTTTTGCCCGAACCATTCGGACCAAGAATACCGAAAACTTCACCGCGAAGGATGGTAAGAAAAAGATTATCTACCGCCAAGGTTCCATTTGGATAGCGCTTTTGTAAGCCTTCAATCTTCAGGACAGCTTCTCTTGTCATAATGCCCCCCTCAAGATCATCTTCGTCCGAACCGCCGAATTGTAAAAACCAGAACCACGGCAGCTGCAGCGATGATAAGAACGGCTACGATTCCCCATAGGGATGAAGTCTTTACGGTAATCCGAAACTTCTCCGATTCACTCAATAGGTCCGAAGAGACGCGAAATGTCACATTGTAATCCCCCGCGATGGCCTCCGACGAAGGACTCACCGTGGCTTTTACTTCTTTAGATTCGCCCGCGGGAATCTCTTCCAACGTATCCGGCTCAAACTCGACATTCCAGTTCCGGGGAGTGCTCGAAGAAAGGGAAATATTCTTTGCCGGGGCCGTTCCACTGTTTTTCAGTGTAAGTGTAAAGGTCTTTTCTTTTCCGGCTACAGCAGAGCCGCTCAACAGGCCGTCGGGACCGGAGATGGACAACCTGGGCTGCCCCTTGATGTCCATAGTCAAGGTAGTAGAAGCCGAGGCCTTCTCTGATTTTGCCATTACCTCGACCTCGTAGATTCCCTCGGAAACACCCTGGGGAGGCTTTATTTCAACCTTGATATCTTCGGCCTTTCCGGCATCTACCGGTAAAGTGGAGAGTTCCTTCCCGCCGTACTGCTGTAAAAACTTGACCTGGAACCCCGTCGGTGCATGGGCGTCGAAATTAACAAGAGCCTCCGCCGCGCTGTTGTTCCGCAAAGTTACTTTATAAGTAAAATCCGATTTTGGAGTTCCGCGAACGGACGGCAATTCCGGGTCCAGGGAAAGCCGCTGGGGAAGATTGCTTCCGGTATTCACCGTGAGAGGAAGGGAGTAGGATGCCCCGCTACCCCGGGCGTCCACTACTATGGTATAACTGCCCTCCCGCACATCGTCCGGCGGATCAACCCAGAGCTGTACCCTGGCAGTTCCATCCGGTTCGACAAACACCGCATCCACCATACCTCCGCCCCCGACGAAAGCGTGGTCCCATCCTTCGGGAATCCGGCCGACGGAAACATCCACCCGTTGCGGTGGTAGATCGTAATTCCTCACTGTCAGGTCGAAGGTAATGAGATCCGTCTTACTTGTATACACCGATGGGAAATCCGTCGCCACCGACAACCCCCGATAAGCCGCCAGGGGAAAGGCGAAGACCAATAATAGGGTTAGAAGAACAGGAATCTTGCGTACCATTGTTAGTCTCCTTTTTTAGTAAATGTTTGATTTAAATGTAGTGTTTATAGAAAGATAATACGGATGATATCAAACGGCAAGTTTCAGTTACGATGAAAAAGGCATACATCTCCCCGTTTTGCTGGAATGTCCGCCGCGATAACAGGGCACTTTACACGAAGCAGGTAGAATACCGGATAGCGGTTACCTGAGAGGGCTTCGTAATTACCCTGCCCCTTGCTGATGATCAGGTCGGCTGTCTCCAGGAGGGTAAGAAATTCCCGACTGCAGAGCCGGGGAACCGCTCCGGGGGCCGGCGAACCGCTGGAGATAACTTCACAGACCTCGTTCATCCCCACGGCCAGGGCATCTTTCATGGTAACATCGTTGATAATCGGCTTGCCCCGGACGGCAAAACAGATGTGTATGTCGGGATAGCCTCTCTGAAGTGTCTCTATCAACACCCGGTCGAAGACGATCTCTCCGGCATTGTCGCCGATGTAGAGCACTTCCCGGGCGTTTTTAAGCGCCGCCCGAAAGGTTTCCAGGTCAAAGAGCCTTCGATCTTCGTGGGCAACAGCCCGGGCCTCTTCCTCCAGGATGTTCCGGATCTCTTTCGCCAGGTCGATCTGCGTATCGGCGCCGTAATCGATGATATTCCCCGAAACGGCCACCTGTACCGCCGTCAGCAGGGGGTCGTCGGACTCGTTCGTTCGTTGTATCAGGTCCGGGTACACCGCCAGGGCAGCCCGGTTGCTTGCCTCCTTTACGGCGGCAAAGGGATCGTCGGAACCGGCTACTTCCCGGATAATCCGGTAGACATCCACGGCAATCTCCGGCGGTGTCGATTCGATGGAGATATCCGGCACCAGCCGGGCAATGGCATCCACCACGTCTTTCTGCTTTTTCCTGTCGCAGCCGGCCTCCCGAGCGGCAAAAATACCCTGGTTGAACATGCAGGGTATACAGTCCAGATACATGCGCATGGTATAATCTCCTGTTGATACGTTGCCCCATAGTACCAGTAACGGCGCGCAATGAACAGGGCCTGTGCGCCCTTGACCGGGGGGGGACGGATTTTCTATCTTTGATGTATGGACGAAGTATCCAGGAATGAAAGGATTGAAAAACTGTCCACCTATTTCCGGGAAAGAAACGATATCGAATTCTCCGTCCTCTTCGGCTCTATCGCCCGGAAGACCGAACAGCCGCAATCAGATATCGATGTCGGCATTTATTTTTACCCGGCTTCCGGAGAACTCGAAATCGAGGATGAGGTCTACTATGAGTCGGAGGACAGCATCTGGGCTGATATAGAAAGCCTGGCCGGCGGAGAGGCAGATCTGCTGGTGATGAACCGGGCTCCTTCGCGGATAGTATATACAGCACTGACCGAGGGAATATCGTTGTTCATCGCCGACGGTAAACTGCGTTTGAGGGTTATTCAGGCATGCGGGAACATCTTCGAAGAGTATACCCGGTTCTCCGAATCCTTTTACGCCGTTAAAGCCCGGTCATTATCCCTGAGCGATACGGACAGGGATCGGTTACTATCCTTTGCCGCACCGGACGATCAATCTGCCAAGAATACATGAAACACAAGGTCTGCATCTGGTACAACGTCTGCCCCATAAAACGTTTCTACGATGCCGGAAAACTCGAAGAGAAGTGGGTACGCGAATACTGCTGGGTAAGCAACCCCGACTGTGTGCGTAAACAGATGGAGTCCCGTGGAGAGTATCACCCGGACAACATGCTCCCGGACGGGACGATCAGGGAAAACCTGCGGTAGTGCAGGTACTTGCAAAATGCTGATTTTGTAAGAACTTCAGTGGTTAGCCCCGGCCTTTGCCGGGATGTTTCGGTGAGATTTTGAAGCGTTCCTCCATTTTGATAAGCGATGGTTTATTTTGTAAATTAGACTGCTTAAGGCGCTGCATGCGCTTGTGTTCACCATATTTGCCGTATCGCCCGCTCTTGCTCATGGGTCCTCCTGAAAATAGATATCGTTACAGGTACGAGCTAAAAGATACCCTTGCACATACCTCCTATTTAGTAAAACAAACACCTAGTGAGGATGGTTACAGGATGTTTGTTCGGAAGTTCCGGTCATCACTCCTCCTTCCTTGAAGTTACGGGAGCGGAAGGGTACATCGTCTACCTTTCCCGCGATAGAGGACCGGGTTAACCTGTTGTACACCTGGGGTGTAAAGAGAGGCCGCGTTATTCTAAACAGGATGGTGGAACTGTTGAGGACCGCCCCGGGGTGGGGCAAGCTGCATAGAGGAAAGCCTTCTAACTTTTAGGGCCGACAGGAATAACGGCGGGGCATCATCAGCTCCACGGCTGGGGACACTACCGGAGGGATAGCCCTCCGGGCCCTCTCCTGTTAATATAGGAGCATGAGCAGGAATATCATACTTTCATCCCTGACCAGAACGAGGACCCGTATCCTGGTTTCGTTTATTCTCCTTTTCTTTACCATGACTATTATCCTGTTCTACTCCGCCGGGAACCATCGCAGCAGCCTGATAGAGCTCCGGAAGGGGGAGATCCGGCGCCAGGTAGAAATCGCCATGAACACCATACGCCCCTTTATCGACAGGGTAGACTCGGGCGACCTGTCCCGGGAAGAAGCCCTTGAACGGATAGTGCCCCTGCTGCGCCGGATGATCCTTGGCTATAAAACCTCAGGATCGCTCTGTATTTGGTCATATGATGCCCCCCTTAGAATGTATTACACTGAATTACAGTGCACTTACATTCTAAAGGAAAAAAAGGCGGTGGCTCTCATGTCCGGAAGGGTGGCTCAGAAAAACCGGAACAGTGGCTCTCACTCACCGGAACGATGGCTCAAAACGCCCCGGATTACTCAACTATCTAAGAACAAAAAAAGATTATCTTTATGACATTCTAATAAATCCACCGGCTCACGATATCCTTTTTATCATTCCTCCTTAACCGGTTCTATCTCCCCCGCCTTTGTCAGTGCAACCTTCGTCAGGATTGGTCCGATGATCTCGAAGAAGATACAGGTAGCCGTAACTGTGGTTATGACACCGGCTCCAATAGACTGGCCGTGTGTTCCCAGCTCAGCAAAATCCTTCTTTACCACGAGAGCCAGACCTATGGCAACCCCGGCCTGAGAAAGGATACCCATTCCCAGGTATTTGCGTATGTTCGATTCCATTTTACCGATAGTTGCTCCCAGGGCTGCCCCACCCATAAGGCCGGCTGTTCTTCCTGCAATGTACACCAACCCGACTACGCCAAGGGCCGGCAGGGCGGCAATATGGAGATTAGAGCCGGCGAGGATGAAGAACATGATAAACAACAGGGGCATGAACTCGGACAACTCCCGATGGAGTTTCTCCACCAGACCGGAAGGCTGGGTGTTTACGATAACAATGCCAAACACCATGTTGGTAAGGATTACTGAAAGTTGAAACATCCTGCACAGGCCGGCCGAAGCCAGGATGGCCGCGAATATAAGAATAAAAATATCCCGGGAATTTTTGAGTCCTCGTGCCGGAAGGCAGAATATAAATGCCACGACCGCACCGATCCCGATACTGGAGACTATTTCGATAACCGGCTCGGTAATCAGTAGGTACCACTTCAGGGTTTCCCCACCGGCCTCAGTGGATAGCAGCGACTTTGCTACCGCCGCCGCGAAACCAAAGATGATAATTCCCAGCCCGTCGTCGAATCCCACTACGGAATAGAGAGCCTTTGTCAGAGGTCCCTTTGCCTTGTATTCCTGTATAATGGCCACAGTTCCGGCCGGCGCACTGGCCGGTGCTATCGCCCCGAAGATTAATGCCATGGGCAAATCCCGGGTCAGGAGAAATACCGCCAGGGTAACGACAATACACGTGGTAAAGGATTCTGAAATAATTACCCAGATAATACCGGCCCCCTGTTTCTTCAAGGTCCGGAAACTCAACTCCAGCCCTATACTCACGGCAACGAAGGATAAGGCGACATCGGGGACAAACGAAAGTTTCTCCTGGAAATCTTCATGAAGAAGGTTTACAAGCGACGGACCGAGAAGCACCCCCACCAGCATAAAACCAATAATCGACGGAAGACGCAGGTATTTCATGCTGCGGCCGGCATAAAATCCGACACCTACTATGCAGCCGATAACGAGGAGCGGTTCTATCGAAAGAGAAGCGACGGTATTCTGAAAAGTTATGAGTTCTTGCATATCAATTCCTTCCCGCTCTAAAAATTAAGCGTCCCTTCCGCGAATACTAAATCTTGAACAGTAACCAGCAGGCCCGGGTTCTCTTTCTTTCTTACCATGTTAATTCTTCGGATGGTTTCGTTGGCCAGCCGTTTATCAATAACGGATATGATAATTCTGCCCCATGATCTGTCGGACTCGCTCCAAAATGATGAGAATAACGGAAGCCTGTGGAGAAAATATCCCGCATTAACCGCTTCCAGCACCATCACGGCCCCCTCCGTATCCGAACTTAAAACCTCGAGTATATCATCAAAAAGGTCCTCATCCTGCAGAAAAACCGTCATTTGACACCTCTCCCGGCTTTTCTCCGCCGGTATCCGCCTTACATCCTCATCTCCCTGCAAGACCTGCAAAATACCTGCCGGAGACGTCTGGGAAGCAAGTTTTTCAAGTTTGTTCATGTCTTTTGAAAGAAGAGAAATCGAGGAGAGTATCTTTACATGGCGGTTTCTGTGAGCTTTTGGTCCGATAATAAAGAAGATAAATCTGCTCTTCTTACCGTCCATGGAATTGAATTCGATGCCCTCCGGCACTAATATCAGTCCTACGACGAAATCATCGATAGAATCGAAACTGCAATGGGGAATAGCTATCCCCCCGGCAAGGCCGGTGGAGTGTACTTCTTCCCTCGCCGCAAGAGCTTCGAATATTTCATGTTCCGATATACCCTGAAGGATCGGGCATTTCACGGCCAGAGAGGCGATCTCTCTGAGAATATCATCCTTTGAATCCGCGTCTGTTCCAATCTGAATGCATTCTTTTCTAATAGTATTAATCATTTCTTCCTGCCCCCTGAAACATATGCTCACCCTGATATTCGGTAAAGATTTTTACAATCCGCCCGGCGGTCTTTGCCTCGAGCAATCGATCGAGTATTTCCTCGTTCCGTAGCATTCCGTTGAGCTTTGCCATAATCCTCAAATGAACCGTTTCACTATCTGTAAGGATAAGAAAAACGAGGTGGGTCTTTCTTCCGTCAAGTGAATCGAAGTCAAGGCCCTCCCTGCACATCCCAATGACAATTCTGGGACCGTGTACAAGCCTGGAGGATGGCTTCCTCAAATGTGGTAGCGCGATGCCGTTCCCCACTGCCGTTGAAACGAGAGATTCCCGCTCTAAGAGTTTTTCGAGGAGGTTTTCCTCGTCCGCAATAAGTCCGTACTCTCTGGCCCGGTCGACCAGGGTTTTAAGAATTTCACGCTTTGAAGACGGCTTTAAGTCGGTAATGATAAGGGATTCGTCAATGAGTCTATCGATGGGCACTATATCATACTCGGCCTCAATGAGTCGGGAGAGATCATTTTGGGGTATTACTTTCATCTGGGAAATCAGCCAGTCGTCCAGGACCGTTTTAACAAACCGCCACTGATTGGCCACTTTTGCGGAGGGGATTTCCCCGTTCCCGGCCATCTTCAAAACCGTCTTTTCCGACAGCTTAAGGTAGTTGGCGGTTTCCGACAAAGTCATTATTTCGGATTTATTTTCCATCATAATCTCCTATATTCCGCAATATATACTAATATTACATAAAAAGCAAGGGATTATATGTATTTTAGAGACTAGAGCCGACACTAGGTTGGTGTTTTTTTCTATGAAACCGGTTTTATGTCCAGAATCGGTGTCCCGTCGATCATATCGAGTCCTCTCACATCGATAATGTTACCCCGTATCGATAAAACCTCGACTATGGATAAACCTATAGGATTCGGCCTTACCGGAGAACGGGTGCTGAAAACTCCCTTATGAGTGCTGCTGTGGGGAGTTTTGATTCTCAATCTTGTTGTATCGAAGGGTGGGCTGTCATGAAACAGAAAAATAACATAGAGCCTGTCCCCGGCGGAAAAATCGGTTAAACCGTCGGTAAACCTTTCATCGAACACCAATCGTCCCTCGACCGTCGAATGAGAGTAAAATCGAGGAACCTCTTCAGAGTCGGTAGAGACATACCCGATGGGTTCAAAACAGTACATGGCTTCCATGGTCCTTTATAAAAGCTTACCGACTGTTTCTCTAAGCTCTCGATAGTCGACACTCCCCGTCCGCTCTTTCTGTTCGGCAATCCTGTCGACCAGGTATGATCCGACAACCACGGCATACACATACGGACCGAGTGTATGTACCTGTTCGGCAGACCTTACCCCGAAACCGGCCAGGACCTTTATACCCTTTGTTGCCAGGGAATCGAGAAAGATAATAAGTTTTTCCGATAGATCTGTTTTCAACCCCGTAATTCCCTTCCGGATCGCCACATAAACGTATTCAGTATGATGTGTCAGTATTTCTTCCAGTCGTTCAGGGGAGATGTATGGGGTAATAACCGGAACGGCCGAAATACCGCGATCGGCGGCCAGGGTATAGAGCCCATCATCATACCCCGGAGGAAGATCAGGTATGATAACCCCCTCTGCGCCGGCTGAGGATAATTCATCGAGAAAGCCCGAAATTGTTCTTGTATAGGCAATATTTGCATATACCATTACAAAAACAGGACAATGGGGGTAGCGAATTGCAATTTCCCGCACCAACTTGAAACCCCTCTCAACCCGGAAGCCTTCTTCCAGTGACTGTGAACAGGCGTTCTGAATACTGGGACCATCCGCGGAGGGATCACTGAAGGGAAACTGTATCTCCAGGCAGGAGGCGCCGCCATCTACCAGAGCCCGGGCAACGGTACATGATGCTTGTGCATCCGGATATCCGGCCACCATATGGGCCATTAGTCTAGGCTTCATAATCAGCTACCTCGCTTTTCAGGAATGGTATCCAATCCTCGGGGCTGAGGGCTTTAGCAGAGATAAAAATATCCTTGTCGCCCCTTCCGGACATATTGACAACTATTGCCTTATCTTTGGGTATCATCGGAGCCTCTTCCATTACAACCGCGCCGGCGTGGGCCGACTCCAGGGCAAAAACAATGCCCTCCGTACGGGCAAAGAACTTCAATGCCTCCAGGGCCTGCTTATCGGTTGCAGAGGTATAGGCGATCCGCCCCGTTTTACCCAAATGGGCAAGTTCCGGGCCGATACCCGGATAATCGAGGCCGGCGCTAATCGAGTGAGTTGAAAGAAGCTGTCCGTCGTCATCCATAAGAAACTTGCTTTTATACCCCTGGACAATGCCGGTCTTTCCGTATCCTGTCATCCTGGAGGCGTGGAGTCCCGAATCCAGTCCCTTTCCGCCTGCTTCAACCCCTATAAGTCTGGGTGAAGTTTGATCAAGAAAGGGATAGAAAAACCCCAGGGCGTTTGAACCGCCTCCGACACATGCTACCATCGTATGTATGTCCTCTCCCCGCTCCCGGAGTTGAGAGCAGGCCTCTTTACCTACTATCGATTGGAATTCCCTCACCATGTCGGGATAGGGGGAAGGACCCAAAGCCGACCCGATAATATAATGTGTATCCTCGTAAGAAGCGGACCAATCCCGCAGGGCTTCGTTTACCGCGTCTTTGAGAGTTCGACTGCCGCTGGAAACGGGCACAACATCCGCACCGAAAAGTTTCATCAGGAAGACATTGGGATATTGTCTACGGATATCCACTTCCCCCATATATATGCAACACTCTAGTCCCAGCCTCGCGCATACCGCGGCTACGGCTACTCCATGCTGTCCGGCACCGGTTTCTGCGATAATACGGCTTTTACCCATTCGCTCCGCCAGCAGCGCCTGTCCCAAGGCGTTGTTGATCTTATGGGCTCCCGTGTTGGCAAGACCTTCCAGTTTAATATATATACGACCACCCCCGAGCTCCCGGGTTGCGTGCCGGGCAAATAACAACGGTGTCGGTCTGCCGATATAATCTCTTCGGGCCCGGTAGAGATCCTTGATAAAACCACCGTCATCCATGGCGGAAATGAATGCGTCTTTTAACTTTATCAGGGCATCCCGGAGCACTTCCGCCGCATAGCTTCCCCCGAATTCACCGAAATAATCTTCAACTCTCATGGGACACCACCTTGAAAAAATCTCTCAATAGCCTTGAATCCTTTTTCCCCGGATATTCTTCGAGCCGGCTGGATGCGTCAACGAGCTCCGGTTTACAGCGATCGAGTAAACCGGAAAGGTTGTCCGGCCCTATTCCTCCGGCAAGCCAGATGTTACCTCTCTCGGATACGGCGGAGATGATCTCTTCCTGTACAACCCTACCTGTGCCCCCTCGAACACCCGGTGCCCAAGCATCCACAAGAAGCCTGGGGCAACGGTAAATATCCATAATCTTCGTATCTTCAGGTTTCCGCGGACGGAGAGCTTTATAATATGGAAATGCCATGGAGAAACAGTCTTCAGGACGTTCTTCACCGTGGAATTGGATAACATCGAGGAACCCCTCTTGTATAAGGGAATCTATTTCGGAAGATAATCTTTCTCCGGGTTCGAGTACCACAACGCCGGCTTTTAAAGCCCTGGTTTTTCCCAGGCTCCTTATCCATCCACAATCCACCTGCCTGGAGGAAGGTGCAAGAATAAATCCCAGGATATCCGCTCCCAGCTCATCAGCCAGGCGGACATCCTTGCGGTTAGTCAACCCGCAGATTTTAACCAGTACTTTTTTCTTTTTCCAGTCTCTGTAAAGTCGGCCCCAAAAATTATTTCCGTTCTTCGAAGTAAACCCCATCTTTAGGTCCCGGATAATTCCGGGATTGCGCACAACGCTTTCACCAACCAGGACGGCATTGAATCCGGCCGAAGCGGCAAAGGATGTGTCTTCTCCCGTTCGAATACCCGACTCAAAAACCAGTGAACAGTTCCAGGATATGGAATCTTTTAACTTCAGCGGAAAACAAAGATCTACGGAAAAGTCGGATAAATCCCGTGCGTTAATACCGACAAGGGTTGGTTTCAGATCCCGGATTTTATCGATATCATCTTCGGAGTGTACCTCCACAAGGACTTCCATACCCTGTGCCTTGGTGCGAAGGTAGAGTGCTCTCAGCTCTTCTTTTTCAAGGATAGAGGCTATCAATAACACCGCGTCGGCACCTGCTCTATAGGAAACATCCACATCCTCAGGAACCAGGAGAAAATCCTTGCGAAGAACCGACAGGTTGGGAAAGGCATTTTTGACATCCATTAAATCACGCAGGCTTCCTTTAAAATACGCCTCTTCGGTTAAAACCGACACAGACGTAATCCCGGCCTCCTGGTACAGACGAGCCTGGTTGACCGCATCCAGGTTACCGTCTATCTTGCCCCTGGAGGGAGAGTATCGTTTTATCTCGCATATAATAAAAGGAGGGCGCATGAAAGGAATTATCTTTTGCATCCTCTTTTCCGGCAGGACAACTCCCTGGTCGGCACCGGTTATCGATAGACGACGCCTTCGTTCTTCAACAATCTCTTTAAGTATTTTCATATAACCGGTACTCCCGACGGATTTCATCTAATTTTTCCTTGACCTTTCCCGACAGAATAGCGTTCCGGGCCGCTGCGTACCCTTCTCGCATACTTGTTACAATACCACAGGTCAGAAGACCCGCGCCGGCGTTAAGCGCAACGGCATCCAGTATTGCAGCTGACCCCCGACCTGTAATAAGTCGTACCGCTGTTTCAGCGTTCTCCTCTGCCGTTCCTCCTTGTAATTCTTCGGGTGGATAGACACAGAGCCCCAATTCCGCGGGATCGAATATCCTGTCCTTCACAACCCCGTCTTCCCAGACAGACACTATACGGGAGGGGCCGGTTACCGATATTTCATCCTGCCCGTCCATACCGTGTACAACCATCACCCTCTTGATACCCAGCATATGAGCGGCCTTTGCCATGGTAAGACAAAACTCCGCATCATATACACCAATGACCTGATACTCAGCTTCCGCCGGATTCGCCAGGGGCCCGAGTAGATTGAAGATAGTCTTGATGCCGAGATCCCTCCGTGCTTCAGAGGCGTACCTCATAGCGCTGTGGTATATCGGTGCGTAGAGAAATGTAAAACCGGTCTTTTCGAGGAAAGATTGGGAATGCTCGGGAGAAAGCTCCACCGGTACTCCAAGGGCTTTATAAAAATCGGCACTGCCACTCGTGGAACTCACGGCACGGTTTCCATGCTTTGCAACCAGCGCCCCGCAGGCCGACGCGACCAGGGCGGCCATGGAGGAGATATTGAAGGTTCCAAGTCCGTCACCCCCGGTACCGCAGGTATCGAGAACCGGTTTATCGTATGTAAAGGGCAATTTCTTTTCCCTTAAAATCTTCACACAGCCGGTTATTTCCTCAGGGGTAATGCCTTTGGCATGCAACGCAGTTAAAAATCCGGCTATACCGGCGGAAGGAAAGTCACCAGAAGTAACGGTATCCATAAAACCCTCCGCCTCTTCCACGGTCATATCCTGTCCTTCGATAATCCTCGTTAATACTTCCCGGCTTTTAAAGGGCTCTCTTTTATAATCGAGAAAATTGCACAGAATTTTCCTGCCGAACTCCGAGGCGATAGATTCGGGATGGAATTGAATACCTTCGATACACCATTTTTTATGTCTTACACCCATTATCTCCCCGTCCATACTAAAGGCGGTTACTTCGAGATCTTCAGGCAAAGAATCCCTCTGCAAAACCAGGGAATGATAGCGAGTAAAGACCGCCGGGGAAGGAATCGACCTGAACAAGCCGCGGCCGTCCAGACGAATTTCTTCCGCCTTGCCATGCACAATTCTACGCGCGCCTTCGACAATTCCTCCGAAGGCGTATCCGATTGCCTGATGGCCGAGACAGATACCCAGGATAGGAACCCTGCCGGCAAAATGTTGTATAATCTCCACGGATATGCCCGCCTCCTCCGGTCTTCCCGGACCCGGAGAAAGGATTATTCCCCGGGGAGAAAGCTCTTCCAACTCCTCGATGGAAATCGCATCGTTCCGGAATACACCGACCTCGAGGGAACTCACCTCTCTGAGGTACTGGAAAATGTTGTACGTGAAAGAATCGTAATTATCGATGAGGATAAGCATGATTAGACCTCCACTCCCACTGCGAAAGCCAGGGCTCTTAATTTTTCACAGGTTTCCTCATATTCGCGTTCCGGAATGGAATCGTAGACAATCCCCGCCCCTGCCTGCAGATAGAGAATACCGTTTTTTTTCAACGCACTCCTTATGGTAATACAGGTATCGAGACTCCCGTCCGGCTCCATATACCCGACCAGCCCCGCGTAAAAACCGCGCCGCATTTCTTCAATTTCATCAATAATCTCTATAGCCCGGATCTTCGGCGCCCCGGAAACCGTTCCCGCGGGAAATGTAGCCCTGACCGCGTCTATTCCCGTCATTCCTTCATCAAGAACGCCTTCGACTTGTGACACGATGTGCATGACATGAGAATAATATTCGACCCCCATGTACTCCGAAGGGATAATACTTCCAGGTTTGCAGAACCTTCCCAGATCGTTCCTGGCCAGATCAACGAGCATAAGATGTTCCGCCCGTTCTTTTTCGTCCGCCAGGAGTTCCTCTTCTAATAATGTGTCTTCACCGGAGTCCTTTCCCCTGCGCCGGGTGCCGGCAATAGGTCGGCTTATAACCTTTTCTTCCTTGACTTTTATCATTACTTCCGGAGAAGAACCGAATAATTGATAGCCTCCGAAATCTATATAAAAAAGGTATGGAGAAGGATTTACCGACCGTAGATTCTTGTAAGCCTCCAAGGGCGGCAATTCCGTCTTTATCCTTAACCTCCTCGATAGAACCCCCTGGAGGAGATTTCCCTTGATAATTTCCTGTCGTATTTTTTTCACTCCCCGATAGAAGAGCTCTCTATCCGATTCATCCTTCGGGAGTTCGGATGCGTATACCCTTTCCCGGGATGATAGATAATTGAAATCCATGTCATTAATTCTGTCTTCAGTCTCTCTGATCGCCTTTTCCAGATCAATTTCATGCTCATTATAATTGAGCCCGATAAGATAGAGCATATCACTATAATGATCGAAAATGATAAAGACATGACCGAACATAAACTCCCCTTCGGGAAGATCGAGTTCATCTTCTTTCTTACGAAAAAATATCCTGTCACAATGGGAAGCAAACTCATAGGACAGGAAACCGACGCCTCCGGCTGGTAGGGGAAGATCCTGGTGGAGTGAGACATTCTCCCCGGCCACGGACAGCAGCACGTCAAGGATGTCCTCCTTATCCTGGAGCTCCATTTTTTCCGATTCACCATCCGCTAACAGAAAAACCTCATGCCCCCACTGTTGTATTCTGAAGGCCTCCCGGATGAGGAGAATCGAATACCTTTCCTTTCCTTTTTTAAAGGATGAAGATTCAAGGATGACCTTGGCATCCAGCTTCTTCGCCAGGGTGAATGGGGTGAATCTCTCACCACCAAGAATTCTCAAGATTCCGTCTCTGCGCATACTCCCTTCCCGATAAAAAAACCGCACGCATTGTTTTGATGCGCGCGGTTTCAGATAACCACATCCGCGGGCACCGGTGCTCCTTCAAGTCCCGGTACCCCCCTTCATACATATCAGGTGGTATCCCGGAACACTCCGCACCACCAAGTGAGAACTGAAATGTTTCTATTTATAGATACAGTCATAACGTGAATATACTCGCTCGGTACAATTTTGTCAAGACGATTTCCAATCTTTTTCTTACTTTTACCGACCCTGAACCTGGTATATCTGTAAAAACTTTTCAACAAAACAGATTACTAATATGAAAATAGCGGTGTCCGCCTATTTTCATCGTTTCGGTTGCCGCGTGGCGGCATGGGCAACTAATACGAAAATAGCCGCACCTGAATAGCCGCACAGGGCTATTCATCGTTTCGGTTGCCGCGAAGCGGCATGAGCAACTACTATTGATATTGCAGAATATACCAAATATAGACTATACATAAACGATATGGACTAGAATACCCCCGGTGAAAAGTATAGATGAAAGAAGATTATAGCTCCAATTAAACCATAGCAATCTATATAATCTTTCTCACCATTATCCTGGCAGCCGTCGGCTTTGCAGGGCGGTTTGTTCTGTTTCGCCCGTGGACGGCACGACCACGTACATGCGCTGTCGAACTGAACGGTAACATCTATCTGCTGGGCGGCCGTCTTCGGAGCGGCAAGCCGCTAGGCTATATTCTCCGTGTCGATTTCATCGATAACACCCTGTAGCAGGCGGGCGAACTGCCCGAAAACCTCATGTCCCTTTCGGCGGCTTAAGACGACAGACATATACTTCACCGGTGGGTACAGTGGGAAGGGATAAACACGGAAGCGTGTACAGGTATAACCCCGTAAGCGAATCATGTTCCGTTCCGGCCGAACTCCCGTATCCCATTGTGTACGGCACACTTGTATCCGGTGAGAGCTTTCTGTACTATACGGGCGGATGCGACGGACAAACCTTAAGGAATGAAATACTCCGTATAGATACCGGTAACGGCCACGTCTCAACCCTGGCTTTTCTACAGGAACCCCTTCAGTACATGTCGTCCTTTATCCTAGACGGTGTCCTCTATATTGCCGGAGGCGAGGACGCCTGCCGGAGCCCGCTGCGGATCCGGCAACCGCCGGCCGGAACGGATACATGTACATCTTCGGTGGTTCGGAAGCCAAAACAAAACGGCAAATCCGGATTCTGCGATACGACCCCGACTCCGGTGAAACCGAGGATCTGCTGCTCAAGAGTTTCGCATGTTGGTGAAATAGAAGGTTTCCCGTCGGCCGATTACGCCTAAGAAGCCTATGGAAACGACCTAGGGAGACAACAAACCCTTGGAACCGTCATAAATTTCGGGAAATAAAAGAAAATAGCGTATTGATTACTTACTGCCCCCGATCGTGGTGATAGAAGCAGAATGAACAATTCGGGCGTATATAG
>CAYPIQ010000037.1:0-29715 GCA_964410865.1 uncultured Spirochaetales bacterium | reverse complement strand
TTATGGGAAGGAAAAATATTTTGTCAAATTATTTAAAGGGCTGCAGAACTAGGGGTTCGATAATTTATTCTTGACAGCGGAAACATATGACCATATTCTTAGCTGTAAGGTGGTCAGGCCACTATGCGTATATAAATTGAGGAGGACCCTATGGATTATTCCGGGCCACGCGTAGTAATACCGCCTCCTGGACCGGAGGCAAAGAAATACATTGAAAAAGATCATGAAATGCTGTCTCCGTCCCTTACCCGTACCAGTCCGCTGGTTGCCGTCAGGGCGGAAGGTGTATATGTGGAGGATGTGGACGGGAACGTGTTCCTTGATTTCGGCTCGGGTATTGCCGTTACGGCCCTGGGGCATCGCCATCCCGATGTTATCGAAGCCGTCAAAAAACAGCTGGACCGACTTATCTTTGTCAACAGTCTCGACTACTACACCCTACCTCAAATAGAGTACGCGGAAATGCTGTTCCGGTTAACACCGGGGAATTTTAAAAAACGTATATTCTACTGCAATTCGGGAAGCGAAGCGGTGGATACGGCAATTAAGATCGCAAAGGCCCACACCCGGCGGTGTTATGGAATCGGATATATAAACGGGTTCCACGGGCGAACTATCGGCGCTATAAGTATGACCACGACAAATGTCGCAGGCCGCCGCGGGTTCGGTCCAATGTACCCGATCGCCCAGTTCGTCCCCTATCCCTACTGCTACCGCTGTATGTTTGGAAGGGAATACCCCTCATGTGGTCTTTACTGCATGAATTACCTGACCGACATTATGTTCAAAAAGATTGTACCACCGGATGAAACCGCATATATTCTGATAGAACCGGTCCAGGGCGCCGGTGGGTACATCGTTCCTCCGGTCGAATTCATGCAGACCCTGGCCAAAATTTGCGCCGAGCACGGAATTATCCTTATCGCCGATGAAGTGCAATCCGGATTCGGAAGAACCGGCCGCATGTTCGCTTCAGAACACTTCGGCATAGAGCCGGATATTATCACCTGCTCAAAGGCCTTTGCTCACGGCCTTCCGGCCGGCGCAGCCGTATCGAAGGCCGAAATCATGGATTGGGAACCCGGAGCGCACGAAGGCACCCTGAACGGCGGACCGGTAATTTTAGAGGCCGCAAAAATGGTTCTCCAGGTGATGGAGCGGGACCGTATTGTACAGCGAGCACAGGAAATGGGTGAATATTTCCGCGGACAGCTCGAGGAGATGAAACAACGCCGGAGGTGTATCGGCGATGTTCGAGGACTTGGTCTTATGATCGGGGTCGAATTCATCAAGGATGATAAGAAAACACCGGCGACGGACCTGCGGAACCGCCTGATAGACGATGCCTTTGCCAAGGGGCTCCTGCTGCTCGCGGCGGGTGAATCATCTATCCGCCTGGCGCCTCCTCTTATCATTACCCGGGAACAGCTGGATACCGGGCTTTCCATTATCGAAGACTGTCTCAAACAATATGAATGATACAAAGGGGCTGCCCACCTTAATGGACAGCCCCTGGTATCGGTTTCCCGTATTATACTTACACAACCATTCCCTGATGGCGGCGTACATACTGCCCCGCACCCTTCTCCTGCTTCCATTCACCGTCCACGACGATGCTCTTACCGCGGAGAATTGTTCTGACAGGCCATCCTTTTACCTTCATACCTTCGTAGGCGTTATAGTCTACATTCATATGATGGGTTTTTGCGCTGATGGTATGTTCTTTGTTCGGATCCCACAGCACGATATCGGCATCCGTCCCCACGGCAATAGTTCCCTTTTCCGGGTAAAGCCCCAGGGCTTTGGCTGCATTCGTAGAGGTTATGGCAACGAACCTGTTAAGGCTTATACGGCCCAAGTTTACACCGTTATGATACATAACGGGCATCCGGTCCTCTATGCCGGGAATACCGTTGGGTATCTTGTGAAAACCCTCTTTCCCGAGTTCTTTACCGGGTTTCTTGCCGTCCTTTCCGCCTTCGTAGTTGAAAGAACAATGATCGGTGGAGACAAATTGAAGAGTAGTATCCGCCAGGGACTTCCATAGAAATTCGGCGTCCTTCGGTTTTCTTACCGGAGGTCCGCAGGCCCATTTTGCTCCTTCGTAACCGGGAACCTTCATATCGTCTTCGAACTTGAACATATACTGGGTACAGGTCTCGCCCATCACCGGCAGACCGATACTCCTTCCATAAGCCATTTCGAGAACTGATTCCTCACAGCTCATATGCACGATGTAGAGCTTACTTCCCGCTACTCCCGCCAGGGCTATAGCCCGGGCGCTTGCTTCCCTCTCGATAAGGGCAGGATGTGCATCCAGGTGGTATCGCGGTTCTATTTTTCCTTCCGCAATAAGGGCCGTGGTCACTTCATCGGTAACGTCCCCGTTTTCACAGTGGATCATAACGAGCAGACCGCTCTTTTTGGCAGCCTTCATAGCCCTGAACAGGGTGGTATCGTCAACCTGAAAGAGCCCCTTGTACTGCTGGAACACTTTGATACTCGAGACACCGGATTCCATGATTGTACCTATTTCCTTGACCATGGCATCACCCGGATCGGTTACCGCCACGTGGAAACCGTAGTCGATAACAGCCTTGCCGTCGGCTTTTTCATGCCAGGTATTTACGGCGTCTTTAAGCGATTTACCCTTGGACTGGAGGGCAAAATCAATATGACAGGTCGTACCGCCGAAGGCCGCGGCCTTCTGGCCGGTATAAAAGTCATCCGCAGTGGTTGTACCGCCGAAGGGCATATCCAGGTGGGTATGGGGATCGATACCTCCGGGCATCACGTACAGTCCGGTAGCGTCTATGACCTCGTCACAATCCTTGTCCGGAATGTCACGGCCGATCAGCGATATTTTCCCGTCGTCGATAAGGACGTCCGAAGGGAACGTATCGGCTGCGGTCACAACCGTACCATTTTTTATAACAGTCTTCATGTAAAACCTCCGTATAACCGACTACAATTATCTATCGCTCCTCCTGCAAGGAATCAGAGCTTGTATAAGTCGGCACTAATATCTCTTATTTCATGTTACAGCCGCGGGAGTTATAAATCAAGTATTTTCAGCTTTCAAAACAACTGTTTCTCACTCAAAATCTTGACCATATAGAGTTCGAGGTACTCTTTGAGGGGTTCTTTTTCCTTTATACCGCTCAAGGCCTTGTTCGCGATGAGGGTGTCCGCCAGGCTGCTTATCCTCTTTTTGTCCGGAGGAGATGCTGCCAGGGAACGTTTTATAGACCGAAGATAATCCCTGGTAAGGCTGTTCACATCCTCTACCAGGTCTTTCTTGGCCCCGGGATCGAGGAGCTTGTTCCACTGGTGTATCAACTCTCCCATAGTTTTATCCGGTGGTCCGTATTCGGCGGAATACTTCTCCTTAAGGTCATGGACGGCTTTTCTGAATGCCACGTGCTGTCTCTGGTTTCTCGCCGCCGGGGTTTCTATTCCGACGCCCCCGGCCTCCTCCAGGCGGGGCTGTTCCTTTTCCAAAATAACTTTATCCGTTGAAATAGGATTCTTGCTCAGCCTGCGGGACGGAGAGGCTTCTTTACCGGTCCGTGCGTTTTTGCCGACGCCGGCCATTCGCTTGAAAAACAGTATTATACCCCCCAGGAGGGGGATGGACCGCCACAGGGGCAGGCCTTTCTTTGCTTCTTTGACCAGGTCCGGTCTCTTCAGCCTGAGAGCATCGCTCAGGGGCACCAGGGATTTCGAATCCCGGGTAAAAAGGTGTGACATCTCTCCCCGCCGTGAAGCTCCTTTCTTGGTCCCCCTGGCCGCCAGGTCGAGACGTTCGTAGCTGTAAAGAGCACCCATGAGAGGGTCTTCTGCATCGATTTTAGAGGAGAGAAAACGCTCGAAGGCGGCGTCATCGTCTATTTCCGCTCTTTTTTCGTATGCCCTGAGGGCTTCCGTCCATTCATCGATGAGGAGTTGTCGGTAGTGAAAAGCCGCGTCGTCGATCTTTTTCAGAATAAGGGGAACGATCATCTCTCGATGCACGTAATATTCCCGATCGTTCTTTGTCTTCAGCCGCACGAGTTCCGGGAGAAGCTCCGATTCGTCCTTTACCCTCAGTTTACCGGCTAAGAAATCGGTCAGGTCTTTTTTCGAATAGCGGCTGTCCAGGAGGGGACCCTGTTCATCACGAAAGGCGTATATATCGGAGATACTGAATACATACGGCGGTTTTGTGATGAGTTCCTCAGCCTTTTTTAGACCCTTTACACGGTCCTTCTCTTTCTGGGCGCACTGCTGATACCACTGGTTATAATACCCGATAAAATAGGCTGCCCGGCAGTAGTCGTGTTCGTTGGAGAGCTTGTTCTCCTTTTCCCTGAACTCCCTGAGAATAAGATTTGAAAGATGTGCCCAGAAACTGTAAGAAAAAGCAGTGGGATTCTGAACCGTAGACACGGCCAGTTCAATATTCGTCCGGAGGTTCCTGATAAAATCCTTAAGAAGCTGTTCATTCTTACCCACCACCGGCTTTAGTCGGTTAAAGACAAAATTCGAATTACCGCCGGTGTTTATATAACTCCTGAGCTTCTGCAGAGATAGGGACAAGAGTTTTTTTCGGACAATGGTATCCGTAAGAAGCACACTCCGAATATCACCGGGAAAGGTTACCCGGATAACATCTTTACCATTGGAAGAGCTCAGAAGCGAAATAAAACCACTCTTGATATCAACCGGCTGCACCACATCGTTCGGCAATACTGTATCGACAGACTGCTCATCGGGAAAAGGCAGGTTCGGATTATCTTCCAACCGCTTATACGCCTGCTCGACAAGTCCACTGTAGTAAGCGGGGAATATGATGGTTTCAATACCGTTTCCGGAATACTCTATTTCGATTCTGCCGGCCTTTTCCAGTTCAAGAAGAGCTGCGGTTGCTATATCCGAGGTATTCGTCGAGAATATATCAAAAGATCCGTCTTTATCGTTGAGGACACATTTTTCAAGATATTGGGTCAGCTCACTGAAATGTATTTCCGGGGTCTTTTTCTTTCTGGTATACCCCTTTATAACAGTGAACAACAGTTGTGAAGCCGTCATCCTGTAACCTTTTTCCCCTGAATAAAATATCGTACTATCTGCCCCTCCCTTTGTCAAGAAAACACCGCGGTCCGGTTGAAGAAGAAGGTGCTACACCCTTGTTTCAGGGGCGCCTACAACATAACACAATATTATCGCTTGTTTCACAACTCGCTTGTTTAGAGTATAATGATAATCGTAAAGGATATTCATGGAGTTTTTTCGTAAAAAAAGCGGTCGTACATGGTTTAATGCCAATAAACTATACCTATTCCCAGTGCTGTTAGTGTTGACTTTGGTGAATTCGACGCTGACCGTTGCCGGGCTTATGGTAATCCTTTTCTTTTTTCTCTATTCCATTGCCCGGGCCAGGCTGCCTATTAATCCGGGCAAGAGTTTTGACCATATTACCCGGGAATATCGAAAGTCGGAGAGGCGCGTTTTAAAGCTCGACATCTGGTACCCTCATAAATCAATCACCCGTTATCCTGTGGTTTTTTTCGCCCACGGCGGCGGTTGGGTTTCAGGGTTCAGGAACCAACCGAATAATATATCCTGGTGTAGATTCCTCGCTTCGAAGGGATTCGCGGTCGTTTCCATCGATTACCGCTATGGTTTTACATCAACCATCGAAGAGATTCTCTCCGACTACCAGGCTGCATTGAACTTCGTACGGAAAAACGCGGAAAACCTTCATCTGGATCCTGAGAATATTATCCTCATGGGATTATCCGCCGGCGGACACCTGGCACTCCTATACGCTTCGTATTATACTTATACCCGGAGCAAAGACAGGATGTCCGGTATTAGGGGAGTAGTAGCGTATTACGCTCCTTCGAATCTGCGGGATATCTTTTCCCCGGAGGAAAAATCTATATTCGCCCGATTCGCCGCCGCCGCAACGCTTAAGGGGACTCCTCGATCGGTCTCGGAGTCTTACCGCTATTACTCGCCGGTGGAATGGTTATCCGAGCGTATGGTTCCCACCATCATCGTCCACGGCCGGGACGACACCGTAGTTCCTTTAGGCTCTTCAGTCGAATTGGCCGAAAGGCTGAATTGCCTTGGGGTTGCTTGCACATTCCTCATCCACCCCGATGCCGGTCATGGCTTCGAGACAAAAAGGAGAGATCTGCGGACTACGAGAATTCTTATCGAAACGGTCCGCGGAATGAAGGCTATGGTCCGACATGCGGATTGACTTTTCTTATAGCAAGAAAGCCATCAATTCTACATCAGGATACATATTTAAAGGCAAACACTACCGGTGCTCCTATGTTCGTTATCCCTCCCCCTACAGGAAGCCCGCTGCCGGCACCGAGATTGTTGAACTCTACCATTTCATACCCCGTTCAGAAGTCAGGGCTTCGGTGATCATCCTTCAGGGTCTCGGTAGTGCCAACGTCAAATTCCTCATCTGGTTGGGAACCCATCTTGCATCCTCCGGAGTAAATGCAGCTCTTCTTATTTTACCGGGCAACTATACCCGTGTGGAGGACGGATCGGTGAGCGGAAGCAGTTATTTAAAACCTCCACTCCGAGACATGTATCGATTCTGGGAACACGCGGTTGTGGATACCTTCTCCGTTATCGACATGTTGCAGCAGGCCGATCTGTGGAAGGAGAACAACTGTCTCCTGGGATACTGCCTCGGTGGCATGGTGGGAACTATCGCCGCGGCTATGGATCGGCGTATAGCCCAGACCGTCCTCATGACTACCGGTGGGCACTTTCCACAAATTCTCCATGAATCCAAGATTACCCGCTTCGTTCGCAAGGGTTTTACCAAGGACGCATGCCTGGAATACGATATTGACAACAGGGAAAAGCTCTACCGTATCTACGATGAACAACTGCCCCTGGTACGTACCATGACATTAACGAAACTCCTGAGAAGCAACACGATCCATCCTCTCTTCAGGATCGACCCTTTAGCATACGCTCATCTTCTGGACAAGAAATCCACGGTATTCATAGACGCTCTCTTTGACAGGATACTCCCTGCGAAAAGCCGGTGGATACTCTACAGGGAGATGAAAGGCGCCACCAGATACCTGGTTCCCCTAGGACATGTCAGCTGGCTGCCCTTCGAATACATCCTGGCAAGATATATCCTTTATAAGGTCCATATCAACGATAAAAAGGCTGCGCGTATGTTGATGCTGAAAGAGACCATCAGGGAACCGCTGGATGAGTTTGAAGGATATAAATAGCTCAGGCCCCCCCGTATTTTCATACCCTCGTGCAAGAGAAAAGGACGAATACATGATCGTCAAACGCAACGGCGCCCCCTGTGAACACCAGGGGGGCTGCTTGTACATGTTTTCCGGAGCGGCGGCAACCGGGGGTATATGGTGCCGTTGGCCGAAATAAATTTCATTCCCCGGGCGCTTCAGGTATATATTCTTCTTTCATCAGCAGGCGGGTCATTTCCTGGGCATCCTGAATTATATTTGACGCCATATCGTAGAGTTCTTCGTGGTTGCGGTTTATTCTGGCTACTCCCTGCTCTACGGCTTTTGATCCCACGGCGGCCGCTTCCCTCGGATAGACCTCCCACTCGGCCATGGTGGGCAGGAGGTAGTCGTCGTTCAGCAGGCCTTTATCCTCGGCGTATTTGGCCAGTTCATAGGCGGCAGCAATGCACATCTCGTCGGTAATAGTTTTCGCCCTGACATCAAGGGCACCGCGGAAGATGCCGGGAAACCCCAGCGAATTATTCACCTGGTTGGGGAAGTCGGAACGGCCTGTGGCTACAATCCTGGCTCCGGCATCTTTGGCTTCCCAGGGCCAGATTTCGGGGATGGGATTGGCGCAGGCAAATACAATGGCTTCCTCGGCCATGGAACTGATCCATTCTTTTTTTATGACGTCGGGGCCGGGCTGGGAGAGGGCGATAACCGCGTCTGCACCCTGCATGGCTTCAGGAATGCCGCCTTTCCTGCCTGCGGTATTGGTTAACGTGCATATCTCCCATTTTTCCCGGTGGGTTGATTGAAGTTCGGTACGCGAGGGATTGAGAATGCCTTTGCTGTCGGTCATGTAAATGTTACCAGGGGTAACGCCTGCTTTGATAAGGACGTGGGCAATGCGGATGTTGGCCCCCCCTGCGCCAATCATGGCTATCTTGACTTCATTCATTTTCTTGCCCACCAGTTTGAGGGCGTTAATCAGGCCGGCCAGGGTGACGGCTGCCGTCCCCTGCTGATCATCGTGCCAGACAGGAATCTCCATTTCCCGGCGTAGACGGTCCAGGATACCAAAACACTTGGGCTGGGAGATATCCTCCAGGTTGATGCCGCCGAAGGAAGGCTGGAGGTATTTTACCGTCTGAATAATTGCTTCCGGGTCTTTGGTATCCAGGCAAATGGGCACGGCATCGACGCCACCCAGGTACTTGAATATCAGTGCCTTGCCTTCCATGACCGGCATGCCCGCCTCGGGGCCGATGTCGCCCAGGCCCAGGACCCTGGTGCCGTCGGAAACAACGGCTACTGTATTCCATTTACTGGTATACTCGTAAACAAGCTCTTTGTTTTTATTGATGGCTTTGCAGGGTTCGGCCACCCCCGGGGTATACCAGATAGCGAAATCATCCAGGCTGCGGACAACACAGCGGGGTATGGTCTGCATTTTACCACGGTAAAAGGGGTGGAGTTTCATGGCGTCTTCAGCCGGTTTTTTGGCTTTAACCAGAAGTTCTTCTTTACTTAGCATTGTGTCGTGTTCCTCCTTTTGCTTTTATCTGCAGGCGTATCTGGCCGTAGCTTCTTCATAAAGATCGGCGCCGTAGCAGTCGTTAATGACGGTGGCGGGAAAGTTTTCCACTTCCAGGGCCTGGATGGCTTCGGGCCCCAGTTCGGGGTAGGCTACTACCTCAGCCTTCTTGATGCTCTTAGCAATCAGGGCCCCAGCCCCGCCGACAGCCGCCAGGTACACGGCCTTATGGTCCACGAGGGCTTTTTTGACTTCCGGCGAGCGCGAACCCTTGCCGATCATCCCTTTAAGACCGGCTTCGCCTATCAGGCGCGGTGTGTAGGGGTCCATGCGACCGCTGGTGGTGGGCCCGGCGGAACCGATGGCCTGGCCGGGTTTAGCCGGCGCCGGCCCGACGTAGTAAATAACCTGTCCATTTAGGTCCGCGGGCAGCGCGGCGCCCTGATCGAGGAGGGCGATTAACCGCTTGTGGGCCGTGTCCCTGGCGGCGTAAATAATCCCGCTGATGAATACCTGATCACCGGCCCGTAGGTCGCTGACATCACCATCAGTCAAGGGAGTACGGATATACTTGCTAGCCATTCTTTTCACCTCCTAGGGTAACGCTTTTGTGGCGGGCGGCATGGCACTGGACGTTAAGGGCCACGGGGAAACTGGCGATGTGCCGGGCAAAAATTTCTATATGGACCGCCAGGGCGGTTACCCGGCCGCCGTAACCCATGGGACCAATGCCCAGGCAATTGATAGCCTCCAGGATCTCTTTTTCCAGGGCGGCTATTTCTTCGCTGGGGTGGGGTTGACCCAGGGGCCGCAACAGGGATTCCTTGGCCAGCAGGGCGCATTTTTCAAAGTTGCCCCCTATACCTATGCCCGCGATAATGGGCGGGCAGGGATTAGGCCCGGCATTTTTTACGGCCTCGACGACAAACTTTTTAACCCCCTCGTAGCCGGCAGCCGGGGTCAGCATGCCCACAGCGCTCATATTCTCGCTGCCCCCCCCCTTGGGGGCGATGGTGATGGTCAGCTTATCGCCGGGTACGAGCCTGGTGTGGATTATCGCCGGCGTATTATCGCCGCTGTTCTTGCCGTCTGCCGGCGGGTAAACCATGGATTTGCGCAGGTACCCGTCGGTGTATCCCCGGGCTACCCCGGCATTGATGGCATCGTAAAGGTAGCCGCCTTCAATCCGGACATCCTGGCCCAGTTCCAGAAAGACTACGGCTACCCCGGTATCCTGGCAGATAGGCACCTCCTCGGTAGCGGCGATGGTGGCATTGTCCAGAAGCTGTTTTAAGACTTCCTGGCCCGGAGGTGAAACTTCCTCCACCAGGGCTTTTTCCAGGGCCTGGTGCACGTCTTCGCCCAGGTAATAGTTGCCCTCCCGGCAGAGCCGATCCACGGCTGCGGTTATCTGGCCGCAAGTGATGGTTCTGGTCATGCAATTCACTCCTTTCTCATTTTGTTAAAAGGTATTCCAGCGGCAGTTCCCGGCTGCAATTCTATCAGCACTCTAAAGGTGCCTTTAGGGGCCAAATTGGGACAGCCGTCCTTCCCGACGGTCGCAATCAGACACGGGTTCTCGCCGATAAACTTTTGCATGGCGGTTGTAAGGCTTGCCACCTTTAATCTCCTCTTTTACCCGTTCTCCATCCGGGCCAAATAAGCCTCTGCTTCGGCCAGAGAGTCAAACCCCCGCTGACGAAAGATAGCGGCATAGGTCTTCTCGGTCAGATTTTCATTATTGTCCACCGCCACCAGCAAGTTGGTGTAATAATTTAACAAAGTATCGTTGGAATAGGTCTCCAGCTCGCTGCGCAGATAGTTTTGAAAACGAGCCGAACCGTCTTCTTTTTCCGCCCCTTCCTGGGAAGACGACTCGCCAAATACATGGGGATATTTAGCCCTGACCTCCTTTTCCCGATCTATTTCGATGGCCATGATATCGTCAATCAACGGGTTATCATTCAAACACGGGATCAGCTTGTCCATGCGGGCGTACTTTTCGGTCATCAGGTTTCGGCCCTCCTGCCGGGCTGTCTGCAGGTCCTGAAGATAGCACTTCAAGGTTTGCTCCGACCAGTTGACAAAGGCTGCCTCCCGGAACAGGACAAAGGCGTCCGTGTTTTCCTGGCAAGAACTGGGCGAGGCGGTACGCACCTGTTTAAACATCTCCAGTTCGATTTTTAATATGTCTTTAATCAATTCATCTTTACTCATCCCGTCATACCTCCCAGACCATAGGACAAACTACCATAAGCCTCCTATTGTGCACCGGAACCTTCCATTATAGGAGTCGACTATCCCTCTAAGCGTTGCCAGATATTCTTCGGTTTGCTTTTTGACCCCATGGTAGACCCATTCCTTGCCCAGAGACTCATATTTAGCTCCCGGAAGGTCATTAAAGGGTAGCAGGTCAATCCCTTTTATTTGTGGCAACAGATGCAGGAATTCCGCTGTTCGGGCTATATTTTCCTCATCATCGTTATATCCCGGTATTAACGGGATGCGAACGACGATATCGCCCTTAAAATCTCGATTGAGCTTTTGGAAGTTGTCAAGAATTAGTTCATTGGGCACCCCAGTCCCCTCTTTATGCTTTTTACTATCCATGTGTTTTATATCACAGAGGATAAGATTACAATATTTAGCTACCTGCCATAGGGTTTCATAAGAAGCATACAAAGCTGTTTCGATGGCTGTGTGGATATGACCTTCCTGGCAGAGCCGTAGCACCTCCGCGGAGAATTCAGGGTAAAATAAAGGGTCTCCCCCGCTAAGGGTTACACCTCCCCCTTTATTATAGAACATCTTATACTTGGCCACTTGCTGATAAAGCTCTTCAGGCGTGGTTTTATAGCCGATAACCTCATATACCTCCTGGGGACAAGCCGCCACACATTTGCCGCAGCCGACGCCCAGGCATTTTTCTCTGTCTATTCTCCCGATTCTTTCCAGGCTGATGGCGTCCACGGGACATACCTCTTCGCATTGGTGGCAAAAGACGCATCGATCCCCGTGCGTGATCATAATTTCCGGGTCAGGGTTTATTAACTCGGGATTTTGACACCATTTACACCTCAGGTGGCAGCCCTTTAAAAAGACTAAAGCCCTGCCCCCTGGGCCATCATGAACGGCATATTCATCCACTTTGTGGATACACGCTTCGCATCTTGTGTTCACTAACATATTCCGAGATCCTTTTCTGTCTTTATTAATGACAAAAGTTAAAATTGGCTAGGGTAGATCCTGATTGATACCTCCCAGGATCTACCCATTTTCACTCTACAGCTTCTGCTCCACCCGCGATACCACTGCTTCCTGCATGAAGGCAGGTAGCGAGGTAAAGAAAGCGTTGTAACCGGATACCCTCACCGTAAGATTAGGATACTTCTCCGGGCGCTTCTGGGCGTCCCGCAATACCTCGCTCGAGACAAAGTTAAATTGCATCTGGGTCTGGCCTTCTTCAAGAGCACTCCAACAATAATCCGCGAATTTATCCAGGCCAGTGTCGCCGGCCACCGAGTTGTAATCAAGCCGTTGATTGTAGATGTACGCCCTGGCCTTGCCTTGATCAACCTTCAGGGCTGACCTTATTCTGCCCCACGGCCCTGATTTATCAAAATCGGCATGCGGGTTAATCCCGCCGTCGCACAGCTGGTCACCGCGTTTTCTGCCGTTAGGTAAAGCGCCTACATAGGGAGCGGCCTGGAACATCCGGCTTACGGGAAGCTGGTTAGGCAGGACTGGAAACCCTTTGATGTAATCCACGGCCTCATATCTCCTTGCAAAAACGTCATTGGTAGCCCTGACCATGATCTCATCGGCATAGTCATCATCATTGCCGAACTTGGGTGCGTTTCGGAAATCCCGCCTCATGTCCTCATAGCCTTTCCAATCAGCCTTCAGGGCTTTTAAAAGCTCTGCCATGGTGTATTTCTTTTTATCGTAAATCCAGTACTTCACGGCAACCAGGCTATCTATGGTATCCACCCAGCCAACTATACTCTGAAAACTGAGGGGCGCCATACCAGGATCACTGAGCGCGTCAAAACCTGATTCCATGCAGGATTTGTACAAAAGGCTTATAAAGGGCATTTTATTATTATTTAGTTCCTCCACATGCATATTGCGGATCCGCGCCTCAAACTTCACGAACCACATATACTGGTCCAGCCAGGCTTGATAGAACTCTTCAAAATCCTTGAACGTGGTGGGATCTCCAGTTTCTATCGTCTTAGCCCACTCAAAGCCAGGCTCTGGGTCGCGGCCGTTAAAGAGCGTGAATTCCATCGATTTTTCAATGTCGGCATAATGAGCCTCGCGCCGGCAGGGTCCTTTAGAATCGACATAAACCCCCGGGGTATTGCATCCTACAATCCCCCACTGCCTGGCCTGCTCCAGGGTAAACTCCCCGGGATACTGGCTCAAAAGGGTTTCAATGGCCATCGGGTCGTTCCTCAGGGAAGGAAGACCCAATCCCGTCCTTATTACCTCACACACCCTTTTAAAATCATCCCTTTTAGTCCCGGGAAACCACCGGAATTTAATATCCGGAAAATGCAGCCGGTAGCCGTCCCAAACATCCAGGATTAAGTGCGTTAACTCATTGGTGGCATCATGGCCGTATTTATCCTGGCCGCCAATCGTCCAAACCGTATAATCCCGGGTTCCCTGGCCGGACTTGCCCAGACCGCCAAACCTCGTCGCACCAAACCCGGCCGTTTCATGGTACTTGGCGGCCACACTGGCTAATATCGTCGCCGCTGTAACCCGATCAAGGGTTTTCTCCTTGAGCACATCACGTTCATACCACTCCCAGAAAAGGGAATCCGGCTTAAATATACCGGGGTGACAGGCTTCCAACCCCCGGAAAATACAATAACTAATCCAGAACATCTGGACGGCTTCCCAGAAGGTGCGGGGAGCGTTCTCCGCCACCCAATCACAATTCTCGGCTGCCTGCTCAGCATACAACCTGGCCTTCTCATCAGGCATCTGCGGCGCTGCTTTCCTCGCCTCCGCTGCCAGCCTCTTGGTAAATCTTATGACCGCCTCACCAACACGGATCTGAGCCCTGGCATTATCGATCTTTTCCAGCAGCTCATCCGTTTTCTTGTAGTTCATAGGCTCATTTTCTCGAACACGCTCAGATTCCGCCTCGTACTCCCGCAACTTCTCCTGCTTCATTTCTATTAACCGGCGCCAGCCAAGCCGCAGGTACCAGTCATGATCGGCGCTGGCACGCTGGCTCGAGCCATATGCCTCCGCGTATCTTCCGGGGCCCTCGGGGCAAAAGTACATGTGGCGCTCCTGCTCCGTCATTCGCGGGACAACCTTCGTTGAAGCATTGAACCTGTTGCCCACCTTTTCCCTTAGCTCCTGCATGTCCTGGGCCGTTATCCTGACCTTCTTGCCCTCCTTCCAGTAGAGCATCCTTTCAGGCGCATTCTGGAAGTGCGCCTCTATTTGCACCCAATTTTGCTTCTGGGCATCCCCCGGCATACCGTGCTCATCACCGGAGTACAGGCCGATTACCAACTCGTAGGGCCTGATTTTAATAGGCATATTATCAAGCACTCTCTCATATGCCTTGGCAGTCAAAACCGCAAGTGGGTCATTCGGGTTCTCATCGGCGACTTCCTTCAGGGCTATGAAGGGCGTCATATCGGTGTAGGCTTCCTTATCATAGAAGTAATCCGGCGCGTCGATGCCTACCTTGTCGGCGACGGAAAATCTAAACTTCCAGACCTCCGGCACAACAAGCTCCCAGGCCTTGCTGGTAGGATTATTCGGCGTATCCAGCTTCACCCCTGCTTCTTCCGGAGCGAATAAAAACTCTTGCCCATCCTTCTGCTGATGCAGCTCTCTTATTCTCTCTAAGGTCGTTTTCTCTAAGGTCGTTTTCATCTTTGCTTTTACCCCCTAAAATAATTTTGGGAATCAGGGATTCTTAATAAAGCTCCCTTCATCGCCTCTTAAGCACAACTTCTGTCAGAATTTTATCCTGTCTCACTCTTTTTTTGCAAAAATCGTGCCAGGAAGAATTGGCCCTTACAGAAATTCGAAATACGACAAAGTTCTGAATGCAAAATCTCTAATATCGCCAGACCAGTTGCCATCGGTTCAAAAAAGTGTAATGATAAAGCTGAAAATCGAGGTAAAAGCCGATGGACATGCATAAAAAAGATCTACGAAGAAATCGTCGGACAGGTGAAAAATCCCTCAGTGAAGAAAAGCTCCTGCCCGGCGAACGATTTTTTTCGGAATGGGAGTTTCTGTTTATCTATAACAGAGATAAGCATATTTAGTGGCGAATAGTTTAATGTGGTCGTTAACAATGGTAAACCTCGCCGTTAACAATGGTAAACAATCTGGCATGTAATTTGCTATATAATATAGGCAAAAGCCGGGTTAATCTTCTATATTCGGCTCGGCGACCGACATCAGGAAATAAAAGGGGTATGCCTAATGCGGATTAGAGTTGGGTTCATATCATTTTGTGCGGAAATAACTGCGCTAATTCGCCAGGTCAGCACAGAAATGGCGGAAACAGCCGAGGTAGTAATTGAAGAGGTCGATCCAATGGATGATCCGGCCCCGTTTGAAGCGGCTAAAAGGTTAGAGCAGAATTGTGATATTATCATTGCCCGGGGTGGTACACGTTCGCTAATTATGTCTAGAATTGCAGTTCCTATTATTGAGCTTCCCTATACCTATGCCGACGTGTTAAACGCCCTTTATAAAGCCCGGGATAAAGGAAAGCATATCATGCTTATCCTGTATTGTTCCCAGGACCATGACCTGGGACCCTGGCCCGAAATTTTGGGCATAACGATTACTAAAGTCCTGGTTATTCATCACCTCCAGGAAATCCGGGCGGCGGTGAGAAAAGCGAAAGACCTGGGCGCTGTGGTGGTGGGTGGCACCATGACGGTGGAATACGCTTCTTCCTTAAATGTAACTTCCCATTTAATATTATCCGAACGCGCAACCATTCTCCAATCCCTGCAAAAAGCCATCGAAATCGTAAAAGCCGCCCAAAAGGAGAAAGAACGGGCCGCCCGGCTGCAGGCCCTCCTCGACTTTGCCCACGAAGGCATACTCTTCCTGGAAGGGGATAACTACATATCCTATGTCAACAGTGCCGCCACGGAGATCTTGAAGACCACCAGCGAACAGTTAATAGGGCGAAAGGTAACTGAAGTTTTGAAAACCAATTCTAATACTTTTGAATCCACCCTCAACAACGGGGCCGACAGACCGCTGACAGGCAAACTGCTCAAACTGGACGGCCTTTCCATCATGGCCAATTTCGTCCCCATCCGGGTGGGTACCCAGACCACCGGCACGGTAGTCACCTTCTTCGAAGCAGCCCGCCTCCAGAACCTGGAACACAGCTTCCGCCGCCAACTGGTGCGGCGGACGATGACGGCCGGCTTTACCCTGGACGACATCATCGGGCGGAGCAAGGCCATCGCCGCCGCCAGACAACAGGCCGCCGTCTTTGCCGCCACCGACTCCACCGTAGCCGTCTACGGCGAGAGCGGTGTAGGTAAAGAGCTCTTTGCCCAAAGCATTCACAATTTAAGCAGCCGCAACAAGGGGCCCTTTGTGGCCGTCAACTGCTCGGCCCTGCCCAAGGAGCTCATGGAGAGCGAGCTCTTCGGCTACGAAGAAGGCGCCTTCACCGGGGCCAAAAAAGGCGGCAAAGGTGGTCTGTTTGAACTCGCCCACGGCGGCACCATCTTTTTAGACGAGATCGGCACCATGCCCATGGAACTTCAGAGCAAGATCTTACGTGTATTGCAGGAAAAGGAAGTCACCCGGCTGGGGGGCAGAAGCCTTATCCCGGTCGATGTGCGCATTATCGTGGCCACCAACTGTGACCTTAAAGAAGCTGTACGGCAGGGAGAGTTCCGGCAGGATCTATACTTCCGGCTTAATGTATTGCCGCTTTACATACCCCCTTTAAGGGAGCGGCTCGAAGACATTCCCCTGCTTTTCGAGCACTTTGTGCGCACCTTCAGCCGCCGGCTGGGACGGAGTCACAGCCTGGACAACCTACATGACGTCTCTCTGCTGCAGGAGTATTCCTGGCCGGGGAACGTGCGGGAGCTGATGAACTTCTGTGAACGCTTCGTAGCCCTGGCCGACCAGCAGGGCGACCAGGACGAACTGCTGCATCAGTTGCTGGCCGAGAGTCGGCGGGAATCCTATACGGGCGGCAGGCTGGACCTGCTGGAGAAGGGGACGTGGAAAGAGACCTGGCAGGAGATGGAGAAGAGCCTGCTGGAACAGGTGTTGGCCGAGAGCGGCATGACCAAAACCGCCCTGGCCCGGTCTTTGGGAATCAGCCGGACAGCCCTGTGGAAAAAATTAAGGGAGAAATAAAACCTCTTAACCTTCGCTAACTGTAAACTATTGGCGACATTATGTTTGCAATAATGAACGAATAAGGAGGAGCGGACGGAAATTCCCAGCGCAAATGAGCCGGAGCCTCCGTAAGATGTTTTATAGCCAAGAGTCTTATGTGGGCGTTCATTTAGTAACCTCGCAACCCTTTCAACAGTATATTGATTGAGACGTCGGAAGTCATCTACTTCATTCAGCATATCACGAATCAACCCATTGGTGTTTTCACCTGTTCATTGGAAAGCGGTATTTGGATATGGAGGCCGATTAAATTTTTTCCAAATTTTACAGAATTTTACAGAAAAAGGGGCTGCTTTATCTCCTCGACCCAATTCTCGAGTGATAGTAGATGCTGGTCTATTAAGTCGCAATGCAATCTCGGATGGCTTGAGCAGCTTCGTATAAAGCATCTGGAATATCCACCTTCTGTAAATCATGCGAAACTCCTACTGCATTGTAAATTATTGCGCCGGGAATTTCCGGCCGCCGGGGGAAATGCTTTGATTACAAAAGTTAACGCCTGGCATACATATTGCATAAAAAATAAGGAAAGAGAACAACTATATCTATTAGGAGGTACGGTTTCATGAAAAAGAGGAGAAAAATGTATTCGGTGTTTGGTGCTTTATTGTTGACCCTGTTGACTATTTCAACGGTTTACGGGGAAGGAACCGCCGAGGATAAAGGTTCAGCGGGTAAAGAATCTGCGGTCCAGAAAGCGGTTATCCGTTTCAGCCACGCCTTACCGGAGCAACATTATATATCCTATCAGTTTAAAGAATGGGCCGATTTGGCTATGGAAAAATCCAATGGTTCCATCGAAGTTCAAATTTACCCTTCAGGCCAATTGTATAAAGACACCGATGTTTACGAAGCGATCATGACCGGTGGTATTGAAGGCGGGCATTTGTATTCTGTCTATAACACACGCTATGTGCCCGAGGCTAACGCTCTATATACTTGGTATACATTTCGTACCACACAAGAATGCTATGATCTAGGGGTTAAAGGTCCGCTGCGGGACAAAATCGACGCGGAAATGGAGAAGAAAGGCATTAAAATGCTGGCCTGGATACCTTGGCATATAGAAGATTTTGCTTTTGTAACCAAGGAAGAGGTTAAAGTTCCCGCCGATCTAGAGGGGATGTGCATGAGGGCTATGACGCCCGAGGATGCGGCCTGGTATAAAAAGTGGGGGGCCAGCCCTACTCCCATAACCGGCGCAGAGGTGTATATGGCTTTGCAGCGCGGTACTCTCCAGGGGGGCAATTTTACCATAGCATCATCGGTAGAGCGCAAGTACTATGAGGTGGCGCCGTACGCTGTACAGGTACCTATGTCATCGATGTTCTCTATGATTGGGATCAACAAAGACTTTTTTGACAAGCTGGCTCCGGAACAGCAAAAAGCCCTGGTCGATGCCGCTAAAGAAGTGGAAGACAAGAGCGTGGCCGCCGCCATGAAGGATTATGCAGAGATCATGAAGCGGGGGCAGGAAGTGGGCATAAAGGTTTATCAACCGACGCCGGAAGAGATGAAGCTCTGGGAAGAAGGCAAGGACGAGATACGCCGGCAATTGTTTAAGGATAAGCCCCAGGTCCTGGAGGAAATCAAAAAGCTCGAGGAGCAACTGGCCGCCTACCGGCAGAAGCAATAGCTTTATCGTCCGTGGTGGGGAGTCCTTCTTACCTGGGAAGGCTCCCCCGTATATTAACAACGGTTAATACGAAGGACGCTTCTTTTAGTTTAAGTAAGGGAGGATTTGTTATGGAGCTTTTAAAGAAAGTAACTGCCGCGGCCCATACGTTAGGAGCTATTATAATCGCCTTGATGTTCTTGTCCATTGTTGCCCAGGTGATTATTCGCATTTTCGGGGGTTCCATGATGTGGGTAGAAGAGCTGAGCGGTTTTGGGGCTGTTTGGGCTACCTACCTGGGCATCGCTTATGTTCTCAGGCAGGGCCGGCACGTCAGGGTGGACCTGGTGACCCGGCAGATGTCGCCGAGAGCCCAGGAGATTATGCGTTTTTTGGGGGATATAGTTTGCGTAATGTTTAGTATCATTATTACCTGGAAGGCCATCCACCTGGTGGGCGTTTCCCTGCAGACGCAACGGCTTACCCGGATTTTAGAGCTGCACGTTTATTGGCTGCAAATTGTTTTGCCCGTCGGTTTTATCTTATTTGGCCTTGAGACCCTGGCGGATGCAATAGTGGTGCTGGGAAGAATTTTAAAAAAAGAAACACTATTAAAAGAATAAGCCTTTCACCAGCAAAAATTTTATTCTACGAAGGAGATTGTAACAGTGGACCCTATTATTATAGTGACTGTCGTCCTCTTGGTTATCCTGTTATTAATCGGCACCCCGGTGCCGGTGGCCCTGGGTTGCGCCGGCATGGTGGGCCTCTATGCCTTGACCGGCGATAGTGCGTTATCGGTGGCTCCCAAGGTCATGTTTGATGCCTTAAACGATTTTATCATCTTGGCCGTACCCTTGTTTATTCTTATGGGTACGATCCTGGGTAAAGGCGGGGTGGGGGAGAAACTCTATCACTTATTTGATGCCTTTTTACGCCAAATTCCCGGGGGAGTGGGTATAGCTACTATTTTAACCGCCGCCGTCCTGTCGGCCATGTGCGGCACCAGCGTGGCCATCGCGGCCATGGTCGGGGCTTTCGCCATTCCCAACCTGATGAAATACGGTTACAGCTTTCCCCTGGCCCTGGGTATATGTGTGGCCGGCGGAGCCCTGGGAATCCTCATACCGCCCAGCGTGCCGATGATCCTCTACAGCTCTTTTGCCCAGGAATCGGCCGGACGGCTTTTTATGGCCGGTATAGTTCCTGGTATTCTTGCTGTCATCGCCTTTAGTATTTATGTATCCTGGTCTTACAGCCGCCGGCCCAATAAAGAAGAGGTGGAACCTGCGACCTGGAGCGAGAGGTGGGTGGCCTTCAAAGAAGGCATCTGGGCTTTACTGATACCGGTAGGCATTATGGTTCCCCTCTACATCGGCATAGCCACTCCGACAGAGGTCGCTGCCGTGGGCGTATTGTGGTCTTTTATCGTGGGCATTTTCATTTACCGTACCATAAGCTGGAAAGATATAATCCCTATTATTCGCGAAGCGTTAACCGGCACCGTAATGGTCACCTTCATTATCTGCGGCGCCATGCTCTTAGGCAGCGCCGTTACCCAGCTCGGCCTGGGCAAAGCCATCAGCGACTTTTTCGTCAGCGGTTTTGCTCCCTGGGTATTTATCGTCATCACCATGATTATCATGATTATTTTGGGCTGCTTCCTGGAGGGGGCCTCTATCATGATGATCATGATCCCCATTCTTTTACCCACCTTGCTGGGGTATAAGATGGATCTCATCTGGTATGCGGTCTTGATGGTCATCAACATTGAAATAGCCATGCTCACCCCGCCGGTGGGGTTAAACCTCTACGCCATCGACGGCGTGGCCAAGGGTTTGGGATTTCCCAGCACCCTGGCCACAGTTATCCGGGGCAGCTGGCCCTTTATGGTGTTATATGTGTTGGTTATGATTCTGGTAGCTTTTTTCCCCAACCTGGCCTTGTGGATACCGTCGCAGATGATGGGGTAAATTAAAACTCAAAGGAGACGCTGCGGAATGAAAATGACGTTGGCCCTGCAAATGGCTGAATTTTCATCGCGCACGGATTATCAGCAGCTTCCTGTAGATGTAATCGAGAAGGGCAAGCAGTGTCTTTTAGACGCCCTGGGATTGGCGGTTTATGGCAGCCGTTTTGAGGCAGCCGCAATTGCCCTGGCCGTGGTTACGGATCTAGATGGCAAGGAAGAATCTGTTCTGCTGGGAACTCCCCGCAAGGCGCCGGCCCTAGCGGCCGCTCTGGCCAACGGGGTCAGCGCCCATGTAGACGATTATGACGATAGTTTAACGGATTTTGGCCATCCTTCTGCTGTTCTGGTGCCGGCGGCCCTGGCTACAGGTGAGAAGCAGGTGAGAAGCTGGGGGTCAATGGCCGGCAGTTGCTTACCTCTCTTGTTGTCGGCAACGAATTAGGGAGAAAGATGGGGCGTCTCATGGGCTGGGAGCATTATGAAGCCGGCTGGCACAGTACGGGGACTACCGGTACTGTGGCGGCGGCGGCTGCCGTGGCCAAGGTGCTGGCTCTTGAGCCGCCGCAGATAGTCAACGCCTTGGGTATAGCCGCTTCCAGCGCCGCCGGACTACGTCAGAACTTCGGCACCATGACCAAAAGCTGGCATGTCGCCCACGCAGCGGCGGCAGGTTTGACGGCAGCGTTGCTGGCCCAGCGGGGGTATGACGCCGCCGCCGATATCCTGGAAGGCAAGGCGGGTTTTATACATGCCTTCCAGGGTAAGGGTGAAGGAATTATTGATGTGGCAGATCGTCTGGGCCGTCCCTTCAATATCCTTAACGTAATGTTTAAGAAATACCCCTGCTGCCACGGCACCCATCAGGCAATAGACGCCGTCTTGAAACTGCGGGAACAGCACGGCCTTGTTCCTGGAGAAATAGCAGCTATTGATTGCTACATCCGGCCCCTTATGCTTTCTGTACTGATCCACCATAACCCGATGACAGGCCTGGAGGCCAAGTTCAGCATGGAGTACTGCGTGGCGGCAGCCCTGGTCAGGGGACACCTGGGTATACCTCAATTTTCCGATGCGGCGGTGGCAGAGCCTGCCGTACGGGAGCTGATGGGGAAAGTGCGGATGTCGGCCGACGAAAAGCTGGAAGAAGCTACCCGGGAAAAGAACCTGATAGCTCCCACCAGGGTTGAGGTGCGGCTGAAGGACGGCCGGGTGTTGACCGAAACCGTGGATGAGGCCCGCGGCGGCCCGGCGGATCCCTTGAGCTGGACGGAACTTGAAGGGAAATTCCGGTAGTGTACCGAGGAGCTTTTGCCCCCGGCGGAAAGCGAAAAAGCGATTAGCCTTATCCGGCAGATTGAAAAATTAGATCAGGTGAGTACCTTGACGGCTTGCCTGCAAAGACGGTGAAAAGGCAATAAAATTTGTCCGGTCCCTACATGTCAATATAAAAGATGGTAATTTTGATGAACGGAAAGACCGGATGAAGCCCGGGGACCGAAGTCTTTCGGAAAAATGACCCTGGTCATGGAGTTGATTATTATTAACCTAGACTGTTGAAATCTTCGATTTGGGGAGGCATCAAAATGCGATGTTCGTATTGTGGTTATTGGGGACTTTCAAAAGAGTTTGAGTGGGATACATTTGCCTTTACCAGCCCAAGTGGACAATACCCGAGGATCTGCCCTCAATGTAAGCAGCGTAATCTTATTAGCAAGGATTTAGAAAGGATGATGATGGACGAGGAAGCCGAGGTTTTACTGGAAAGGATGCGGCAGTCTCTGGAGTCAGCCGGCTTGGATATACCCAAATTAAAGGAAGATATAGAAGAATTACTTTATTATAAAGGTAAAAGTTTCCGCTATAACTCGGATATAATTAAGCTTGTAGAATATGCTAATAAAAAGATAGCAGAGGCGGGAGGGTAAATTTACACAATGCTATGGAAGCTGGTCTTGTATTCTTTAGGGTTAGTGTTAAAGAAAGTGATTTATTTATCCATGCCCGCCGGAATCTAAGCAGGAAAGCGTTAAAGGCTCTGTTAAAATGCCGTGCCGACATTGAGGGATATATCGAAAAACACCCCCTGTTTCTTTCCTCTCTTCAAACAATGCCTATCCAAGGTGATTCCTCTGAAATTGTAAAGAAAATGTTGCTGGCTGCTAATGAAGTTTCGGTTGGTCCCATGGCTGCCGTTGCCGGCGCTATAGCCGAATATGTTGGAAAGGAACTGTTAACCGCCTCACCTGAAGTTATCGTGAATAATGGAGGAGATGTGTTTATAAAAAGCCAAAGGAGAACAATTATCAGGATCTTGGCTGGTAACTCACCCCTTACCGGGAAGATTGCCCTGGAGATTGAACCAGAGGAGACTCCTTTGGGAATCTGCACCTCCTCAGGAACCTTTGGGCATTCCTTCAGCTTTGGAAAAGCTGATGCCGCCATTGCCCTTTCTCCCTCCCCCTCCCTTGCCGATGCCTCCGCCACTGCCATCGGAAACGTGATTAAGAGCTCAGCATATATTCCCAAAGGCATCAAATTCGCTCAGGGAATTAAGGGACTAAAGGGTGCGGTTGTTATCAAAGATGATAGGGTAGAAACATGGGGTGAGGTGAAGATTATTTCGCTTTCTTAAAGTTTCTTTCAATTTATACCAGAAATCGCCGCTTTAAGTTGAGGTAACTGCTTCAGACAAGTTGCGGAAACTTCAACGGGCGGGGAACAGGATAACCCGGAAGGGATAGAAGGGGGCGTACCCGTCGCGGGGCTCGCGCCGAGGTGTTCCCGGGCTTTCAGTTAGGTCTCCCGCAGGTGGATAAAGGCTTCCTGCATTGTCGCCGGCTACCCCAGCCCCTTGAGAAGGTCGGAAACGCGGTTCCCGAGAGCCTCGGGTAATTCCGGCAATACCAACCGTATCTCATCACGAGAGACTATATCGTTGTTAAGCATGATCTTAACGAAATCGATATCCTTCTCTCTTCCGGCTAAAATTTTGGAAATCGCCAGGTCTACCGGTGAAAGGCAGAGCCCCGCGATACCGTTGGTGTTTTCGTTATTTATGCTTACAAGACGGGATTTCCAGTTCCTGGGGAGGTGGGCGGTTTCAGGTCCTACACCATGGGCGTAATACCCGAAGGTCTCGTGAAAGGGCGAGTCTTCACCGATAGACCCGTCGATCAAGTCGGCCCGCCCGGTATCGTCGGCAGGGTAAAGATCCGCTTCCATGGAGCGGAGAAGATCTTCAGGGGCATCGGGACATGAGCCCAGGATAGCCTGGCTGCCGATGATAACCAGCCGTTCGGCTTCGGCTATTGCACCTGAGGCCCGGATAAGATGTTAAAGCTGTGCCCTGTTCATGCCTCTCCGAACTCCCGGTAGATGGCCCAGCGCTCCTTCGGTGTGAGGATGCCGCAGAAAGGGTTGCATTGACGGAGCGAGTCCGCCTCTTCGGAATCTTCCAGAAGGATGCGCTTGATATCTTCCCATCGACCCTCCAGAATATCGCACCATTCTTCAATGTAGGGATTATCGTGCATTTCCATCCATCGTCGGCAGACCGACCGGGCTTTCTGCAGACCCTTTTTATCCGGGTCGGCCTCGATTTTATCGACGATGGCGGCCATCATGGCACGGCTCCGCTGTTCTATGTCCCGGTGGGTCCTCATACAGGAACTATAGTACCAGCCTTCCGGAGCTGTCAAGTAAGCCTCCCGCGGACTCTCCGATCTCTCAAGGAATAAAGACTCTTCGCTTACTCCAGGGAACAAGCTACACCCGTGGATCACCGTAGCTGTTGAACCAGATACCGGTAGATTTAGTATTGACGCAACGGGATAGCCCCTTAACTAGGACAAAAGCAGGAACCCGGCAGGAGCCGAATGATGCCTTCGTCATAGCCCCGTTAGAACATGCGCCTTATTTCACTTACGCTTTTTACCTTCGGCAACTATGCCGCAAGGTTCATGTTTCCCAGGATGGCCTGGGTAACAGGAATCTCGTTCGTCTTCTCATCAATCTGGCGCACGTACAGGTAAATGCCTCCTTCGGTGGAGTACAAGTGCAAGGTCAGGATATCCCGGATTTCCGATGGCGTGTCGGCAGGCCTCCCGGAACCCTACCCGTCCACACAAATCTGCTGCATTGCCGGGGCAGGAATTTTCAGCGCCTTGCGTAACTTGTCGAAGGACTGGGAGACGAAAAACATCAGGGTACCGATGATGTACACAAAACGAAGGTATCAACCGACGGCAGCATATCAGTTATTTGTTATGCCCGAAAATCAATGCTTCTAACTTACCCCCCAGCGCTATATTGGCCACAGCATAATCGGCGTCACGGATAATTATACCCTCAATCGTCTGGGGAGATACCGGTGAAGTATGAGTATGACTGACGATAAGATGGGCTATCTCATCCGGCAAGCCGGCC
Organism: uncultured Spirochaetales bacterium; assembly: GCA_964410865.1. GTDB lineage: Bacteria > Spirochaetota > Spirochaetia > JAFGDJ01 > JAFGDJ01 > JAFGDJ01. The sequence goes on along the minus strand of CAYPIQ010000037.1, from coordinate 4,504 downwards.
TGGATGGCGAAGACGGCGCCATAAAAACCATGCGGGAACCTTTTGCCAATGACAGACACCTGTCTGCCATCAGGTGGCTCAGATTCCACTAGTTTGGATACATCGTGTAACACCGCTCCAGCAACTAATTTATCATGCTCAACTTTCATGCCATGGGTTGCCGACATTATCTCCGCCAGCTTTATTGCCGCCTGGACAACAGTCCGGATGTGCTGTATAAGGGTAATTCCTGGTGCAGCATCGGCGGCCCAGGGGACCTCATCGAGCCGCTGCCACAAAGCATCCTTAAAGGCCAGTTGCCAGGTGTACACTACTCCATCTTTTAGGGATTTATCGCCTATCAATTCAATTTCTGGTAAATATTTTAATAATTCCTCTGAACTAATTGTCGCCATTTCATTGTCCTCCTCATGCCGTTTCGTCCTGCCGCAGCCTGGGCTACAAGATATAAAAATGATACCGCTACCGGCGGAATATGTCAATTCGCCCCCTGTATTTTCCTACCCTCGTGCACTGGAAAAAATCCGAGACTTCCTATATCATCCGAACTAGACATATTCCCCGGGAGGTTTTCTGTTATGGGATTTATAACCTGCAAGTTCGGCGGCAGCTCCGTCGCCACGGCTGACCAGATACGAAAAGTGGAAAAGATTATCAGGGCCGACGAGCGTCGAAGGTATATCGTTGTTTCCGCTCCGGGAAAACGCAGTTCGGAGGACGAGAAGATAACCGATCTGCTCCTCGATTCCCAGGCTCTTGCCTCCGCAGGTAATGATTTCACTTCGCTTTTTAGCCGGGTCAAGGAACGCTATACTGACATAGCCCGGACCCTGGGGTGCGGTATCGATATATCGGCCCTCCTGGATGAGGTCGAACAGGCGCTGAAAAACGGGGAGAGCCGTGACTATGCAGGGTCCAGGGGTGAACATCTGAATGCCCGCATCATAGCCGACTATCTGGGCGCCACCTTTGTCGAGGCCGGTGACGGAATTTTCTTCAGCGAAGACGGTTCCATAAATCGGAAAACAGACGAAGCCCTGGGCGAACTTCTTCAGGGTGAAGGCCCTTTCGTAATTCCCGGGTTTTACGGAACCGGTCCCGACGGCAGGGTCAAGATCTTCTCCCGGGGCGGATCGGATATTACCGGTGCCCTGGTTGCCCGGGCATCCGGTTCTGATGTATACGAAAACTGGACCGACGTCTCCGGGCTCCTCATGTGCGATCCGCGGGTCATCGATAACCCTTTACCTGTTCCGGAGGTCACGTATCGGGAAATCCGCGAGCTGGCGGCCATGGGTGCGAATGTATTTCACGAAGAAGCAATGCTCCCCGTCCGGGATGCAGGCATACCCATTAACATAAAGAACACAAACCAACCCGAACATCCCGGAACGATGATCGTCAACGAACATGCCTCCCCTGTCGTTGTAGCCGGCGTTTCAGGAATAAAGGGCATCACCCTTATTCGGGCGGGCAAGTCCCTGATGAGTATGGACCCGGAATTTATCGAATCGGTAAAAAAGTCTTTAGAACAATCCGGTGCCCTGGTCTTGAGGATTTTTACCGGAGTCGATACCGCGTCATTTCTCTGCAAAAAGGGGGGAATTTCCGGCGAGAATCTGGAAAAAAGCACCGGTGCGGAAACCGCCTGTATAACCGAAGGGTTAGCCCTCATCACCCTGGTGGGAGAAGGGCTTGCATCGAATACAGGAGCCGTGGCCTCCGTCATGGAAAAACTCACCGGAACGGGGTGCCCAACGGAGCTCCTGGATTTTGCATCAAGCGCGATAAGCCTTACCTTTGCCATCAGGGAGGATCGTTTCAAAGATGCCCTTGAGGCCGCCTATTCCGCGGTATCGGGCTGAGGTACCTCTTCCGACGGGGTTTTTTCGATAACCGTTCCTTCGTCGATAAATCTGAACTGCCGCACCTTGGGAAAAATCTTGATGCAGATATCTTCCCGCCCGCCGGGCTCCAGGACGAGTTCATATGTATCCTTTGCCGGGAAATGGGCTTCCTGGACAATATCCGGCGGTACATTCAGTACCCAGGTATCCGGGATTTCTCGATCGATGTTGTAGTCCTTTCTACCGAGTAAAGCCCTAAGGCGGACCGGGCCTTCCGGTACATAGTTATTTTTATATTTCTGAAAGATTTTCTTCCAGTTGATTTAAACGGTCGAGGAAAAAAACCTTCGACCAGTGCTTCATTCCCGGAAGTTCGGCGGCCGGAATAAATCGTTCCACATCTCTGCGCACTTGGGTCCAATCAAGAATGTTAATAACATCATCCAACGCGCCGCGAAGCCATGAAGAAGTGATATCTACATCTTTTCCCGCCCAGGGGCCATACTGGAAAAGAGCATTCTTAAGAAGCTCAATATTAGGGCGGGTTTTTCTGTTTATGTACCATACGAAGTCGTACCAATCCCGGCCTTTGACATAGGAACGACATAATAGAGCATGGATTTTCAGTGCGAATCCGGATTCCAGGGCCTGGACGGTAATCGGTGAAACCACTGGAAAGGTGATGTACCGGGTTTCAAAGGAAGAACCCTCCGGCGGCCGGGTATCAATTTCAAGCTTGTCACGAATTTTTCTGTGATCATTGCGTTTGAACGGCAGACTGAGGGTGATAATTTTCCCCGGCGCAATCTTCCCGGACATGCTCAAGATACTTTTCCCATTGAAAACCAGGATTCCCCTTCAGTAGAAGGAAATCAAGATCCTCGGAGAATCTTGCCGTTCCGAAAAGGATACGCAGACAGGTGCCGCCGTGGAATGCCGCTTCTCTGAAAAAACCGGCTTTTGAAAGACTGGACGGAATATATTTCTGCATGATTTCCTGCAGGATGTTTTCCTGTTCCAGGGTATTTGTCGGGCCATATTCCGTTATGACTGTTTCTAGGGTATCGGCGATCATACCATAACCTCCTTTTCGAAGTGTTGCAGATACGTCCGGGTCCGTCTGCAGGAGAGTCCCTTGAGAATTTCATCAAGGGAGTATCGATCCATTGCGGCTAGGTCCTCAGGATCTATCCGAAGTGACTCAGTAAGATACCCCAGACCGTCTTTCTTCCAGGTGATTTCTTTGTGAACAAAAATCATATCGGCAATAGCCCGTACGGGTTCTGCGATGAAGGCCCAGCCGTTTTTATCGAGCTTAACGGCTTTTACACCGTCTGCAGGATTTTTACAGGATACTCTTAGAAAAGAAAATAAGCCCTCCGGAGTTTTATATGACCTGCTCCGTTGAGGGGATACACAGGAAACGGAAAACACGGCCTCCGGGATAATACCGTAGAACGCCAAGGAGGATTCCAGACTGACGTGGGACGGAAAATGCAGTACCGAAGACAGTACAAAAGGATGAGGATTCTCCTTTCTGAATTCCTTTGCCGGCAAATACACGCCGGGTTTAAGCCTTACAATCTCTCCGTTATTCACCGCCCGGTAGACCAATAGTTTTATAGCACCGGCGGTTTCGCGGGGAAAAAGATTGTGTATTACGGTACGGTCAAAAAGACCATAGGGAGGAGAAAGCTTAAATACTCGTTCCGTCAGCGTTTGCATTACTACTAAGCTACTATTTTCGTAACCTTTTCGCAAGAACGGCGGCAATAATACTTTCTATAACCCGCGGAACGGCTTTTACTGAACTGCAGGGCGGGCCAGGCGGAAGCCAAGAAAGATGTAGCGATTCCAAGGGCAGTTGTTGGACCGCTTGGCGGAACGGCAACTGGAGGCGTTGAAGAGCCAGCTGCCGCCGCGATAGACATAGACGCGGTACTGCCCCGAGGATGCCCCACGGGGGTCCCGCTGACTACCGCTGCTGTAACCGCCGTACCAGTCCCAGCACCACTCCCACACATTCCCGCTCATATCGTACAGCCCCAGCTCGTTCGATCTCTTCCGACCCACCGGGTGGGTCTTGCCTCCGCTGTTACCATAATACCAGGCCACATCATCGATACTGTCGCTTCCGGCGTATTTATACCCACGACTTTTGTTGCCGCCCCGGGCCGCGTATTCCCACTCCGCCTCCGTAGGCAGCCGGTACCCGTTCTTGTTCCAGTCACAGCTGACATTGTTCCCGCTGATCCGATACGCCGGTTCAAGGCCGTCCCGCTCACTCAGCTTGTTACAGAAAACCACCGCTTCGTACCAGCTTACCCCGTTCACCGGGTTAATGTTTCCGATACCTCCGTTTAAATACGAAGGATTGCTGCCCATTACCTCCTTCCACAATCCCTGGGTAACCTCGTACTTGGACAGGTAAAAGGACGATACCGTTACACTGTGCACCGGCTTTTCATCGTCATCTCCATCGGGCGACCCCATCCGGAAGGTGCCTTCCTCTACCAGGACCATGTTCTGTCTAACCTGACTAATATCTGAGGCAGATTCCGCCCTTTGTTGCTCCACCTTCGGCAACGCCGGGAACACCACAGCCAGTAACGCTGCCACCACCCCGGCGCCGATGCCCAGGTACAGCGGTAGTTTAT
>CAYPIQ010000036.1:28268-29816 GCA_964410865.1 uncultured Spirochaetales bacterium | reverse complement strand
ACCGACCGGTTGAATTCTCCGGAGGACGCATATCCGGTCGAGGTACGGGCGGTTATGCATGAACAGGTAGGCGAATTTCTCCTTTCTTTGGGGCGGCCCGCCGAGGCGGTGAATTATCTTACGGCGGTGGGGCAGCCCGGGCGGAAATTGACCGATACGGCCGCCGGCATAGTATTGAGGGCCCTGGGTTACTATTCCGATCTCCCGACCCTGGTGGAAGCGGCGGTCGATATCCTGCCGACCCTGGTTAACCCGCGCACTGTTTCCGGCTTTCTCGAGGAGCTGATTTCCGCCCTGGTAAGAGAAGCCCGGTGGGATGAGATTGCCCGTCTCGGACCGGTCCTCGAAGAAACCGGTCCGCCTATAGAGGCGGCACGGTGCGCGTTTATTACCGGCCGGTTGCTCGAAGAGGGATATATCGACCGTGAAAAGGAAGAGGACCCGGAGAATCTTTTCCGGACCGCCGTACGTATGGATCCCCTGGGGTATTACGGATTTGTCGCTGCGGCCGGCCTCTCCCCCGAAGAAGGGGATTTCCGTATAGACGGTTCCACGGATAAGGAGAAAACTCCCGGCCTTGAGGCGGAATTTATACTCGCGTTTTTCGAAGAGGGGCTTATCCACGAGGGCTTGGATGAAGTGTATCAACGTATAGCCAGGCTCGGTGTCGGTGGTGTAACAGCCCTAGCGGAGACAGCCGCGGAACACGGATATTACCTGGACTCCCTCCGGATCATGCTCCGCTGGAATGCCTCCAGGAACGCACCGCCGGAGATCGACGCTCTTTACCTGCTGTACCCCCGGTGGTTCCGCAGGGAGATAGCCGTCGCGGCCGGGGATCATGGCATACCGTTGCATATCTTTTTTGCCCTGGTACGGGAGGAAAGCGCTTTTCAGCCTGATATTATCTCCCAAGCCGGCGCCGTGGGTCTGTGTCAGCTCATGCCGGAGACCGCGGCTTATACCGCCGGGCTCATGGGGCTTCCGTCCTTCACAATAGAAGACCCGGGGGACAATACACGGATCGGCTCCTGGTACCTGGCTAAACTACGTTCGGACCTTCCGACCTACGGTCATTCCCTGGCGGCCTATAACGCGGGCCCGGGAAGAACGGCCGGCTGGATACGACGGTTCGGCACACTGCCCCCGGACCTTTTCGTCGAAGCGATTCCCATTACAGAAACGCGGCGATATGTAAAAAGGGTGCTTGTCTCTTCGGTATATTACGGCTATCTTTACGATACCGTGCCGCCCTACGAGACGGTGCTGAATTACTATCGTTAAACAGCCGGAGGCGGTATGACAATACTACAGGCAGTATTCCTGGGTGCCCTGCAGGGGGTTTCTGAATTTTTGCCCATTTCCAGTTCGGGCCATCTTGTTCTTTTCAGACAGATTATGGGTATTGAAAAAATTCCTGTTCTCTTCGATGTTCTGCTCCATGTCTCGACGCTTCTGGTTATCTGTATTGTGTTCCGGGACAGGATAGGCGGGGTTGCGGCGGCGGTGTTACGTTGTATCCTCGGCAGAACCAGGGAAGAAGACAAA
>CAYPIQ010000036.1:13607-28258 GCA_964410865.1 uncultured Spirochaetales bacterium | reverse complement strand
CGGCCACCGCCGTGACGGCGGTGGTGGGCCTGGGGATTTCCTTTCTGGATGTGGGGAGATATCCACGGATCGTATCCGCCCTCTTTATTGTGACGGCCCTTATTCTTATCCTGTCACGCTTTGCCCGGGGCGAGGGGGAGTACGGTAATATCGGTGTCCGGGAGGGGCTTATTACCGGATTCGCCCAGGGCCTGGGTGTGCTGCCCGGTATTTCCCGGTCGGGTATTGTTATTTCGGCGGCCCTGGGGGCGGGGATCCGCCGGGAAATTGCGGGGGAGTTTGCCTTTCTCATATCCGTCCCCGCCGTTCTGGGTGCCTTTGTCCTCGAATTGCGGGACGCGGGTGAGCTGGCCGCGGAGGTCTCTGCAGGATCTCTGGCGGCGGGAATGCTGGCTTCTTTCGCGGTCGGCTTTATGTCCGTGCTCCTCCTGCTGCGGCTTTTGCGCAGGGCAAAAATCCATCTTTTTGCCCTGTATCTCATTCCCCTGGGCATCGCCGGGCTGGTGCTCTTCTAGAAGGCGGATTTGTTCTCAAGACCCCGGAATGCTTGTACCGATACATAAGAAAGAAGAGCTATGCCACGGGATATGAAATCATTCAAGGGCGGACTGGCAGCCGGCTGTGCCGCCGTATCCGTTTATATCATCGTCTCCATTGTGTTTGTAATGAAAACAGGCTCCGATGCCGGGGGAATACTCAGTTTTCCCGGTATGTTCCTGGTACGGAGTTTCAGGTATGCTTCTTTCTATATTCCGGCTTATTTACTGGCCGCCGGGGCAATACTGGTTGTGCCCGGAACCCATACCCGGTATATAACGGGGCTTTTTATTTCCATCATTCCTTTCCTGACGCTGAGCCTGTTCTTCCAGGTTGTTTCCGGCCGCCCGGCCGGACCTGCGGCTGTATGGTGTATCGGGTTTTTCGGCCGGCGGGGAAGCGCTTTTTTTCTCTTTTTCCTTTTTCTGCTGGAAACGGTGCTGTCAGCCTGGTTTATTCCGGCCGGCGGCGGGAGTCGGCCTGTTGCCGACGAGGAACCGGACACCAAACCCCCGGCACCCCGGGAGGACCGGGCCGGGTGGGAACCCGTAAGGATACTTCCGGCCGTGGAAGAGGAAGAACCCGGAATACCGGACACCGGTTCGGCGGATGAAGAAGGGGTTCCTGATGATGGGGATGAAGATTTCGAGGAAAGAGATGAAGAAGAATTCGAAGATGAGGAGGTCGATGCCCTGGAATTACCGGAAGAAGCGGAGGATGATGTCCCCTTTGAGGAAGCCCCGGATACGGGAGCCGTTGCAAAGAAGAAGGTCCCCTATGCCGTGCCCCTGCTGGGGCTCCTGGACGAGTATCCGGACGGTCAGTACTGGATTGTCGACGAGGGTACCCGGAAGGCCGCGGAGATACTGAAGGAAACCCTGGAAGAATTCAAGATTTCCGCCGAGGTAACCGGCATCAGCAAAGGGCCGGTGATTACCATGTTCGAGATGCTCCCCGCGCCGGGGGTAAAGCTGTCGAAAATCGTGAACCTGGCGGACAACATCGCCCTGCGACTGGCCGCTTCCCGGGTCAGAATAGTGGCCCCGATTCCCGGAAAGCATGCAGTGGGAATTGAAGTACCGAACAGGCATCGTGCTATAGTCTCTTTCAGGGAGATGATCGAGGACGAGGGATCCGCCGGGGATAAGATGGAAATTCCGGTCATCCTCGGAAAGGATATTGCCGGAGGCTCCAGGATTATCGATCTCGTCCATACTCCCCATTTGCTCATAGCCGGGGCTACCGGTTCGGGCAAGTCGGTATGTGTAAACTCCATTATCTGTTCCGTTTTGTATAACCGTAAGCCCTCGGAAGTACGGATCATGCTTATCGATCCGAAAATCGTAGAGCTGAAGCTCTATAACGATATCCCCCACCTGCTCACGCCCGTTATTACCGAGCCTAAACGGGCTTTTCAGGCCCTGCAGTACTGTATATACGAGATGGAGCGGCGCTATTCACTCTTGGACAACCTGGGGGTCCGGGACGTTCGCTCATATAACAGGAAGGTGAAGGAAAGACGGATCGCCACCGAACCCTTACCCTACATCCTCATTATCATAGACGAGTTCGCCGATTTGATGGCTACTACCGGAAAGGAGATGGAGGCCACCATTGCACGGCTGGCCGCCATGTCCCGGGCAGTGGGGCTTCACCTGGTACTGGCAACCCAGCGGCCCAGCGTCGATGTAATAACAGGGCTGATAAAGGCGAATATTCCTTCCAGGATCGCTTTTATGGTAGCGGGCAAGTTCGATTCAAGAATTATTATCGACCAGGTAGGGGCGGAAAAACTCCTGGGCAGGGGGGACATGTTGTTCACTTCCGCCTGGGACCCGAACCCGGTAAGGATACAGGGGGCCTTTCTTTCCGAGATAGAGGTGGAACGCATCACCGACCATGTCAGGACCCTGGGAGAGCCGGATTATATCGACGACGAGATCTTCTTCGACGAAGAGGATGACGGTGATTTCAGCCTCGTAAGCGACGGGCCGGGGGATCCCCTCATGGATTCCGCGGTGGGTATCGTTGTAGAGGCGGGCAAGGCTTCCGCGTCATACCTACAACGGCGGCTGAAAATCGGGTACAATCGGGCTGCCCGGCTCGTCGAGCAGATGGAAGAGATGGGAATTGTCGGGCCCGCGAATGGAAGCAAACCCCGTGACATACTTCATGTACCGGACCGTTACCTCTAAGGGTATATCATATTATCAAGGAGTAACCCGTGAAGCAATTTCTTACGCCCCCGGAGCTGTCTGAATATTTTATAAGCGTCGGCAAGAATAAAGCGGCACTGTCCGCCGGAAGACTCGCAGGCCTGGCTGTTCTGGCAGGATTCTTTATCGGCCTGGCCGCTCATCTGGCCACCACCGTATCCACCGGCTGGACCCTCCAGGGAGAAGAGGTCTTTTTCGGTCTGCAGAAACTCCTGACCGGCGCTGTTTTCTCCACCGGTCTCATGATGGTAATCATACCGGGCTCGGAACTCTTTACCGGGAACAACCTCATGACCATCGCGCTGTGGAGCGGGGGGATACGTCCCGGGGCAATGCTGCGTAATTGGCTGCTGGTCTATCTGGCCAACTTCGCCGGAAGTCTTATTCTGGCCTACTCGATAGCCGGGAGTACCGGGCTCCTGGCAAGTGAAGTCGGTGGAACGGCTATTCGTATCGCCTGGTCAAAGGTAGCCCTTTCTCCCGGCGGACTGCCCCACTGGGCAGCCTTTTTTTCCAGGGCCGTGTGGTGCAATTTCCTGGTGTGCATAGCCGTTATGATGTCCACCGCCGCCCTGGATGTGGGCGGTAAAATAGCCGCCGTATTCTTCCCCATCCTCGCCTTTGTGACCTCCGGTTTCGAGCATGTTGTAGCAAATATGTACTTTATACCCGCCGGGATCATAGCCACGCGGTTTCCCGGGGCGGTGGCGGCATCCGGACTCGAGGCAGGGGAACTGGCCGATCTTACCTGGCAGGCAATGTTCACAGCCAACATCATACCCGTCACCCTCGGAAATATTGTCGGAGGGGCCCTTCTGGTCGGCACATTGTACTGGGCGATTTTTCTGCGGTCTTCACCCTCGTGAGTGATGGGATAAAAGGGCGGGCCCTTGAGCGGACCCGTCGGTGTATACCGCCGCCGTCGCGGTTCTGCCTTATTCGAACTCTCCGGTAAGGGCCCGGAGCTTGTAGAGGTTGGTGAAAAAGGTAATGCATTCGCGATGGTATTCTATAAGGGTTGTATAGAGATCTATTTTCTGCATGAGATAGTCGGCCTCGCTTCCCGCGCCGGATTCATACCGGGTCTGTTTGAGTTCCAGCTGTGTACGGCCGTTTTCCGATTTGAGTTTATAGTACTCGAGGTTCCGGAGCGAGAGCTCGAGTTTTAACAGGGTTTCCGTTACATGCCTGGCTATTGTCTCCGTGCCTTTTTCATACTCGTACATGGCCGCCTCCGTTTCCTGGGTGGCTTTGAGGATGGACGAGAGCAGTTTGCCGCCGTCGAACACCGTTGTGGAAAAGCCCACCGTGGAGGTGAGGTTCCACCGGTCGGTGCCGTACCAGTCGGTTTCAATGAAGGGAAACCTGCTGCCGGAGTAGGAGAGTTCGAAATGCAGCCCGATATCGGGTTTTAAATAGGTATCGCCCTCGGCAATCCCGCGGCGGAGGGCCTGGATCCGGCGCATGAGCTCCAGCAGCCTTATGTTCGGGTTGTTCTTCATGGACTGCCGTATCAACTCTTCCCTCCCGTCCAGCACGGTGCTCTCGGGGTCTTCCGACAGGGCGGTGTAGTCCAGGTTCTCCGACTGAAGCTCATCGATACCCGAGGAGTATGAAAGGTCCACCAGGAGATTGTTGATTTCCGTTTCCAATCGTACCCGGGCGATCTCCAGCTCCTTGGCCTTTATTTTGGCGTCCAGGAGTTCCGAATACAGTATAAAGCCGTTTTCATAGCTGTCCTCGGTTATTTTTACCAGCCGCCGGGAAGCCTCCTCCTGCAATTCCAGAATATCAGCGATTTCCGAAAGATATTTCAGAGCGTACATCCTGGCGTAGATTTCCGACCTCAGTTCGATCCTTTTACTCTCTATTCTCAGGGAGCCCGCTTCAGCGCCCAGGGCCGCGGCTTCTTCGGCCCCCTTTATCTTGCCCCAGGTAAAGACCGGCTGGTCTATAATAAGGGTAAAATCGTACCGGGCGTTCTCCATTCCCTCCCACAGGGTCATGTCCTCCGGGGGAAGGAGGACCTCCTCTCCGGCGTAGGAGTAAACACCCAGCTCGCCGGCGGTAAGAGAGACGGGCTCCAGCGGGTTGGCGATATTCGTTAGAGCCGCTTCAACGTCCACCCTGGGGTAACGGCGCGCCCGGGCTCCCCTTTTTTCCAGCAGGACCTTGTTCTTCTCGATATTCAGGAGTGCCAACTCACGGTTGTCCTCCAGGGCATGCCGGTACAGATCCGCGGGGCCGTATACCTCTCCCGGTGTTTCCGCTTCCTGTTGTTCCTGTTCCCACAGATCGAGCCTTTCGGCCGCCGCGCCGTAGAAACGCCGGTCGATCTCGCTCACCTTTTCCAGTATCGTGTCGGTCCAGGACGGTTCCTCCGCGGAAAGGAAAGGGGAGAGAAGAAAAAAAAGAATGATACCGCTGATACCCGGTGTACGGTTCTTCATGGTTTTCTCCTTAAGGAGTCTGGTCATATTCGAAATAATTCTCGCTGTCGGAATAAATGGTTTCCGGGTGAAGATTAAAAGTGCCGCTTCCGTTATCCACGCCGATATAACAGTTTATGCAGGTCTGGTCGCCTTTGGTATCCAGGGTATCCGCGTTCCGGTCCCATTCCACCTCGGTAAAGGTGTAGTTCCCGTCCTGCATCAATCCTTCTGTTTGTTCAATGGCATAGGTATAGACCCGGTCGTCCCAGTCGTCCTGGGCCGGTTCGTCTGATCGGTCGATATACAGCCGTACTTCTACTCCATTTTTCCATTCAGGTGTTGTATCAAGATTCTCGCCTATCCGCCCCTCCACGGTGGTGGAGTAATCGGTGCGCCGCATATCTATCCTTGCCATGGTCTCCGAACGCCCGTCTTTTATCCAGTCCGACTGGTAGTAAGGGTCGTCCTCGTCACTGTCTATGGTCTCGTCTCCGTTCCGGTCCCAACCCCCGTCGATTATGTCCCCGTCAACGGCGTTGGAGGTCTGGTAGTTGTTCCGGTCGAAGACGATCCGGATTTTCACCGTTCCCCGGTTGTCCTCCAGTCCCGGTTCCGGTGGAAACTCGATTTCACGGTTATATTCACCCCCTTCGTCGGTTACAAGGGTATAGTCGGGATCCTCGGACCAGACGATGTTTTCCATCTCTCCCGTGCTCTCGTTATACCCCCAGCTTTCGGGGACATAGACCGAGACGTTTACGTTCCGTATGCCCTGGCCGGAGGAAGCATCTGCTACGGTACCGGTTATAACGGCGGTGTTTACGATGCGCTGCAGAAGGGTGGGGGGCAGCCGGTTGGTCACGTCGGAGACGATATACACCGGGGTGTCGTTTCCTGTAAGGGCGTAGTCTTCCCGGTAATAGAGGAGGAATATCTCTTTACGGTCACCGGACTTCCCGTACTGGGGGAAGAGGTCCTCCCAAATGAAGCCGTTGAAGGTGAACACCCCGTCTTCGTCGGTGACGGTCTTCAGAAAGTACCGGGGGGCAATGGGGTTACCCTCGGCATCCGTGGGATAATCGGGCAGTGGTCCGCCGCCTCCGTCCCAGGCAGCCAGGTCCTCGGACCAGGGTTCCTCTTCCGTATACAGATAGACCGCGGCATCCGAAATGCCCGAGTCGGACTCGTCCGCCTGGTACGCCTCCCGGTCGTGCAGTTCCCCGGTAATGGAGCCGGTAAAGACTACCGAGCAGCCCACCGCGAGGACGATCAGCGAGAGCACAGAGGCCCTTGGTATATATCTTGTCATTTCTTTCTCCTTTGAATCCTTGTTTCCAACGTGTAGTAGAGGACGGGGACGAGGAAGAGGGTGATAAAGGTGGACGATACGAGCCCGCCGGAAATGGCCTGTCCGAGGGGGGCATAAATTTCCGCCCCTTCTCCGAATCCCACGGCCATGGGGATAACTCCCAGTACGGTTGTAAGGGTGGTCATGAGTATTGGCTTGAGCCTGGAGCCCGCCCCTTCGATAACCGCCTCCTCGATTCCCAGTTTATCTCTCCTTCGTATCAGGTTTGTGTAGTCGATCATGACGATGGCGTTGTTTACGACGATTCCTCCCAGGGCGATGATCCCCATGAATGAAACGATGTTGAGCGTTGTGCCGTACACCAGCAGGCTGCCGACCACCCCTATGAACGTAAAGGGTACCGCGGCCATAACGATGAGGGGTTGGGTGAAACGTTCGAACTGGATAACCATGACCATGTACACCAGGAACACCGACACCGCCAGGGCGTAGAGGAGCGACGTGAAGGACGTGACCATTTCCGCCATGCTCCCGGTGGTGTTCCAGGTTATTCCCGGAGGCAGTGTAAGCTCTCCTATTGCCTTGCTGATCCTCTCCGAGGTCTCCCGCATGTTGCCTTCCACTAAATGACCGGTCACGATAACCGAGGGCATCTTGTTCTTATGATGGATCGATGAAACCGTGGGTTCGGTTTTCAGGTCGGCGAAGCTCGAGAATGAGACGAACTGTCCGCCCCTTGTCTTGAGTGACATGGAGTTCAGAATATCGTCGTTAATCTCTCTTCCCGTTACGTCGGAGTTCAGGAAAATGTCGATGTTTTCGTCGCTTCCCCGGTAGGTTCCCGCCTCCATACCGTTGAATACGATTCTGCCGGTAATTGCCGCCTCATAGGGGGTGACGCCGAGGTTTCCCATGTAGTCCAGGGACAGCTCGGTGATGATCTCCTGCCGGTTATAGGCGACGTTCATCTCTGTTTTCATAATGTTGGGGTCCTGTTTCATGAGGCTGCGGACGGATTCCCCGGCGCGGATCAGGTCGTCCATATTGTTGCCGGATAATTCTATCATAAACCCCGAACCCCCGGTGGCGACTGCAAGGAGAGAGTCCAAACCGCCGTTTGTAACGGTAATATCGATGTCGGGTATTTCCGCCGGCAGGGTTCTCTGGAGGGTGTTGATAATCCGGTGTACCGAGCGGGAGCGCTCCGAATTCTTGACCAGTTTCAACCTCGCGAAGGCCCTGTTGGATGCGGTGGAGAGTCCCAGGCTGTCGGCGTGGCCCACGTAATAAACCGCCGCCCGCAATTCCGGGACCAGTTCACGTATGCGCTCATCTATGATCTCCGTTTTTTTCCTGGTCTCTTCCAGGGTATATCCCGGGGGGGTTTCTATTTCCAGGAGGAACTCGTTCATGTCGGTGGAGGGAATGAATTCGAAACCGAGGAAATCCGCCGCCAGGACACTGACCCCCAGCAAAACAACCGCAAGTACCAGGATAAAGACCCGTTTTTCCAGGGCCCAGGTGAGGGCTCTCCTGTATACATCCGCCAACCGCTGAATAACATCTTCGGAAAAGCGGGAGAAGGAATTTCTTATATTCCGGGATGGGTTTTCTTTCTTCAGAATCAGTGAAGAGAGAAAGGGCGCCACCACCACGGAAACCAGGAGGGCCGAGCCGAGGGCGTAGATGACGGTCCAGGACGAGCCTTTCAGTACAATCCCCACCAGGCCACGGGTAAAGAGAATCGGTATGAATACTGATATCGAGGTGGTGGTGGATGCTATCACAGCACCAGCCACTTCAGCGGCGCCGAGGGACGCGGCCTTTTTTCGCGGGAGACCGTTATCGAAATGGCGGTGTATATTTTCCAATATCACGATGGAGGAATCCACGATCATACCGATGGCCAGGGTAAGGGCTCCCATGGTCATCAGGTTGAGGGACTGCCCCTTTATATACATGAACGCAAAGGCCAGGAGAATTGAAAGGGGTATAGAGATACCGATGATAATTGTAGTCCTGGTATTGTGTAGAAATATAAAGAGAATGAGGACCGCCAGGAAAGCCCCGAAAAGGGCTGCCGACCTGACGGAATTCAGGGCAAGACGGACATCCTCACTTTCATCCGCAATGATATGGAAGGTAACAATTCCATTGTTCTCCCCCTCGATATCCCGGAGTATATTCTTGATACGCCTCAGCATGCTGGTCGAATCGGCATCATTCCGCCTGTAGACGTCCACCAGCAGGATATCGTCCCGGCCGTCGGTGGTATATGAATCGGGTTCGGCCTCGGTAATGCTGACATCCGCCACGTCCTTGAGGCGGATATAGGTGTTGTCCTTGAAGCCCACCACCATGTTTTCTATTTCATCTATGCCGGAGAATTCACCGACGGTGCGTACCTGTAGTTCGTTATTTCTGTAAATCGCCGTACCACCGGGAAAGTTTACATTGTGATATGTGAGGAGTTCATAGACATCCAGCACGGGAATACCCTTCGCTTCCAGGCGGCTCAGTTGCAGACGAATTTCCACGATCTTTTTCATGGCGCCGGCTATCCGTACATTTGAAACCCCTGAAACCTTTGAGACAAACGGAACGACTTTATCTTCCGCAAAACGGGTAAGGTCCTCCTTGCCGATGCTGCTCTCCAGGGCTACGGATAATACGGGCATGGCGTTGGAGCTCATATTGAAAATTACCGGAGGACCGGTGATGCCGTCGGGCAGACTGTTCTCCGCCTGGTTGAGCAGTTCTCTCAGTTCGGGCAGCCTCAGGTCGATATTCTCGTCATAATCGAATTCGATCGTTATGAGCGACACGGAAGTGTCCGATTCGGATGTGATTGAATTAACCCCCGACAGGGAGGATATATGGTCTTCGATAATCGATGTCACCTGTTCTTCCATGTCCTCCGGACCGACTCCGGGATAGGTCGTCAGGATGAGCACCTTGGGCAGCTGTATCGGGGGAAACAGCTCCTGCTGTAACGAACTCATTGCCAGGACGCCGAATACCAGGACGGCGATAAGCAGAATTGTAATAATCGCGGGGTGATGTATAGAGAAATCGGCGATTTTCACCGGGATACAGCCTCGCTATTCATTATTTTTACAGCCTGGCCTTCTTTGAGAAAATGTTGACCTTCGATAATAAATGCGTAATCCGCGTATTCTTCGGGTATGCAGAAGGCGTCGTCGCTGCTGTATCCCGGTTCGAACTCGATTTTTTTTGCGGTTTCGGTGTCCATATCTACATACCAGAGGTTATGTCCGCCGGTCAGGGTGTCATAGGGCAGGTAGTAGACGTCCTCACGCCTGTCGAGACGGAAGGAGAGATAGATAAACATACCGGGCCGGACCTCCGAAGTGTCGCCGAGAAGTTCGATAGTGACTTCGAAGCTCTTGGTTTCCGGAGATATATAGGGTGATAGAGTGCGTATGCTGCCCTCGAATACCGAGTCTCCGGCGGCCGGAATTCTTCCGGAAATACCCAGTTCTTCGGGGCTGGAAGAAAAACTCCGGTAGTATTGTTCAGGCACCCTGGCGTGGATAACAAGGTTGGAGAGATCGCCGATAGTGACTATGGGTACCTGGGGAGAAACAAGGGAGCCGGCGGAAGCGTGTTTGATAAGAACCACGCCTCCGATGGGAGCCTTGATGTTTGTATAGGTATACTGGAGTTTGGCCAGTTCGTACTGGGATTTGGAAGCCTCGTACTGGGCTTTTGCCTCGTCATAGCTCTGTTTACTGGTCGATCGGGATTCGTAGAGTCGTTGAAGTCGTTCAAAGGTAGACTTGGCGGCCAGATAGGATGATTCGGCCTGTTTGAGGGTAAGAGCGTAGGATTCGGCGTCGATTTCCGCCAGGGTTTGGCCCTTCTCCACCCGGTCGCCTACCTCAACGTATACCGCGTTGAGACTGCCGCTGATTCTCGGGAGAACGGTGAGAGTCGTTTCCGCTTCCACGTATCCGTTCAGGCGAAATATCCTCTCGAGGTCCCCGAATTCGGGCTTGACTACCCGTACAGGGGGTTTGATCTCGGCCTGGACCTCTTCTTCTCCCTTTGTTTTCCCAAACCGGTAGAACAGCAGGGCTGAAACGAGAACTACAGGAATGATGTATATAAAATCGAGGTGATGTTTCTTTTTCATACCGGCTAACATACATCCTTGCAAGAGAGAATATCAATCAATGTGATACTCCTTTTACACTTTTTTATATAAAAAGATTCCCGTCGAAAGACCGGCGTTCTTAAAGCGGATATGCCGCCCGGCCGGGTGTTTCATTATCCCAAAGGCCCCTTTGAACGGCTGCTGGACGCCAGGGTGTTTTTATACCGGCCCGACGGCTCCCATGTACCCCTGGAGAAAAATTTGTTTTTTTCTAAAAATTGCATTATATTTATGTTGATTGAAGAATTGATACAACATCATTTGCAGGCAGAGAAGAAACAGTCATAGCCTTTCATAATAAGAACTATTCTCTGCCGGATCGTTACCCCCAGGGTTTTTCCTCCTTTCCCTGGGGGGTTTTTTTACTCTTAACGATACCTTCCATCTCTGGTAGACTGGTAGTATCAAAAACAGGAACCTTAACAATAGAGGAATACATGAAATTTCATCAACTTGAACTCGATCCGCGGATTCTATCTGCCGTCGACGATTTAAATTTTACCCACTGTACCCCCGTACAGGAGGCGACCTTTTCTCATACCCTTGCGGGAAGGGACGTCTACGTTCAGTCCAGGACCGGAACCGGTAAAACCGCTGCTTTTCTCATAACTATTTACCAGCTTTTTCTTACCGGTAACCTAGAGCGGCGCCGGGCTCTTATCATTGCTCCGACCCGGGAACTGGCGGTACAGATAGAACAGGATGCAAAAAAGCTCGGCACATATCTGCCTTTTTCCATGGGGACGTTCCACGGAGGGGTCGGGTACAAGGCCCAGGAAGAGATGCTGAAGAACAAAGTCGATCTTATAATAGGAACACCCGGGCGGATCCTGGATTTAGCCAACTCCAGGAATCTCTCATTCAAGGATATGGGGATTATCGTTATCGATGAGGCAGATCGTTTGTTCGATATGGGTTTTTATCCCGATATCAGAAAGGTGTTTCGAAAGGCCCTTCCCCCGACTGAAAGGATGACCATGTTGTTCAGTGCGACACTGAGTACCAGGGTCAGACACCTCGCATGGGAATTCATGAACAATCCCGCCGAGGTCGCTGTAACACCTGAAAAAATAACCGTGGACGAGATCTCCCAGGTGCTCTACCATGTGTCCGCGGAAGAAAAAACAAACCTGCTGCTGGGTATCCTGGCAAAGGAAAAACCGGGCAGTACTTTGATTTTTACAAACACCAAGCAGATGGCCGTGGAATTATCAAAACGGCTGAAGGCCAACGGCTATAAAAACAGGTATATCATGGGGGACCTCCATCAAAGTAAGCGGCTTTCCGTTATCAACACAATGAAGGCGGGAAACCTGGATATTCTGGTTGCCACGGATGTTGCCGCCAGGGGACTCCATATAGAAGACCTGGATCTGGTGGTTAATTACGATCTGCCCGACGATTGCGAGAATTATGTTCACAGGATAGGAAGAACCGCCAGGGCGGGTAAAGCGGGAAAAGCCGTATCCCTGGTTTGCGAGAGGTACGTATACAATCTTCCCGCTATCGAGAGTTTCATAGGCATGAAGATCCCCGTGGAATGGCCCGACCCGTCGATGTTCGTCGAAGATAATTCCGCCAATCTCAACCTCGACGCGGAACGCTATGCCCGCCGTACCGACGCGAAACGACGCAGGAAAAGCGTACCCACGCCGAGAACCGGGAAAACACCCCGGGGAGGTGCCGGGACGCACAGACCCGGAAAGGAAAGAACTCCCTCGGCCCGGGAGCCGGATAGAGAAGCAAGGAGACCCCCGGGAAGCGACAGCTCTATAGAAGAAAGACTGGAGTACTACAGAAAGAAGTACGGCGAAGATTTTCAATTGAAGGAAAAAGGGGAGCCTAACCGGTGGCATTCAGATAAAGACGGAGGAAAGGATACGCACGATCAGCGGGTAGATAAAAGGAAGGCCTTCGGTAAAATCGCCTCGATTTTCAGACGAAAGTAAGCAGTATGAGGTATACTTTGCTGTTACCCGCGACCGATTACTGACGGCTTTTCCCTGTTGCCCCGCCGGAGAATCCATATTATACTTGGTTTTCCCGAAATACAGCTTTATGTCCAGGGAGTAACGCCTTGAAAGTCGATAATCCTGCAATGAAACCCTATCGGATAATCCTCAATCCGGTAGCGGGAATGGGACGTGCTCTTACATCTAGGCCCCGCATAGAGGAATATCTTGAAAAGATGAACGTCCCCTTCGATCTGGTAATGACCGAATATCCCGGTCATGGAATTCGACTTGCCGAAGATGCCTGTAACGGTACCTATCGCGGTATTATAGCTGCGGGCGGGGACGGTACGGATAACGAAGTCATAAACGGTCTCATGGCGGCAAAGAAGACGGGCAGGAGCATACCGCCCTTCGGGGCGCTGTCGGTCGGTCGTGGAAACGACCTGGCCTATGGAGCGGGAATCCCCGGAGACCTGGAGGAGGGATGCGCCCTGCTTTCAGAACCGGAGTATGCCCCCATGGATGTCGGTCTGGTAACCGGGGGGGATTATCCTCGAGGCCGGTATTTCGGAAACGGGATCGGTGTCGGGTTCGATACAATTGTGGGCCTGGAAGCGGCCAAGATGAGCCATGTACACGGATTCCTGGCCTACGTACTCGGTGCATTGAAAACACTGATAAAGTATCCGCCGCCGCCGCGGCTGGAGCTGGTACTGGGCGAAGAGGTTGTACGCCGGCGTTCGCCCCAGCTCTCGGTTATGAACGGCAGGCGCATGGGCGGCACATTCTTTATGGCTCCGGAGGCAAAGAACGACGATGGAATGTTCGACCTGTGTATGGCCGCGGATGTTCCGAGAATGAAGCTTATTTCGATAATCGTCATGTATACCAAGGGTACCCAGGGCAAGAGTCCGGACATCTGGTTCGAGCGGGTCCCCGGCCTGACTGTAAGAGCCCTGGAAGGCTCCCTGGTTGTTCATGCCGACGGCGAAACCATATGTATCGATGGAAAAGAACTGGCCTTAGAGTGCCTGAAGCACCAGATTACGGTGATATGCAGGAAAAAGGATGCACAAACCGACCTTACGTGAAAGGATTGTCAACGGTCTTATCAAGGCATTGCTTCATATCCTCTGCCGGGTTGACGATTCAGAAGTCGTCAAGCTGCCCCTGAAGGGGCCGTACCTGCTGGCGGTAAACCACATCAATTTTCTGGATATTCCCGTGCTGTATCTCTTCCTTCTTCCCCGACGGGTTACGGCGCTGGTAAAAAAGGAAACCTGGGAGAAGCCCCTGCACGGGTTCCTGGGGAATCTCTGGCGGGCGATACCTGTTCGGCGGGGTATTGTCGATACCGAGGCCATGCGGCTCTGCATCGAATACCTGGCTCAAGGCGGCATTCTTTTTATCGCCCCGGAAGGGACCAGGAGTACCGATGGGCGGCTTCTGAAGGCCAAAGCCGGAATTGTCCCCCTGGCCGTCAGGACCGGGGTGCCGGTGTATCCGGTGGCCCATTACGGCGGCGAGCGTTTGTGGAGTAACCTCAAACGATTTCGAAGGGCTCATATAAAAATTTGTATTGGGCGGCCTTTCAGAATAGTCTCGCTGAACGGTTCGGTGACCTCCAGGGAACGGAAGGCGATAGCGGATCAGGTCATGCTGAGAATTTCCCGACTTCTTCCCGATGAGTACAGGGGGTATTACCGGGGATTCCAGGGGACCGAAGGCAGTACCTTTATAAGAGATATTCCCGACCTGCCGGGGGAATCAACCGGATGAAAAGTCCCGTCCTTTGTTTTTTTGATGTCGACCACACCATTACTCGACGTTCAACGGGACGCCATTTTGCCTTCGAGGCGGTTAAGGCGGGGTATATAAAGGCAAGGGCGTTGCTTTCCATTCCACTGTTTTACTATAAATACCGGATGGGTAGAATATCGGAGGGAGACCTGGAGGGGGAATTCAGGTCCCTTAAGGGGGTCCCGAGAAAAGAGCTCGAAGAACTGGGGGAGAAGACCTTCAGGG
>CAYPIQ010000036.1:0-13597 GCA_964410865.1 uncultured Spirochaetales bacterium | reverse complement strand
GAAAAAATTATCAGGGATATATTCCCTGGAGCCCGTGACCTGGTGGCCGATCTTCAGGCCCGGGGGATCGAAGTCGTGGTAGCCACTTCTTCTATCGACCTGATCATAAAACCCCTGGCGAGTTTTCTCGGCATCCACACCGTCCTGGCCGGTTCACTGGAGTTCAACGACGGGGAATGTACCGGACGGTTCAAGAGCAAACTCTATTTTGGAGAAAATAAAAAACGGGAGGCCTTTAAGTTTCTCACTTCCCGAAGCATTCGACCTGAAGATTGTGCATTCTACAGCGACAGTATCCATGATCTTCCGCTATTGAATGCCGTGGGCATACCTATCGCGGTTAATCCCGACCACAGGCTCAGGAAGCATGCCTATCATTCCGGATGGGAGATTATCCGTTTCCGTTGAGATTACCCGCCAGGTATTCCAGCCCCAGGTAAGCAGCCCCGGATATAGCTGCGCCGTCTTTTTCCCGGCCGGCGCGATAGAAGAACCGATATCCGATAACGCTTCCATGTCACCCGGATGTATTCTGCCGTCGCCCTTGTACAGGGTTCCGTCGAAATCGGTAACAAATAGAGCATGTGGTCCTGTAGTTCCGGTTATGAGAATATTTCGTAGCTGCTGGAGGTAACCGGGGCTCTCAGGTTATGCAGCACCCTTTCCAGGAGTACACCCTCACGCTTCGGTATATTGTGTCCGAAACTGGCACGGATGGCCATGGAAACGAACTGTACCGCCCTGTCCAGAGCCAGGGGGAGACTGTCTCCCTGGAGAATACTCCCCGTGATTACACTGGTGAATATATCTCCTGTCCCGGGATAGTAGGCCGGTACAAAACTGCATTGAACCTCCCAGAAGCGGCCGTCCGTGCGATTGTAAGCAACTACGGAGGTCGTCTTTTCAGAAGCCGGGACACTGGTAATGATAACCGTGGACGGTCCTTTATCGGCAAGCCGGCGTATCCAGTCTTTTATTTCACTCCTTTCCAGTTTGGCCGGAAAGTCGCGCTGCAGAAGAAAGGCTGCTTCGGTAATATTCGGAGTTATTATGTCCGCATGGGTGATAAGGGCTCCCATCCGGTCTATCATATCCTTTCCTATCGGACCGTAGGGAGTTCCGTCGTCGCCGAGTACCGGATCTACCACCACAATCTGGTCCTCCCTCCGGAAGGAAGCGATAAAATCCTCAACCATCCGGACCTGTTCCGGCGAACCGAGGAAACCGCTGTACACCGCGTCGAACCGGATATCCAGGGTTTTCCAGTGTTCTATGATTTTCGGAAGCTCCCGGGTCAGGTCGTGATAATGATAGCCGGTGAATTCACTTGTGTGGGTAGACAAAATTGCAGTCGGCAGAGGTACAACCTGTATTCCCATTGTAGAAAGGATCGGGATGACTACGGTAAGTGATGATCTGCCGAAGCCCGAAAGGTCGTGGATGGCGGCTATACGGGGTACCGGGTTACTGTTGTACATAACACGCCTATTGTATCCCGGGTTGAATGAAAGCGCAACCGGTGACCGTTCCCGTTCCGGCGGTTCCATGAGTTTTCGGCCGGCCGGCCCTATTCATTCGAGGAGGAATATATTATCTTTGTACCATCCTGTTTTCAAAACAGGTGTTTCCAGGAACATGATCGGCAGCATTGATACTGGGTAAATGTCCGGGAAGTTTAGAATAAGGGATATTGGATCGTTATAAAAAACTTTGGAGGAAGCACATGGGTACTGAAGTTATTTTAAATTCGGAAAACTTCAAGGAAGAAGTTCTGGATTCGGACAAACCGGTCCTTGTGGATTTTTGGGCTGAATGGTGTATCCCCTGCAAAATGGTCGAACCTATCCTGGAAGAAATTGCAGAAACCTACAAAGATACATTAAAAGTTGGAAAGCTGGAGGTGGATTCCGCGGGTGAGATTGCATCGGAATACAACATTATCAGCATACCGACTCTTATGATTTTCAAAGACGGAAAACCGGTGCATCAGCAGGTTGGCGCCCTTCCCAAAGCCGCAATCGAGGACATGCTGAAGGATTTTATATAGGCAGTCGCCGGTTGTGAGCCGTGAGTAATGAGTTGACCCAGAACTCACTACTCATGACTCTTATGGAACATACACTTCGTCGTTGTTTATAGCCCCGAATGTATACCCGCTCGTAGGAACGATGTGCCAGTCGGAAGCGGAATTGGTATCCACAGGCTCCCCGGCCCGGCAGATAGACCTGGTAGAGGTTGAATCTTCCGGATCTATCGCGTCCTCCGGGGCTACCAATTCTCCTTGTGCCGTCCATTCTCCCAGTTCATACAGCTCGTCGGCCCTCTGCATTACCTTGAGGGAGCCGAAACCACGGTAAGTCTCATCCGAGGCGGAGGTCCTGTTACTGTAGAGAACCCCGTCCACCGGTTCTCCGTGGGGTGAGCTGTAAAGGGTGAGGGTTCCGTTGTTTCCTGAAAGACCGCTTCCACCGGGAAGCCAGAGATCGAAAGCTTCCGGTGAGGCATCGAGCCCCCCGGAGATGTCGGTGGCCCCTGTTTCGTCGACCTCCTCCGGTATTCCTTCCGGTTTGAAATGGACGAGAATAAAATCGCCGGTCTCCAGTTCGATAGAAGGGAGCACAAACATCTCGTCCCAGTTGGTTTCCGTCCCCTCGTAGAGACACATGCCGGCGCAGTTGCCCTTTCCCGCCGCATAGAGTTCCACCAGGTCGGGATGATTCCCCGATCCCTGGGTTGTGAATTCGTTTATGAGCATATCCGGTATGCGCGGATTGAAACCATAGAAGTGGAGTATGAAATCGGTGCTGTTTCCCCTTTGATCACATACCGATCCGTCGATATAGTACCGGACCCCCGGCTGCTGGCTGGATACAAAATCGATTATGAGAGAATTACCGTCCGCCGTAATCGCCGAGATTTCGAGCTCCGGCGTAAGATAGGGGTCATCGATGAACTCGCAGGATTCATCGAACTCCAGCCGCAGCCGCCTTGCCTCGAGGACGTGAATTCCCTGAAGCACCGGGGGGTACGCATCCAGTTCAGTAAGATCTCTCAGGTCGGGTATCGGTCCGCAGCAGGCTGTACAGAGAATAACGACGGCCATGAGGGCATGTTGAATCTTCATATTCATTCTCCAGGTAATAGGTTCTATATCTAGAATACATGCCCTTTGTGTCTGCTGCTTCAGCATGTTAAAAAAATTTAAAAGACTGTATCCTCCGCGTCATGGCCGGGATATTATGCTCCGGAGAAGATGTGTGGTCGTTTACTTTCACGGTATAAAGGAGTATAGTCGATACTACAGAATGGACGATGTGCGAGGGGAGGAAACATGGCGAATAACGTACTGTTTGAAAAATACGGGAAAGTCTATGATTCCGGTAAAGTGATATTCAGAGAAGGTGATATCGGAGATCAGATGTATATAATCCAGGAGGGGAACGTCAGGATAAGCAAAAAAATGGGCGGAAAGGAACACATCCTGGCTATCCTTTCAAAGGGTGATTTTTTCGGTGAGATGGCCATCGTCAACCAGGTTTCCCGCACCGCCACCGCTACCGCCGTGGGAACCGTTAGATTGCTGGCTTTTAACCGGGAAGGTTTTATAAGCATGGTCGAGAAAAACGCTCGAATAGCCCTTAATATTATCGACAAGCTTTGCCGGCGTTTGCAGCAGGCTGACCTGCAAATCCAGCACCTGGTAAAGAGGAACGAGAAGGGCCTGCTGGGTCTCAATATATATTACGCCTTTGCTGAAGCGGGCATGGAAAAGGCCGTACTCGATTACCATAAACTGGTCAGGGATCTCTCCCTGAACCTCGAAATTCCCCAGGACCATATCACGGAATACATCTCAAATCTCGTCAGGGGAGGAGCCCTATCCTTGGAACAGGGCAGGCTTATCATTACCGACCGGGAAAAGATCGTCGCACTCTCTGAAGAATCCACCGGCAAATTCTGAACACATCTCCGGGGACGAGGTTTTTTTTTCGCCGGCTTTGTGATATATATTACTGGTAGAAAACGGCCTGAATCTAATACGAAAATAACCGTACCCGGCTATTTTCGTTGTTTCGGTTGCCGCGCAGCGGCATGAGCAACTAATACAGAGATAACGAGAGGATAATATATGTGTGGGATTGTCGGATACTGCGGTACCAGGGAGGCTTCTTCCATTCTATTGGAGGGTCTTAAACGGCTCGAATACAGGGGGTATGATTCCGCCGGAATATGTGTCGGTACGGCGGATAAACTCAATATCGTCAAGTGCAAGGGTAAAATAAAAGATCTCAAGGCTATTGTGCCGGATATATTCCCCGGAAACTTCGGTATCGGTCACACCCGGTGGGCAACCCACGGGGGCGTCAATGATATCAATGCCCATCCCCATACGGACGGATCGGGAAATATCGCTATCGTTCATAACGGAATAATCGAAAATTTTCAGACCCTGAAAAACAAACTCGAGAAAGAAGGCCATGTTTTTCGTACGGAAACCGATTCGGAGGTCATAGCACATCTCATTGAAAGTTTTTACGACGGAGATCTCGAGAAGGCGGTAAGAGAAGCCGTGCTGCTTCTAAAGGGCACCTACGGTATAGTATGTGTCCATGCCGGGGAGCCGAACAGGATGGTCGGTGCAAGAAATGGGTCTCCCCTGGTACTGGGTATCGGGGAAAACGAAATGTTCCTCGGATCCGATGTTACCGCCATGATGGCTTACACAAAACAGGTGGTCTATGTTGAAGACGGAGAGATCGTCGATGTGAGCCCGGAGGGCTTCCGGATGTCCGATCACGCCGACCGGGAAATACAAAAGGCGGTTGACCATATCGACTGGGAGCTTCAGCAGATAGAGAAAGACGGGTTCCCCACGTTCATGGAAAAGGAGATCTTCGAACAGCCGGAGTCTATCGATCGCTGCATGAGCGGGCGCCTGGACTTTGAACTTGCAACCGGACACCTGGGAGGGTTGAATCTCTCGAGCAAGGAACTCCTGGAGGTGGAACGGATAAAAATTATAGCAGCCGGTACGAGCTATCATGCCGGTATGGTAGCCGCTTACCTCCTGGAATCCATGGCGAGAATTCCGGCCGTAGCGGAACTGGCTTCGGAGGTCCGGTACAGGAACCCGATTGTCGAACGGAACAGTCTCTATTTCGCGGTTTCCCAGTCCGGAGAAACGGCGGATACCCTCTACGCCATGCGGGAATTGCAGCGTAAAGGAGCCCGCGTCCTGGGAATCTGTAATGTGGTGGGTTCTACAATACCCCGGGAGTCGGACGGGGGGGTCTATATCCATTCGGGGCCGGAGATAGCCGTGGCCTCGACCAAGGCCTTTACTTCCCAGCTTATGGCCTTTTATATTTTTTCCCTTATCATGGCGCGGATGCGGGATATGTCCTACGAAAACGGACGGATTTTCACGGAGGGTATGCGATCCATCCCGGACAAGGTAGGGGAGGTCTTGCAGCAAAAAGACCGTATCCGGGAACTGGCGCAAACCTATGCCGGGGCCAAGGATTTCCTCTTTCTCGGAAGGGGTATAAACTACCCGGTGGCCCTGGAAGGGGCTTTAAAGCTCAAGGAGATTTCTTACATTCACGCCGAGGGATACAGCGCGGCGGAGATAAAACACGGACCTATCGCCCTCATCAACGAGCAGACACCGAGTTTGTTTATCGTTCCCGATGACAGGCTGCGGGAAAAAGTTATATCCAACATGAAGGAGATAAAGGCACGGCAGGGTAAGGTAATTGCCCTGGCAGTTGAAAACGATGTGGAAGTAATGGCTATTGCGGACGATACGATTTTTGTCCCTCCTATTCACGAACTGCTCTACCCTTTCCTGATGGTGGTTCCACTTCAGCTTTTTGCGTATTACTGTGCTCTTGAGTTGGGAAGAAATGTCGATCAGCCGAGAAACCTTGCAAAAAGTGTTACCGTGGAATAGGTTCCTCCCGTTGTTCCCGGTATTTCTATTCCTCGTTGGTATAATGTCTGTGGCCGCGCAGGAAACCGCCGTACTGAAGATAGGTCCGGTGGAAGTAATCGGCATAGATCCTCTGCCGCGGAACGCCCATAAGGCTTTTTACGGGGAATACGTCTACGGCGAAATACGTGTTGAAGCCTTTTTTACCTATACGGATGTCTACCGGCCGGAGAACTGGCCTTCTTCGGATTGTTCGGCATATTCTATATACTCGCTGCCGGCCGAGGAAACCGCACCTGCCTTTATCTATCAGAACCAGGGCGGCTGGACCCTGGTGACACGGTTTTCTTCCCCGGGAAGTTATTGTCCGTTTCTAAAGGAGTTGATCAGAAAATTGATCTATTTTCAGGGCGTTTCGGGAAAAACCGGGGATTTCTCCTTTCCGGCAATCCTGGAAATTCCCGGATAACGGCTGCGCGACCTCAACAGTCGAGGCTGTTCATCTTGTCCACCCGTCGTTGGTGCCGGCCTCCCTTTTCGAATTCCGCCCTTAGGTAAGCCTCTATCATATCCTCCAGGGCTTCGTTATAGGTGACCCTTCCGCCGAAGGCCAGGAAGTTTGCGTTGTTATGCATCTTAGCCATCCTGGCTGAAAAGGCGTCATGGATGAGTGCGCATCGTATACCCTTTATCTTGTTTGCCGAAATGGAAATACCGATACCCGTACCGCAAAAGAGAATTCCGAAATCATATCCACCCTGTAGAAAGAGAAGACAGGCCTTTTCCGCTATGTCGGGGTAGTCTACCGAATCTTCGGTATCAACACCGATGTTGACGACTTCATACCCCTTCGATTCGAGCCAATCGGCTATCCGTTTTTTCAGTCTCACCGAACTGTGATCGTTTCCTATTATTACCTTTCCCATACTCGAATTCCTCGCTGTTTTTATGTGTTAAATTTTTTTGCTTTCAAGCCATGTGATGTCGGAACGGTTTTATCCGTCCGGGAGACAAAAAGCGTAGTATCGGCAGGAATTCCGGTTATTTTCATATACAACCTCCCCCACTAAGTCTACCAGATTTTTTGTCACCGGAACAGGGGAAGGCACACGCACGGGTGGTACACCAGGAATTATAAGCCTGCAGTTTCCCTTCATGGGTATTCCCGGCCGGCCGATAATAGAATACATGAGGATCTTATTCTGTTTTCTTGCGGGCATGTTTTTTATTTCCATGATCGGGGCCCAGGACCTGGGCATTACCCCTGAAGATATCAAAATCGATCAGAGTCTCGAGGGCGGCTATAATATCTGGATCAGAAAGACCGAAGAGATAGGGTCGGTTCTTCTGGCGGAATCCACGGAAGACCCGGAGAGAGAAACACCGTCTTTCGCCCTGAGGAATCCGGCGTACCACCCCGCAAACGGTGATGAAAGGCGACTCCTCAACGGTGAGTTCCTGGAACAGAACAACAACGGATATTTCATTATAGACTCGACGCCGGAAGTCCACCCGGATCTGGGCCCTGCTTTCAGGCTTTTTGTTCCTTATGTCGTTAATTACGGGTATCCATGGAGCCGTGAAGGGGAACTCCAGGTTCTCGACGGAGCGTACCTGAACCTACGCACCTTTGAAAAACCCTACGCTGATTACGGCGGAGCCTTCCGGGACAATCCCTTTATCCTCCGGGTCGTGCAGAAACCGATGGAAGGTCCCCCCGACGCCCATTACATGGACGATACTGTAGACAGCTTTACCGAAATAGCCGGGGAGGGAAAAGGAGAAGTGGTCTTTTCCACCGGTGAGGCTGATGTTCTGGACAGGATACGTTTTGTCCTCTCCCGTCCCGCCGGTAAAACCCTGGATTTGGTATTAGCCCTCGATACTACCGAGAGTATGAAAAACGACATTCCCTACCTGGAGGAACGGCTTATTCCATTACTCGAGGAGGTCACCGCCGGTTACAGCCGTTTCAGGTTTGGAATTGTCTTTTACAAAGATTATATGGAGGAGTATTTAACCAGGATTGTCCCCTTCGAACCTACTCTCGAAACGGCTCAGAGATCCCTGGCGGACCTGAAGGTCTTCGGGGGCAGGGATATCCCGGAGGCGGTATACGAGGCCTTGTTCGATGCTTTGCACGGGTTCCCCTGGGATGCGGAGGAACGGAAGGTAATTCTGATAGGTGACGCTCCCCCTCACCCGAGGCCCCGGGGAAGGATTACCAAGGACATGGTGTACCGGTACGCCGAATCCCTGGGTGTTGAAATCCATACAATAATACTCCCCCACTAGAGTCCGCCCTTCGGACGCTGCACCGTATGAGACCGCGGCGGCTTGCCGGAGTTTTATTCTACCGCCTTTTCTTTTTCTATCTCGATTTCCGTAAGGAGTTTTTCCGCCAAGACCCTGGGCCATTTGGGAAGGACTTCAGCGCCCGGTTGTTCGTATTTGGCCAGGAGGGCGCGGAATTCTGCTTCGGCCTGTTCCACATTTCCCTGTACATAATGTATAAAGGCTATCTCGTACTGGGCTTCAATAACCCGCTGAACATCCTCCGGGTAGCGTTCTATAAAGGCTTCATAGTACGCCAGGGCGGTTTGATAATCGTTTCGTGTTCCCGCCGCTTCCTGGGCCTTCTGGAAGTACTCGACCGGTGAAAGGTCCTCATCGATTTCAACGGGTCCGGTTGCGCATCCTCCTGGGGCAAGTAGAGAACAGAGTAAGATAGCATATAGGATTTTTTTCATGTTCCG
Source organism: uncultured Spirochaetales bacterium (assembly GCA_964410865.1). Taxonomy (GTDB): domain Bacteria; phylum Spirochaetota; class Spirochaetia; order JAFGDJ01; family JAFGDJ01; genus JAFGDJ01. Next base: position 4,909 of record CAYPIQ010000036.1, on the reverse strand, counting down.
TTTTCCCTGTTTTAGGTCTCGTTTGAATAGGGCTCGTCTTTTATCGGAAGAGTTTTTTTGAGTTCTTTCAGGAACTCCTTCGGATCTCCCATGGGAACGTATGAACTGCAGTGGTCGAGACTGCGCCTGGCAACGGTAAAGTATTTATACATCTTTTCTTCACCGAGCTTTTTTTTCCACTTTCCCGCGGCGCAACGAACACGCAGGTGGTATTCGCCCCGTTCATTTGCTAGGCGAACAAGTTTACAATGAACACAGTTCGCACAGTATATTTTACCGTCCGTTTCCGGCTGAGAGGTTAACTCCGCTTCTTCAGCAACTGAAGCCGGATTCCGCCTGGCTTCTCCCATGGCTCCTCCCTTTTAGAGTGATAATACTATCATAATCGACTTTTTGCGGTCAAGTATTAAGGGGGTTCAACGCTGATCGGCAGTGGTATTTGCCATCAGTTTCATATTGGGAGGGGTAAAAAGCTGAAATATTTATGCAAAACCTTCTCAAGGCGGTAAAAATCCTATAAAATCCCTGGAATGATCGCGACAATAGTTAACTGTATTACCGTTATCATCGGATCGTCCCTCGGTCTGCTGCTTCATAAAAACATCAAAGAAGGCTATAAGGACGCCGTTTTTGTCGCCGTCGGATGTTTCAGCCTGGTTATCGGTATGAAGATGGCCCTGGGCTTCCAGTATGTCATTATTATAGTCTTTTCGCTGGTAACGGGCGGTTTGCTGGGGTATCTCCTGGATATAGAAGGGGCGCTTCTCCGGTTCGGCAATCATCTAAAGCGCCGATTCAGCCGCGCATCCGTCGACCACTCCTTTGCCGAGGGCTTTTTGAATGCATCGGTTCTCTTCTGTGTCGGTGCCATGACAATTATCGGGGCTCTTAACGCGGGGATAGATAAAAACTACGACCTTATTCTTACAAAATCCGTTATGGACGGTTTCGTCGCAATTTTTCTTACCGCGGCTATGGGCATCGGGGTCATGTTTTCAATTATTACCCTTCTTGTCTATCAGGGAGGGTTGACGTTACTGGCCGCGCAGCTGGCTCCTCTCTTGAATCCGACAATACTCTCCGAACTCACCAGTATCGGTGGAATACTGATAATTATGATCGGAATCAATATGCTGGACCTGAAGAAACTCAAAACAGGCAATTTTATCCCCGCCCTGGTGGTCGTTCTGCTTCTTACCGTTCTTCAGCCCCACCTGCAGCCTTTTTTCTCCCGTTTCGGGTTCTGAGAAAACAGAGTGAGGAAACTGCATCGCTCACACTCACACTGAAAACTCACACTATATTTTATATTGCCTCCGCGTGCTCGTCGATGATGTTGATGATAACACATCTCTCCAGCACCGAGGGCATCTGTTCGATTTCGCTCATGGCCCGGATAACATCTCCCTCCCGGGCGATATGTGTGGTGATAACAAAAGGCACACCTTCCTTATCGGCCCGGTCCGGCGGCAGTTCTTTCTGAAGGGCGGACGAGATACTGATGTCGTGTTTACCCAGAATTTCGGCAACCCGGCCCAGGATCCCCGGCTTGTCTTCCAGCATGAGCCGCAGATAGTACCTGCTCATGATCTGTTCCACCGGAAGCTGGTCGGCCGGAGGTGTGATATCCGGCCATACACCGAGTCGGTCGAACCACTCGACGGAACACCCCAGTCCTGTGGCTATAATGTCCGAAATAACGGCCGAAGCAGTGGGGGAACCACCGGCGCCGCGGCCATAGTACATGGTATGTCCCACGATGCTTCCGTATACACTTACTGCGTTAAACGGCCCTGATATCCATGCCAGGGGGTGGTCTTTCCAGATAAACGCCGGTCGAACCCGCAGGGAAAGGGAATTTTCCCGTCTCTGGGCTACGGCGAGCAGTTTAATAACAAAACCGAATTCCAGGCCGAAATTGATGTCCATGAGCTCCAGTTTGTCGATGCCCTGTACGGGGATTGCGTCGAAATCTATCTTCCGTTCAAAGGCCAGGGCTGCAAGAATGGCAAGTTTATGCGCGGAGTCTAGGCCGGATACATCAATGGTCGGATCAGCTTCGGCAAGACCGGTTGCCTGAGCGTCGGAAAGGGCTTGCGAGTAGGATTTTCCTTCCGATATCATTTCCGTCAGGATGTAATTACAGGTACCGTTGACAATTCCATAGAGAGCGTCGATCCTGTTGGCGGCCAGTCCGCTTAACAGGGCCTGAACAATGGGTATGCCGCCCGCGCAGGAGGCTTCGAAGGAGATAGTCCTGCCGGCCTTCCTGGCGGCGGAAAATAATTCGGGACCGTGGTGTGCCAGAAGGGCCTTATTTGCCGTTACAATATGTTTTTGTGCGGCAAGGCACCGGAGGATCATTGTACGGGCTTCCGTAATGCCGCCTATCAGTTCCAGGACAATCTCGATGCCCGGGTCCCGGAGAAGGGCCTCGAGATCTTCGGTCAGCAGGTGATCCGGTATGCCTTTGTCCCGGGCCGTGGTAGAACCGGGCCGTACCAGAACGGCCTTGAGCTGAAGGTCCAAGCCTGTTCTCCGGGCAATTGCATCCCTTTCGTTGAGGAGCTGTGTAATAACCGCACCCCCTACCGTTCCGCATCCGATGACCGCTATTCCCACCGTTTTCCGCTGCTGCATGAATTATCCTCCCCGCATTAGAAATTGCTTTTTATTGTTATTATACTTTAATTATTGTTATTATACTTTAAGTTGAACAGTAAAAAAAGGAGCTCTTCTTAGTTATGAAGAAAAAAATTCTTCTGGTGGATGGCAGCGGACAGATCGTCCAGGCATTTAAAACAATTCTTGTAGAAAAGGGATATAATGTTAAAACCGCCGCGGAAAGTATAGAAGCAATCGCCATGCTGCATGAGTTCAGGCCCGATGTTCTCATGGTAAATTTGATCATGCCGAAGATGCAGGGGGATAAACTCTGCAGGCTCCTTCGGTCCCGGGAGGGGATGAAAGATCTGTTTATCATCGTGTTTTCGGCCGTTGCTGCTGAAAAAGAAATCGATGTAAGAGAATTCGGCGGAGACGTCTGTATCGCCAAGGGTCCGATCCAGAAAATGGAACCCATTGTGATCGATCTGCTGGATCGGTTGGAAAAGAAACCGGCGCTTTCAATCGAGGAAAAAATTCTGGGACTGGAGGGTGTGTATCGTCGCAGCATTACCAGTGAACTGCCGGCAGGCAGGCATCACGCGAGTGTCGTACTGAATAACATTTCCGACGGTATCCTCGAACTCTCAGGCGAAGGAGAAATATTATTCGTCAATCCCAGGGCCGCATTTTTTCTTGATCAGCCGGAAGAAACCTTGCTCACGACCCCTTTTCTTTCGTGGTTCCCCCCTTCGGCAGCGGAGGAATTGCGAAATAAAATGGATGTACTTCCACACCTGAAACAGGAAGAACCGATGGACACGGTCGTACATCTCTCTGACAGGGATATCGCGGTAAACCTGGTCTATCTCGAGGATGAATTCGGTCCAATGTTTATCGCCTTGATGAAGGATATATCGCCATACAAAAAGGTCGAGACCGATCTCAAGGCTGTTATCAAGGAAAAGGATGTTCTGTTGAAGGAAGTTCACCACCGTGTCAAAAATAACCTTGCAATGGTAGCCGGCCTTATAAGCCTGGAACAGGGGAATATGTCAAATCAAAAGGATATACGCCTTCTCGATGATCTGAGGGCTCGAATCAGTTCCATAAGCCTGGTGCATGACAGGCTCTACAAAAGTTCTGATATGACCCATATTGACCTGGGCGATTTTATCAACGAGTTGGCCGAGAATATACTATCCCTTTCAAGGGAACCCCGGAATCGAATCGGGGTAGTGTGCGACATCCCGAAGATTCGCCTGGATGTGGATATAGCCATACCCCTGGCCATTATCGTGTCCGAACTGGTAACAAATGCGCTGAAGTACGCCTTCACAGATTCCTTTGAAAGGTCTATGGTGGATAATCCGGTTATTTCAATCCGGTTATGCCGGTCCTCCGAAAGCACTTACATTCTCGAGGTGCGGGACAACGGCACCGGCTTTACCGAGATTTTCACAGGGAGCAGGGGCGAAGCCCTGGGCTGGAAGCTGGTGGAATCGCTGTCCGCCCAGGTCGAAGGAAGGGTATCCTACTGCAACGATAACGGCGCGGTGGTTTCCATAACCCTGCCGGCGGATATGTTTACCGGCCCTGTGTAAAACCGCCGGAACAGGAACATTCTATGCATACTATGCGCACCCATGAACTATCGGACCTTCGGCGGGATTACGATATTTTCGTCGATTCACCCCCGGCTGATGAGGAACTGCTTCTCCGGGGACTCATGCCGCCCCTGCCGGTACGGGGGGATGCCCTGGTATGGGGATTCCCCCTTGTACGAGCCGCCGTCCGGCTGGGGATCGGTGAACTGGCGGTGAGAGCCCTGGAAGATGACGATATAGAATTGCTGATCCTCGCCTTGAAGATGGAAGGCCGAAAGGATTCCTTTACCCTGAGGGAAAAAGCGGGAATCCTCTCTTTTCTACGGAAAAGGAATGCCGGCTCCCGGGCTCAAGAGATTTCCAGCCGTGTTCAATCCGAGGGGTCCTTTATAAAACAGGCCGAGAGGTATCTCTCCTTGCCGGGTAAGCTGCGGGGGTTGGTGGACCGTAATTATATCGACCTCAAGACGGCCGGCATGTCCGCGGGATTCTCCGAAAGAACTCTGGAACTGCTGGAAGGGATCTTTGAGTCCTGCAGTTTTTCTCAGCGCCGCGGGGCTTTCAGGAATTTTTACGAAGTCGGCATACGGGATTCCCTATCGGAAGAACAGGTGAACGATCTTGTCTGCCGACTTGCCGATGAGGAGGATCCTCTCGCAGCCCTCGAAGCCCTCAGGTACCCGAACATGACCGACATG
>CAYPIQ010000035.1:28345-29892 GCA_964410865.1 uncultured Spirochaetales bacterium | reverse complement strand
GCCCGGGCGCGTGACGATCCCAGGGGCTTCCTGGCGCAGTATAAGGGCAGTGCGATCTTAGACGATGTACAGCGGGTGCCATCAATCCTGTCCTACCTGCAACAGATTGTCGACGAGTCTCCACTGCCGGGGTCCTTTATCCTGACCGGTTCACAGCAGTTCGGCCTCGGCTCGGCGGTGTCCCAATCCCTGGCCGGTCGGGTTGGCCGGCTGATCGAAAAGATTACGGAGAGCTTGCCAAGCGGCGCCACAACATGCATGAACCATGGGACGTCTATTTCTGGAGGGACCACGGTGGTACCGAAGTCGATTTCATCCTGGAAGATGGTACAAAGCTGACCGCGGTTGAGGTCAAGTCGGGAGCTACGTTCCACCCGGACTTCATAGCATCGCTTTCACGGTTTCCCGTTACCGCCGGAAAGGATTTGAAGCGTTCGGTGCCGGTCTACGGCGGCACCGAGTCGTTTGACTTCAAGGGTGTCGCTATCGTCCCATGGAATGCGCCATGGTCCGGCCTTGGTGTGGCTGGAGGCATCTATGGTGAAATCCCAGTTTAACCGGGTTTTTCCTTCTAAACCCTGCGGACAAAGCGGAGAATGTGGTATATATTACACTGTAAGCGGAAGTTAGGTATGAGGACTTTCAGCAGAAAACGAATACAGGTTGTTGTTCTCTTCGCTGTGTTACTGCTCGTCGGGGCAACGGCAGGGTATGGGGTGGATTATACATGGAATTCCGGAGCTAGCGGAAACTGGAGTGTTGCCACAAACTGGTTGCCAAATGGCATTCCAGGTAGTGCGGTCGACGATACAGTTACTATTAATACTGCCTACACGGTGACGCTAGATATTGTACCAACTAATACCATTGTCTCAATTACATTGGATACGACAACACCTGTGCTCTCTCTTTCAGCAGCCCTTACAACAAATTCTTTAACCATAACTTCCGGAACAGTTAATGTGAATGCTCAGACCCTTACAGTTAACGGTAATGTAACCGGTGCTGGTACTTTAAATGGTAATACTGGAACGGTTACCGTAACAGGTACCGTTTCGGTAGCTACATATTCCGCGACAAGCGGTACGACTACCATCGGAGCTGATCTTACTGCTACAACATTTACACATAATAACGGAACCGTTATTTTTAATACTGGAACCGCCTCATCCGTAAACGCTTATACATTCAATAATCTAACCATAAACAAAACTAATACAGTCTCTTTCGCGACCGGTACTACGGTTAACGGAACCCTTACAGTTACGAACAGCACCGGAGTCACTTTTTCCGGTACTTTATCTGCCGGAACTGTTACCTTAACCGATACAACAGGAACCGTATCGTTCCAGGGATCGGTGACGATCACCACGCTGAACACGGCGGCCCAGGCGTACGATGTCAGTTTTGGCGGTGGCGGAACTATCACGAACGCGGTGAGCTTCAGCAACACGGGGAGCCTGACCTTGGGGAACGATGCCGCCGATAGCATCACCTTTACCGGCGGACTGACGCACACGGCCGGTCAGACGGACATTAACGGTCAG
>CAYPIQ010000035.1:27230-28245 GCA_964410865.1 uncultured Spirochaetales bacterium | reverse complement strand
GTGCAGGACGCCGCGTCGGTCGGGGCGGTGACCTTCAGCGGTTCGCTTACGGCGGTTGCCTTAACGACCTACGCGGGGGGGTATAACCTGTCGCTTTTAGGTGGCGGGACGGTGACGAACGCGGTAACGTTTCTGAACACGGGCAACATCACCATCGGGGATGCCGTCGGCGATACCTTCACCTTCAACGGCGGGGTGGACCTTACCGGCGGACCGGGAAGTCGGAACCTGGTGGGGACCATCGCGGCGTCCGGCGACACCATGACCCTGGGGGCGGTTACCCTGGATAATGACACGATTATCCAGTCCGGCGGCGGGGCGGTAAGCCTGGGGGCGGTCACCGGCGGGACAAATGACCTGACCCTGGACGGCGGCGCCACCGGTGCGGTAACGGTTGCCGGGGCTGTCTCCGGGGTCGGTACCCTGACGGTGACACAGTCGAACGGGACTGCCTTTTCGGGAACGGTGGGTGTGACGAACCTGACGGTGACGGATAGCCAGGGAGGGCAGGCCGTCAGCTTCCAGGACAATCTGACCGTGGGCGGAACCATGACGGTGTCGGCAAGTGGTAACGCTTACAATGTATCTCTTACCGGTGGAACAAACACAGTCACCAACCCGACAACCTTCAACAATACCGGGACGGTAACCCTTGGCAACGGCGGCGATACCTGCACCTTCAACGGCGGGGTCAACACCTCGGCCGCCGGGGGTACGGTGCTGTTTGGTACGGTCCAGACCTCCGGTGATCCCTTAACCCTGGGAAACCTGACTTTGAACGGTCTTTCCACCGTGTCCACCGGTGCTGGGGCTGGAAACATCAGCTTTACCGGTACCATCGACGGCGGTGCGGACCTGACTGTGAACGCCGGCACCGGAAGCGTGACCTTCGGCGGCGTCACCGGCGGTACCACCCCCCTCTCGATCCTGAACGTGACGGGAACCGGGGGTATCGGTTTACGGTCGGTAACCACTACGACAACCCAGGACTATACCGGGGCGGTAACCCTGGCGG
>CAYPIQ010000035.1:24278-27130 GCA_964410865.1 uncultured Spirochaetales bacterium | reverse complement strand
CCGACGCTGTTCTGACGACCACGAACAGCGCTGTAACCTTTTCGACCACGGTGGATGGCGGCCAGGTGCTGACCGTGGACGCGGGGGTCTCCACCGTAACCTTCGGCGGCATCACCGGCGGCACCACCCCCCTCTCGAGCCTTAATGTGACGGGAACCGGCGGTATCGGCTTACGGTCGGTGACCACCACGGGAACCCAGGACTACACCGGGGCGGTAAGCCTGGCGGCCGACGCTGTTCTGACGACCACGAACAGCGCTGTAACCTTTTCGACCACGGTGGACGGCGGCCAGGTGCTGACCGTGGACGCCGGGGCCGGCACGGTTAGTTTCGGCGGTGTCGTCGGCAGCGGTACCGCCCTGACTAGCCTGAATGTCACCGGGAACGGCGGAATCACCTTAAGGTCAGTGACCACTGCGGGGACCCAGGAATACACCGGGGCGGTGACCCTGGCGGACAATACCGTCCTGACGACAACAAATAACAACATCACCTTCAACAATACCGTTAACGATACAGCCGCCGAAACCCTGACCCTGGCAGCCGGCAGCGGCACTATCGATTTCAACGCCGCGATAGGGGGGGTCAGTCCGCCGGACGCCCTGACTGTTACCGCCGTCGGACAGGTGGACATGGCCGCAGTCAATATCGCCGGCCCCATAAGCATTACCGCCCAGGAAGTCGACCTCCTCGGCGGTGCCGGGACCTTCTCGGGGACCTCCACTCTGCTTATTCAACCGGTAAACACGACTACCACGGCAGGTCTGAATGCCGCCGGTACCCTATCCTTGAGTACTGCCGATATAAACGCCCTGGCGGATGGCTTCACCGCCGTCACCATCGGCCGGGCCGACACCCAGGCGGACATCACCGTCGGCGCCTGTTCCTTCTCCGACCCCTTGACCATCCGTGCGCCGGGGAACGATATCATCTTCACCGATACCCTTTCCACTACAGGTGACGGTACGGTGACCCTCAACGCTGCCGGGGTGAATTTTAATTTCAACGGTACGGTAATCTCCACCGCCGGACTGGACGTGGACATTACCGGACCGGTTACCCTGACCCAGAATGCCGCCCTGACCACCGGTGGCGGGGCGGGAAACATCGACTTTAACAACACCATAGACGGCGGCAGCATCCTCTCTTTAACCACCGGCACGGGAGCCCTGACCCTGGCCGGCACCGTCGGCGGTACCACCGAGCCGACGGGGCTCACCGTCACCTCCTCCGCTTCGGCATCACTGACCGCGGTAAACATTACCGGCAACGCCACGGTATACACCGATACCCTTGCCCTGAACGGGGACGTGGACGTTACCGGTGCTATGAATCTATACACGGATACCTCCACCGCGGCCATGAGTGTCGGCTATGCCGGCGGCGGATGGGAACTGGACGATACGGAACTCAGCCGAATCATAGCCGCTTCCACCGTCCGAATCGGTGAGGCAGGGGTCCAGAGCGGGGCTGTTACGGTCCGGACCGCCGCATCGGCTGCCGCCGGGGCAGCCTTTGAGTTCAACAGTAACTCCGGGGCGGGGGCGGTGGTCCTGGATGATAACGGTACGGCCGCGGCCTTTGATGGCGGCACCGGCAGCCTGACCATCCGGGCGGGAACGGGAGGCATTACCGCCGTGGACGGGGCGAACAATTTCGCGGAGATAGATGCCACCGGCGTGGTTACGCTGAACAGCGACGGCGCCGTCGGAGCCCTCGCCGACCCGATCGAGTTCATCGCCGCCCAGGACGATGTCACGGTCACCACCACCGGTGACGCCGTGTATCTTGATGGTATCAACGGCCTCAGCCTGCTCGCTATCACCACCGCAGGGGGGCTGTTAGACGTAACCACCGCTGCCGGTACCCTTACCCTCGGTGGAGTGGTTGATACCGTAACCGGTACGGTTACCCTGAACCCTGCTGCGGGGCTCACCGGCAACGGCACCATCGACGCGGGGTCGGTTACGATTACAGCCGGGGGTGCCGTGGATCTGAACGCCGCGGTTACCACCGTCGGCGCCGGCGGGTTCAGTTCTTCCGGGACAACCTTCGACAATACAGGCGGGGCGATCGATACCAGCGGCGGTACCGGGGGAATAGTGATTAATCACAGCGGCGCTGTAACGGTGGCGGCGGCGCTGACCAGCAGTACAGGAGCTGTGGACATAGATTCCACGGGTTCTACGGTGGCAATAAGTGCCGCGGTGGGAACAACTACCGGGGCTGTGACGGTGGATTCGCTGTCGGGAACGAGCTTTGTCGGAACGGGGGATATTCTGACCACCGGGGCCGGCGGTACGGTCAGCCTCGGAGTGACCCTGGCGGGAGCCATCGACACGGCGGGGAACATTACCACGGCGGGGCAGACGGTACGAGTAGCCCGGGCGGTGACGCTGAGCGGTGATGTGGCGATAAGCACGGGAGCAGGGGCCGGCGACATTGATTTCGACGACGCGGCAGCCATCGACGACGGAATCGGAGGACCCTGGGACCTGACCCTGACGGCGGGTACCGGTACGGTGAGTTTCGGGGATTCAGCCGCAGCCGGTAACGGCCGGATCGGCGGCGCCGCCGGGGCGGCAAGGATTGATGCCCTGACAGTAGTATCGGCCGGTACGGTAACCTTTAATGGAGAGGTGTTTGCTTCATCCCTTCTGCAGAGCGCCGGAACGGTAAGCACGGTCTTTCACAATCCGGTGAACACCAATGCCACCGGAGGGATTAACCTGACCGGTACTGCCTTTACTGTAAACAGTACCGTCACCACTGCCGGAACCGGTCCGGTAACGATCAGCAACGGCGGCCTTCTGGACATCGCGGCGGGGGCGGACATGAGCCTTGACGGGGCG
>CAYPIQ010000035.1:5220-24178 GCA_964410865.1 uncultured Spirochaetales bacterium | reverse complement strand
GCAGAACGGCGCGGGGGCGGTACAGACGGCCGGGGACATCACCACCACGGGGGACAACATCAGTTTCTTAAGTGCGGTAACCCTGACGGACAATGAGTCCGTGGCCTTCAGCACCGGCGGCGGTATCGGGACGATCACCTTTTTATCGACGCTGAACGGCGAAGGGGTGGATTTCAGCGAAGACCTTACCCTGACGGCGGGGACGGGGAACATCGACTTTGACGCTGCGGTGGGCGGCGTGGTGGACCTGGGGGACGTGGTAATCGCGAGCGCCCTGGACGTGACGGCGGACTTTGGATTCAACGCGGATACGATAACGCAGCAGAACGGCAGCGGGACGACGACCTTTACCGGGGCGGTGGTGCTGGAAGGGGCCGGGGGTATGAACCTGGGGTCAGTGACGGCGCTGAACAATGTGACCATCAACGGCGGTGTGGATACGCTCACGGCGGCGGCCGGCGGCGGTGTTACGGTAAACCTGAACGGCACTCTGACCCTGGGCGATACCGGCGGCGCGGCGGATACGGCGGTGGACCTTAACCTGGACGGTGTGTTCAGTCAAACCACGGGGACGGGGGCCGCGGTGAACCTGTCTGGGGACATAACGACGACGGGTGACAATATCGGGTTTGCCGATGATGTGACGCTCGCCGGGGCGGTGGCTCTGAACACAGGGGTAGGCGCAGGAACGATCACTTTTGCCGATACCCTGAACGGTACGACTGATTTTACTGAAGACCTTCAGTTCACGGCGGGGATGGGGAACATCGACTTTGACGCTGCGGTGGGCGGCGTGGTGGACTTGGGGGACGTGGTGATCGCGAGTGCTCTGGACGTGACGGCGGACTTTGGATTCAACGCGGATACGATAACGCAGACTGCCGGTACTGGGGACACGCAGTTTGACGGGGCGGTGATGCTGAACGGTGCCGGTGGGCTTGTCCTGACGACGAACACGGTGACGCTGAACGGCACGGTGAACACTCTGACAGGCGGGCCGGTGACAATCACCAACGGCGGCCTTCTGGACATCGCGGCGGGGGCGGACATGAGCCTTGACGGGGCGTTTACGCAGAACGGCGCGGGGGCGGTACAGACGGCCGGGGACATCACCACCACGGGGGACGACATTTCTTTTGCGTCAGCGGTAACTCTGACCGGGGATATTGCCCTGGATTCCGCTAACGGAAACATCGCCTTCAGCAGTACGGTAAACGGTCCTCATATCCTCGACCTGTCTGCAGGAACTGGCACGGTAACAATGGATGCTCAAATTGGAGGAACTACAGCCCTGACGTACATGCTGCTCCGTTCATGTTCATCACTGACCACCACCGTCGTGGGTGCCTTGATAAATTTGCAGAATGTCGACCTGTATATCGACGCCCCGGGTTCAACTATTGTACTGCAAAGAGACCTTACAGCGGACAACATCTATTTTTACCGGGGGACCCTGGATATTAATGGTCATACTCTGGCGACCACCGCCGCCGGGGGCGGAGACCTTGCGGTTTTCGGGGCTGCCTACAATGCCGATGATGTTGACCGGGGGGCCGCGTCCAACGAATTCGCCTATCCCGATGCGGCTGGTCTTGTTTACTATCCCAATAACGGGACCTACACCGCGGCGACGGGCGTTTTTTCCACGGCACCGAGCGCCGCCTTTACCGACGGCGCTACCTTCGATCTTACCGGGGCAACCATCAGTGTCGGCGGGAATTTCTACAACAACGGCGCCGACATGGAGGGGGATGCCGCCGGAGCCGACAACACCTGGACGCTCAATGTCCAGGACAGCGGCACCTCCGACCCCGTATCCAATCCGCCGTTTGGAACTCCGTACGCGGTAGCATTCAACATGAGGGTCTCCTATTCCCTGGTGGGGGGAGGAAACATCGCCGCGGCAGAGCCGGTCGACCGTGCCCCGGCCGGGCCCAGCCCCGAAGACGAGTCTCACAACAAAGTGACTAATGGATTGAACAACCAGGAATACGATCATACTATTCCTCAGGTGGGATGGGATTTCGATGCGCCTTATATCGTCTCTGCGGAAATCGTAAAGGACGACACGATCCGCATTACTTTCAGCGAGCCGATGGAGAACAGCAGCGACGAGATCTCGGCCATGGCTGCAGCCGCCTACACGGATCACACCGGAAATGGAACTAATACTTCCTTCATCGCCAACACGGCTCTCGTAGACAACTCCGACGGTACGCCCGATGCTATCCCCTTCAATTTCACCAGTGCCGATGATGAGGATGATCTTACCACCTTCTATCTCCGGGCAAACGGTATTACCTGGACCACCGATGCCGATGGAACCCATTCTTCCGTATCCGGCAGCGGCACCGATGCCGCTGGAGTTGCCGATACGGGAACCATTCCGGACATATCCTGGCTAAAGGGTAATTTCTGGGATGCCGGCGGAAAGAACCCGGTATGGAATTACACCGAAAACGGAAAAGATACCTATACCGCCACCACCGATGAGTGCGGCCCCGTCCTCTACGAGATCGTTTACGGCCGGGCGGCCCACAACCAGCCGGCAACCACCATGTATGACGGGCATAATTACTTCCATCTATACTGGTCCGAGCCGGTGGATATCGGGTCGGGCGCTGCTTTTTCGGCGGCAACACCAACGGCGGAAAATATCCGCAGCGAAGTTTCCCCGGCGGGGCCCTTAGGGATCGGAGGCGATATCCGGGATGACGGCGGGGATGTTTTGGTAGACGGCTATTTCCGGTACGACGACGTCCTAAGCGTCGGTCCCCTGGACCGCGGATGGCGAACCGGCTCCACCCCCGCCAATGCCCTATACCGGGCGGATACCGACGGCGATATTACCGAGCAGCCCTTTACCAACAACGACCAAGAGCTCAGGATCTACCTCTCCGGCTTCCTGGACGGCGGTGTCGAAGGGAGCGACCTGTTTCCCGGATGGCATTCCGATGTACCGTTGATAAACGATGCATCGGGGGTAGATGTTGTGCAGAACACCAACATCGTCGATGTATCGGGTAACCAGATCGACTACATGATCGACAACCCCGCAATCACCGCAGACCCGCAGGGGTCCGCTCCTGATGTGGTGGATGACTGGATCAACTCCTGGGATGTCGATCCGCCGGCCTTCTCCAGTTATACAGTCTCCTTCGCCGATGATCCGAACGTTACAACCAGCTATGAAATCATCTCCCGAGCTACCACGGCCACCCAGATGATCAACCGGCTCGAGTTCCACGTGCTGGATAACTCGGCACTGGATTATTCCAACGCCTCTGATCCGGGACTTAATCCCCAGGGAGACGGTGTTTGGGACCCGCAGGATGTCAATATGACCGGCGGCAGCGACCTGACCCATCCCGATACCCGGTTAAACGAGGGTATCCGTGACCTCAGCTTTGCCTATCCGGGCGACTCGTACACGGAGTACGAGTCATTCACCGTGGAGGAAGTGGGCAATACACCCCTGATCAATACCTATAATACCGGCTTCGATACCGCCGTGGGTGATATCGCCCTCTATAATGACGTCCTTCCGGATAACAATGATTCTTACTTTACCCTGACCATGCAGGATACAGGTCACTCCTGGGGTTTACTTTCGGAGCTTTATATATCCTACGATTACACCGGGGCTTACATTACGGACCTGGCCGGTAATATTCTGCCGTCAACCCTTGTTCCAATTGCAGCCATAGAGCGGACGCCGCCGGAGATAAACTTGAGTCTCTGTTCCGTAGGAGGCGACCGGGTATACCTTACCTTCTCGGAACCGGTCTGGGGGAACGATATTAAATCGGAGGATGTCGACCACACCGATTTTATAATAACCGGTAACGCTCCCACGAATTTTAAAGTCCTGGAACGAAGCCCAGAAGGCGCCGGTGCCATCCAGGGAGCCATTGAAGGATATCTTACCCTGACAACACCCCTGACCGCCGACCAGGCCTTAAGTCTTACCATCGAACCGGCCGGGGCGGGACTGATCTTCGACAAGGCCGAAAACTCCATGCTCGCCACGGCGGAGCACCGGATTACCGATGTGGGTATCGGTATTGCCGAGCCGGTCTGGGCGTCCGACGGTGTGCACCAGGACGATGTCTATGGAAGCGGCAGCACCGCCCTGAGGGATTTCACGGGCGCCGAAGGGTCCAAACTGATGGACCGGGATATCACCCTGGAGGCATCTATCCTAGCCCCGGGTTACACCTGGTTGCCGTCGCAGCTATACTTCGATGTCTCTCCTTCGGACACGGTGACCACCGATAACGGTTTCTGGCTGCCGGCCTTCGTTTCCATCGAGCTGCCCCCGCCCAATACCGATGCCCGGGGTCTTAACCCGGAACGCAGCCAGGGCGCCGTACGTGATTTTCTGATTCCCGGCAGTGACAGCGAGATCTCTTCCGGTGCGGATATTGAATTCGTCCTGAAGGTAGGTAACCTCTTCGCCGCCAGGGCAACCGATCCGGACGATCCGCGTACTCTGGCTCCCTGGGTTATCCCTATCCGGGACATCCGCCGACAGGTTGGTGGAGTAACTATCCTCAATAACGTAATAAACCCCACCGAGGGCGGCAAGACAATCCTTGTCTACGAATTGGAAGCCCCGGGCATGGTAACAGCCCAGGTCTTCAGCTTAAGCGGCGACGTGGTGAATATCCTCTTCCGCGGCCGCCAGGGCGCCGGGGAGTACACCTACACCTGGGACGGGACCAACCGGTCCGGGATGACCGTCGCCCGGGGTGTCTACTTTATCCGGGTAGTGGGACCGGGGATCGACGAGTATCGTAAGGTGATGGTAGTAAAGTAAAAGGTCAGAAGCTGCCGTCGGACGAGTATTCCAGGACAGGAGAAGATATCAACAGGCTTCCTACGTCCCGGCCATAGGAGCCGCGGCTGATATCCGTGGGGGTTATTCGCAAACGAAGTGCCGTCTCCGCGTCATTGTCCACCTGAATGTGGCCGGTGACCGATAAGGCTGTCCAATCACTCCAGTCATCGGCGGCCTCAAAAGATGCGTAGGAGCCGCCGGAGACCAAGGCGTCGGCGGCGGACAGTAAAAACAGGCTGACCGCGGAAGCGGGCATTCTGTTGACGGTGGTTGGAGTCACATCAGGATCGTCTTTTACATAGACGGTGAACCGGTATTCCCCAGATGGAAGATCGGTCCTTGTCATATTTGATTTCGGAACATTAAGAGTAATATACGAATTGATGTCCGTCCGGGCAACCCGAAGATTGTCGATATAGCCGTACATGGTGCCGCCGGTCTGGGTGGTTCCGATGGTGAAAATGTCTGTAGTTTCATTTGGGGTAAAGGTTGCATCCGTTCCGTCGGGGAAGGCTGTGGGGAAGTTGTAGATCAGAGAAGTAGAAGGGTTGTCCAACGTCCATTTCCTAGGGGGATTGCGGTATTCAAAGTAGGCTGAACCGGCTGAAGTGCTTTTTAATTGAAAACGGATAATGTAGGAAGCCTCTGAAACAAGTCCGTCGGCGGCATTTGAAAGATCATAGTCAACCCTATGGGCGTTGCTATCCAAGGCATATTCTAATGTTTCGTTGTTGATAATTCCGGTTGCACCGCCAATTGGGTTCCATCCAGGACCCAACGTGTCGCTTTTAAAATCCCCGTTGGGCACCAGGTTGACGATCTCCATACGGTACACCGTGTCCCCGGTGCTCGGCCCGGCCTGGGCTGACTCGGTAAAGGTCATGTATTCGAAGGTAACATCATCGGAGCCGTAATCAATCTCCCAGCCGGTAAAGGCCTGTTCATCCACCGACAGCAGGTTGATTCCCTCGATGTCCGAAAAGTAGTCCCCCGTGGGGCAGGAGAAGAGGAAAGGTATAACGGCCATGGCAACAAGCAGCAGGCGTTTCATACTCCCTTAATATATCCCCCTTTTCGGCCGTTGTCTAAAGGAAAAGCTCATCGGCGGGAATAAAGGTTTTTTCCTTGGTCTTTGCTGTTTCGATGTAGTCTTCAATGAACTTGATATCCTGGATATCTTCATACATATCATACAGCGATTTCCTGATCAACGAAGACTTGTCTTCGTGCAAATATTCGGTAAGAAAGGTTAAAATCCTTTCATCCTCTTCGTTCAATCGAACTGATACTACTGCCATTTTTTCTAGACCTCCTCCCTTTTGGCTATGGAAAGAACGTAAAAATCATTGTCTTCGATTTTAAATATTGCCCTGTACTTTCCCTTGCGCAGCCGAAAATAATCGATTGATGAATTCGTAACCAGTTTCTTGATATCAAAAAGGTTCAAATCCTTTGTGATATTCAGGGATGCAAAGGCATTGTAAAAGAGCCGGGCGATTTCCTTCGGAAGACGTGCCTTTCGAAGGTCTTTTCTTATATCTTCATCATAATAGACCACAATTATAATGTATTACAATGTCCTACATTTATCAAGACCATTTCTTTATCCTGACCTCTATGCTATTTTTCCAATTCATTTAAAAGTTGTGGGTCGTGTTGAAAAAGTCATGACCGTATCAGGCCTCTGGGATTTATCACTGTAAATTTATTCTCATTCTTTGCGGACTTTGCCGTCTTTGCGCCCTGGCGTGAGTCTTCTTTCTTCCGCTTTGGACATTCCGCCGTATCCGTTGTAGGAAATACTCATGGACATACCGGAATACACTAGAACCTGGGTCCTGGAGGCGTCGGAGCCGTACATCCCCTACCGGGCACAGCTGCTGCTGACGCCGGTGGCCGCCGATTCAACTTTGCTGGATACGGGCCCCTTTATTCAGGGACTTCTGAAAGGCCTGGCCGGCCGGGAGGATGAAGTCCTTGCCCGGCACGACAAGGCCTACCGATGGATCCACCGGTTTGCCATGCCGGCTGATCTCGGGATCACCCGGACGACAAAGGGAGCCGCCCCACTGGTGGATGACCTACTCGCGAATCTCCGGGAAGACGGCACCTTTCCCATCAAAATCATGATTCCGAAGGCCTTCGGCGGCAGCGGCGAGGCTGGTCAGGATTGGATCATCTGTGATTTTACGGTGATCCTCTACGCCCTGGCGAAGATGACCGACTGCGACCCCGCACTGGACCCGGCCTGGGAGAATCTCCAGGCCCTGGCGGGAGAAAGTTTCTATTCTTGCTGCGGCAGTATTCCGAAATTAAAGGGGTCCGGCCCCCGGGGGGTATGTGCCCCTACGCCAACCTGCCGGTAGCCCGGGCCTTAGCCGCAAATCCGAAAACCCGCCCGGGCCCTGGCGGCTAACCCGGCTCTAAGGGGATCTGTGGCTGCTAAACGTGCCGCCGGGGCCGTCCTGGGTCACTGGAGTGAAGGTGAGCAGCCCCTCCGGGTTCCTCCGGTCCGCGGCGTCCAGGGGTTTCTTGTAGGCTGGCAGCATACCATTCTCATCAGCGGTTTTGTATACGACCGGTTTTTTTATGCCGATCATCCAATGCCGGTTGGCAAGGCAAGGTCAATCAGGCTGTCCGTTCCGGGCTGATCCTGTTATTATACACCCATGCCCCTGGTAACCGTCGTCGTCCCACATTACAACCGTTCCGCCCTACTCCTCGAAGCCGTCGATTCGGTGTTGCATCAGATCCTGGAAGACTTCGAGCTTCTCATCGTCGACGACGGAAGTACCGCTCCGTTGCCGGAACTGCCCTCCGACAATCGCCTTCGGCTTATCCGCAAACCCCACACGGGCATGCCCGGGGAGGTGCGCAACCGGGGGGCCGAGGCCGAGGCCGGCCGATTTCTGGGCTTCCTCGATTCGGACGACCTGTGGAAGCCGGAAAAGCTGGCCCGGCAGGTTGCTTTCATGAAAGATACCGGTGTGCGGATAAGTCACACCCGGGAACAGTGGCTGCGCGGCAGCCGGCAGGTCTCCCAGGCATCGCAGAAGCACCGGCGGGAGGGGGATATCTTCGAAGACGCCTTGAAGAAATGTATCATCGGCCCGTCCACGGTGATGATGGAGGCCTCGCTTTTCCGGGAAACCGGCGGCTTCGATGAAACCCTGGAGATCGCCGAGGATTACGAGTACTGGCTGCGTATAACCGCACGGTATCCCGTTGGTTACCTGCATGAAATTCTTACGGTTAAGCGGGCGGGGGACTGGCATCAGCTATCGGAAAAGTACGGCCGGATCGAGATTTTTCGAATCGAGGGTCTTAAAAAACTCGTTGATTCGGGATATTTTCCACCGGAACGGATGACCCTGGCTCGGGCGGAGCTGGCGCGGAAGTGCCGGATCTACGCCGCCGGGTGCCGAAAACGTGGCAAGATCGAGGAAGCGGTGGAATATGAGGTGCTTTCAGAAAAATATAAAGAAGGAGTATAAAGACTATGCCGGATCTACGTAATTTCAGCTTCCCAAAATTAAAGAAAGAAGACTGCGACAGAAATGCCATTCGAAAAGATTATATGCGGCAGCAGTGCCGGATAGCCGTGAAGAATCTGGCAAAGAACAACTTCGAGGCCCACTACTGTGATTCCGTGGCGGAGGCGAGGGACCTGGTCCTGGGGATGATTCCCAATGACGGGGTGATCGGTTTCGGAGATTCTCACACGGTGTTCGCCCTCGAGTTGGATAAGGACCTGGAAAGGAAGAATTGTGTCGCCATTCCCCACACCTGCGCGGCAAATAATTACGTCATGGAACACAACAGCCCGGGGTGGAGTATCCTTGGGAATAAAGAAGAGATGAGGGAAATCCTGCGGCAATACCTGGTGGCCGATGTGTTTATCCTGGGGGCCAATGCCGTAACCATCGACGGGCAGATTATTAACATCGACGGTGCCGGTAACCGGGTTGCCGGAAGCATCTACGGTTCGGACAGGATTATTGTGGTTGCCGGGGCGAATAAAATCGTCAAGGATGTGAACGCCGGGCTGGACCGGATCCGTTTCGTGGCGGCGGAAATGAACAACATAAAGTACGGTAACGAGTTGGCCTGCAATAAAGCCGGTGTATGCCTGGATTGCAAATCCGCCGAACGGAACTGTAACATTACCAGCATCATCCATAAACGGCCGGCCGATTCGGATTATCATGTTATTCTCGTAGCCGAGGAATTGGGGTTTTAAGGGCTTCTTTACGCAATGCTCGGGTTGGAGATGATTAATATTGTTAACCAGTCCTACGGCAGTTATAAGGGCTCTGTGGCGGGGAATTATGTCGCCTCCGAATTAAAGAAATCGGGGGTTGAAGATCTTTTCACATGGAAGGGGCCTAGGTCTGAAATTGAGTTTTTATTGTCCCGGCGGGGAACTGTTATTCCTCTCGAAGTAAAATCCGGGAAACACACCGGCAGGGCGAAAAGCCTTACTGTTTTTAAGGGAAAATATAACCCTCCCTGGTCGGTTAAGGTTAGCGGACGAAATTTTTCGGTTAGTGGAAACTTCGTCAACATCCCACTCTATGCCGCCGGAGATACTCCGCGTATTCTCGACACCCTCGAGATTAAAGGCTAACCGTACTGTTTCGAAAATTCATCCAGCACCTCCCGGTACTCCGGAACCGTGGCCGCGTACTTTAGGATTGCCCGCAGGTAGCCCGCCGGAGTTCCGGTGTCCAGCCGCTCACCCACGCATTGGCGGTACACCACCTGTCCCGAATACATGAGTTTCTTCAGGGCATAGGTGTGGTAGTATTCCCCGCCGGTGTGTTTCTTCCAGCCCTCTTCCAGGAACTCGAAGATTTCCGGGGTGTAGAGATACCGGCCGATGGTGGCTTCTTTACTCGGTGCCGTACCCGGGGCGGGTTTTTCGACAATGTCCTTGACGTGAAATCCGTCCGGATCGATGTCGAGAATACCGTAGCGCTCCAGGTCAACCGGGTTATGGATGGTCGACAGCACCGTGCAGCCGGTTTCCTTGTGGGTATCGATAAGCTGCCGCGCCAGGGGCGGGACTCCGAAGTGAAGATCGTCCGGGTAAGCGACCACAAAGGGCTCCTGCCCGATAACGGCCCGGGTGGTGAGCAGGGCGTGGCCGGTGCCGAGCATTTTCTGCTGCCGGATGAAGGTGAAATGAGCCTCCGGCGGTTTGATGGCGACGAGTTTATTCAGGGCGCCCTCGGCGGTAAACACGCTCTCCAGTTCCATTTCCCGGTCAAAGTAGTCCTCCAGGGCTTTCTTCCGCCGGGAGGTGATGATGACGATATCCTCTATTCCCGAGGCGATAAACTCGTCCACGATAAAGGCGATGGACGGCTTATCAAGTAACGGGAGCATCTCCTTGGGGATGGTCTTTGTTACCGGCAGAAACCGGGTGCCGTATCCCGCGGCCAGGATAAGTCCCTTCATCTGAAGCCTCCCGGATGATTTTTCTCCTTGAGTACCCATAAGCTTTGGAGCACTCTATACTATTATGCACCTTCTGAGGCTTTTTTCAAGCTTACGGCCCTTTTCCCCGATCTCCGATACGTTGACGACACGGCCAAAAGGGGATACATTCGGGGACGGCATGAAAAAGGCGTGTATCTTCATGTTATTTCTTTTTCTCTTTTCCGCCTGTACGGTACGGCAGGACATAATTTTTCACCGTAACGGCGGTGGTGAACTCCACCTGGAGATTCGACTTCATGATATGGTAACAGCCTATGCGCGGGATATATACGGTGGTTTTTCCGCCGATCCCGACGAAGTGGTGATTTTCGATCTTCCGGCCATAGAGTCCTTTTTTGCATTAAATCCTTCGGCCGAGCTGGTAAACATCGAGAATCCTGCTCCCGGATCACTGATGCTTACCGCACGGTTCAGTGATGTAGAATCCTTCCTGGACCAGGACGCCTACGACCTGCCTCCGGTTGTCGAAGTGCACCGGGAAGGGGGGGTGACTACCGTTGAGTTTGCCCTTTCACCGGAGAACATGAGTATCCTGACCGACCCGGTATCACTGACCGACACCGAACTCATCCGGGTATTCGGCCCTCAAAAAGAACGGCCCTACACCGAGGAAGAATACCTGGATATAATTTCCTACACCTTTGCGGAGTACCTGGAGGACACCGGGGCGGAGGCGGTTATTTCTTCAGCCGTTGTAGAGGTGCAGGTAAAGGTGGAAGGCCGCATCGTCAACATCTCCGGCGGTAGGATACGGGGTGAGGATAAGGCTCTGTTTGCCATTCCGTTTATCGATATTGTAACCATGACTGAGCCCCTGGTACTTTCGATTTCGTACAGATAAAAACCATAAGCTTCCGGGCACAGAATACTAAAAAGGTAGGCTGCTCATGAGCCGGCCCGGTGATTGTAATGAAAGGACTACCGTCTTGTGGCGGGAGGCAATATTGAGGCTCCCGTGTTCCCTGGCGGGATCTGAAAAGATATCCGGAAAATTCCAGTCCGACAGGATGGCCCAACCCACCTCTTTGTGGTCGGTCCCGAAATAATGCCGCTCCAGGTCCCGGGTTTTTCCACCTTTTTGCTGCTGTTCATCAATGAGTCTGCTATATGCCTCCGGTTCGCCGTGAAACAGGGATACGCGGCCGATGTCGTGAAACAGGGCTGCCAGGAAGAATTCCTCTTTTCTCGCCTTCCTTCCGGTCTGTAGGGCTATGTCTTCACGAAAGTATCTTGTATCAAAGGGCCTGTTTCCGGATAATAGGTGAATAAGGATTTTCTATGTCGGCTCACGGTTGACTTTTTATAGGAGGCGGGAATGGAACACAGGGAAGGGGAACGGCTCGGCGAGTTTCTGGTCAGAATCGGCGTTATGAATGAAGAACAGGTGCGTATAGTCCTGGCGGAACAGGAAAAGCAGCCCGGAGTGCTCTTCGGGCAGATTGCCATTGAAAAGGGGTTTATCAACGAAAAAGCGGTGGACGATTACCTGGCTTCCAAGGGTCTTACCTGATACAGGTTCATCCTGTTTGAATAATGTGTAAACTTGTGATACTATCTTCCGCGCACGGCGTATAACTGAATTTCGAAATATGAGCACCGCAAAGCATAATTATGATGAAAGTAAGATAAAAACCCTCAGTTCCCTGGAACATATCCGGCTGCGTACCGGAATGTATATCGGCCGCCTGGGAGACGGCAGCAACCTGGACGACGGGATATATATCCTCCTCAAGGAAATCATCGATAACAGTATCGACGAGTATATCATGGGCTTCGGCAATAAGATCGTCGTTCAGGTGAAGGACCTGCTGGTCAAGGTGAGGGATTACGGCCGGGGAATTCCCCTGGGTAAACTCGAAGAGTGTGTTTCCACCATCAACACAGGGGCCAAGTACAACGACGAAGTCTTCCAGTTTTCCGTCGGTCTGAACGGTGTCGGGACCAAGGCCGTCAACGCGCTTTCATCCAGGTTCCGGGTGGTGAGTTTCCGGGAAGGAAAGTACCGCGAACTGGTTTTTGAGCGGGGTCGCTTAAAGACGAATAAAACCGGGAAAAAGCCCGGTGAGAGTAACGGAACCTATGTCGAGTTTACCCCGGATAAAGAAATTTTCAACGACTATGAATTCATGCCCGAGTTTATCGAGGAGCGCCTGTGGAATTATGCATGTCTAAACAAGGGGCTCACCCTCTCGTTCAACGGCAAGAAATTCGTTTCTCAAAACGGGCTGTATGACCTGCTCCACTCGGAGATCGGTGACAATACCCTGTACGGGATAGCCTATTACTCTGCAAAATCACTCGAATTCGCCCTGACCCATACGGAAACCTACGGTGAGACATATTTTTCCTTTGTCAACGGCCAGTTTACCAGCGACGGGGGTACCCATCAGAGTGCCTTCAGGGAAGGGATCTTGAAGGGAGTTAATGAATTCTATAAGAAGACATTTTCCGGAGTCGATGTCCGGGAAGGCATCGCCGGCGCGATATCTGTAAAACTGCAGAACCCGGTGTTCGAGAGCCAGACGAAGAATAAACTCGGTAATACGGAGATCCGCAGTTGGATTGTATCCGAGGTGCGCTCGGGCATTGTCGATTTTCTCCACAAGAACAGGGAAGCGGCTAAGAAACTCGAAGACAAAATTGTTAGGAATGAAAAACTCCGAAAAGAATTAAACGTTGTCCGCAAGGAAGCCAAGGAAGCGGCCAAGAAAATCGCCCTCAAAATTCCGAACCTCAAGGATTGCAAGTATCACCTGGGAGATAAGAAGGGCGGCAACTCGACGATTTTTGTTACCGAGGGGGCGTCCGCCTCGGGTTCTATGGTATCCTGCCGGGACGTCTACACCCAGGCAATCTTTTCCCTCCGGGGCAAGCCCGAGAACGTTTTCGGCAAGAACAGAACCGCGATATACAAGAACGAAGAACTCTTCAACCTCATGATGTCCCTGGGTATCGAGAATGACCTGGATCAACTTCGGTACGCCCGGGTGGTTATCGCGACCGATGCGGACTACGACGGTTTTCATATACGTAATCTTCTACTTACCTTTTTTCTGAATTTTTTCGAGGAGCTCGTGGTCTCCGGGCGTATCTATATCCTGGAAACGCCGCTGTTCCGGGTACGAAATAAAAAGGCGACCCGCTACTGTTACAGTGCCAAAGAGCGCGATCTGGCGGTAGAGGAGCTCAGCGGGGCGGAGGTAACCCGGTTCAAAGGCCTCGGGGAGATTTCTCCCGGCGAATTCGGACAATTCATCGGCGAAGATATGAGAATCTTACCGGTCAGCGTAAAATCCATAAAGTCGGTCCCGGGGACCCTGGAGTTTTATATGGGAAAGAACACCCCGAAACGCAGGGACTTTATAATGGAGAACCTTATCTGATGGCCTACGTGGGAAAAATGTTCAATACAAACTTTCTGGAATACGCCTCCTACGTTATTAAGGACCGGGCCATTCCGGACCTGGACGACGGACTCAAACCGGTGCAGCGGAGGATTCTCCACACCCTCTTTTCGGTGGATGACGGGAAATTCCACAAAGTGGCCAATGTCGTGGGGCATACCATGCAGTACCATCCCCATGGTGACGCATCGATCTACTCCGCCCTGGTCGTCCTGGCAAACAAGGACCTGTTTATCGAAAAACAGGGGAATTTCGGCAGCCTGCTCACCGGCGACCAGGCCTCCGCCGCCAGGTATATAGAATGCCGCATTCTTCCCCTGGCCAAACGGGTACTGTATCGTCCGGAGATAACCGAGTACGTGGATTCATACGACGGCAGAAACAAAGAGCCGGTGTCCTTTCCGGCCAAGATTCCTGTTATTCTCATCCAGGGCGCCGAGGGCATAGCCGTGGGCATGTCCACGAAAATACTTCCTCACAACTTCGTGGAGGTTATCGAAGCGGTTCAGCACGCCCTGAGAGGAGAACCCTTTGAACTCTACCCGGATTTTCAGACGGGAGGCCTGGTGGATGTCTCGGATTACCAGGACGGTCTCGGGAAAGTCCTTGTAAGGGCAAGGGTAGACGCCTCCGATCCGAAGCGTATTGTCATAAGGGAACTGCCCTACGGAACCACCACGGAAAGCCTTATTGCTTCCATCGAGAACGCCGCCAGGAAGAACAAGATAAGGATAGCCGGAATCCAGGACTATACCACGGATAAAGTAGAAATCGAGATCCGTCTTGCCAGGAACGTCCACTCCGAGGAGACCCTGGATGCTCTGTACGCTTTTACCGATTGCGAGGTGTCCATCTCCGTACATCTGCTGGTTATCCGGAACAACAAGCCGGTAACCATGACCGTTACCGAGGTTATAGAATACCATGCGGAGAAGCTCGTGGCGATACTCCGGGCGGAGCTCAAGGTAGACCGGAAACAGCTCGAGGACCGATTACACGCCCGGACCCTGGAGCGGATTTTCGTGGAAGAACGGATCTACAAGAAGATAGAATCCATGAAAACCCAGAAGGGTGTACTGGACGCGGTGAAGAAGGGTTTTGAACCCTTCCATGAAGAAATAAAGAGGGAAGTAACCGACGATGATGTGGAACGGTTGTTGAAGATTCCTATCAGGAGGATATCCCTCTACGACATACAGAAGAACAGGCAGGAAATAGAGGAAATCAAGGGCCGGCTGGACGAGATAAAGCGGCACCTCGGCAAAATAAAGGATTACGCCGTCTCCTTTCTCGAGGGTGTCCTGGAAGGTTACGGTTCGCTCTATCCCCGTCGCTCCAAGATCGGTTCTTTTGAAAAAATCGACGTCAAGGACGTGGTGCAGAGGGATATTCCGCTGATGCATGACAACACGAACGGTTACCTGGGAACAGAGCTTAAATCCGGAAAGAAGCTCTTTGATGTTTCTCCCTATGACAGGGTGCTGGTAATTCGAAAAAGCGGCGTCTATTCGGTCATCGATGTTCCTGAAAAATTGTTTGTTGACAAGGGGATGCTGTACTGCTGCCCGGCCGACAAGGAAGAACTTCAGGATACCGTATTTTCCATCCTCTACAAGGATAAAAAAACGGATCATATCTATCTCAAACGGTGCAGGATAGAGAAATATATTATCGGTAAATCCTACACCATTGTACCTGAGAATACTTCCGTTTTGGCGCTTACCACCCGGGATGATGTGGTTTTTGAATTGAAATACAAACCGAAGCCCAGGCTCAAGATACTGGAAGAGAGCTTCGAGGTCTCCGATTACCCCGTAAAGGGGATAAAAGCCCAGGGCGTCCGACTGACAACGAAGAATCTTTCATCGGCCAAGCTCACCAGGAAGAAAAAGAAAAGTTGAGTATTCTTTTCTCCATACCGGAATTTGATGTATTGGGTTATACCTCCCCTTCCTTGGGAACAATACAGATAAACTGCAAATCCTCCGCGCCGGTATTTACGAACTGGTGGTTACTGCCCGGGGGCACAAAGGCGTAAGAGCCCCGGCGGATTTCCGTTTCTTTTCCGTTGATCATCAAAGTTCCCCTACCCGACACAACAAAATTTATATGCGGCCATGGGTGTTCATGCTTCGGTGAATAACCGCCTTCGCCCAGGGTAAACAGACGCATGACGTGACTGTCCCACCCCTTTTCCGCGTCGATAAGGACCTGCTTTGTGACCTTTTTCATGGTGTCGTTGTCGAAATGTTTGGATTCAGTAGAGTCTAGGTGAAATACTGCCATGTGTTTTTCTCCTTTTCCAGGGTAAGAAATGTACCGATACC
This sequence comes from uncultured Spirochaetales bacterium, assembly GCA_964410865.1. Taxonomy (GTDB): domain Bacteria; phylum Spirochaetota; class Spirochaetia; order JAFGDJ01; family JAFGDJ01; genus JAFGDJ01. The sequence goes on along the minus strand of CAYPIQ010000035.1, from coordinate 8,105 downwards.
ATTCGCCTGGTCATGTGGAAATGCATATCCTTCATTGTACGAGGTTTCCCTGGTGGGATTCAAGATGTCCTTTTATATTATACGTAACGGGATAACTGCGGCTACCTGTCGCCGAACAGGTTTCCCAGGCCGCCGAGGGGGGAGCCTTCTCCTTTTGAGTGTCCGGCCGCGTATCTTGAACTCCGTATAATACGGTCCGCCGGCCGGCTGAAGGGGAGGCTCTGAAGCCACAGGGTACCGTGTCCCCGCAGCGTAGCCGGAAAAAGCCCTTCGCCGCCGAAGAAACCGGCCCCTATACGCTTGTCGAATTCGATCGACAGCCTGGTTCCGTAGGCTGCCGCGGGAAAAGCGTTTTTCCGGCATATCAGGGAGCCCCCGACTGAAGCCGGCTCTAGGGGAATAATTCTTCCCGGGTAAGGGGCGGTAAAGGCGGCCCGTCTTTTTGTTCGTGCATTATTGGTAAAATGGGTCATGAAAATTGATTCCCCGGTGAGGGCTCTCGTTCCCACCCCCCATGAGTTTTCCCATGAGCCCTCCTGCCTCGGTGCCGTTGCCCATTCTCGCTTAGGTATATCCCTTTCAGCGGGAAAAACACCCTGTGACAGGGTCAGTGTGAGGGGGCGGTGGCCGGAACGGAATCAGGGTTCTACCGGTTCGATGAAAGCACAAGGGTAAGCAGCCCGGCCGAAAGATAAGCAGCCCCTGCGGCCGCAAAAAGAACGGGGATCCCCGCGTACAGTGAAACCGGAACGGCAAGAATGGACGACAAGACCGAGAACACGCCGTTGGCCGCCCAGGAATACGCCCGTTCCGGCGGGGACGGGGCAAAAAGTCTCAAGCCTGCCGGAAAAGGAATTCCCATGGCGCATCCGGGGATCGCCGCGAGCAGGACCAGGCCGGTGTAGCGAGGGACCCCGTCCCAATGCAGGAGTCCTTTTACCGCCTGAAAGCCGAATAGCGCGATACCGCAGAGGACCCCTGAGAGTACGACCGACAGAAGCAGAAGCTTTTGTTGTGTGATATGTCTGCCCGCATAGCTCCCGGCGGCCGAGATTATCATAATTACCGACAATACGAGTGAAAAGCTTACCAGCGAATCGCCCGTGGGCAGGGTGAAAAGTTTGATAAAGCCCGTTTCCACGAACATGAAGGCTAAACCGAGGAGGGAAAAATAGCATGCGGCGGTAGGGTGAATCTTTTTACGCACTTCCGGCACCGTTAAAACAGGGACAATAAGAAAACCCAGGGCAACCACCAGGGCGGCTCCCAGGAGTATCCAGGCAAGGATATCGCCCGAGGTGAGGATAAGGTGCCGCCGGGAACCCACCGCCTCGGATTGCTCTTTGAGAGAGCCCGGGGAGAGGAAGCTGTAGGTATAAGGGCGGGCGTCGGTGGTCGGTTTTGTGTTGAAGAGGGTTTTCTCTCCGGCAAAGACGCCCATGACGGCTTGATGGTGATACGGCTCCTCGAAGACATTGAACCGGTTTATCTCTCCTTTCCTGATACCGGGATAATATACCACGTCGAAATTCATTGTATCCGTGAATTTCCTAAGGGCTTCACATTCGATGAAGGTGAATCGGCTCTTGCTTGCTAGGATCGTATAGGTGTTCCAGTTGCGGATCATGATCAGGTGGTTGCCCGGATTTTGTATTCCGCTGTGTTCCATGGCCTCGACCAGGGTGGAAAAGAGCCGTACCGAGTCCGTCGGCGGGAGTAAAAGATTCCGGGTCAGAACGATCATCCCCCTTTCCGAGAGCGTTTCCAGATACCAGGTAAAGGCCTCCGTGGTTAGGTGAAACTGCTCGTCCAGGCTCTGAAACCCCGGGAGAGAACTGCCCGGATCGTCGATATATATCAGATCGTACCCTCCGGCACAGGAAATATGCGGATCCCTTGCACCCCTGCTCGTGATTCGCAGACCCGCCGACGCGGTGTGCCGGGACAGGATATCCGCCAGTTCCCCCATGGGCTCTAATACGTCGATTTGTCGTAAACCGGCGGATACCGCCAGGGGCAGGGCAGTTCCTTCGCCCTTTTCTATGATCAGTGCGTTCTTTGCAGGTCTTTGTACCGCCCCTGCCGCCGCGGGCAGGCAAAAGGAGGTGAACGTGAGGTCGCCCTGTAGATTATAGAGCATGACGGTTCTCCCGGCATTCAATACCGCGGCTCTGCCGGCAGGAATCCCGCCCCGGAAGTTTAGGCTCAAACCGGGGGATGTCCTCAAGGAGGGGCTTTCTACAATGTCGATTCGACCATGGATGCTGTGATGTGATTCGAGCAGGCGGGTCCCCTTCGAGGCAAGCATGGAAGAAAGGGGTTTGTAGGACGAGGGTATGGGTTTTAGGAGGGTCGGAGCGAACAGATACAGAACGACCAATCCTGTTGATAAAAGAACGGCGGCGGTTCGTTGGGGAATGTCGATTTTTTTACCCAGGCATCGGGGTAGTATCGGAAGAAGGGCGCAGAAGATAATACCGGCCCCGGTCCCTGCCGCCGGAATGACGAGAAAGGCGAGCAGTACGCCCGCGGCAGAACCGGTCATGGACGCGGTATATACCATATGGGTCCCGATACGGGGCGATGAAAAGGCCGCGGCGATTATCGTACCGGCCGCGGTGAAGGGAATCGCCAGGATACAGTACTGGAGAATCAGCAGGCCGATTAAACGTTTCTCAAAGGGGATGCGGAAATAATCGATCCCCAGGTAGTTTACGGCGAGGTAGGAGAAAAGGACACCCACAGAGAGCATAAACAGGCAGGCAGTAATCAGGGAATACACGGGAATGGGCCTGTCCTTTTTTATCCTTCCGTACACCAGGTTGATAATGAGCCCCCCGGCGCTGTATCCGAACAGGCTGATGCTTATGACGAAAAAATACAGG
>CAYPIQ010000035.1:2895-5210 GCA_964410865.1 uncultured Spirochaetales bacterium | reverse complement strand
CCTCGGCGAAATAATAGGAGAGGAGTATCTCGTAGAATAAAGATGAGAGGGATGCGGTAAAGACCGCCGGGAGTATCATTATTCCCCCTGGGCTTTACCGGTCATGGGGACGAAGAGGACCCCGGTTATATGCCTTACGGTAAAACCCTCTTCGTTTTTACGGACCACGGCCAGCTGTTGATAGCCGTAGGGGTCACCCAGTGGAAGGACCATCAGTCCGCCCTCGATAAGTTGTTCGAGGAGGGGCGGGGGGACGTGATCCACCGCCGCAGTTATGATAATCCTGTCAAAGGGCGCGTATTCCGGCCAGCCGAAATAGCCGTCGTCCCATTTTGTCTTTACTTCTGTATATCCCAGCGAATCCAATACTTCCCGGGACCTCCGCGCCAGGACTTCCTTTATCTCGATGCTGTACACCTCGTCGACGATTTCCGCCAGTACGGCGGCCTGGTAACCCGAACCGGTCCCGATCTCCAACACCCGTTCGTCGCCGGTCAGGTCCAGGCACTGGGTCATCAAAGCCACGATATAGGGCTGGCTGATGGTCTGGCCTTCGCCGATTCTGACCGGATGGTCTTCATAAGCCTGGCTGCGGAGCTCCTCCGGAATAAACAGGTGGCGGGGTACCGTCCGCATGGCCTCCAGAACCGCCGGGTCTTCTATATCCCGTTTTTCAAGCTGCGTTTGTACCATGTTTTTCCGGGCATCCTCGTAACCGGAGATTGACGGTGCCGGTGCGTTAGAAGGTTCTTCCTGCCGGCCGCCCGCCGAGAGCGGGGGGGATACCAGGAGTCCTATCAGCAGAAGGACTGAAAGCCTGTGCATTGTCAGAGAATATCCGGTATGACGTACCAGAGAAGGTCCCAACGGTTTTCTTCGTCGGATCGTTCAAGGCAGAGAACCCCGGAGTTCCTGAAGGCGATACGGCCGCTCTCGGTGTCTCCGTTCAGGAGTTTTCCCGCAAGACGGCTCAGGAAGGGCAGGTGTCCGGAAACCAGGACCGGCCGCCGGATGTTTCGCAGGAGATACGCAATGTCGTCCGGGTTGTCGTTAGGTGCCAGTCCGTCCTTCCGAAGAACCTCCGGGCGGGGAGTAAGGACTCCGGCAAGAATCTCCGCCGTCTGCACGGAGCGGGTTTTTTCGCTGTGCCAGATTTCACCGACGGAAACGCCCCTCTCCGCCAGGAATCGTGCCACCCGTTCGGTTTCGTCGCGTCCTTCCCTGGTCAATCCGCGTTCCGGATCTTCCTCCTTCGATGCGGCTTTCCCGTGCTGTACCAGGTAGATCTTCATACTGTTTATAGTATACCACGGTCCTCCGGCGGGTGCAAATTCTATCTATTTGTCCTCCAGAGCTTAAATATCGAGTAATAATGCCTGTTTTTTACTAAGAGACAAGTCTGTATAAAGAGTATTTAACGGAACTCTTATTGAAATATAATAATTCAAGTCGAGGATAGGGGCAGGAGCAGGCTGTGAAAATTCTAGTTATTTCCGACCTCCATATCGGTAACGGAAGTCCCTTTAACACCTTTGGATGGAGAGACCAGGATTTTATTTCGAGGCTGGAGCTCTACAGGGAATTGTACCGGATAGATCTTGTCGTTCTTAACGGTGACATTTTTGAAATGTACAAATACAGTATCAATAAAATATATGAAAATCACCGGAAACTGCTGGATTATTTTTTTATTCATGATTTCATTCTTCTCCGGGGTAACCATGACAGCTGCTTTTCCGGCTCCATGGATGAATTAACCCTGGTGAACTCTTCCGGTAAACTCATTCATTTCGAGCACGGCCACCGGGCCGATATACGCGGTTATAAAGCAGTTATGGGCCTTCACAGGATCTGTTTCAGATTCTTAAAGTTCTCGGCACTTCTCGGATCAATTCATCTTTGCCTGCACTATTTGGTAAGGAAAAACGAAAATTTTGATAGAATTAAGTACAGAAAAAAAAAGTATCAAAAATATGGCAAACAGCTTCTTGACGGTTTGTATGATGTTGTTGTTCTCGGCCATACCCATAGGATGGAATCGTTTGAGCATAACAATGTAGGGAGAATAAAACTTTTACTCAATTCAGGCACCTGTAGCCAGGGAAGATTTCAGGCGGTAGTGCTGGATACTGAAACCCTGGATTATTTTTTCATCAAGGACGGTAGCCCGAAATCTCTTGATAAAAACCCGGTGGTAAAGATGAGGGAATTAGAAGCCGTGGTCTGACTATTTCTTCCATACGCCGCAACCAACGAGCCGCTGAAACGTGGCATCCTGCCACCCCCGATTAGCCCCGGGGACGGGATTCATCCCC
>CAYPIQ010000035.1:1414-2885 GCA_964410865.1 uncultured Spirochaetales bacterium | reverse complement strand
GGAACAGGTGGTTTTTTCCCTTTTCAGAAGGCGCGCAGGTAGGTCTCACGGGGTTCGGAGGCATAATCCAGGGGGTTGTACACCCAGGCGACCTGCCCGGGGAAGAAGTCCTTTACCGCCGGGGTTTCCCGGAGCTCCCGGGCAGCGTCGCCAAGAGAGAAAGGGAGTCACTGGTCTTCGAGGAGCGGAGATTTGAGTTCTAACTGGACCCGGCTCTGCATACCGAAGCCTTCCTGAACCGACACGATGAGGTCGGCGGCGGACTGCATGACCCCCATAAGGCTGTGAATAATTTTCTTTTCCTCTTCTTCGTCGATATAATCGTCCTTTTCGAGGGATTCGGTTATGGACATGTTGAGATCGGCCACTTCGCTTATGAGATAGGCCATCTTCTGCGAGAGATCCTTGTATGAGTAATGGGTATTGTCCCGGGAAGACCTGGTTAGAGAGTCGATGATCGACATGACGTTTTTCAGGCTGTGGACCATCCTGGGATTCGGGTTGACCTCCATCTCACGCTTCCAATTCTGAAGGCGAATCATTGCCTGGTCCAGTAGTTTTTTTATTTCCGCGTTGGATGGTCCCCGGGGTTTTTCAGACATTCGCTGCTCCTTGCATTTCTATTCTGCCCCATACCCGGCGGTCTTTCAAGGGGTGTAATCGTCCCGGCAAGGGCGTACTCGTGACTGCGCCCACCGGCAGCGGGAAGACACCGGCGGAGTTCCTCCGGGCGATCAAAAACCTTTATTACCGAATTCGGCGTAGCCGCCGGGATTATAAAGATTCTGAATGTGAGGGCCGGATATTACGGAGGATATGTATCCACAGGGCTTGGACCGGCTGTCCTCTTCCAGCCCTTCGAGGCTTCATCTCCTCCTCGGTGCCCCTTCCGGATTATCCTTCGGAAGGAGCTTTATTTACCCTTACGGAAGGTTCTAAGCCATCGCTGGGGGCGTTGGGGGGTGAATTCCGCATTGACGAATCTGACGTCTTCGATGGTGTAAAAGGCCTTCGGATTATACTGGTTGATAATATCAACGAAAGGGGAAATATCGGCCCGTTTAATAATACTGAAAAGAACTGCAACTCTGCCCCGGTTTCCGTCGGCATCTATATACGTGACGGTGTATCCTCCGAGCCTGAGGGCGGCGGTAAGCCTGTGGGCGTCCGTTCGGGTTATGATTCGAATGACACAATTACCCGCGGCGATTTTCTCTTCTATGAGTATTCCGATGTAATTACCCATGGCGAACCCGGCTGCGTAGGCCAGGTAGGTTACGGGGTTCGACAGGTTATCCATGATCTTACCGAGGGCGGCAATCCAGATCAGGACCTCGAAAAAACCGAGCAGGGGGGCGATAACGCGGTTTCCACGGGACACGAAGACAATCCGCAGGGTGCCGATGGACACGTCGACGATACGTGCGGTAAAGATGAGAAGTGGTAACAGTACCCATGTAAAAAAAGGGGT
>CAYPIQ010000035.1:558-1395 GCA_964410865.1 uncultured Spirochaetales bacterium | reverse complement strand
CGAGTCCCGGAACTTCCATTTCTGTAAAACTTTCAAGTTTATCGGGATGGTTCCTTCTCTTCTGTCAGACCTTGTATATCATCACGGCCGCCGTGGATTGCTCCGGTACCAGTTGGAAGGCGGAGGTGAGGTGCATGTCCAGTTTTTCCTCGGCCGGAAGCAGGCGGAAGAGCTTCTCATGCTCGGTTATGTCAGGCGCGGCGGGATATCCCCAGGATATTCGCCTGACCCTGTCGGCGGGTACGCCCAGTTCCCCTAGGCCCCTTTCGAAGACACAGGCTGCCGCAGCCTCGGCTGCCTGGACCGAGAAGCCGTGGAAATAAAAAGCATCGGTATACTTATCCATCCCCTGCAGGCTTTCGAACCGTTGAGTAGCCTCTAAGCCACAGGTAACGATCTGGAACATGGTTATATCGTAATCCGCTTCATCTCTTTTTTTAAAGCCCGCCGCCGCCGACTTCCCGCTTCTCGCCTCCGGAGGGAAGCGGAAGCGCTCTATAACCTCCCGTGAAAGCGGGGCGTCGGGATTGAGGACTAAAAGGGTATGATCCTCGTAGAGGACCGGGAAAAAACCGTACAGGGCCCGGAGGTTCAGATACGAGTTCTCCCGGGTCTCCGTTATGAGCTTTGCCAGGGTTTTCTCGAATCCGGCCAGTATGTCCGGCCGCTTATCGGCGGCTATTTTCCCGGCTCCCCAGTTCAGCATGAAGAGCTGCTTTGTATCCAGGTGCCGGATAATTTCTTCCAAAGGTATTTCCAGCAACCGGTGTCCCAGGAAGGGTGCCTTAGGTACGGGGCGACAGGAGATATCCGGGGGGCGAGGAGCCGGAGCAGCAG
>CAYPIQ010000035.1:0-548 GCA_964410865.1 uncultured Spirochaetales bacterium | reverse complement strand
CTTTCTTTCTTGTTTCGGTTTCGCTGAAGGAGGAACGGCCGGCTCCTTGTCCCCGGTGGATTCGAGTATCGAAAGACCTTCGAAGGCATCCCGGCAGTAGTGTACACCCCCGGCATACCTGCCGCCGTCATCGAGGATGCTTATTTCATCCGCGAACGCGCGATTCACTGCGGCGCCGCCTATCAGCACGGGGACTTTCATGTTTCGAGCCGCCAGTTCTTTCACGGTGACCGCCATCTGAAGGCTGGTGCTTACAAGCAGGGCGGAGAGTCCCACTGCGTCGGCGTGGGATTTTTCCGTTTCTTCGACTATCCTTTCCGCGGGCACCTGCTTGCCCAGGTCGATTACGGTATATCCGTTATTCGAAAGGATCGTCTTTACCAGGTTTTTACCGATATCATGAACATCCCCGGCTACGGTTGCCAGGACGATTTTGCCGCGGGCAGGGCCGGCCCCTTTTTCGAGGTAGGGTTCCAGGAAACCCAGGGCTTTTTTCATAACTTCCGCGGACTGCAGGACGAAGGGCAGGAATGTCCCTCCCCGCCCGA
>CAYPIQ010000034.1:0-29920 GCA_964410865.1 uncultured Spirochaetales bacterium | reverse complement strand
TCGACAACGGTTGCGGTATGGGGTATGAATCCCGCATAAAATACATACCTTGCAGAACCAGCCTACCCCGCCCCAAGGGGGGGTATGCTGGTTCTCTTGACATTTCCCTGAAAAATTGATATTTTTCCTACGAAAATCCACGACAGGTCGGACGATATATTCTCGTACGATAGATAATAAACGCGTTGACGCGGAAGGAGACTACTTTATGGCACAGGTAAGCAAGAACGCGAGAACCGGAACCATGACTCAAAAACACCTCTGTCCGTGTGGTGGTGAGATAAGCATGAAATCGGTATTTGCGAACGGAAAACTGCGGAATATTGCGGTATGTGACAGCTGTAAAAGACAGGAACGCAGACCGAGGGATTTCCGCTGAAAATTCTCTATCAACTGAATGAAACCGGCCTTCGGCAACATACGGAGACCGGTTTTTTTATGAAACCTGCTGTGCGCAGGACCCGGGTCGGAACCGGGCTACTCCTTGGACGGTGAATCTTCTGCCTGCCATTCCTGTACCTGTTCCGATATTTCACCCTGAGCACGCTGCATAAGTGATTCCACTTCCTTTTTTCCCCGCGGCGGAGGATAGAGTGACAGTACTTTGACCCGGTAACGCCGGCCGCGAAGTGTACCGGGTATTTCCCTCAATTTTGATGAGCGGTATCCGCCGTTCAGAGCAACCACCAGTACCCGCAGGGGTGTAATCGATTCCAGTTTTCTGACGGCCCCGGCATGAAATTTCCCCACTGCCCCTGTGCGTGAACGGGTCCCTTCAGGGAAAATAACGGGACTCAAGCCCGCCGCGGACTCACGGGCGAGGCGGTCGAGCTCTTTCATGGTAAGGGAAAACTTTCCCCTTCGGTCGATCCGGGCATGCCGCTGAATCCGCAGGATCTGTGATATCAGGGGAACCATTTTAAAGAGAGAGTGCTTGGCGGCAAAACGGACGTTATTATCGTGAAAACAATAAGCCAGTATGGGGATGTCGAGAATGCTCTGATGATTCGACATTATAAGACAATGTTTCGGCACCTTGAATCCTTCGGGGACTTCGAAGATGACGTCGAAATCGAGAAAAAACCTGGTAAGTGACAGTATTTTGGCGGGAAAGGACGCGACTCTCCCGGTTACACGTTCATAAAATCTGGAGGTACGAAAAATACGACGAAGACGAAACTCCAGGTCCCAGAGAAAAACCAAAAAAATAAATGTTGTCATTAGAAGAATATATCTCACGATCGATATCAATGTAGCCGGAATATGTGAAAAAGAAAAGGGGGATACGCTTCCAGAGCCGGAATCGAAATCTTACCTTCACGGTCCTGATGAAAGATTACGCATTCCTGTCGTTTCAATGTAAGTATTGACAGGAAAGGATTTATTTGTTATTGTCCTCTCCACATATAATTTCAGCGGAAGAAAATTGGAGGTAATTTCAATTGCCACAGAAAAGTTCGGCGATTAAACGTCATAAACAGAATCTAAAAAACAGGGAACAGAATAAAAGCGCTCGCAGTACCGTTAGAACGGCAAACAGAAAATTTCTCGAGTCTGTTCAGGCAAAGAATGTAGAAGAAGCACGTGAACGTCTCAAGGCGTTTGAAAAACTCATCGATACGGCCGCCGGTAAAAAAATATTCAAGAAGAATACTGCGGCCAGAAAAAAATCAAGGATGCAGCGACTCCTGAATTCCCTTGAAAAGGAAAAAGAAGCCTGAACACCGGGCCGATATTGAAGGAGTGTAAGAAGTAACGTGCAGCATAAGCTCACGAAAGCGGAAATAATAGAAAACCTCTCGGAACGCCTTGATATCAACAGGAAAGATATTCATCGCGTTATCGATGAATTTTTTGAAGAATTGAAGGGCGCCCTTTCTGAGGATAAAGTCGTTGAATTACGCGGGTTCGGTACCTTCGAGATACGAACCAGGAAGGGGAGAGAAAAGGCTCGCAATCCTAAAACAGGTGAAATTGTACCTGTACAAGCACACGGAGTTGCAGTATTTCGGCCGGGCAGGGAATTAAAAAAAGCGGCCTGGCCCCTCAGAGAATAGAAGTGGTGGTGTCTTCATCGAATAAACGCATTCATCAGACTCAACTAGAGGGTAATGGACGGGTTTTTAGGGATTTTTTTATAGAAATCCTGCTACTTATGTCTTCCTCTCTTTTATTTGCCCTTTCTTTTCCGAGTTTTTTATCCGATTGGGGGTGGTTTCCCCTTGCTTTTATCTCCGTTTTTCCTGTCTTCATCGTTATACACCGCAGCGGTTGGTTGAAGGTCCTTCTCTACGGCCTCCTGTACGGGTATGTAACCTACGCCCTCTTTAATTATTGGGCATCGACCTTTCATCCTTTAGCCATCATTATTCTTCCTACAATTTATGCTGTATACTTTTTTATCGTCTTTCCCCTTCTCAAACTGGCCGATGTGCTTATGCCCAAATACGGTTATCTTCTTCAGCTTCTCGTGTGGATAGGATACGAGTATCTGCGGACCACCGGTTTTCTGGGATATTCCTACGGTATTATCGGGTACAGTCAGTATCTCTTTCTTCCATTCATCCGGATTGCCGACCTTACAGGGGTCTGGGGTGTTTCATACCTCGTTGTTTTTCCTTCGATATACCTGGGAAACGCTCTCAAAAACGGAGTTCAGGGCTTTCGACCTTTTTTAAAGGAACACAAAATAGCCCCGATCATATGGGCGGTTTTATGTGCCGCAAGTATCGCCTACGGGCTTTCCGTTCGTACTGATTATAGTGACGAAAGAAGCTTTCGGGTGGCCATGATTCAGCATAACGCCGACACGTGGGAGGGCGGAGTTGACGCGTATGAAAGAAATCTTCGAACACTCATATCCTTGAGCCAAGAAGCCATGAAACAGAATCCGGATATGGTAGTATGGTCGGAGACTGCCTTTGTTCCGGGGGTCGATTGGCATTCCCGCTACCGTACGGACCGGAGGAGTTACGAGCTGGTGAAGGAATTCAAGGATTTCATGGCTACCCAGGAGGTTCCCTACGTTACAGGTAATGATGACGGCCAACTGGAGAGGAACGAAGAGGGAATAATGCGAAGGGTGGATTATAATGCAGTACTTCTCTACCATGAGGGGGAACTTAAGGATACCTACCGAAAAACACACCTCGTACCCTTCACCGAGTCTTTTCCCTTCAAAGATCAGTTCCCGAGGTTCTATCAGTTGCTCGTTGATAACGAATATCATTTTTGGAAAAAAGGTACTGAATATACCGTCTTCGAGGTAGAAGACGTCAGGTTTTCAACTCCCATTTGTTTCGAGGACGTATTCGGATACCTCTGCCGGGAATTCGTCCTGGCCGGAGCGCAGCTTATCGTCAATATGACCAATGACTCCTGGTCGGGTTCCGTGGCTGCGGAAATGCAGCACATGGCGATGTCCGTGTTCCGGGCGGTAGAAAATCGGCGGACGGTAATTCGTGGCACAAACTCCGGGATAACATGTACAATAGAGCCTTCCGGGAAAATCACCTCAATCCTCGAGCCGTTTATAGAAGGTTTTCTTGTTCATGATGTACCTATTTACGACGAAACGACAACCCTGTATACAAAAACGGGTGACTGGCTGGGGATAGGTTCCGTTTTCGCAGCCCTTGCAGTACTGATCGGCGCCATAATTATCCGGTTTACCGGATCGCGGAAAAAACAGGACGAGGCGGTATGACCTTTCTCAAGTAGAGGTATTCAACCTTACCGGTTTTTGAATTCCCGGCACAAAGATAATTGACAAGTACATGGAAGTATAGGAATATAGGATATGGACAATAACGTTGTGAAGACGAAAACGAAGATACTCATAGTAGATGATGAAGAAATAAACCTCGATTTCTTTGAAGTAATGCTGTCAAAGCTCGGTTTTGAAGTAGAAAAGGCTATGGACGGCGTGGAAGCCCTTCAAAAGGTCAAGGATACTGATCCCGATCTCATCATACTCGATAATATAATGCCGAAACTCTCCGGCTGGAAGGTAACCAGGCTCCTGAAGACAAGTGAGGAATATGCCGACTACAGGAACATTCCCATCATAATGTTTTCCGCCATGGACGACGTCAAAGACAAGGTCGAGGGATTCGAGCTTGGAGTAGAAGACTACATCATAAAGCCCTTTAATTTTTCCGAGGTACTTGCCCGTATTCGCGCGGTGCTGAGGCACAGGGAACTGGAAAAGAAAGTAAGGATCAAGGAACGAAAAATCGCCCTCATCGAATCCCTGAATAAGTCGCTGGTGTATTTTACCGAGCATCTGAAAGCCCCGGTCCTGGGGATTATGGAAGCTGCGAAGAACCTGGATCCCTCGGTTATCGAAGACGTCAATGAGTTCACCCGGCTCGTAGAAAAGGAGACCGGGGCAACCCTGGCGGCTTTGCAGGGGCTGGAAGATAAAATAAGCGATCTTACGGATGATACCGGAGAAGCGGAGAAAGAGACGGATTTTACGTTACAGGATCTGGACAATAAGTTCCAGAAACATTTTTCAGGTATCAGGGATGCCCAAGGTGAGCTGGATGGAGTAAGCAATGATATCCGCTGAAAAAAAGCAGGTCCTCGAGCTGTTTGCCCAGGGAAGAAAAAGTTATAAATTAATGGAATTCCGGGGCGCCCTTGAATCATTCGCAAAAGCGTTAAAAATCGACCCGAATGACGGCCCTTCCAAGGTGTATTATGCCCGGTGCAAACATTACATTGAGAATCCGCCGCCGGAGGATTGGGACGGCGTATTCGTCATGAAAACGAAGTAAAATTATATATTTCCGCGGGAGCTGGTTCGGTACGTTTTAAAAAGATGCCCCCGCCGGAACAATCCCGGAGCTTTAATTGAATATGAAAACCGAGACGACTCTCGGAAAAAAGACAAACTTTGACGGAACCTTGACCTTTTCGAATTCCCTTAAGATAGACGGCTTTTTTAAGGGTGAAATCGAATCAACCGGTCTTCTTATTATTGAAAACGGTGCCCAGGTAGTTGCAGATATCAGGGTTCGTTCAATTGTGATCGGCGGGGTTGTACATGGGAACATTACTGCATCGGAGAAACTCGAAATGCTTTCAACCGGCCGGGTGTTCGGGAACATAAAGACGCCGAGGTTAAAGATTGCAGACGGAGTCGAGTTTGTCGGTAAATGTGATATGATCCGGGAGCCCGATACGGTGGAGATATTCTCCCAGAATGTTGAGAAATTGAAGAACACCATTGAGAGTTTCTGATGTAAGGTGCTCTATTCTACTTATAGGTACGGAACTTACGGAGGGTAGAATACGAGACATAAACGGCATGTTTCTTGCCTCGGAGATGAAGCGTCGGTCTATACCTGTCCGTGAAATCCTAGCCGTTTCGGATGATATGGATACCCTCGTTGAGGCAATCCGGCGACTCCTGGCACAGAACAGTATCGTGTTTCTCTCCGGAGGTCTGGGACCGACATCCGACGATATAACCCGGGACGCGGTGGCCGCCGCTTTCGGGGTTGACCTGGTGGAGAGCGAGATATGTATCAGGCACCTGAAATCGCGGGGGATAGATCATGCCTGGAAGGCGAACAGCCGCCAGGCCCTAATACCCCGGGGATGCGGGGTACTGCCGAATCCAAACGGAACCGCATGTGGGTTCTGGGGCACCTTCGGTGCACTGCTCATTTCCCTGCCCGGTCCCCCCGGAGAGCTCCAACCGATGTTCAGCGGAAAGGTGGCCGGCCTACTAGCCGAGCGGTTCCACCTGGATTCACCACCGGAGTTATGCTTCAGCGTGTTCCTGGTATCCGAGTCGATTTTGGAGGAAGCCCTTACTAAAACGGGAGACCGGAGGGTTTCCTGGAGCACCCGGGTCGAGGGGTATCGAATAGTGGTGACCCTTCGGGGAGACACCTTCGAGGACCTCGAGAGAGTTCATAAAGCCCTGGTGGATTACTTCGGGAAACAAAGGGTGGCTGCCGGAGAAACCGAGGCGGCTGCTTTATTCGCAGGAGAATTGAGGATTCGGAAGATGACCGTAGTGTGTGCCGAATCCTGCACGGGAGGATTAACGGCCAAACTCCTTACGGAAGAACCGGGGAGTTCGGATACATTCTGGGGATCCTTTGTAACATACCGGGATAACGCGAAACGGGGAGTCCTCGGAATTGCCGAAGATGTCCTTGAAAGGGAAGGGGCGGTCTCGAAAGCGGTTGTTTCGGATATGTGCCATGGAGCATTGACCCATTCATCGGCCGATATCGCTCTTGCTGTAACGGGTTATGCCGGGCCGGACGCTCCGGCCGAAGGACCGCCCGTGGGAACGGTCTGGATTGCCGCACAGATACGAGGCATGGATGTGCAGGCGAAGTGTTTCCGGTTTCCCGGGGGGAGAAACCGGGTGCGGAGAATGTCCGCGGTTGCCGCCATTCTGCACGGGAAATCTGTGCTCGAAAGTGGTGGACGACTTGACAGTAATGAGAACTGGGGCTATAGTTAACCCGTATTCTCCCCATAGGGCCCCAGGTGCTACAACAAGCGACGTTTTATTGCGAATGCGGATGATAGAAGAAATCCAGAAAATACAACATGTTACCGGGCTTGAAGGGATGCTCACAAAGAGCTTATCAGTTTTTGTTTACAGCACGATGTAGAAATAAATAATCAACAACCCCGCCGCAAGCAGCGGGGTATGTTGGATATGTAAGGAATTGGATTGTTGGCGGGCTTTAATACCCCGATTATCCTTACAACTACTAACCTCTTCGTAATCTTTGAAGATTACGCAGCAAGCTGCGGGGCATTAAACCCGCCGGACATAATAAAACCAGGTCTCAACACTATAAGGAAGTGGCTTCATGGCTATAATCAGGAAGAAACAAGGAAGTATCGATCAATCTGGGAAAGAACCGATGGAAGAATCGGTACAACCCGAATTCGATCTCGACAAAAATGATTCCGAGAACGGCAAATCAAAGGATGATTCCGTGGATGAAAAAGAAAAAAAGGAAACTCCTATAAAAAAGCCCGCGAAAAAACGAAAGGTTCGGGTGGAACTCATAAAGGATCCCTCACAGGGTGAAAACGGTGATTCAGAAAACCAAGGCCGGGCCGACTCCGATATGAACGGAAACGGTTCCGGTGCCAGGTCCGGAGAGGGGGAGAACAACAGTTCGGCGGAATCTGAAGGACTTGCCTCCTCCGAGACGGTCCAGGCCGGCGGAAACGACAAGCAGGATCAGGAGATTCCCCTGCCGGTGAGTATGGAAACGGCATCCAGAAAGAAGAAGATCGTGCCGGTCGTCGAGATGGAAAGCAGGGAGAAGATAAGCATCAACGAATTGACCTGTATGACCCTGCCGGCATTAAGAGAGCTTTCCGTACACCTGGGGGTACCGCACGAAAGTCTCAATTCCATGAAAAAGCAGGAATTGATATTTTCTATATTGAAAGCCCATACCATGAAGGGCGGTAATATATATGCATACGGTTCTCTGGAGATCCTCCCCGACGGATACGGTTTCCTGAGGTCGCCCCAGAACAGTTATCTTCCGGGATCGGACGATATATACATTTCTCCTTCCCAGATTCGGCTTTTTAACCTGCGAACCGGTGACACGGTGGGCGGTCAGATACGCCCTCCCAAGGAAGGGGAGAGATTTTTTGCGATCCTGCGCGTCGAATCGGTCAACTTCAGCGATCCTTCAGAGGCCCAGACCCGGGTACCCTTCGATAACCTGACACCTCTCTATCCGAACGAGCGGTTGAACCTGGAAACGGCTGCGGAGGATGTTTCTACAAGGATGATCAACCTGTTCTGCCCCATCGGCAAAGGACAGCGGGGCCTCATTGTTTCCCCGCCGAGAACGGGGAAAACCATCCTACTCCAGAAAATCGCCAATGCAATTACGGAGAATCAACCGGATGTCTTTCTCATCGTTTTGCTCATTGATGAAAGGCCGGAGGAAGTTACCGATATGATTCGTAATGTGGATGGAGAGGTTATATCCTCTACCTTCGACGAGCAGGCTACCCGGCACGTGCAGGTTGCGGAAATGGTGCTGGAGAAGGCGAGAAGACTCGTGGAACACAAGAAAGATGTGGTCATACTCCTCGACTCCATTACCAGGCTTGCCCGGGCGTATAACCAAACGGTACCTACCTCCGGTAAGATTCTTTCCGGAGGCGTTGATTCAAATGCTCTGCATAAGCCGAAACGCTTTTTCGGTGCGGCCCGGAACATCGAGGAAGGAGGCAGTCTTACGATTGTTGCAACGGCCCTTATCGATACCGGGAGCAGGATGGATGAGGTTATCTTCGAGGAATTCAAAGGTACCGGCAACATGGAAATTCATCTGGATCGCAAGATGTCCGATCGCCGGTTGTTTCCGGCCATCAATATCAAGAAATCGGGGACCAGGAAAGAAGATCTGCTTCTTACCGAGGAAGAGCTCAATAAAATGTGGATTCTCCGGAAGGTTATCAACCCCATGGACGATATGGAGATTACTGAGCTGCTGGTTGACAGGATGCGAAAAACCAAGAATAATGAGGCTTTCCTGCGTTCGATGAATACATCGGGTCCTTCCGAGCAGTGAATTGGACCTGTTCAGGATAATTGGAGGAATACAATGAAAAAGGGTATTCACCCGGAATACAAATTAACCAAAATCACCTGCGCCTGCGGAAATGTTATAGAAACCCGCGCGACCGTTGACAATATTCAGGTCGAGATCTGTTCCAAGTGTCACCCCTTCTACACGGGGAAACAGAAGCTGGTAGATACTGCGGGAAGGGTCGAGAGGTTTAAAAAGAAATACGGAATTAAAGGGGAATAACACCCTCGAGCACCCACGACCGGCAAAACCCGGTCGTTTTTTTAACCCCCTTTTCGATCGAACTGTATTATCAGAAGTGAACCGATTGTAACCAGGATAAGAAGCCAGGCAAACCAGTCGCCGAACATCATGTACGGCGTCATTTTTTCAACCTCGCCCAGGGGCACTTCGGCTGCCAAAAACCCTTCCTCGAAAAGGGGCAGTATTTCGCTTATTCTGCCGAGGGGGTCGATAACGGCGGTAACCCCGCCGTTTGTGGAACGAAGCAGGACTCGCCGGCTCTCAATGGCCCGGAGCCGTGCGGCGGCAAAGTGCTGGGTTTCGGCGGATACGGTCCGGGACCATGAGTCATTGGTGATATTGACAAGGAAATCCGCGCCTTCGAGAATAAATCCCCTGCATAGATATGGAAAGGCGTCCTCAAAACAGATGGGAACACCGAAGGATACCGGTTTACCTTCCGAGTTTATTATTTCGAAGATAGTATACCGGTTTCCGAGGGTCCAGCCGGCGGAACGCAGCCCTACAATATTTTCGAAGAACTTCCGCACAAAGGGTACTTCCCAGTACGGGATGTGCTCGGCCAGCGGTACGGGGTGCTGTTTACCGTAGGTGTCGATGATAACCCCGTTCGGAGCAATAAGAACTGCCCCGTTCATGACCTGCCGTTTCTCCCAGTCCAGGACCACCGGTGCCCCGACGAGGAGAGGGGCGCCGGTTTCGGCCAGGAAGGGTACAAAGGGGTCGCCGTTCGGTCGATGAAGAAATGATCTGCGGTAGTAGGGCTCTCTGAATGAGTTTTCGCTCCAGACAACGAGATCCGGGTGTAGTTTCTCCAGGCCTTCCCTGGTGAGATTCTGTCCTTTGGCAATGCTCGACATTTCCAGCCCCTGTACCCAGGAATCGGAGTTTTGCTGTACCATGATGACCTTGAGGGTCTTCTCCGTCGGTACACTGCCCCGAAGCCGAAGGGCTCCATATACGAGCATACCGGCGGACAGTAAAAGTACAAGGGCCCATAGGCGAATCCGGCGATACGTAACAGGCCGCCCGAAAAAGGAGAAGCGGGATCTTTTCTCCGGACATTCCGGGCCTTTTCCGGCGGGAAGAAAATGTTCCGCCAGAACACCGTTCACCAAAGCGGCAAGGAACGAGATGCTCCAGAGTCCCGTGATGTCCGCTATCTGCACAAGCGGAAGGAGTTTTTCCAACGGATACGCAAGAAGACCCCAGGGGAACCCAATGTATCCCATGGACTTGATGTATTCATACGAAACCCAGGCGCAGGCAATGAGGACCGGTCTCATAGTTCCTCCCCTCTTCAGCAGCCAGGAGAAAATGGGGAAGAGCAGAACGAAGTAGAGGGTATGTCCCAGGGCAACCCCGGTGCATGTCCAGACGGAAAAGTCCTGGAAAAAGAGAAGCCAGAAGTACGTCGCGAAACTGTTGGTCATGGCGTAGACGATCCCCAGAAACGATGAAAAGCCTACCGACGGGCTGTAATACAGGGCGAGAAAGAGGGGCGTCAAAGCAAAAAAAGCGGTGACAAAGCTACCGTAATGAAATAATTCATTAGGAATGGCCAGGGCCATAAGACCCGAAGAGAACAGGGTAAGGAGAAGCAGCCGTATTTTCATTACGTGAGATAATAGTACACAAGGATATCCGTTTTCAATACGGGTGGATACGAAGCTCCCAAATCGACACCTCTTTAAAAGATGTAGTTGCAAATTATATCATTTTCTTTTAATATATTATATTTGATTCTTGGAATTTCGGATACGTAGGTAATGTTTGATCTCGTCAAAGCTCATAAGACCGAGTATGGTACAGAGCCGGAGGTGATTACTGAAGCTCCCGGTGTCGTAAATCTCATTGGTGAGGAATCTTACTACAATGAGGGCTATGTTCTGCAGATAGCACTGAACAGGAGTGTCCGGGTAGCCGTATCACGCAGAAAAGACAACTCTCTCCGGTTTTTTGCCGCCGATACGAATGAGCGAAAGCGCACCACCGTCTCAAACCTCAAGTATAAGCGGGAGGACCGATGGGCGAATATTCCTAAGGGTGTCCTGCAGGAATTCCTGAAGGCGGGACAGTCGTTCCGCGGACTGGATTTTACTTTTTACGGGGACATACCCAAGGGGATCGGCCTGGCCTCATCCGCAGCCATGGGAGTGGCCTCCGCCCTGGCTGTTTCCACCCTTATGGATGTGGGGACTTCGGAAAAAGATATCATAATGTATGCCTCAAAAGCGGAGTCTTCGTTCATGGGCAGGGACAAGGGAGTCTCGGACCACCTTATTTCCTGTGTCGCCGAAGCGGGTAAAGCGGTATTTCTCGATCTCCGGACGCTGGATTATACCCTGCTTCCCCTCGAGCTGGGCGATATAATGATACTTATCACAAACTCCAATGTGCCGGTTTTTATTACCGAAGAAGACCTGGAAAGGCGAAAGGCGGAATGCAACGAATGTGTTGCATGCTTGAATAATCGAAGACCCGGAAATTCTCTCAGGGATTATTCTTCAGCAGATCTGAAACACGGGATGGGCATTGTTCCAGAGGCTATCAGGAAAATATGTCTTCATGTGGTTGAAGAAAACAGGAGAGTGAAGAACGCGGAAGAAGCCTTGGCAGCAGGGAACTACCGGCTCTTTGGAAAGATTATGAACCGTTCGCACGAATCGCTCCGGGACAATTATGAAGTATCCTGCCCGGAACTCGACTGGCTGGTCAAACGGGCCCGGGAAATAGAAGGCGTCTATGGGTCCAGGATGATCGGTTCCGGTCTGGGCGGGTGCACGGTGACACTGCTGGAACCTTCCGCCGTGGAAGCGTACAGTCGTCGGCTGGCGGAATATGAACATATTTTCGGCTTTAACGCGGAGACCATCGTTTGTAATCCCGCCGGCGGGGCCAAGGTAGTATACAGAAATAAGATAGAGCAGGTTACATGAATATTTTACTCACCAATGATGACGGAATTCACAGCAGGGGGCTGGAATCCTTGCGGGAAGTACTGGATAAGGACCATGATGTCTGGGTGCTCGCTCCGGACAACGAGAGGAGTGCCGCAAGTCATTCAATTACCATTCATAGCCCCCTGAAGCTAAAACAGGAAGGCAGGCGCTCGTGGGCCTGCGGCGGTACCCCGGCCGACTGCGTAATCCTGGCCATGCTGGGGGCCGTCCCCGTTAAACCGGAGATCGTGATTTCCGGGATAAACCGGGGAGCGAACCTGGGGACAGACATTATCTACTCGGGAACGGTAGCGGCGGCGCGGCAGGCCGCGTTCATGGGGTGCCCGGCCGTGGCGGTTTCTATAGATACCTATACCGAACCCTTTCACTACGGACCGGTTGCCCGCTTTGTAGGCGACAATCTCGAGGCTTTTCTCGATCTCTGGCATCCTGATCATTTTATCAATATAAACGCCCCCAACGATCCCACCGCGGTGGCGGGGGTAAAAATAACCCACCCTTCGAGACGGATATACCACGACAAAATATCGAAATTCCAGGCACCGGACGGCAACGATTATTATTTTCTCTACGGATCGCAGCAGGTAGACGCGAATGTCGAGGAGGGGTCCGACTGGGAGGCTGTAACGGGGGGATATATATCGGTTTCTCCGGTATTCCTGCACCCGATCAATCACGCCGAGGAACAGGCATACCGGCAGAAAAAGTTTACCTTCTAGATGTGGTGAGGTATGAACAAGGCATTGGAACGGGGAATCCAATCGTACTCCAGGGGACAGTACAGGAAAGCCCTGCATGAGTTCATGGAAGCCCGGACAGCGAAGCCCGACGACACGGAGATATCATACTATCTCGGTCTCTGCAATGTAAAACTCGGTATGAACGAAGAGGCCCTGGTATACCTGGAACAAACGGTTACCGGCAGCACCAATTTACTGTTTATATACCAGAGCAGAATGATCCTCGCTTTTTTGTATTCCGTTACCGGACGGTATAAACTGGCCGAATTCGAAATATCCAAGCTACTGGAAAGCGGTTACGAATCACCCCAGGTGTTTGCCGCCGCAGCATATGTGGCGTATTCCCAGGGATATACCGGGGAAAGCATAGAGTACCTGGAGAAAGCCCTGGATATGGATCCTGAAAATGCAAACGCCCTGAATTCGTTGGGATATATTCTGGCGGAAGAAAATATCGATACGCGAAGGGCGGTGGATTGCTGCAGCCGTGCAGTGGAAAAAGTACCGGAGAACCCGGCGTACCTGGATTCTCTCGGCTGGGCCTTGTTCAAAGCAGGAGATACCGAAAAGGCCCGGGGTTATCTCAAGCAGGCCCTGGATAAAGCCGCAGATAACACGATTATTCAACGCCACCTGGGAGAGGCGGCGAAGGCTGCATCAGGGCAACAATAGAAGTAAAAAAATACTTAATATAGCCGTTAAGAAGGTCGAAAATGTACATGGAGAATGATTATGAGTGTGGACCATGTGAATACAGTACAAATCCGGCCACTCCCACCCCAAGAGATGCCTGTAAGGGAGCCGAACCTTATCAAGCTCGAAGATATCAAGGCCATTCTCTACCTGGGGCTTCGTGGTGAGATTTCTCTTCCCATCGAAAACCGAAAGGTAGATATCCTGGCCTGATTCGTGTATACTCTCCGGGTGATTAAACGGATTCGGAAGGGTTTACCTGTATTACTGGTATCGTTGTATGCTCTCATTTCCATGACTATCCCCGCCCAGAGTATAGATTACGCCGCCTTGACCTCGGCGGACGATTTTCGCTGGGGTGTCAGGGCGTATCATGAAGGACGTTTCAACGACGCCGTCCGGGCCTTTGAAAGGTCCCTGTCCGGGACATCGGACCAGCCGCTGGTACGGGAATGGCTCGGGTACGCGTATTACCGGTCGGGTTTTAACGAGACGGCCCTCTCGATCTGGAACCGAATGGACGAGAATAATGAGGCATCGGCGGTCCTCAAGAACCGGATCGACATATTGTCGGCCCGGTCCGGCTTAGGTCGTGAGCTTTCTCCTCCTCCGAGTTACGTGGTTGCTGCTAAAATCAACGGAAGAACCGAGGATTACACCCTCTTCTCAAGGCCTGCCTCCCTTGCGCCGGCCGACGACGGCGGATTTTTTGTTGCCGCCTTTGCGAGTAACGAAATTCTCAAATTCAATGCAAACGGCGGTCTGAAACAGAGGCTTCGAGGGGGAATAGACAGTTTTAACCATCCCTTCGATGTATATCCGGCAAAGAACGGTTATCTCTATATATCCGAATACGAGGGAGACAGAATTACCCGCTGTACACCCGAGGGTGGTGAGATTTTCCGTTTTGGTGAGAAAGGTCGCGGCGACGGCCAGTTCATCGGTCCTCAGTACCTCTGCGGGGACGGGCTGGGTTTTATCTATATATCGGACTTCGGGAACCGCCGCATATGCAAGTTCGACCTGGAGGGGAATTTTATCCTGGCCTTCGGGCAAAGGTCCGCCGGCTTTGAGGGATTTAGTTCGCCCGCCGGAATAGCGGTGTGGCAGGGCCATGTGTTCGTAACGGACAACAGTAAAAAAGTTGTCTATGAATTCGACGGTTCCGGTAATTATATCGATACCCACGGAAGGGGGCTCTTCCGGGATCCGGAAGGTATATCCTCCGCCGGCGACGGAACATTTCTCGTGGCGGATGGAGAAAGAATCGTTTCCTATTCCATCGACAGGGAAGATGTGACCGTTCTTTCCGAAGAAACAGCCGGCACAGGACGTTACCTCAAGGCGGTTTTCGACGCAAATGGGAACATTCTGGCCACTGATTTCGATGCAAACCGGATTGTTACATTTTCCGAACTGACAAACCTCTACAGCGGGCTGTACGTTCAGGTAGACCGTATCGATGCTTCGGGATTCCCCGAGGTTCTTGTCGATATCACGGTACAGGACCGGCTCGGTTCACCCTTTATCGGACTGGAAGAACTCAATTTTGCGTTGACCGAACATAATTATCCCGTGAAGGAGATCGAACTCGTCGGTACGGGGACGACAAATCCGGCGGATGTTTCCATTCTGTTGGCGGGTTCCTCCGCCATGGAAGAGTACAAACCCGATATCCGCAAAGCTCTGAGTGATATTATCTCTCGCATGCCCGGCGGTACCCGGATGAGGCTGGTCCATACCGACGGCAATCCACGGGTTATATACACCACCGGTGAGGGTGGGGAAGTACTCAGGAAGAGAATCGACACGGCCCCTTTCAGCGGTAACTGGTCCTTTGATAAGGGATTGCGTATGGCCGCTTCCGAGATTGTAACCGGCCGCGGGCCGAAAGCCGTTGTTTTTATAACCGACGGTAAGGTGCCGGAAGGCTCTTTCCGGAATTACAACCTTATCGACCTGATGCATTACCTGCGGAATAACGGCATTGTGTTCTACACGGTGGTGGTGGATAACCGGGGACCAATCAGCCGAGAGCTCATGTATCTGGCGGAAGAAACCGGGGGAGAATGTATGCATCTCTACAGGCCGGAAGGCGTGGGGCATATTGTTCCCGATGCATCCGGGCGGAAAACAGGCCGGTATACCCTGGCATACTCATCCGGGAGCGACGGGGGATTCGGAAAGATATATATCCCCGTGGAGATACAGGTCTACTATTACACCAGGAGCGGCAGGGAGCGATCGGGATATTTTGCCCCGATTGAATTCTAGTATGGTTTTCTCACTCTCCCTTTTTAACCGTCCGTCATGGAAATGGGAGTCCTATTGCAAACGTTGCGGAAAATGCTGTTACGAGAGATACCGCAAACACGGGACCCTCTATATCGATTATTCCGCTCCGTGCCGGTTTCTCGATACGGCCACTCATCGGTGTACCATTTACCACGACCGGCTCAGATTGAACAAACATTGCCGCAAGGTTACGATTTTCCACGCTCTTTTTTCTCCTTATCTCCCGGAGACCTGCGGATATGTTGAACGCTTTCGAAAAATTCATTATTTTTCGAAGGAGAGGTAGTAAAACCCATGGGTAATGAAGAATACTATAATCCGGATATTTTGGAGGAAACGGAACAGGAAATCGACGAGCCCGATATGTACCGGGTTATCCTGCTCAACGATCATTACACGACCATGGATTTCGTGGTTCGGGTTATCCGTACTGTTTTTCATAAAAACCTGGTGGAAGCCACGAAAATTATGATGGATGTCCATAAGAAGGGCCGCGGACAGGTTGGCGTTTATACCTATGATATTGCCAGGACAAAGACGGCCCAGGTGGAACAGCTTGCGCGGAGTGAAGAGTTTCCTCTGAAATGTACTATCGAGAAAGCCTAGAGATATGAAAATAGATGATGATGTACAAACGCTTCTCCACGCGGCGTATCTCGACGCCAGAGAGAAGAGCCACGAGTATCTGACGCCGGAACACCTCCTCTACGTCATCGTGCTTTTCGAGACGGGGGAATATATTCTCGATATGGCCGGGGGTGACCTGGAAGGGCTGCGGAAAGACCTGGAGGAACACCTGGAAACCCAGGTACCGATTATTAAAAACCGGGAACCTGTTCAGTCCCTGGGACTGGAGGAGGTTATCCGGCGGGCTGTTTTTCATACCCAGAGTTCTTCCAAGGATACCGTCGAGGTTGGTGACCTTCTGGTTTCCATTTTTGATGAAAAGGAATCCTTTGCTTCTTACTACCTGAAAAAAGCCGGTATAACCCGTCTGAGACTCCTGGAAACCGTGTCTCATGGTTTACCCGGCCGGGAGCCGGTACAGGAGCCGGATGAAGAAAGAGCGGCGGAGGAAATCCGCGAAAAAAAGAAAAAACGAACGGCCCTCGGGCTCTACACCCGGGAACTAACCGCCCTGGCAGCGGAGGGCGCCCTGGAGCCGCTCATCGGCCGGGAATCCGTCCTGGACAGGGTGGTGCAGGTACTCTGTCGCCGGTTGAAGAATAATCCTGTCCTGGTGGGCGAGGCCGGAGTGGGTAAGACCGCGGTGGCGGAGGGCGTGGCGCAGCTTCTTCAGGCCGGGGATGTTCCGGGATTGATCGAGAACTACCGGATGTACGCCCTCGACATGGGTAGCCTGCTGGCGGGTACGCGCTTCAGGGGAGATTTCGAAGAGCGGATTAAACAGGTCATCAACGAACTGGAGCAGCAGGAGAAGGTGATTCTCTTTATCGATGAAATTCACACGCTGGTAGGGGCGGGCGCGGTGTCCGGCGGTTCCATGGATGCATCCAACCTTTTAAAACCTGCCTTGCAGCGGGGTAAACTGCGATGTATCGGCTCCACAACCTATGAAGAATATAAAAAGTATTTCGAGAAAGACAGGGCCCTCTCCAGGCGGTTCCAGAAGATAGAAATCCAGGAAACCACTGTGGAAGAAACCCTGACCATCCTATCGGGCTTGAAATCGGTATATGAAAAATATCATTCGGTAGAATATACGGAAGAGGCGCTGCGCTCCGCAGTGGAATTGTCGAAGCAGTATATAAACGACCGCCATTTACCGGACAAGGCTATCGACGTCATGGACGAAGCGGGGGCTTACCTCAGAATGACCGCCTTCAGACAGCCGGCCTCGGAAGATGTACAGACCGTGGATGAGCATGTTATCGAAATGGTGGTGGCAAGGATCGCCGGTATTCCGGAACGTTCGGTGAACACCTCGGAGAAGGAGCGACTCAAAAACCTGGAAGAGGAGTTGAAGGCGGCGGTCTTCGGGCAGGACGACGCCGTTCATGCCGTGGCGGAGGCGGTCAAACGGGGCAGGGCCGGATTCAGGGAGCCGGAGAAACCTATTGCTTCATTCCTCTTTGTCGGGCCCACCGGCGTCGGAAAGACGGAGCTGGCCCGGCAACTCTCCAATGTTCTGGGAATTTCCCTTGCCCGTTTCGATATGAGTGAATACCAGGAAAAGCATACCGTGGCTCGACTCATCGGGTCCCCCCCGGGATATGTAGGCTATGAAGAGGGAGGACTCCTTACCGACCAGATCAGAAAAACCCCGCACACCGTTCTACTCCTCGATGAGGTTGAAAAGGCGCACCCGGATATTTTTAACGTTCTCCTTCAGATCATGGATTACGCTACCCTTACCGATAACGCGGGAAGAAAGGCCGATTTCCGGAACGTTATCCTCATAATGACGTCAAACGCCGGAGCCAGGGATCTCGGGAAGCCCTTGATCGGTTTCAGTGGCGAGCGGATTTCTGAAGGCGCCGTAAAAGAGGCCGTTGAGCGGACCTTTGCACCGGAGTTCAGGAACCGCCTTGACGGTATTGTGGGATTCTCCTCGTTGAGTGAAGAGGTGGTTCTGGCTGTTGTAGATAAGGAGCTGCGGGCTTTCGCGCATCAGCTGGAGCAGCATGGTGTGGTCCTGGAAGTAGCGGAGGACGTCAAGAAGAGAATAGCCGATGAAGGATACAGCAGGGAATTCGGTGCCAGGAATATCGCCCGGGTTATTCAGAACCGTATTAAGCCGTTTTTTGTCGATGAGGTACTCTTCGGCTCCCTGGCCGGCGGAGGCCGGGCGGTGGTGGAACTAAAAGACGGGGATATTGTCATCCGGGTCGATGATTGATTCACGTTTCCCCTTCCTCGAAGTGGACGAATTCTTCCGGTTTCCGCCCCCGGAGGAATCAACTCCGGAGGGCATTGTTGCCCTGGGCGGGAATCTATCTCCCGGTATGCTGGTATCCGCGTACAGCCAGGGAATCTTTCCCTGGTTTTCCGAGGGGGACCCCCTGTACTGGTGGAGTCCGGATCCGCGGTGTGTTCTTTTTCCCGGTAAGGAGCATATTTCCGGAAGCATGCGGCGGGTGTTGCGAAAAAGACTGTTCCATTATTCCATGGACATGGATTTCAGGGGGGTAATAGAAGCCTGCGCCCGTATCCCGAGACCCGGACAGGACGGCACCTGGATAACACCGGACATGCAGGAGGCGTACATCGCCCTGCACCAGCGGGGGTTGGCCCATTCCATCGAGGTGTGGTCCGGGGATGGATTGGCAGGTGGGTTGTACGGTATTTCCCTGGGCGGGATGTTTTTCGGCGAATCCATGTTTTCCCGTATCAGCAATGCTTCGAAGGCGGCGTTTATCGTCCTGGCGCGAATCCTGGAAGCGGAAGACTTTGACTGTCTGGACTGTCAGCTGCCCACCGATCATCTGGCACGTCTCGGGGCGCAGACCGTTACCAGGGAACACTATCTTCGTATTCTAAAGGAGTCATTAAAAAGGGAGAACAGAACCGGATCATGGACATCCATGGCACGGAGAAATATCGAGCGTCTAGACTGGTGATTGATCAAAGGTGACGGTAAAGGTCGTTCCGGGGACTGTTTTATAATCCAGGGTTCCGCCGATCTGTTCGGTCAACGCCTCTACCAGGGTAAACCCCAGGTGTCCCCGGTCTTCGGTAAGCTCCGAGCGATCAAAACCCTTTCCGTTATCCGATACCCCCAGGATATACCTGCCGTTCTTTTCTTTCAGAGATATTTCAATGGTTCCCGGTTGTTTTCTGTCCGTAAAAGCGTGCTTCTGTGCGTTGGTAACGAGTTCCGTCAGGATCAATCCGAGGGGAACGGCCGTATTGATATTCAAAAGGGCATGATCCACATCCAGCCGGATGTCAGCTGCTTTTTCACCTATGTATAGGTCCTTAAATGAAGAGACAATCTCTTCTAGGTATTCCGCGAAATCGACGGAGGACAGGTTATCGCTCCGGTAGATGGTTTCATGGATTCTCGATATTGCCTGTATACGGTTTGTAATTTCATCGATATCCGGCCAATGCTTACCGGCACCGAAGAGTCTGATAAGGCTGTTTATCAGTGAGAGGTTGTTTTTTACCCGGTGGTGTATCTCCTTGAGAAGGACTTCCTTTTCTTCCAGGGAATCCCGGAGGTTCTTTTCTGCATGTACCCTTCTGGTTATATCGAGCATGGATATCAGTATCAGTGTACGATGCTGCTCTTCCGGAATGGGGGGAATAGACATCCTGAAGTTGATAGTTAGGCTTTCACCGTCAATGGTCCTGGCCGGGAATTCCATTTCCATGGAAGTACGGTCTTCCGCGATGAGAAGGAGCTCATCCCTGTACACCGGGAGTGATTCCGCCGCGAGATGTTCGATTAATGGACAGGTGAGATCATCCTTGGTTCCGGCATGGGTAAGTCGTATGGTTTCCTTGTTTACGTACAGGACCTCGGTGTTCTTCAGACAGTCCTGTACAAATTCAGGATGTGCATCCATGTAAGCCCTGAAATCCGTGATGCCCTCTTGCTTCAGCTTTTCTATCCGCCGCTTTGGATAGGTGAAATCTTCCACCCAGATAGATATTGGAACTTCATCCAGTATATGTTCCGCGAAGGCGGAATCTTTCAGGTCCATTATACTGTAAGCATAGTAATTCCCGAGCATAAATGCAAGCGGGAGCGTGCAACGATGTTGCGAAGGAACCCGGATTTGGTTTACAGTAGCGGTATGATTAAGCGACTGCTCCTGATTGCTCTTTTCCTATCTTTCGGCGCGCCTGCGTATACCCATCCCCACATGCTGCTGCTTACAAGGATAGAGTGTGACTTTACCGGGTATGCATGCACCGGTATCAGGGTAGACTGGGGTTTCGACAGGTTTTTCAGCCGGTCGATACTTGATGATTTCGATCTGAACAATGACGGTCTGTTTAATGCTGATGAAACCAAAGAGGTGTACAATTTTGCGTTTATTAATCTCGAGAAGTACGGGTATTTCCTCTATTTCCGGAAAGGAAATACACGCGCCAGGCCGCGGAATGTTACCGATTTCTCGGTAAGACAGGAACAGGGGCAGGTCTTTTACAATTTTTACGTTCCGGTAGAGGATCTCGGACTTACTAAGGATTTCTGCATCAGTGTATTCGATCCGACATATTTCTGCGCCGTCCGGTATCGGGATGATCCGGTTGCCCTGCATCAGACGGAGGGGCCTATGCCGGAATACGAGTTGATAGAAAACAAGAGTTTTCCGGTTTACTACGATCCCATGGGAGCGGCCGGTGATACAACCACCTATGATAGGTGGAAACCCGGTCTCGAAACCGCGTATCCTGAAGAGGTCCATGTCTTTTTTAAAGAATAATCACTACATAAGATATCTTCTTTTAACCATTTTTCTCTTATCCCCGGTTGAGCACCTCCGGTCCCAAAATCCCTTTCTGGGCGGTGAAGGAGAAGCTCCGGCCGTGCGCCCTCCGGCGGAAGGAGCCACCGGGGCACTGGCCGATCTGCAGTTCGACTTCCGGGAAAAAACGGCCGATGTAATGTCCGCTCTCCGTGATAACCCCTCTCCATCCATGTTCATAACCTTTGCCGCAGCGGCTTTTCTATACGGCCTTTTCCATGGAGCAGGCCCGGGACACAGGAAAACAATTGTGTTTTCCCTTTTTTTGGGGCGTTCGTCCCGGTGGTTCGAACCGGCTGCGGCGGGGTTCCTGGCAGCGGGGATTCATGCCGGAACTGCAATGGCACTGATAGGGATTTTTTACGTGGCCGGCCGGGGGCTGAAGGTTTCCATGGCCGCGGACAGGGCGGGGGTGTACATGCAGGGAATCACATTTCTTGTCCTCGCGGTATGTTCCCTGTATCTTCTCGTGCGAACATGGGTGAAGCGTAAGCATGTACACCAGCATGTAGGCAGACCGGGAGGCAGTTTGTACTCTATGCTGGCGGTTTCTAGCCTTATACCCTGTCCCGGAGCCACCATGCTGCTGGTCTTTGCCCTTTCCCTGGATGTACCGTTGCTGGGCGTTCTGGGAGTACTAAGTATGTCCCTGGGAATGGGGGTTGTTATCTCGGCTGCGGGGTATCTGGCTTACGCCGGCAGGGAAGGGCTGTTTTACCGGTTAAAAGCCAGGCAAGAGACCATCAGAAGAATTTCCGTGGGCCTGGAGGTGGCTTCTTACCTGTTTATTATGCTCTTCTCGCTCTACATGGCCTGGCCCTTTATATGCGCTTTCCGTGTATAAACACCTGTCAGAGCATTTCGATACTCCTAGTATTTAAACCCCGAATCCCCAATAAATTCCCTGAGGATTGATGTAGGTGGTACAAACTTTGCAGGTATCGGCACAAAGTTGTTCAGAAACTTCAGTAGTCTGAGGGCTTCGGTGTAATTGCCGTCGGTAGGTTTTACACAACGCAGCATGGGTTCGACGAGTCCTTTCAGTACCGGTAACTCGTAATCCAGGGCGGAATTGAATGCGGAGTCCGCATTATTCTGGAAAGGAAAGATATTCTTATCCTCACCCCGGCGGACGGAGGGCCACATATCAAGGGTCTTCAGGGCATCGTGCCCCCTAAACTGGTAATCCCGTACAATCCGCCGCAGCAGGCGGTTATCGGTGGTGGATATACGGTTGCGGTCGTCCACATTGAGCTGTGTGAGGGCCGACACGTAGATATAATATTTTTTCTTGTCGTCTATTTTTCCCGTAAGACTCTTGTTAAGACCGTGGATTCCCTCCATGAGGATAATATTCCGCCGTTCCATATGTAATTTACGGCCTTCCGCCTTCCTGTTTCCCAGTTTGAAGTCGTATACGGGTATGTTCACCTCTTCTCCGTTGAACAGGCGGTTAAGATGGTCGTTTAACAGGGGAACATCAATGGCACCTATAGATTCAAAATCCGGTTTGCCGTCGGAATCAAGGGGGGTCTCTTCCCGGGGAATAAAATAGTCATCCAATGATATGGCAAGAGGGTTGAAACCGAGAACCCGTAACTGAATCGATAGTTTCTTGGTAAAGGTTGTTTTACCGGAGGATGAAGGTCCGGCTATCAGAACTAGGCGAACATCGCTCCGTCGTTCCGCTATTCTGTCGGCAATTTCGGATATTTTTTTATCATGCAGCGCTTCGGCGACCCGGATGAACTCCAGGATGTCCCCGGTGGAGGTGAGCTGGTTCAGTTTTCCGGCACAGTTCACGTTCAGTATCTTTCCCCAGGCTTTGTATTCCTGGTAGATGGAAAAAAGAAGCGGGTCGTCCTTAAAAGGGCCGAGCCTGTCGGGCCGCGAAGAACTCGGATATCTGAGAAGGAATCCGTGCCCGTATTTACGCAGCTCGAAGAGGTGAAGAAGCCCCGTTCGGGGTACCATCGGATCGAAGGATACATCCATAAAGTCTCCGCAGACATATACGGGTATCTTTGACTCGTTCCGGAATGAAAGCAGTAAAGCCGTGGTATTATCCGGGTCCTGCGAGAAATGATCGATGGCGTCCTTATATGAGATAACCTTTCGATGTATAGGCAGGTCCTTTTGTATATACTCCTTCATTCTTGTATCCAGGGCTACAATATCCTCTTCCGGGACTTCCAGTAAACCGTCATAATAGTAAAAATAGCCCTTTCCCATGGCATGGCCGATAATGAGCCGCCGACGGGGGAAGACCTCGTTACTTGCCAGGGCCAGGAGGAAAGAGAGAGTCCGGCGGTAAATCCGCATTCCCAGTTCCTCACCGATAAAAACGGGTTTCAAGGTAGAATTTACGCTGACCTTGAAGGACAAGCTCGTGAGCTCGTTGTTAACCAGTGCGGCGATAGGTACGGCGCTGAACTCGTCTTTATTATCTTTGAATATTGATTCTATTCGTGTTCCCGCGGGAACGGTTCTGCTCGTTCCGGAGGGGAGGGTGATGTGTACTTCGTTCATGAATGAAGATATTCTTTCAGTTCTTCTACTTCTTCCCTGTTCAGGGATCGGACGATCTTGATCTCTTCGTTTTCTCCTGTTTGAAAGATCGGTTTTTCGGCATAGGGAATACCTTTTTCGTTTGTAAGCAGGCGAAGGGTGGGATATTTAGGGTTTTCAAGGTCCGTTTTGATTACCAGGCCCTTTGCATTGTTCGAGAGAAGGACAAAGGTTCCCATGGGATACACGGACATGACGAATACCAGCCCCCGCAGCACGTGTTCGTCATACTGCTTGCCCATCCCTTTGAGCAGGTCCACGATACCGGAATGTCCGTCCAGTTCGTTTTTATAAGGTCTTTGCGAAACTGCGGCGCAGTAGTTGCCGGCAACGGTTAGTATGCGGCCGTAGTAAGAAATTTTATCCCCCGTAATACCCCTGGGATACCCCGATCCGTCAAGCCTTTCGTTTTGTTCGAGTACGGCTACCGCCACCGATGCGGGGAAACCGTATTCTCTCAAAATGCGGAAACCGAGGACAGGATGGGCGAAAATCGTCTTTTTTTCCTGAGGAGAGAGTGGCCCGGTCTTCATGTATATCGATTCGGGTATCTTCATCATACCTATCCGGTGGAGCATCGCGGCTAAGCCGAGGTCGATTATTTTATGCGGAGCGAGCTTGAGTACCTC
The DNA here is from genome assembly GCA_964410865.1 of uncultured Spirochaetales bacterium. Taxonomy (GTDB): domain Bacteria; phylum Spirochaetota; class Spirochaetia; order JAFGDJ01; family JAFGDJ01; genus JAFGDJ01. The sequence goes on along the minus strand of CAYPIQ010000034.1, from coordinate 5,742 downwards.
GCCTATGGCAACGGCAAGAATCGTGGTCTTGATGGAGTGCGAAGCGTTGTAGGAAGCGTTACCGTTTTCAGTCGAGATCATAGCCAGCATAAAGCGGCGGTAGTTTTTCAGATCGGATATGATTTCCTTGAGCTTGTCGGTGATATCGTTAAGGCGGAGTTCATTCTTTTCCCTGAATCGACTGAAGACGGTATCCATATAGGCGTTATACCCGTGGAATCGTTCCCCGGCGGTTTTCTGTTCTTCGGCTTCCTTGAGGCTGCTTTCGAGTACTCCGGTCTGCCCGGTGTTCTCTGGAGACTGGGCAATACCTTTGGGGGGGGCCTCGCTCAGGGCGCCGCTGGACAGGACATGGGTAAACCCCCATTTTCTCAGGCGGTTGATCATATCCGTTCCTACCGGAATATCCGGACAAAGAAGAATGTATTTTTCATCGAGATATACCGGAGCGTTAATATATGCGTTTTCCGGAAGACTGTCTATCGAAATTTTATTCATAAGTTATCCGTTGACCCCGTGATTATAAATCCTTTACACTTCATATAGTATATTATAGGAGTTTCTCCGATGAAATTAAAGGCAATTTTTATTCTGTTTAACGCTGTTATTCTCGGATCGTTTCTTATTATCTTTCTCATGCCCTTTTTTGTCCTGGGCAGGGAATTCAGCCTGATGTTCTGGAGCAGAAGCTGGTATTTGGCCGTCATTTTCCTTGTCATCCTTGCAGCCATCAACATCTTTTTTATAAAAAACTGGAAACTCTTCACCCTGCTGGACAGGGAGGAATGGCCGAAGCTCAAAGAATACCTTGAAACGGAAATTTTTGAAAGGGGACGGATAAGAAATCAGTATGTCAGGCTCTATATTCAGTCCAGCCTGATATGCGGCAAAGTCATGGATATCAAGAAACTAGAATCGAAGGTCGGGGAGAAAAAAGAGCGCCTTATCGCAAAGAATGTTTTGGCCTTCGGACTCCCCTACATGGTAGAGCAGGATGCCGGTGCGATGGAGAAGTATTACGGGACATATCTCGATACCGGGGGAAGGGACCACTACTGGATACTCTGGTGTCACGCCTTCGCCGTATTGCTCTCCGGTAAGAATACCAGGGCACAGGAGGAGCTCACCTCGATTTTTTCATCCTCCAAGGAAAATCTCCTGAGACTCCTGGCACTGTACCTGCTTTCCGGGTGCGGGGAAGCGCCTTCGGAAGAGTTTGTTGAAAACGGTAAGAAAGAACTAAGGACAAAATGCAGTCCGGCCGATCTGGATGCTGAAAAACGGAAAAAATCCGACAATTATCTCATCCTTGTCCTGTCGCGGCTGATAGAAGACGCGAAACTCTGGCTGTGGCCGGGAGAAGAAGTGGACGGTGACCGAATTTCCCCTTCCACTGATCCTTCACACTCACACCGTCACACGCCTTGACCCCCCTCCGTGGCAGCCGTATAATGCGGCAGTCGACTACTTCTTATAGAAAGGATCAGCTATGAACGTCCGCGTACGCTATGCTCCGTCACCAACGGGGTTTCTTCACATTGGTAATGTGAGAACAGCCCTCTTCAACTATCTATTCGCCCGTTCACAGGGAGGTTCATTTATTTTGCGTATCGAGGACACGGACCGCGATCGTTTCCGGGAGGAATACCTGGCGGATATATACGACACCCTCTCGTGGTTAGGGCTCACCTGGGACGAAGGGCCGGTCTCCGGGGGTGATTACGGACCGTATATCCAGTCTGAAAGGATGGACCTCTATCGCAGGTACGCCGAAGAGCTGGTTGAAAAAGGACAGGCTTATTACTGCTGGTGTACTTCGGAACGCCTCGCGGAGGTACGGGAGCGGCAGAAGAGGGAGAAAAAAAAGGTAATAGGTTATGATCGCCGGTGCAGGGACCTGAACGACCAGGAACGGCGGGCAGCCGCCGCTTCCGGTATACAACCGGTTATACGTTTTAAGGTTCCCTTGTCCGGAACCACGGAGTTTAACGACAATCTCCTGGGTAAGGTTAAAAGGGATAACATCGATATCAATCCGGACCCGGTTATCCTGAAATCGGACGGTTTTCCGACCTACCACCTGGCCAATGTTGTCGACGATCACCTGATGGGCATTACCCACATTATGCGGGCCCAGGAATGGCTGCCTTCGGGACCCCTTCATCTTCTCATGTACAAAGCCTTCGGATGGGAGCCGCCGGAGTATTACCACCTGCCCATGGTGCTGGGAAAAGACGGTTCCAAGCTCTCGAAACGGCACGGAGCAACGAGCATGCGTGAATTCCGGACGGCCGGATACCTTCCGGAGGCACTGATCAATTACATGTCCTTAATAGGGTGGTCATACGATGATTCCCGGGAATTTTTCAAGCGGGAAGAACTGGAAAAGATATTTACTCTGGATAAATTAAACAAAGCGCCGGGGGTGTTCGACTACAAAAAGCTCGACTGGTTCAACGGTCAGTATATCCGATCCCTCGACCCGGAGGACCTGAAAGAGCGGCTCGTACCCTTCCTGTGCGGAGCGGGGGTGATTAGCTCACCGCCTTCGACGGCGGAGCAGGAAAAAATAAACCGTATTATACCTCTCATCCAGGAGCGGCTGAAAAAACTGGCCGATGCGCCCGGTATGATCTCTTTTTTCTTCTCGGAAACACCGCCGGAGCTCCGGGTGGAGGACCTTGTACCCAAACGGATCGATCGGGAAAAAACGGGTAAAGTGCTGCAAGCCTTTGTTAACTGCCTGGAGGGTTTCGAGGAAAGATCCGAGGAGGAGAGCGAAGAAATTCTCCGTAACGCCGCCGAAGAACTGGGGGTAAAATTGGGTGATTTTATGATGCCCGCCAGGGTGGCCATTACCGGGACTACCGTATCCCCGCCTCTTCTGGGTTCGGTAAGGATACTGGGTGTGGAAGAATCAAAAAAGCGCCTTATTCGGGCAAAAAAGATACTGGCCGACACGAAGGCCTCCTAAAACAAGGAAAAACATATGGCTGAAAACACGACAATGGACAAAATAGTATCCCTCTGTAAACGTAGGGGGTTCATATTCCAATCCAGCGAGATCTACGGTGGACTTTCCTCCGCCTGGGATTACGGCCCCATGGGGGTGGAGTTGAAGAACAGGGTGCGCGACTTCTGGTGGAAGGAGATGACCCGGCTGAACGACAATATTGTCGGTATAGATGCCGCCATTATGATGCATCCCAGGGTATGGGAGGCCTCCGGTCATGTGGAGAATTTTTCGGACCCCCTGGTAGACTGCAGGAAGTGCAAACAGCGGTTTCGTGAAGACAACCTGCCGGAGGCAAACAGGATCTCGAAAACCTGTCCCGAATGCGGCGGAGAGCTGACCGACCCCCGGCAGTTCAACCTCATGTTCAAAACACACATCGGTCCGGTGGAAGACGACGGGTCTGTTGTATTTTTGCGTCCGGAAACCGCCCAGGGCATATATGTCAACTTTAAAAATGTGACCCAATCGAGCCGGGTAAAGATTCCCTTCGGTATAGCGCAGATCGGAAAGGCTTTCAGAAACGAAATCACCACAAAGAATTTCATCTTTCGGACCTGTGAATTCGAACAGATGGAAATGCAGTTTTTCATTGATCCGAAGGAAGACGACGAATGGTTCGAGTACTGGAAAAAAGTACGCTGGGATTATTATCTCAAACTCGGGATCCGGCCGGAACGCCTCCGTTTCCACCGGCATGGTCCGGATGAATTGGCGCATTACGCCAAGGACGCCTTTGATATCGAGTATGAGTTCCCCTTCGGCTGGAAGGAACTCGAGGGGATCCATAACAGAACGGACTACGATCTCCGGCGCCACATGGAATTCTCGGGCAAGGACCTGACATGGCTGGACGACCAGACCCGTGAACGTTATATACCCTACGTCATCGAGACTTCGGCGGGGCTCACCCGTACGGTATTGACGGTTTTAGCGGATGCCTACGACGAGGAAGAGGTGGAGGGAGATACCAGGACGGTTCTGCGTTTCCACCCGACCGTTGCCCCGATTACCGTGGGAGTTTTCCCCCTGGTAAAAAAGGACGGCCTTGCCGAACGCGCCATGGAGATCGAGAAATCCCTCCGGGAGAATTTTTCCACCTTTTACGATCAGGGCGGAGCGATAGGCAGGCGGTACCGCCGGCAGGATGAAATCGGAACTCCTTTCTGCGTTACCGTGGATTACCAGACCATGGACGACGACACCGTCACCCTGCGGTATAGAGATTCCATGGAGCAGATACGGGTCCCGGTAAAGAATCTCTCGGCTACAATAACCACGGCGATACAAGAATACAAAAGGATCGGATCGAAGTCATGAACGAAGCACTGAAAACACTGAAAGAGCGGGGCTTTTTCCGGCAGTGTACGGATGAAGTCCTTTTAGACAGGAAACTCGATGAAGGACCTGTCCGGTTTTACGTAGGGCTCGATCCCACCGGGCCCTCTCTCCATGTGGGACACCTGGTACCGGTATACGCGTCGGCCCACCTTCAGAAAGCCGGACACCTGCCGATTATCCTCATGGGAGGGGGAACGGCGAGGATAGGGGATCCCTCGGGCAAGACGGAAATGCGACGGATGCTGTCGATCGACGAGATCAACGCAAACGTGGAAAGTCAGAAAAAGCAGGTTGCGAAACTGATAGATTTTTCACCGGAGGGAGGGGCACTCCTCCTCAATAACGCGGATTGGCTCGCACCCCTTAATTACATCGATTTTTTGAGGGACATCGGCAGGCACTTCAGCGTCAACAGGATGCTGACCTTCGAGTCCTACAGGCAGCGTCTCGAGAAAGGTTTGTCCTTTATCGAATTCAACTACCAGCTGTTGCAGTCCTACGACTTCCTGGAACTGTACCGGCGGTACAATTGTCTTATGCAGATCGGCGGTGACGACCAGTGGGGGAATATCGTTGCCGGGAAGGAACTGATCCGGCGTATGGAGGGAGCAGATGTTGTGGGTCTCACCTTTCCCCTGGTGACCCGGAGTGACGGGAAAAAGATGGGGAAGACCGAGAAGGGGGCCCTGTTTCTCGACCCGGAATTGACGCCGGTGTACGATTTCTACCAGTACTGGCGAAACGTTCCCGACGAAGATGTGGAAAAACTCTTTCTTATGTTTACCTTTCTCCCCGCCGTGGAATGCCGGGAGCTCGGTTCGAGGAAAGACCGGGCTATTAACGAAGCCAAGGACATCCTCGCCTACGAGGTGACAAAGCTCCTGCACGGCGAAGAGGCTGCGGAAAAAGCCCGTGCCGCGGCTAAAGCAGCCTTTGCGGGCGACAGGAGAACCGGAGACCGGTCGGGTATCCCCTCGGTGTCGGTCCGGCAGGAGGAAATAGAAAACGGCATGAATGTCCTAGACCTGTACGCGCTCACCGGTCTTGTGGCATCAAAGGGAGAAGCCCGTCGGCTGGTCCAGCAGGGGGGCGCGGTGGTGGGAGGTGAAAAAATCACCTCCATCGATACACTCATTGATAATTCCTACGTCAACGACGGTGAAATCCTTCTCAAGGCGGGTAAAAAACGTTATTTTAGAGTTATACTACACGCATAACTGAAGGATGGATCCATGGAGTAATTCGACCTTCATACCGGCAGGAATCCGGGCGGGAAAATTTCCCCGGTCAGGGTTTTCGACGGGCTCCGGCGTAATGACATGAGAACGGGCATCTTTGTTACCCACGATGTACACGGGGCAATCATGCTCGGAGATCACCTGGTCCTT
>CAYPIQ010000033.1:0-33155 GCA_964410865.1 uncultured Spirochaetales bacterium | reverse complement strand
TGGGGCGGGGTATGTTGATTATCTCCGCCGGGAAGATTACAATTATTCCCGAGGCTGAGTATGAATACTATTCAGGACAAACACGATGATGAATTTTATCAAGGAGCATCCGGTCGCGGGGAACAATATTTTAATGATAATAATCTACAGTCTTTTAAAGTAGCTGAAGGAGGCCAACCAGGAGTTGGCTTTCGAGCGCCGATCGGATGCCGACCGAAGTGATATAAGCGCCATTGTCAGGGATTTCAAGAAATAACCGTGAGAACGGTCTTCCGTGCGTATGTGTATTACTCATCCTCCTGTCCCTGTGGGGGGCGGAGCCTGCCTTGGCGGAGGAGGAACATGTCCTCTGGCAATACCCCACCGGGGGTAGAATCGTCGGTGCCCCGCTTACCACCGGCACAGGGGCAATAGCCTTTGTTTCCGAAGATCGGTATCTCTATACCATGGACAGATCGGGGACCCTTCTATGGAGGAGGGACCTGGGGTTTCGCCCCGGTGCAGGGGTTGCGGCGGGGGCGGACGGAAACCTGTACATCATCGACCGTTCCGGCACAGTACGGGCCTATAATCCCGCGGGTGGACTGATCTGGGAAGGCGAGACGGGAGGACGGCCCGCCGGACCACCCCTTACCGCAGAGAACGGTACTCTCATTACCTGTACCGAAGGTGGGGTGCTTTCCGCATGGTCCCATAACGGGTTTCTCCTCTGGCGTAAAAACCTCGGGGCGGCACCTTCGGCCGTACCGGTTCTTTCGGAAGACGCCGTTCTGCTTGTTCCACAGGATAACGGATATCTCAGGGCCTTCGACCTGTACGGCAATGAACTCTGGTGTTTCCTGACCGCCGGCAGCCCGTCGTCTCCCTTTCCCGCGGCGGGAGGCGTGGCCTGTGGAACCGCCTACGGCACGGTTTTTCTGCTCAATGAACAAGGAAGGCTGGTATGGAATATATCCTATACCGGCGGGGTGGAGGTCCTCTTCAGGGATTCACAGAGATTGTACATATGTACCGGGCGAAAAACCCTTCGCTGCCTGTCGATTGATGGTGAAGAATTGTGGAGCCGCTCGATACAGTCAGGAAACACCCCCGAACTCGGCGGTTGCGGCGACAATACCATCCTGTTCAATTCGGCAGGGCTTGAAATTCTCGATCATGAGGGTACTCTTCTGCATTCGCTGAAGGTACATCTGGGGAGAGGGACATACGCACCGGGTCCCGAGAATCTTGTGCTCCACGGGGGTGAAAACTGGATTGTCACCTGCCTTTCCCCGTCTCAGGCCACGGCATGCGGCAGCCCGGTCGTATTCGGCCACGGCAGGGCGTTGGCTGAAGATATGCCCTTGAACCCTGGGTCGGTGGATTACAGGTACATGAAGGAGGTGGCGGAGGGTGTCAACAGGACCCGTATGGAGCAGATACTGAGAGATTTCGAGCTGCTGACCGTGGAGTCTCCCCCGGAATCCATCCCCCCTTATACAGAAGAAATTCTGAAAATACTGGCCGGCGGGGCGGTTATGCGCCCGATCTACCTGGGTAAACACTTAATGAACGATTTCCCCTTTGTCCGTGAAAGGGCGGTCCGTCTCTTGGGCAGATATGGAAAACTCGATACATGGGAATTCCTTATGGCGCTCCTAGCACTGGAGTGGGAACCCCTTGTATCGGCGGCAATCATATCAACCCTCGGTACTCTCGGGTATGACCCGGGGGGCAGTGTAACGGACGGGATATATCGGATTTTGCAAGAGGGGGGTGGTAACGATCCGCGGCAGGCATCGGCTTCTCTTGACGCCATGGAAAGGATCATTCGTTATAATGGGAATATACCCTCCGAGAGTGCCCTGTCCCTCTGCCTGAGTATATTCAGGGGCGACTACCCGGCGGAACTTCGCCGACGGGCTTCCCGGCTCCTGTTTAATATGGGAAAATGATTGGACTTTTTTTCCAAACAGGTTACTATAGACATGGAGGCATTATGAAACGGATATCACTTTTCATCTGTTCTCTTCTGATGTTCCCCCTTGTCCTGGTTTCGGGGATAGAGGTTGACAGGGAAGAGCTGGGAATAGTTGAACCGGGTGCCGTGGAATTCTTGAACTATGAAGGTCCTCATACGGTTATAAATACCAGGAATGAAATAATAAGCATCGGACGGACCATGGGTGCCCAGTTTATCGGCGCTTCCGGTGTTTTTACCTACCACGATAAGTATTCCGTTATACACGCCGTGGGGCCGGAAGACGAAGCCGGCATGCCGGCGGATATCTTTATCATTGGTTCCGGAGCAGGTGTGGACCATATCCGTAATCTCCGCAGAATCCTAGCCGGATATCTATCCTCGGCTTACGACTACGAGTTCGACAGGGCATTTCTCATAGCCGAGTTTGCAACGGTATATAACGCGGTCTTTCGCGGGGACATGGATACTATTTCTTCGAAGTACTCCGCCACCGTTCTCGGGCATCTCGAACCCGAAAAGGTCGGAATATCTACCCGATATGATGAATGGGCCGGGAACACTATGATGCTCATACCCCTTACCGGCGACGCCGAACGAGGAGGCCCGGGTACCGTGTCTTCGGAAGAAATTTCCACCGATGAGGTTATCGAAAAGATGCGGGAAGATGAAGACCGGGGGATAGAACAACGGAAGGGAATGGTGGAACTCCGTGAAGATGAAGCCGAAGCCGAGCAGGAACGGATTACCCGTGAACAGGAAGTCCTGGAGCAGGAACAAGCCCAACTCCGTGAAAAGGAAAAAGACCTGGAAGAACAGATAGCCCGGGCGGAAGAAGAGGGTCCCGGCGCGGATGGAGAGCTGGAAAGGGAGCTCGAGGAGACCCGTGACGAACTGGCGGCAACCGAAGAGCGCCGGCAAGAGCTTGAAGGGGAAGAAAAAGAGCAGGAAAAACGGGTAGAACGTATACTGGAAGAACGGGCGCGGATCGCCGAGGACGAGAAAGCCTTGATAGCAGAAACGGCCGCTCCGGTAGATCGGACGCCCGAAGCCGGTACCATGTTCATGATCTATACTGAAAGGGGAGGTGCCCTGGAAGGAACCCTGGTGAGGGTTGATCCTGTATCCGGCAATATCAAGGGCCGGGCCGAGGCTTTGACCGTTCTCGGCAGGAGTTTTGTCGAATACCGCGGAGACATGCTTCTGATAGGCAGAGACTCCGAAGATTTTGTGACGATTTTACTGGTGGACGGTGAAACCCTCGAAGTGGTAGACAGGGGGACCGAAAGGGTCCACAGGGATTCCAATATCGCGGTAACGGAAGACGGTTTCTATGCGGCCGTTATATCCTCAGGTAATGTATATCTGGGCCGCTTCGACGAAGAACTGGTTCTGGCGGACCGATCGACTGATCCTGTTGCTGCCTATTCTTACATAAAGCCGGTGGCCGATACTATTTTGATACAGTCGGAAGACGGGGATGTACGTGTCCTGAAAAGCGAAACACTGGAAGAGACGGATTAAATCTTTCTGAAAAGTCGCTTGAAAAAACGGACAATGGCCCGCCGGATCCGTCGGAAAAAGTTCGGGTTCCGGAGTTTTTCCAGGAGGGAGAACGCGTCGGCCAGTTCATCCGCCGACAGGTTGCGGCGGTGGATGTTTTCGTCCAGTTCAATCTCTATCTTTTCAAGTTCATTAATATCGTTGACCACATGCGCAGGCACGGTCTGCCATCCGAGACGTTTCACCGACTCCAGCCGGCGTTCGCCCGCCACGAGTTCATTTTTTGTATTTACTACGATAGGGTTTATCAGACCGTGTTTTCGTATGCTTTCCGTTAACTGGGTAAGGTCGCCGAGGTCCTTCCTGATTCGCTTCCTGACGATGATATCGTCTATTTTAATTTGAATCGTCATACCGTTTTAAAACCTTTCCGGCATCCTTGGTTTACCGGTTATCAATCCAGTAATGGATTGTAATCCTCCTCCGCTCCCCGGACTTCCGTATCAGGATGGGTTTTTTCATCCTCGAAGTCGAAATCAAGGTCGAGGTCCAGGTCGTATTCCCTGGTGGGGATATCCTCAATGAGAAGATTATCTTCGAGTTTGCGAAGCAACTGCTGATCACGCTCTTTTTCGAACCTGTGAATGTTGCATGCTCTTTTGGGCTCGGTACCGGTCAGAAATACTTCTTCGATGGTGCCTTCGTTGCAGTCGTTTGTAGGCAGCAGGCCTGAAACGGCGCATACCCGGACCCTGATCAGACCGGTATCCGGTTCAGGGAAATCTTTTCGGGGGAGATTGGCATGAACCTCTTTCATATACTGAGCCCAGATAGGTCCTGCTGCGGTTGCTCCGGTAAGATACCGTCCTAGGGACATCCCCGGTGTATCGAAACCGAACCATACGGCGGTGGTCATATATGGTGAAAATCCGACGGTCCAGGCGTCTCCCCAGTTCTGGGTTGTCCCGGTCTTCCCTGCCATGGGCATTCCGTCGAAGCCGCCGACAAACCGGCGGCGGTTGGCAAGGGTCCCGTACTCAACGGTACTCTGGAGGATGTCCGTCATGATATAGGCGACCTGCGGCGTCATAATCTGCGAATTATCCTCCCGCTGGGCTTCCCGAATCCTGTCCTTCTCGGGTTCCAGGATGATATTTCCCTCCCTGTCTTCCACGGTTATGATGGCGATGGGTTCTACTTCCCGGCCCTGGCTGGGGAACACGGCAAAAGCCCTGGCCATGTTGATGGGCGCCAGGGCCGTTACACCTAGGCCCAGGGGGTATCCGTGGGGAAAGAGAATTTCGTTATTCCTGAATTCCGTCATTCCGAGCATCCTGGATGCCCGGTCGATTGCCGCATCGAACCCGACCCCCTCGAGCACCTGGAGCGACGGGACGTTCATGGATGTGGCCAGAGCGTATCGCAGGAGGACGGAACCCTGCCAATCCCCGAGGTAATTGAGGGGTTCATATACATTACCGTCTTCGTCGTAGAAGACGATGGGGCCGTCATACAACCGGGTGGCGGTGGTAAATTTTCGGGAAGAAATTGCCGCGGAGTAATACAAGGGTTTAAAGGAAGACCCGGGTTGGACCTTGGCGTCCACTGCCCGGTTGTACTGTTTTGTCTCGAAATCGCTGCCCCCCACCATGGCAAGAATGTGACCGGTGTTGTTTTCGATGGTAATCAAGGCACCCTCAACGGTGGTGCGCTTCGTCTTCTGTTTTTCCTGCTTGTAGGCAAAGCTGCTCATCATGGCGAGCTCATCGATGCCGAAGAGATCTGACAGAACATCGAGACTGGGATTCAGTGTCTGATAGAAGTAGTCCATGGCTTCGGCACGTTTCTTGGCACCGGCCACCTTGATTTCTTCCAGATTGAAGGCAAGGGCGAGCATGTCGATTATGGGGACGTATTCACTGTCGACTATTTCGAGACGTTCGTTGGCGATAGATCGGTATTGCGTATTGATGTCCCGGTAACCCTCGTCCATATATTTCTGTGCAATCTCCTGATAGCGCAGGTCCAAGGTGGTATGGACAATGTACCCGTCACGGTTTATGTCCACCGCTCCATACAACATGTCGTTTAGCTGGAGGCGCACATACTCGCTGAAGTATGGGGCTTTGCTGTCGTTGTCGTAATAGGCACTGGCGATATTTGATCGGGAGTAGTCGTAATTCCGCCAGTAGTTCTGAAAGGAGATATCGGCCTCTTCCCGGTCGGCGTATCCCAGTTCCACCATATAGTCGAGAACGTCCTTCTGACGTTCCCTGGCCCTCTCAGGGTGATTTATCGGCGAATAGAGAGCCGGGCTTGCCAGCTGAATAACCAAAATCGCCGATTCGGCGAGGGTTATATCCCGGGCGGAATGTCCGAAATAGAATTGGCTTGCCGCTTCCACTCCGTAGGTATTATGACCGAAGTACACCTCGTTTATGTATATTTCGAGGATCTCGTCCTTTGTCAGGCTTTTTTCCAGGAGAAAGGCGTACCATATTTCCTTTAATTTTCGTTGTATTGTGATTTTCGTGCGATCGGCGTAATGTGCTCCGGCAACCTGCATAGTCAGAGTACTGAAACCGGAAAAATATCGTCCGGTAACAATGTTAAAAGCCGCTCGGAATACCTGGAATATATCCAGTCCCTTGTGTTTATAAAAATTTTTATCCTCCCGGCTGATAAGCGCGTAGATAAGGTGTTTGGGCAGCTCGTCGATGGGTACGATATCCCGCTTTTCTTCGGCAAAGATCTCCGTTATCAGGAGCCCGTTCCTGTCTAAAACCTGGGTGGGAAGGGCCATCTCGTACTCCTGGAGATCGGCCCGGACGTCTATATTCTTCATCTGTGCCAGGGCGACGCCCATACCAATTCCTACACAGAGGGCTATACATATACAGGCGCCGATGAAAATTTCGATGATGATTTTCCTTTTTCGGGATAACGGCATAGGCCTACAGTATGAAGACAATCAATTTTTGTCAAGGTTGACGGGGTTGCCGCGTCGGTCATTTAGTCCCCAACTTTTACACAACTTTACACATGCTCGAATAAAAAAAGACCGGCTCCCTGGGGAGCCGGCCAAATGTGCCGGTAAGTAATATAGTATACTGGGAGGGGAACTATATTAGGCCCGACACCTTTATTATCGACGTGTCCATGTTAATATTTAATAATTCTCGATCAAAATATCAAGAAATAATGCAATTTTATAGGTCCTTCCGGGTTCGGCAAAAAATTTTCTGCTGATAGTATAATCGCCGATGGCATACAGGACGGTATGTTCACCCGTGCTGATTTCCAGGGTATTATTGAAAGGAGGTTGAAGTTGTTTTCCGTCGAGAAACACAAGACTCCCTTCGGGCGCTTCAAACAGCGCCATGGGAACATCCTTTTCCAGCACGAGCGAGACCCGGGTAATACCCCCCTTTTCAATGGAAAAGGTTCGTTCTACGGGGAGATACCCCGAAGCCTCCAGACGCAGGGTATGTAAGCCGGATACAAGGGTAGATGGTTCCACCGGATAATCGATAGAAGTATCGTCTATGAAAATCCGCGGTGCTTCGGACAGGTTCCCCTCCGGATCCCGTATATCCAGCTCGAGGAGGCCCAGGTCTTTCAAGAGCGGGTAAACCTTTACCGGAAATGAAATGTTATAGAGATCATCCGGTATACCTTTCATGAAGGGAAGAATAGTAATGAGCAGGGGGAAAGAATCCGTATTTTCGAGTCCATCAAAGACTACGGTCCCGGGGGAGGCCTGGCTCGATGTTCCGCCGCCGATGGGTATTCTAATATAGAGCCTTCCCCTGACAGGAAGTGAAGCATATCCCATCTGGGTGCCCCGGTAGTAGTGTATCTCTTTCGAAGGGTCTGTTTGAAGAGATCCGTAGACCAGGCAGGCAAGGCCGTCCATAAAGCTTTCCGCTTCGGCGGGAATACGGATTTCAATTTCCAACCCCTTTACAAGGGTGCCGAAGCGATCTGCTAATCGGACAGCCCCCAGCTCCTCCATTGCCAGGGAGAAGGAAACCGATTCTCCTGATGAGAAGGACAAGGTTGTGTCCGCCGCAAGGGATCCTCGTATCTGATCACCATAAGCGGAAAGGCCGACCGTAAGGAGCATGATACAAATGCATTGAATGATTTTTGACATTACGAGTTAAAACAGAGGCATAAGAGAATTCGGATCATGCGCCTCTCCACTTCTCCTTATCTCAAAATGAAGGTGGGGCCCGGTGGAAAGCCCGGTACTTCCCACTGTACCGATAATCATACCCGATTTTACCGATTGGTTCAACTCTACACGCAGGGTTTCGAGATGACCGTAGAGAGTCTGGTACCCCTGGGTGTGATCGAGAAGGACGTAGTTACCGAATATATCGTCATAACCGAGGTCGGATACGGTACCGTCCCGGGCGGCATAAACTTCGGACCCCCGTGGCGCCGAGATATCGATACCGTTATGATGATGTATTCGTGAGGTTATAGGACTCACTCGTAATCCGAAACCTGATGTGATAACACCTTCGGCCAGGGGAAGTCTGAAGAGAATACGGAGAAAGTAAGCCCGCTCCACCGGATGGAATCGCGCTCCCCTGAGGAAAAAATAATCTTTTACCCCTCCCTCGCCGTAAACAGGGATCTCGGGTGCCTCCGATACGTCTCTCCAGCCGGCCATAATGCGTTCGAGTTCGTTGGAAGGATTTTTGGGTATGAAAAGACCGCTCCGGTTTGGAATGAGCAGGTATCCCTTTTCAATAAACTCGTCCGGATGCTCGATCCCGTTGATAAGGGCTATTGTTTCATAGGGAAGGTTCATCCTTGAAGCCACGGAAAAGATGGTTTCGTTATTCTCCGGGGTATACCTGTACAGAGCGAGGGGGGGCAGATACCCGCTGCCTTGTTTTTCATAGCGGTACCAGGCGGCGATATCGTATGATATCTGCCTGTACAACGGATCATCCTGGGTGAGTTGTTGAATTTCCGGATAGATATGCTCTGCCGGCATTAATGCGGCGAAGGCGGTAATAAGCAGGCATACAAGGAAAAACAGGCGGATGTAGCTCACCGCTTATCTCCTGCCGTAGGAGAAATAACCGCTCACCAGAAGGAACACCGCCGATACAATTGTACCGGCGGCAATGTTGCCTGTGAGAAACAGGAATATCGCCAGGAGCAAAACGAGGGTACAAAGGAGAAAAATGAGCAGCCCTTTGACAACCCGGACCAGGGAATACCTGTCGCGGTGTGTGTATATTCCGTATACCACCGCGCCGACCGGAAGGAGTATAACAACCACCAGGGAATAGAGCCGGGGAATATGAACGGCGAAGTACCACAAGGGCCAGGAGATAATCAAGGCGAATGCGGCGGCTGTGGCTACTATTCCGAGGATGTAGAGCAGGTTTCGTCCGGTCCGGGCGTATCCGGCTACAATGAGTTGAAAAACCTTCTTTGCGTCTCTCATTGAATCCTCAACTCCAGGAATTCCGGCGTCCGGGTATAGAGTTCCACCTCTTCGGTTCTATACAATTGGTTTCCCGTTTCCATGCTTTCAGGATTTTCTTTTGCGTATTCGAGCCCTTCCTTGAGATGCTTCAATGCTCCTGCGAGTTTCTCCGCCTTCCTTTCCGCTTCCGCCGCGGCCTGGAAGAGAAAACCGCGGGAGTAAAAGAAAGACTTGATGCTCTGCTTCAGCCGTTTCCCGAGGGATACAAACATCCTGTGCTCCTATTCGGTTGATCCTAGACATCATAATGAAAAGCTCGGGGCTCTTCAATAGATTGTATTTTGTGACGTTTTTCCTTTCCAAGGGCGATATTATACACGGAGACTTCCGTTAAAGATTATTATCCGGAAAAGGTCTGCCGGTTGACAGCGGGAGTTGTTAAGCCGTACAATTTTCATTGAGGTACGTCATGCCGAAAGCTGTGCAGTATAAAGCAAATTCAATCGTTTATTTCCAGGGAGACATGAATGAGAATGTATACATTCTCAAAACCGGAAAGGTAAGCCTACGTTATACCGATATAGAAACGGGCCAGGAAATAAACGACCTGATTCAAACCGGTGAATTCTTCGGAGTCAAATCGGCCCTTGGAAAATATCCTCGGGAAGAAACAGCCCTTGTTCTGCAGGATTCGACTATGCTCATCTTTACAGTACCCGAGTTCGAACAGGTGGCTATCAATAATACGCGGATCATCATGAAGATGCTGCGGATTTTCAGTAATCAGTTGAGACGGATACACAAACAGGTAAGAAATCTCATCTCCTCCGGTGAGCAGGTCGATCCCGAGACCGGCCTTTTTCGGATCGGCGAATATTACATGAATCGCTCCAATTTCAAGCAGGCCCTGTACGCTTTCAGGCGGTATCTTACCTATTATCCGACGGGCAAGTATGCCTCCGAGGCGACCGAACGCCTTGAAAATGCTGAGAATAAGATCCAGGCAGGCGGTGGACGCAGACTTTCATCTACTACCGCCTCGTCATCTTCATCGGGCAGGGAAATGAGCGATACTGCAAAGAATTATTACAATGCCGTAAGTCTCTTCAGTCAACAGAAACTCCCGGAAGCCCTGAAGGAATTCCAGAAAATCGTAAATGAAAGCGACAGTGCCGAATATACGGCAAAGGCATATTTCGAAATAGGAAGGTGCTTCTTCGGTCTGAAAGATTTCGACCGGTGTATTCAACATTACACGGCGATGATTCAGAGATACCCGAAGCACCCGGACCTGGTGGAGGCTCTCTTCTTTGTTGGAAACTGTTATGAGAAAAAGGGAGACCCGGACAAGGCAGGCAGATTTTATAAAAAAATACTCTCCATGGCTTCCGAAGATACACCGGTGCACAGAAAGGCGAAAAGAGCACTTGAAGGGTTGAAGGAGGAATTGAATGTCACTGAACCTGGCAATGTTTGAACGTTTTGCCGTTACATTTCAGCCTCAGGATATCATTTTCTGTGAGTACGAACCGGGGGATACGTTCTACCTCATACAATCCGGCCGGGTCCAGATCCTCAAGATAATGGGCGATATAGAAAAAACTATCGATATCCTTCAGCCCGGGGAAATTTTTGGTGAGATGGCAATTCTGGAAGAAGCCCCCCGGTCGGCCACGGCCATAGCCATGGATCAGGTGAAGGCTCTCGAATTCAATCGGCAGAATTTCGATGTGCTCATGCAGGGTAATCCGCAGATAGCCCTGAAGCTTTTGAAACTCTTTACCAAGCGGATCTATGACCAGAAACGCCGCTTCATGATTCTTACCCTGGAAGACGTCCAGGCCAGGGTCGCCGACGTATTCCTCATGCTCTCTGAAACACAACCGGTGGATGAGAATAACGAGGACGAGCGTTCTTTCAACAACAGCGTGGACGATATAGCCCACTGGGCGGGAATGTCGACGGATAAATGCCGGCAGGTGCTCAACCATTTCGTCACCCAGCGGCGGGTCGAGCTTTTTATCGATCATATCGTGGTAAAGAATATTAACGATTTCGCCCGCTTCGTAAACTCCAGAAGGAACAAGCAGCATACCGGTTGAACTACCCGGGAATCTGTTGGTCATTCATCAGTAAAATATCAGACTGACACGTCCTTTTTTTTGACTGAATTGTGTATAGTTACATGCAGGGAATCTTCCCATCGAGGACCGCTTGTGAAGCCCGACATCACCGATACCCGCAGACGAACGCTTATAGCCGACGGGGTAATTCTTCTTTCCGCACTGATATGGGGCGGTGATTACATTCCAGGATCCGCTCAAAGAGAAGCTGCGGATCAGGCGGAGAAACGGCTGATATGGAAAGTAAAGCCAGAACTCGGACTTGAACCGAGGACCTGCTCATTACGAGTGAGCTGCTCTACCGCTGAGCTATTCTGGCGTTAAACCGGAGAATATCTAAAGATGCTTGAAAGATCAAGTATGCGGCGCCGGTTTTTCAGCAATGTGAATTCCCGTATGTTTTATTCTTCAAAAACATTCACTTCACATTAAGAAAAATATTCCTGTTCCGATATGTAAAGTATGAAGCCGTTTAACTTTGGAGAACACCCATGATAAGAGGACTTTACACCGGAGCCAGTGGGATGGTCGTTCAGATGCGCAAGCTGGACGCCTTGTCCAACAACCTCGCCAATGTGGACTTGACCGGGTACAAGAAAGATCTTACGGTTACCAAGGCCTTTCCGGAAATTCTCCTGCGGCGTACCAACGACAAGGGTGTGCATGTGTTCCCCCCGGGTTCGGTGGATTCGGCCCCCGTGGTCGGGAGGCTCGGTACCGGGGTTGAACTTTCGGAGGTCTTTACCGTATATACCCAGGGGTCTCTGAAGGAAACGGGAAATCCCTTTGATATAGCCCTGGACGGCAAGGGCTTTTTTACCGTGGAAACCCCGGACGGAGAAAGGTATACCAGGAACGGATCCTTTTTGATCGACGATAACGGACTGCTTGTGACAAAAGAGGGGCTTCCCGTCCTGGGAGAAAACGGCCCGATCTACCTCAAGCTGAATAATTTCATGATAGATCAGCAGGGACGGATATATCAGAACGCCGACCTGGCCGAAGACCCCCGGCGTTTGGTTTCCATGGAAGAAAATGACTGGGCCGACACGGAATACGTGGACACCCTGAAAGTGGTCGATTTCATGGATACCAGGTATCTCGAAAAACAGGGTTCCTCCCTCTGGCGAGACACCCCTGAGTCGGGGTTTCCCGTTGGTGCACGGCTGGGGTCGGAGACCAAGACCATCCAGGGATTCCTGGAGGCTTCCAACGTCAACCCCGTTACAGAAATGGTGAACATGATCGAGGTTAACCGCGCCTATGAGGCCAACCAGAAGGTCATTCAGACCCACGACAATCTGGCCGGCAAACTGATAAACGATGCCGCACTCTATAGGAGATAATAGCACATGATGAGGTCATTATGGACCGCCGCTTCCGGTATGACGGGACAGCAGTTCAATATCGATACGATTTCCAACAACCTTTCCAACGTCAACACCACAGGTTTCAAGAAGGTAAGGGCCGATTTCGAGGATTTGCTCTACCAGACGGCCCGGGTAGCCGGTACTCCGGCCACGGAAAGGACGGTTGTTCCTACGGGGGTTCAGGTAGGCCACGGGGTGCGGGTTGGTGCAACTCAGCGCATGTTTACCCAGGGAGCCCTGCAGTCTACCGGAAATGTCTCGGACATGGCCATCCAGGGTGAGGGATTTTTCCGGACCCTCCTGGTCGACGGGACCTATGGTTATACCCGGGACGGATCCTTCAAGATCGATTCCGAGGGTCAAATCGTGACATCCAACGGCTACAGGCTCATGCCGGAGATAACTCTCCCCCAGGATTTTGTCAGGGAAAGTCTGACCGTTTCGCAAGACGGCCGGGTTACGGTGAAGGTAGCAGGGAGTGACGATCCGATTCTGATCGGCCGGCTCGAGCTTTACCGTTTCGTCAATCCTGCGGGACTGAATGCCCTAGGCGAGAATCTCTACAAGGTTTCAAATGCCTCGGGCGACGCGATAGCAGGAAGGCCCGGAATGGACGGCATGGGTAAGATCGTTCATAAATTTCTCGAGATGTCCAATGTTTCTGTTGTACAGGAAATGGTAAATATGATTGTGGCTCAGAGGGCCTACGAGCTCAACTCCAAGGCTATCCAGACATCCGACACTATGCTCGGTATAGCTAATAACCTGAAACGTTAGTGATGGAGTACATATATGGATATAACTGATATCGGACCGGGCAACCTCGATCAGGTGAAAAATACCCGCCTGGAGCAACTGCAAAGACGCGCCGAGAATCTGCAGCGTCGATCGGCGCTGCAGAAGGATGATGATAAACTGAAAGAGGCCTGCAGGCAGTTTGAGGCAATCTTTGTAAAACAGATGCTCAACAGCATGAGGGATACGGTCTCGAAAAACGGGCTGATCGACGGGGGGTTCTCGGAGGAGATCTTTGAAGATATGCTCTACGACAGGTACGCCGAAAAGATGACCAAGACCGCTGGTTTCGGCATAGCGGATATGCTCTACAAACAATTTTCAGGTACATAGTATATACATGCAGCGAAAAGTATAAAAAATCATACAAATTTTCTTCACTGTGGACGCAAACCGGGAAAGACTTAATAACTCTTTTTAATATAAGAAATTATTTTCTATAAACCTGCCTGGTTCTATTGGCATGGTTCTTGCTGAACATTATGGAGGCCGTGTATGAAGAACAGGCAAAAGAATTGTGATGATGAATTAGTCACATATTTTAATCAGATCAAGCGATCACCCTTGCTTACCTTCGAAGAAGAGCAGGAATTGTCCCGGCGTATCCAGGGGGGGGATGAAGAGGCCAGGCAGAAGCTTGTTGAAGCCAATCTTCGACTTGTCGTCAAGATTGCCAGGGCATACTCGACTAACGATGTACATTTCCTGGATATAGTACAGGAAGGTAATCTGGGACTTATCAAAGCAGCTTCGAAATACGACTACAGAAAAAACGTTCGTTTCTCTACCTATGCCGCCTGGTGGATCCGTCAATCCATAGTACGTTCTCTCTCCAACAAGCGCCGGCCTATCCGTTTGCCCCATAGGAAGGAAGAACTGCTGAGAAATATAAAGCAGTCATACTATCTTTTGAGTCAGCGTTTCCAGAGAAAACCCTCGGTAGCCGAGGTGGCTGATGACCTGAACCTGAAGGAAGAGGAGGTCGCTTCCATATTGAACATATCCGGCGCGGTTGCTTCTCTGGATATGGAGTTGGGTCTCGACTCCGGTACCCTGATGGATGTATTCGAAGATTATTCCTATCACCCGGATAAAGAGATTATTCAGAAATCACTGCGGGAAGATACCATGCGGTTCCTCGAGCACCTGCTGGAAAAGGAAAAGCAGATCCTCATGTACCGGTTTGCCTTCTACGGCGGCACAAAGTATACACTGAAGAGGATCGGCGAAGAGATGGGAATCTCGCCCGAAACGGTACGGCAGATTGAAATCCGGGCCCTCCGAAAACTCCGGGAACATTCGGAAGAACTGAAAGAATACGTTTACAACTGATACCGCCTTTTACCTCCTGTCGCTCTTGACCATTACGCGTATATGAGAATAATGCGGTTGTGAAGCAAGGAAAGAAGATTCTCATCCTCTATGTGCTTCTTGGAGCCATCGCAGTACTTCTTGTATGTGTCCTGATCGGTATTCCGGACCTTTCCCGGGCGCCGGAAGTTGAAACGGGGGAAGAGCCGGAAGTCACCGAAACTCCTCCTGCTGAAAAACCTGTACACAGAGGATCGCTGTATATAATCATAGACGACGTGGGAAACAGTATGAAAGACCTCGCGCCGTTTCTGAGTATAGATATCCCCATGACCTTTGCGGTTCTTCCGGAACGGCCGTATACGGTGGAGGCGGCGAAAATTCTGCATGAAGCGGGAAAACAGGTCATTATTCATCAGCCCATGGAACCGGAAGGGCAGGAGGACCCCGGCAAAGGGGCCCTTTACAGCGGGATGAAGCAGGAGGAGGTGTATCGAATCCTGGAGAAGCACCTGAAAGAAAATCCCTATGCTGTGGGCATGAATAACCATATGGGTTCAAAGGCGAGCGCCGACAGGGAGGTTATGACGGCGGTTCTCATGTTTGCTAAAGAAAAAAAACTTTATTATGTTGACAGTTATACTACCGGAAGCTCCGTGGGAAAGGCGGTTGCGGATTCGGTAAAGACTAATTTCACCTGGAGGAACAGCATGTTTTTGGACAACGACCGAAACCGCGAATCGATCATGGAGGCCCTGCGAGCGGGGCTGGAAACGGCTGAGAAGCGGGGACATGCGGTTATGATCGGGCATGTCATGAGTAATGAGCTCGCCGCCGTTCTTATGGAAATGTATCCGGAATTGCTGGAAGAAGGGTACACCTTTAAAGAAATCTCGGAGATATTTACGGAGAGTGTAACGGATGTTGGTTCTGGGGATTGAGACCTCATGCGATGAATGCTCGGTAGCAATTGTTGAAGACGGACGGAAGATCCGAAGCAACCTAGTTGCCACCCAGATAGAACTTCACCGACCCTATAACGGTGTAGTGCCGGAATTGGCCTCCAGGAAACACACCGAATGGATTCTTCCGGTGTACCGTGAAGCCCTGCACCAGGCAGGAGCGGTTCTCGAAGATATAGACGGGCTGGCAGCTACAAACCGTCCCGGACTCTCCGGTTCTCTTCTTGTGGGGCACTCCTTCACAAAAGGGCTGGCTTTTGCTTCAGGAAAGCCCTTTGTCGGTGTCGATCATATACGGGCTCACCTATACGCCGCTCACCTGGAAAGGGATATCGAATACCCTTACATCGGTCTCCTGGTTTCCGGGGGACATACGATCATCTGCCGGGTGGAATCCTTCGATCGAGTTGATATACTGGGTACAACCATCGACGATGCCTGCGGAGAGGCCTTTGATAAGGTTGCCAAGTTTTACGGTATGGGCTATCCCGGAGGCGTAGCCGTGGACCGTCTCTCTGCCGGGGGAAACGATAAAGCCTTCAATTTTCCCCAACCGTCTCTGCACAAGGGCGACCACAGGTACGACGTATCCTATTCCGGTTTGAAGACGGCGGTGATAAATCAGCTTGACCGGTTCTGGGACAGGAAAAATGAGAAGAACCTGGAGAATATCGCCGCATCATTCCAGAGAACCGCCGTCGGAATCCTCCTTTCTCGGCTTTTCAAAGCGGTCAATGATACGGGCATACGTCGAGTCGTTGCAGGCGGCGGTGTGGCGGCAAACTCGTATCTTCGCAGGGAGCTGGGAGAAGTCGATAACCTGGAGGTTATATTCCCGTCGCTCCCCCTCTGTACGGATAACGGAGCTATGATAGCAGGTATCGGGTATCATTATATACGAGCGGGAATCTGCTCGGGTTTTAACGAAACCGTGTCGGCCAGGGTCGGCGGATTCAGGAAGACATATCCATGAACTCGGGATTTGTCTCCAGGGTCCGGATATCTTCATCCTCGAAATTCAATTGACAGCCGGTTATAAGGGCATGTAATCTTTTTAGAAGCTGTCCCGAAGAAGGAGTACGCGAATGAACGATAAAAAACTAGACGACGTTATCAGAAAAGTTCCGGGATTTCCCAAACCGGGAATCGTTTTCTATGATATTACGGGAATCCTCATGAACCCTCATGCCTTTTCCTACTGTATCGACAGAATGATTGAAACCTACAATTTCGCGGCTATAGATGCGGTAGCGGCAATCGAGGCCAGGGGCTTTCTCTTTGCCGCCCCCTTTGCAGTAAAGACGGGCAAACCCCTTGTGCTCGTTCGTAAAAAAGGAAAATTGCCCGGAGAAACACTGACCAAGAATTTCTGCCTTGAATACGGAATGGACGAGATACAGATACATCGCAGTGATGTACAAAAAGGATGGAATGTTCTCATTGTTGATGATCTCATTGCCACGGGGGGCACAATAAAGGCTGCAGCGGAGTTGATTGCGGAAGCCGGCGGCCTCGTGCGGGACATATTTGCCGTTATAGGGTTACCATTTCTGAATTACGCGGAGTACCTGGGGGATTACAGAGTTACCACTCTGATAGAATATAACGAAGAGTAGTGTAAGGTCCGCTCTTCAAAACTCTTGACATCCTTGATACCCTTTAGTACATTTCCATTGCAGGAATTGCCCGGTTGTGTAATGGCAGCACTACGGATTCTGGTTCCGTCTGTGGAGGTTCGAATCCTTCCCGGGCAGGAGTGGTCCCTTCGTCTATCGGCTAGGACAGGAGATTCTCATTCTTCAAAGAGGGGTTCGATTCCCCTAGGGACTAACCGCCGGCTTCCTCGATAGGAAAGCCGGTTTTTTATACCCTGATGTTAAAAGCATCAAAGAATTTCTCTGCATCGAAATAACGTGCAAAGAGCTCTCCCACTTCGTTGATCTTGTGATCGTCGTATTCCTGGAGCTTTGTGCTTCTGAAGGTGTTTAAAAGGAGTTTTTCGCTGACTGCCGTGGATTGCTGGACGTACAGGCAGGGCAAATCGGTGCGTTCCAGGAGTCCCCGGATTCTTTCGTCGAAGGGGGCTCTGTCTCCACAGGTAAGGATAAGTCCGCCGAGACCCCTCTTTTCTCCTTCATAGGTTACGCTCCCATAGTTTCGTAAATGCTTGTGGTATGCAATAATATGTGGAATACGCCGATCGTATACCGATCCTATCAGTACGATGTCCCCGGGTTCCAGGTGCCATTCGGGCTTAAAAAAACGGGCGTTCAATGAGATAGCCTTGATATTGGATACTGGAATATGCCACTCCCGGCTTTCTGTATTGCCGATGGTTTGTGATTCAGGTATTTCCCGGGCTATAATCGACATCGAAGGTTTCGATAGATCATTGATCTCCGGCATATACCCGAAGATGCGCAGGGGTTGTTCAAAAAACGGATACCGGGCATTGAGCAGATTTTCCGTTATGTATTCTCGTATAACCGGGATCTTTTCCGGTATGAGTTTATTAAAAATAATTCCCCGCACCCTGGACTTCTTGTACATGAAATAAGACAGGTCCACCTCGAGCATATCCAGGGCTTTCCCTATGCCGCCGCCCGAGAGAAAGATCACGTCTCCGTTTATAAGATTTGCCACCTGGGCATTGGAGAGGTTTACTATTCCTCCGACACCTGGGTGGCCCGTACCCTCCGCTACAATGAATTTCTTATCTTTCATTGAAGCAAAGGCTTCCAGGACGGATGCCTTAAGGCCCTCTGCCTCCGCTTCGAATTCGTCGGATTTGAGAAAACGCTTGGTAAAACCGGATCCGAGGCGCACGGGAGATACGTACCGCATATCCAGGTCTCCGATTCCGGAAAAACGGTTTATTATAATTACGTCCTTATCGACCCTTGTCCCGTCGGGCAGTTCAACCAGTTCCTGCCCCACCGGTTTTATATAGCCAAGTTTTTCCGGCGGAAGATAGCGGGAAAGAATTGAGAGTATCCCCAGGCTGGTTACTGTTTTACCGGCGTGCTGTCTGAAACCCGTGATGTACAGTATTATCTGTTCCGGTTTGTTGATAATCTACCTCCGGTAAAACGAAATTATTATAATAATACTCGAAGCTGTCAATAATCGCCTCCCAGGATGCTTCGATGATATTCTGGTTTACCCCCACGGTGTCCCAGGATCTCAAGTGGTCCGATGAGGTAATAAACACCCGTACTTTTGATGCCGCAGCCCGTTCCGGTTCGAGAACCCGCACCTTGTAATCGGTGAGGGAGACCTTTTGTATAAAATCATGGAAGGGCTGTAAAGCATCCCGCAGGGCTGCATCGAGGGTTTCGACGGGGCCGACCCCCACACCCGCGCCCATGATTTGTTTCCCGTGGGATGCAAGGAAGATCCTTCCGACCGTCTTGGAGGGCATTTCCCAGGTTTTATACGACTCCAGGTGATAATTATTCAGTTCGAGAAGGGGAGAGTAGATACCCAGAGCTTTTCTGACAAGAATATCGAAGGAGGCTTCCGCAGCCTCGTATTCGTATCCCGCGGCCTCCCTCTCTTTGAGCGTTTCCTTGAGAGAGAGCACAATCTTTGAATTTTTCCCGAATTCACCGTATTTTGCCAGTTTCTTTATAATGGTCGATTTCCCGGCCAATTCCGAGAGAATAATCCTGCGTTGATTTCCGACTCTCCCCGCTTCTACATGTTCCATCAGGGCGGGGGCTTTTGCTATAACATCGGCATGCTGTCCCGCCTTGTGCGAAAAAGCAGCTTCTCCCACATAGGGCTGCCGCCTGTCTGGGATGATATTTGTCTTTTCCGCTACGAATCTCGACAGGGTGGTAAGCTTTTCTAGATGTTCGTCGATGCCGGTGACATAGTCTGTTTTAAGGACCAGGTCAGGAATAAATGTACAGAGGTTGGTATTCCCGCAACGCTCTCCCCAACCGTTAATGGTTCCCTGTACATGCTCTGCTCCCGCGAGAACCCCGGCAAGGGAATTTGCCACTGCCATACCGGTATCGTCATGGAAATGGACCCCCAGGGGTGCATGGAGTCCATCGGGAAGAGCCTCTAGGATCGCCGTTACCTCATGAAAAAGGCAGCCCCCGTTGGTGTCGCAGAGAACCAGAACGTCAGCTCCGGCTTCGTCCGCGGTATTCAGAACCGAAACCGCGTATGTAGGGTTGTCTTTGTAACCGTCAAAAAAGTGTTCTAGATCGAAAATAACCTCTCTGCCCCGGTTCTTCAGGTATTCGACTGATTCAAAGATCATCGCCAGGTTCTCTTCCGTATCCGTTTCCAGCACCTTCTGTACGTGTTCGGTCCATGCCTTTCCGACAATAGTCACCGTAGGGGTCTCGGAAAACAACAGGGCCTGGACGTGGGCGTCCTCGGTTATTCTCCCCCGGGGTTTCCGCGTCGACCCGAAGGCGGTAATTTTTGCATTCTTCAGGTTCAGCTTCAAAGCTTCGGAAAAGAACGCCGATTCTTTTTTACTGGCCAGGGGGAATCCCCCTTCAATATAATCGATCCCTATATCGTCGAGTTGTTCAGTTATTTGTAGCTTGTCTCCCAGGGAGTAATTCACTCCCAGGCCCTGCATACCGTCTCTCAGGGTGGTATCGTACATTATTATTCTTTTCATCCTGTCTCCCATGTTAACTCTAGCTTGCCTCGCTAAGCTTATACCTGTTCAACGCGTTTACATACGCCCTGGCACTGGCCTCCAGAATATCCGTAGATGACCCTTTACCCAGGTAATTGTTCCCGTCTATCGTGAGGAGAACCGATACCTCACCCAGGGCATGTTTTCCCGGAGTAACGGCAAGCACATTGTATTCCTGGAGAGTTGTCGAGATACCGGTTGCCCTGTCGATGGCCCGGAATACCGCGTCTACCGGGCCGTCACCGGTGGCCGCTTCTTCTACCGTTTCTTCTTTGAATCTTATACGGATTGTTGCAGTGGGCACGGCGACGTTTCCCGAAGTAAAATTGAAATAATCGAGAGTGTAGGTGGCTGCCTCGCGGCCGAGCACTTCTGCGGCCAGTACAAGGAGTTCTTCGTCATACACCTCCTTCTTCCTGTCCGCCAGTTGGAGAAAACGGTCAAAGGCCATCTTTTTTTTCTCATCATTTAACACAATACCCAGCTCCTGCAGCCGTTTTTGGAACCCGTGCATACCCGAATGCCGGCCAAGGACAATGTGCGAAAATTCCCGCCCAACCTGTTCCGGGCTCATGATCTCATAGGTTTCACGGTGCTTGAGCATGCCGTCTTGGTGTATGCCGGATTCATGGGCAAAGGCATTTTCTCCTACGATGGGCTTGTTCCTTGCGATGGGAAAGGCAATGATATTCGAAAGGAGCCTTGAAGAATTGTAGATCTGCTTTGTCTGAATGCCGGTGGTACAACCGTAAGTGTCCTTACGAACTTCCAGGGCCATAACGATCTCTTCCAGTGCGGCGTTGCCGGCCCTTTCGCCTATACCGTTCACCGTGCATTCTATCTGCCGTGCGCCGTTTCGAACGGCGCTGAGCGAATTGGCTACTCCCAGGCCCAGGTCGTTATGGCAGTGTACCGATAGTAATGCTTTATCCATATTCGGCACTCCGCCGTATATAGACGCAATAAACTCGCCGAATTCGTCGGGAACGGCGTAGCCGACGGTATCGGGAATATTGATTATAGTAGCACCGGCGTCGATAACCTTTTCGACCAGACGCAGTAAAAAGGAGAGGTCGCTTCTGGTTGCATCTTCCGGAGAGAATTCCACCTCCGCGGCGAAACGCCGGGCATACGTAACGGCGTGGACCGCCTGTTCCAGAACAGCATCCGGGTCTTTCTGGAGCTTGTATTTCATGTGAATGGGACTGGACGCGATAAATGTATGGATTCTGGGGTGTTCGGCCTTTTTGATGGATTCGGCGGCGGCGTCTATATCCGGTTCTAGGCTCCGGGCAAGGGCGGCCACCGTAGTTTTCTTTAGTGCGGAAGCAATATTCTGACAGGCATTGAACTGGTGAGGCGATGAAACCGGGAAACCGGCTTCGATGACATCCACCCCCAGGCGTTCGAGCTGTAAGGCAATTTCGTATTTCTGTTCGATAGTCATGGAAGCGCCGGGGGACTGTTCGCCGTCCCTCAGGGTTGTGTCGAAAATATATACTCTATCCTTCATTTTTTTTCCCTCCGTTTTCTCGCATCTTTTTTGCTCTTTCCATGGAGACCAGTCCGCTGCGGGCCATCTCTATAATACTGTCTCCTAAAAGGCTCAGCATGTCGTCTATTTTAGTTGGTGCGCCGGTTAGTTCCAGGACGATGGAATTGTGGCCTACATCCATGACCTGGGCCTTGAAGACATCGGCGATCTGGAAGATTTCGCCCCTCCGGCCGCTTTTAGCCGATATTTTTATCAGTGCGAGCTCTCTGTCCACGGTATACCGGTCCGTCAAATCTACGAGCTTGATAACCTCTATGAGTTTATTGAGTTGCTTTTTTATCTGGTCGACTACCGTATCCTCGCCCCGGCAGACCAGGGTTATCCTGGTAAGGGAAGGATCGGTGGTGGTTCCCGCGGTAAAACTCTCTACATTGTACCCCCGGCCGGAAATGAGTCCTGATATCCGGGAGAGAACACCTTCATGATTTTCTACCAACAATGAAAGTACATGGTTCATTTCTTTTCCTCCTTCCATTCGAATATCATTTCCCTGAGTCCTGCTCCCGGCGGGACCATGGGCCATACGTTGACTTCCGGTTCAATATGAAAATCGATTACCACAGGTCTGTCGTTTATTTCCTTGGCTTCAGCAAGAACCCGGCGAACATCTTCTTCGGTTTTTGCCCTCATGCCGTAGGCTCCGTAGGCTTCCGCGATTTTCATAAAATCCGGTACGTATTCTTCGTGTGAATACGCCTTTCCGTTTTCTCTCTTGTTTCCTCCGGGCAAGAGACAGGTCGAAGAGTACCGACCTTCCTGGAAGAGTTCCTGCCACTGGCGTACCATTCCCAGGAACCCATTGTTGAGAATGGCGACAATCAGGGGGAGCCGTTCCTGCACAGCGGTTGCCAGTTCCTGGATGTTCATCTGGAAGGAGCCGTCGCCGGCAATGTCGATAACCCGTTTGTCAGGACATCCAACCTGGGCGCCGATGGAAGCCGGGAAACCGTACCCCATGGTGCCCAGCCCCCCGGAGGTGAGCCACTGCCTTGATCCCCGGAAACAGTAATAGAGTGCCGTCCACATCTGGTTCTGTCCGACTTCACTGGCAATAACCGCCTCGGGAAACTCATCGTGAATTGCTTCGATAACAAAACTCGGGGACAGATGTTTGACGCCGGTAATTTTCGGCACCGGCTTCTCGACCTTCCAGGCCTCTAGGGTTTTCTTCCAGGAGTCACTGCCGGTTTTCCTGAGCAGCGGCAGGAACTCTTCCAGTATAGTTTTTGCATCACCCACAATGGGTATCTCCACCGGTACATTTCTGGATATCGAGGTTGGATCGATATCCACATGGATAATCCGTGCTTCCGGGGCGAATTTGGCCAAATCGCCGGTAGCCCTGTCATCGAAACGAACACCGATACCGAAAAGAAGGTCGCAGTCCGAGACGGCCATATTTGCGGCGTAGGTCCCGTGCATTCCTATCATACCGAGATTTGCGGGATCGTCTCCGGGCAATACCCCGATACCCATAAGGGAGGAGACTACCGGGCAGCCGGTCTTAGAAACTATCTCTCTGAAAACGTCCACTGCACCGGAGATATGAACTCCGCCACCCACAAAGAATAACGGCTTTTGGGCCTGGTTTACGGCCTGGGCGGCCCGGCGTATCTGCCCTTTATGCCCTTTGAGGACAGGACTATAGCCGCGGATAGAAATTTCTTCGGGATAATCCTCTTCCGCTTCCGATAGAAAGATATCCTTTGGTATATCAACGACAACCGGTCCGGGCCTCCCCGTGCGGGCGATAAAAAAGGCTTCCCTTAGTGTTTTGCCCAGTCCTTCTCTCCTGGTAACCAGAAAATTGTGTTTGGTCACAGGCCTTGTGATACCTACGGTATCCGCCTCCTGAAATGCGTCGTTTCCGATCATATCCCTGGAAACCTGGCCTGTTATACAGACGAGGGGAATACTGTCGAAATTCGCCGTAGCCAGTCCGGTTACGGTATTTGTTGCACCGGGACCGCTGGTGACCAGGAGTACTCCCACCTTGCCTGTTGATCTTGCATAACCGTCCGCGGCGTGGGCCGCTCCCTGTTCATGCCTGGTGAGTACAACCCTGATATCCGGCTCTGAATACAGGACATCGAAGATAGGAATAACCACACCTCCGGGGTATCCAAAAATCACGTCGACGTTTTCCTTTTTCAAAGCCTCTACTACTTGACGGGCTCCACTGATCTTCAAAATTGAAACCTCCTCCGAAAATTTAATCTGCCATGCCCCCGGGTAAACTTTTCATCGTGCCTGCCGGCAGACAGGTTGTTTTGGTTGTACCGAAGGGTCATGTAGACTCCTTGTAAAAAAAAAGCCGTTCCCCCCGCAGGAAGAACGGCTAAATGTAAGCTTTCGGCTTACAGCGGTTACACTCCCTGCTCGCGATGAGCGGTAATAAGGATGAGAATAATAATTATGCTGATAACTGCGAGAGTAGGGGTTATTCTCCGGGTGTAACTCACGAAAACCGAATTCATATTCATTGTTTAAAGGTTTTACGGTGGATGGAGGATTTTGTCAAGCGCAAAAGGCTCAAAAAACAGGAATATTAATCCTGCTTCGATAATTTCTGGGTCTACTTGACCCACCGAAGCGGGTCATCTAGAATAAACGATATGGCGGAAAAAAATGTGTTCGACAAACTTGTAGCGGAACTCTCGAGTGAAGAACGGCGGGAACTCTTGTCTAAATTGCGGGGGGAGATATATATTCCTGAAGCAATTTCTACGGCGGATGATGTTCCTGAGGGCAGCGTTGAGGAAGAATATGGTAATCCGGGATTCCTGGAAAGAATTATCATTTTTTTTATCGCGCTCTTTTCCGGCCGGCCGATGCATGAAGTGCGTGAATCACTTATGTATAAAAGAGCGGCCCGGGATCTGGAACGGGATTTTCCGGGTATTGTGGATTTTAAGAAAGGGGTCCTCCTCGGCGGATTCAAACAGGCGCTTGCAGGCCTTTCTTCATCCTTTTCCGTATTCATAGATCCTCTTCAACATATAACCGGCGGCACGAAAGAAGAGTTTTATACCTTTCTCGGCGGTCTCGAAATGCCCGAGCTCCAGGCGGAACTCCAGGCGGCCTTTGAACCCCTTTACGACGACTATGCCGCCGGCAGTGAAGAACCGGCGGCAATAAAGCGGGAGATAGAGTTCAAGCTGGAAGATTTGCTCAATACCATCGATAGAACGGAACATGATAAGATGTATACCAACGCCCGGCAGATTGCCTGGCTCCGGGCAATGGCGTTTTTTCCCTATAACAAGATTCTCCATGAATACGAATCCGAGGGAGAAGTCGGGGAATACTGCTATATAAACAAAGTAATTAAAACTCTAGGCGAACTGGCGGATATTCTGGCCGGTTATCCTGCAGCACCGACCGAAACCCTCTATGAAGCATTGATTACCTATCGATACCGTGATGAGATAGATAAAGCGGACTTCGAGTATGAACAGAGATTAAAGGAATTCATAGCTGCATCGGGGAAGGCATTGGAACAATTTGCCGGATTTGTGCAGCGGATTCCCTTTATCAGGATTATCCGGGTGTACCGGTGGGATTTCTCCTATTTTCCGCGCAGGGCTACCGGAGGGGAGGATTGGCTCCTTCTTTTTCGTCAATTCTGGTTTGACCGATTAAACGATAGGTATGCATCATTCCTTGTGAAGCGAGAACTCAATGAAATGATAGAAAAAGCCGCTGTATTTTTAAAGCAGAAAGGCCTGCCTCCCAGAGGACGTTATAGGACGGACGCCTGGGGGTATGGAACCCGGCCGAAGTATGAGACGAGTTTTGCCTTTCTCGACGGATTTTACCGGAATGTGTTCCTGCCGGAGATTAATCCCACCTTAAAAATTGTTCTCATAGACGGGGAATTCTACAAAGAACAGAACCGGCAGGAGTTTACGGATGCCTATAATGAAATAGTAAAAATCGGCGATCTGATAAAAGCCGTGGAGACGGACCTTACTGATGAAGGAGAGAAGGGAAAACAGTTCCAATCGGCTTCGAATGAATTGATTTCCGAGGCTCATCGCGCAAAAAAAATAGCATCCCTGGTACAGATTGTTGATAAAGACGTGGGCGCATTGATCGAATCGACACTGCAGTATCTCTCTCTCCTCGAAAAAGTGTTAAGGGGTATTGTATACGGGGAAAAGGGAGGTAGGTACGATACCCTCTCGAATATCGGGTATCTCGGTAAGCATGGAAATGTCAGTTTCATAGTACGTTTGAGCACCGTTCATAAGAAAACCGAAACGGCGATTTCTATTCTCCAGTCTCTTTACACTATCGAGCGGGCTGAAACCTGATGAACATGTCATAACTATTGCTTTTTCCCATATAATAAGATAGAAACTCAAGAAAGCAGCATACATCCGAAGGAGAATGATTGATGTTACAGACTATTCGTGATTCCTGGAAAGAACGAATATCTTCCGCCCTGGCATTTCTGGCAGAACGGAAGGATATAGAAATAGATGCTGCGGCCCTTGGTTCTTTACCCGTCGAGACTCCTCCCGATCCCCGGCTTGGTGATCTTGCTTTTCCAATGTTTACCTTTGCCCGTACCTTCAGGACGTCTCCGGGCAATATTGCAGATCAGGTAAAGGACATCCTGGTTGCGGAAGGCGGACATAACGACTCCGTTTCTTCCGCCGGCCCCTATATCAATATTACCCTTGATCCGGGAACTCTTGCCGAAAGGGTTATCGGAAAGGTGTTGGCGGACCGGGGTAGCTACGGAACCGGGACATCCAGGGCGGGAGAGAGGGTTATGATAGAATTCTCTTGTCCGAATACCAACAAACCTCTTCATTTGGGGCATCTCCGGAACGATGCCATCGGAGAAAGCGTCTCCAGAATACTGAAAGCCAACGGCGCGGACATTATAAAGGTTAACCTGATAAACGACCGTGGTATCCATATATGTAAATCCATGCTGGCCTATAAAGAATTCGGCGAAGGGACGACGCCGGAAACCGAGGGAATGAAGGGAGACCATTTTGTCGGCACATATTATGTTCGGTTTAACGAATGGGCAAAGGAGAACCCCGAAGCGGAAGAGAAGGCGAGGGAGATGCTGCGCCGGTGGGAACAGGGCGATGAGGAAGTGGTCTCACTCTGGAAAAAAATGAACGGTTGGGCAATGCGGGGGATCGAGAAAACCTATGCCGATACGGGAATTTCCTTTGACAAAATTTATTTTGAAAGCGAGACCTATAAGACCGGAAAGGATGAAATACTAAAAGGGCTGGAAAAGGGGGTGTTCTACCGCGACCGGGAAGGTACCGTGTGGGCCGATCTTTCAGATGTACAACTTGATAAAAAGGTTCTCCTCCGAAGTGACGGGACGAGCCTTTATCTGACCCAGGATGTGGGAACCGCTGTTATGAGACACAGGGACTGGCAGTTCACCAGGTGCATCTACGTTGTCGGCTCCGAACAACAGTACCACTTTAAAGTACTCTTTCATATCCTTGCACTCCTGGGCAAGGAATGGGCCGAAAATCTCTATCACCTGTCCTACGGCATGGTGAATCTGCCTGAAGGAAAGATGAAATCCCGGGAAGGAACGGTGGTTGATGCGGATGATCTCTATGCGGATCTGAAAAATCTGGCAGGCCGGGAGATAAGAGAAAAGGGCAGGGAGGAAGATGTCCGGAATTTCGAACAAACGGTCCACGATGTGGCCTTGGGAGCCCTTCATTATTATCTGTTGCAGGTCAGCCCTGCCCGGGACATGATCTTCAACCCCGCCGAGTCGATATCCTTTAACGGCAATACCGGGCCGTACCTCCAGTACATGGGAGCGAGGATTTCCAGTATGCGCCGAAAATATAAAGACCGTTTGAAAGAATACAGCGGGGGAACCTTCCGTGGAGAACTGCTGAAACTGGATGAAGAACGGAACATTGTAAAAATAATGGCCGAGTTCCCGGAGATAGTAGAAAAAGCAGGGGAAGAATTGAATCCTTCCGTTATTACAGCCTACCTGTATCGGCTTTCGAGGGCTTACAGCAAGTACTACCACGATTATCCTGTACTTCACAACGACGATGCGAACCTGGTGGTAAGCCGCATGGAACTAGCTACAGCGGTACTGCAGGTGCTGCAGAACGCCTTTGACCTGACCTGTATTCCCTTTCTCGAAAGTATGTAGAAGAGATTCTTCGATTCCGGTAAAGTCCTGGGATGCTTGACCTTCGCCCCGGATTATGATAGGTTCAGATTCGTAATTTTTACGCAGAGGTTGAGATGATGTACGCACTTGTTGAAATAAAAGGGAAGCAGTATAAAGCGCAAAAGGGTGCGCTGTTGAAGGTTGATAAACTCGGTAAGGAAACCGGTGATACCGTTGAATTCGATTCGGTACTTCTGGTGAGCGATGGCTCTGTTAAAGTAGGTACTCCGTACATAGAGGGGGCCAGGGTAACGGCTACCCTGGAAGATGAACGAAAGGACAGGAAGGTAACCGTCATCAAATTCAAAAAGCGGAAAAATTACCGGAGAAAAATAGGACACAGACAGTCCTATTCCTATATCCGGGTAAACGATATTATCGGGACCACTAGCGAGTGATACGGGCACAACTTGTCCTTGATGACGACGGAATGCTGATAAGAATGGCAGTTACAGGCCATGCACATTCTTCGTCCGGGGGGAACGATCTTGTGTGCGCGGTCGTATCATCCCTGGTAAGGACAACGGTAAGAACCCTGGAGACTCATGAAAGCCTCACGGTGCGGTATAATGCACCCGAACCCGGGAACGTGGATCTTGATATCGAGGCGGTTCCGCAATCTGAGAAGATATGGCTGAAGGGTGTATCAGACATGGTCCGGATTGGTTTTCAGGACATCCGGAGTGATGCACCCGCTCATATCGAATTAGACGTGAAAAGGAGTAGCAGGAATGGCACATAAAAAGGGTGGAGGAAGCTCAAAAAACGGTCGGGACTCGGCGGCTCAGCGGCTGGGTGTAAAACGTTTCGGCGGCCAAATCGTTAAAGCAGGTGAAATCCTGGTAAGACAACGGGGAACAAAATTCCATCCGGGATTAAACGTAGGTAAAGGGAAGGATGACACTCTCTTTGCAAAAGCCGCCGGGACCGTTTCGTTTGAAAAAAGACTTGGAAGGAGTTACATTTCCATCAAGCCTGCAGGTTGACGATAACAAATGCAGGGTTTTGCCGATGAAACCTATATTGACGTCTCTTCCGGTAACGGGGGAGACGGATGTGTATCCTTTCGAAGAGAAAAGTACGTCCCCCGGGGAGGCCCTGACGGCGGGGACGGAGGAAAAGGCGGGGACGTCGTCTTTCTCGTACGGGAAAATCTGAAAACATTACTTCATCTCAAGCATAAACGGGTGTTCCGGGCCCGGAACGGAGGAAACGGACGGGGGAAACGTATGCACGGCAGGGACGGACAGGATATCGTCATAGAAGTACCCCCGGGAACGGTGCTGAAAGATCCGGATACCGGGAGGGTACTGAAAGACATGATATCCGGCACCTGGGTGTATCTCCGGGGCGGACAGGGCGGCAAGGGCAACTGGCATTATCGTTCATCCACGAGCCAGGCTCCCCGATATGCCCAGGTTGGAATTCCCGGCACCAGTGCCAGGGTGCACCTGGAACTCCATCTTATAGCCGATGTCGGATTCGTGGGCTTTCCCAACGCGGGAAAATCGAGTTTATTGGCGTGCCTGACGAATGCAACCCCCGCCGTTGCCGAATATCCTTTTACCACCAAAATTCCGAACCTTGGGGTTATACAGTCCGGAAATACCCAGGTAGTACTGGCGGATATCCCCGGTTTAATCGAAGGAGCTTCAAAAGGCGCGGGAATGGGCATAAAATTTCTGAAGCACATTGAAAGGACCCGGGTCCTGGCCTTTGTCGTCGATCTCGCGGACAACAGGTATAGGGATGCGGTGGGGCTGCTGACGAAGGAGCTCGAGGCGTTTTCTACTGAGCTCGGCTTACGTAAACGAATTATCGTGGGTACGAAGCTCGATCTGCCCGAAACCTCGGCCAGGCTGGATGAGCTCAAAAAATCACTGCCCCAGGAAACGGTCCTGGGAGTTTCGGTTTTTAACGGTACCGGATGTGGAGAGCTGGAAAAACTCCTTCTCCGGGAAGGATGCGGATGATGGAATTGGTCATTTTCGGAGGGAGTTTCAACCCCATCCATATAGGCCACCTGCACCTGGCCGAAGAAGTGCGGAAGGCTTTTTCCTGTCCACTGGTGGTCTTTATCCCTGCGGCGGTTCCTCCCCACAAAAACGGTAGAAACCTGATAGATGCAAGGCTCCGGCTGCGAATGCTCACCCTGGCAACCCTTCGAAGTGATTTTATTGTTGATGACTGCGAAGTGCGGAGAGGAGGGACCTCATTTACCGTCGATACCGTCGACGATATCATCGAGAGGTACCACCTGGAGGAAAAACCGGGCCTTCTCCTGGGGGATGATCTGACGGCCGATTTCGATTCATGGAAGGAACCGGGTACATTGGCGGAAAGGACACACCTGATTGTAGCCAGAAGAACAACAGCGGAACCGACGCCTTTTTCATACCCCCATACGAATATCGATAACCTACTGGTTCCGATATCTTCGAGTGACATCCGTCAACGAATTAGTTCCGATAAGGCGTATCGTTTTCTGCTGCCCCCCGACGTATATGATTTTATAGAGGCACATGGATTATACAGGTAGCGGATACACCGGTACAATGTCCCCGGAAGCAATGGAATATACTCTCAAGACAAGAATTTCTCGAAGACGGTATGAACATTCCCTGAGAACTGCGGAAACCGCGGAGGGTTTGGCCGGGAGATTTTCCTGCGATCCGGACGAGGCCTATATTGCCGGCCTCCTCCACGATTGCGCCAGGGAACTGCCTCCGGAGGAGATCCTTTCTCTTGCGACGGAAGACGGGGTTGACCATGTTTCCGAAGCTCGGCAGTCTATCATTCTACTCCACGGCAGGGCCGGTGCCGTTATCGCCCGGCGGGATTTTGCCGTTCGGAATAACGGCATACTGGATGCTATCCGCACTCATGTCACCGGAAAGCCGGGGATGTCACTCCTTTCGAGGGTCGTATTCCTTGCCGACTACCTCGAACCGGGCCGTCCGTGGATGAAGGAAGAACCTGTAAAGGACTTTATCCATCTTTCTCTGAGAGAGATGTTGCAGGCGGTTTTAGAATACACACTGAGGTACCTGAAATCGGAAGGCCGTAAGATTGCAGAAGATTCCATTCTTTTGTATGATGAGGTTTCTAACGGGATTAGAACATGAGAAAAACGAAAATTTTCGATAAGAGTATTATTGTCCTGGCCCTGATTCTCGGGATTATCGTGGTAATGGTAATCTTCTTCTATGGAAGGGTCAGGACGGACAGTATCAGTGAAGCGGTAAAACGGGAAGATACTCTGACCTTGGCATTTTTTATAGCCGATGGAGAGGAACTCCTCTTTACGGAAATACTGTTCTATCATACGGGCACGGCAAAGGCCGCCATACTGGATATCCCCGGAAATACCGGGGATGTTATCGATTCTCTTGAAAGAATGGACCGCATCGATGTGCTTTACCAGAGGGGCAAACCCGATCAATATATTAAAAAAATTGAGCAGATCATTGATAAAGAGATTGATTATTTTGTCGAAATCGATATATCCGCGGTGGAACCACTGGTAGATCTCGTCGAGGGCCTGGAGATTTTCATAGCAAACCCGGTGGAAATAATAGACGGAATGAACAGCATACTACTGCCTTCCGGCAGTGTCACCCTCGACGGTGCGAAGACGAGGCTATTTATAACCTACGAGGAGCCCGATGAATCGGATGTCGATCGAATCGGCAGAAGAGAGAAGTTTCTTCAGGC
Source organism: uncultured Spirochaetales bacterium (assembly GCA_964410865.1). Taxonomy (GTDB): domain Bacteria; phylum Spirochaetota; class Spirochaetia; order JAFGDJ01; family JAFGDJ01; genus JAFGDJ01. Next base: position 1,557 of record CAYPIQ010000033.1, on the reverse strand, counting down.
ACTGCTGGTTGAATTCGGGGAACACGCGGATGTTTTATCCTGTGAGAGTGTCTTTCCTTACATCTGGGAATTGATACACACGAACATTCAAAAGCGCGGACTGGAAACCTTTATACAGGAAATGACACGACTCGATTCGGAACACATCGTGTTTCAGAGGGTACTGGGGGTTAAGCGGCAGGTGGATGACCAGGTGTTGCTCTTCCGCCATTATGACGGGGAGCTCCTCAAAGGGACAGTAAAACAGACGCTGGAATCGATTGCCAATATCGATATTGTCGGCGATGAAGAATTGAATGTGACACTGGAAATTCTAAACGGTACCACTATCAACGGCCTGGCAGCCAGAACAAGTCAGGTTTTTCAGAGCTTCGGTTACGATGTTGTAAAGATAGGTAATGCTGAAGGAGATATTGTGGAGAAAACGGAGGTAATAGACCGGCGTGGAGATATTACCCAGGCTCAAAGGGTCGCAACGGTCATTAAATGCGCAGCGGTACGAACGGAAGTATTATCCGGGCACGGTGACCCGGACGAAAATGTCGATGTAACGGTTATTTTGGGCGGAGATTTTGATGGACGATACTGCAAAAACTGAACTCGTCGAAAACCTGGCAAGATTGGTAGAAGAGCATAAGGGCCATGATATAATTGCTCTCGATATAAGCTCGGTCTGCTCATGGACCGATTTTTTCCTTATTACTACAACTACCAGTCAGGCCCATGTAAAGGGATTACTCAAACATATCAACACATTTCTTGCCGTGCAGGATGTAGAGGTCATACACAGGCGAAAACATTTTCAGGAGGAAGGGTGGGTACTCATTGACTGCGGATTCCTTGTGATCCACCTCATGAGTGAAGAAATGCGAAGATTTTATGAACTCGAACGCCTCTGGCATAACGGCAAAATTCTTTATCACTCGTCGAAATCGTCGTAATCTAACCCGTCGTCATAGTCGAATTCTTCATCTTCGAAATCATCTTCCTGGCTGTCGAAGTCTTCTTCGATATCATCGTCCGGCTCATCTTCGAAGTCGTCTTCCAGATCTTCTTCATCTTCGAAATCGTCTTCAAAATCATCTTCGAAATCGTCTTCAAAGTCATCGAAGTCGTCTTCGTAGAAATCGTCTCCATTTTCAAAGGATTCGCGGTTATCCTCTTCCATACCGAATAATCTGAGTACCTCCTTCCTGTCGTTCATGTCATATAGTTCCATATTACACTCCCATTAGTAAGTCGCTGTGTTATAGAACAATCTAAAAATAAGAAAATACTTATGTCAACTATTATTTTCACGGTTCTAAAAATTTTTTTATTCGCACGCGGGATTCATACCCCGCGGATTGCCGCGCTCTTCGGAACCGAGCCGGCTAACTGTTTCGACAACGGTTGCGGTACGGGGTATGAATCCCGCATAAAATCCATACCTTGCAGAACCAACATACCCGCCCCTTTGGGCGGGTATGTTGATTCTTTGTACACCTCCACTACACTGCGGCTGGGTGCACGACAATTTCGTTTATTTCCCTTAGGCTCGCCTCCGTTGGTCCATAA
>CAYPIQ010000032.1:0-33908 GCA_964410865.1 uncultured Spirochaetales bacterium | reverse complement strand
CGCGGCTCAATGAGGGTGCTGCCCTCTATCACCACGATCGGGGGCAGTAGATATTCCATAAGTTCAGAACTCGTGTAATAAGGCCAAATCAGTGTTTTTCTCGAACACTGAAAATAAGTCTGTGATAGTCGAGTCCTAAATCAATTTCTTTATGCTCGTTAAGAAAATCAAATAGTGCTATTAATGACTCTTGTCTTTTCTTTGAACTTTGAAATGGAAACTCGACATATAGTGTATCATCTGTTCGACGCACATACGTCCGACTATTGAAGATCGATTTTAATAGACCTCATCCTCCGAGACAACTCCGTGCTCCTTAAGATACCCGGAATAGGCGGGAATACAGTCCGCCTCGGCCCAGGCGTCGATCTCTTCCTTCGTTGGGTGAAAAAATCAGCGAGGCAAAGAAAATATGTCACAAAACACACCTCCATTTAAGTATGAAGAGGAAAAAAGGGAGAGGGGGATGGCTCAGGTCAATAGAGATATGATGGAATTTTCGCAGAGGAAGGAGCAGGAGGAAACGGCAACCCTGGATATGGATGCGTCAGTGGTGGAGACGAAGAAATAGGAGGCCCTATACAGTTTATAAGGGCTATAAATCCTATCAGCCGATAAATGTCTGGTGGGCATAGGGGGAGGTGGTCCTGCACAAGGAGTTTCGGGATGGCAACGTTCCGGCAGGATATGAGAATCTAAGGATATTGAAAGAAGCGCTGGATCATTTGCCCGGGGGGGATAGAAAGGCTTTTTCTGTGATCGGATACAGCGGCCTACCGGCATGATTTATTAAATATTGCGAGCAAGGGGAAAACAGAAGATTCGGGAGGATAGAGTTTACGATAGGGGCTGATGTGAGAGAGGAGATTAAGGAGGTGCACTGTTGGTGGTGAAAGAGCATTGGTATCCGATATACAAAACGATCTTGGGGCAAAAATTATCAACAACAAAAAAACCAAATTCCTATCCTTCTACCCTACTCCGCCCCGTCTCTGTTTTTTTTCTCTTTCCGGTCTGATATAATCCCTTTCCCAGATTGGATCGGTAAGCTTGCCTACCGCTTCACCATAGGCTACCAGGCCTTTGTAGTACTCGGGATCCTGGAGCGCTTCAGCAGCCTCATGGTCCCCGGGTCTGGCGGAGTAGTGTTCAATGGTATTTCTGGCTTCACTGTAATGATCCTTTATGGCACACGGCACGATCTCATTTCCCACCTCGTGGGCCGGTCTCTTGTACCCGTAGGTTTCCTGCCACTTCCTGATCCTTTGAAAGAAGGGGCATTGGCAAACCGTGTTCAGATTCCCTCCTTCACGGTACACCTCTATGATGTTGTGAGTGTAGTAGGGATAGAAGGCACAGGGGAGACAATTCCCGTTCCAGTCGATGTAAAAGTAACCACCGGATCGGCCCGCCGCCATGCAACCATTTGAAACAGTACCGCTATTCCAGAAATCGGCCAAAAAGACCTTTTGTTTCCATACCAGATAATGTTCTCTCTCGAACATTCGTTTTCTTTGCTCTGCGGTCACCAGGAGGTCCAGAGTGTAGCATCGGCCAATAGGCATATACTGGAAGATCCACCCATATATAGCCCCCTGTTGGTTGTAATAGAAGTCGATGAACTCATCGCTCACCACCAGATCGGCATTCTCCCGTGTAGCTGTGACCGATATTCCAAAGGGAACACCGGCATTCCTCAGGTTCTCAAAAGCCTTGAGAATACACTTATGAACTCCCTTTCCCCTTCTGGCGTCGGTTTCCTTCTCAAACCCCTCCACTGAGATCGCAGGAGTTATATTCCCAACTTCGGCCATGCGTTTCGCCATTTTCTCATTGATGAGGGTACCGTTGGTATACATCATGAAGTACTGATCGCTATGCTTCCCGACTATGTCGATAAGGTCTTTCCCGTTGCTCTTCCACATTAATGGCTCCCCACCAGATATGACGGTGAAGTAGGAGCCCCAGAGCTCTGCCTTCTCCGTCAAAATTCGGTCAAAGGTAGCGTAGCCGAGCTTCTCTGCATCGGTCGAACTACTGGAGGCATAGCAGCCTACGCAATGAAGGTTGCAGCGCTTTGTCGGGCTAATAAGAAGAAACAGTGGGGGATCATATCCATGCTCCTTTCTAAAAGCCTCCTTGTTGCTCTTCTTTTCCAGAAAGATCCTTTCTCCCAAGTTTTTTATCAGGGCCTTCCTTACTGATGGTGCAATGGTTTTTTGTTTCAACACTCGATCCATTGAGGTTAACAGGGCCCGCAACATGTGGTACTTGTCCTCTTGAACCCTTCGAGGATGCCCAGCGGAATTTTCCTCCACCATGGCGGTGTAGGATTTGCGATCGGCTATTTTTAGCGCAATCTTTCGAAGGGTATTACTGGTCACTAAGGAATCCACCATTTTGATAAGAACATCACCCTGGAGTAAATCGTTTTTCGAGATCATTTTTCTTCCCTCCTTGAATTTTGTTTGGTGAAAAATTCGCAGTTATCTTTTCTCTATTCCTTTAAACAAGATATTCAAAAATTGATTGATACTGCGTTCGATGTCCAAAAGGTCATTTTCGAAAGTCCAGAGGTACTCCATCCCCTTAAGTGTAAAAACGATAGCCTGAGCAGTGAGTTCAGTGTTTTTGATTTCAAAGTCCCCCTTCATAACGCCTCCGTTCAGAATCCGTTTTACTGTCCGGATTTCCCCCTCGAGGTACTTCCGGCGTGTTTCTTCAATGAAACCGTAGTGTTCCAGAGAATCATCAGTCAAAGCACTATAGTAGTTGGTGAATTCCTTTAAATGACGAAATCGAATTTTTACAAAAGCAGTAAGCTTACCCTGAGGGGTGGTTTCCGCCTCAAGAGCATCTTGTATTTTCTGCTTCAACAAGTTGCCTTCTTTTTCCACTACTTCGGTGAAGATGTCCTCTTTACTTTTGAAGTAATGGTAAATTGTACCCTTACCAATGCGGGCCAACTTAGCGATCTCATCCACGGTAGTCTTTAACAAGCCAAAACGGGCGAACAGACCTTGTGAGACTTCGAGGATCATTTCTTTCTTATTAAATTTCATTGTAATACTCTCAATCCAAATTCGATTTATCGACTAATTTCGTTCTTTAGTCGATAATATATGAAAAAAAATCCCAATGCCAAGGAATTTTTTGGATACCCCTCGAGTTCTGGTACGGAGAAAAAGTCTACATGACCTCCGTCCTGGAAGCCAAGGAGGAATACCGTACCGTAACGAGCCCCGACACGCCGGATGTGGCACAAAATTATTTTAACCTGATCTTTGACGACCTTAATCCGCGTATCGATCTCTACTTTCCTTCCGGAAGGGCAGTACAGTATCCGCCCGTGGATAACACTGGGTGCGGATTTCTACCGGCAGACTGTAGAAAACGCCTCCCATGTGCAAGGGGCGACGCGCCGGGATATAGAAATAGCCACCCACATGACACTGAAACTGTAAGCCGGCCCCCCTTCCGTTACTCTGTTTTACTCCCCCGGGGATGGAAAAAGTAAACAATTTTTTGTATAGTTGAAGCAGGGAGCCGGAAACTGCGGTATTCTATATATGACTATCCTGGCATTAAGGAGCGCCCTGTGGGAGACGCGGTTATGGAACTCGGAGACCGGGAACTGGAAAAAATCGGTAAATACGTTCAGGACCACCTGGAGGAATGGAGCCGCGGCAAAATTGTCGAATTCAGAACCGACAGGGAGATAGAACTGCTGGAACGCATGGTCCGGGTGGAAGAAGGCTTGAAAACCCAGGCCGAACTCATGCGCCAGGGTTTTGAGCAGATGGAAAAACGTTTTGAACAGGTCGATAAGCGGTTTGAACAGGTCGATAAGCGGTTTGAATTGTTTCAGCATAATTTAGATAAACGCTTTGAGCAGGTCGATAAACGCTTTTCCCAGCTCCAGTGGACCATGGGCATAGGCTTCAGCCTTCTCGCGGCGCTGCTGGGGGTCTTTCACTACCTGTAGCCTCTATGACACACTTACTCCGGAGTTACCCCATGACACGGATTATTATCTTCGCGTGTATCTGCATCCTCGGTGTTCCATATAAAGTCGATCTCCGCGCCCGAGGCGGTCCTCCAGTAGCGGATCGCGTCCTGACCGAACGCGCGGCACAGGGTCAACCACAGGGCGTTCTCGACAAGGTGACCATCCAATAACTCCTAGGGTACCGTTTCCGCCTTGCCCGCCCCCGAAGCGAGCAGGTACCCCGGATCACCGACGTACGCTTTGGGCATTTTGATCACTTCTTTACGGGTATTAGTAAACCAGGGTGAAACAAGATGGAAAACGAAGGTTCCTTCCAGAATATCCAGATAGCGCGACACCGTTTCCTGATTCAGGCGCAGGGTGGATGCCGGTTCGGAACGGTTCACCTGCGAATCAGATTGATGCCGTGTTCCTCTTCATAGACACTCACCGCCCCGCAAACAACCGGCCGCCTCCCTTCCGCCCCTCCAGATTGCCTTTGTGCGTCAGTACTGGTAAGTCTTGCATTATTTCGCAACCGGGAGTACAATATAATATTCTATGCACACGTTTGCATTAATGCTGAGAAAGCAGAGGTGATCCCCGTCGAAAGGTTTTATACACTATGGGATGCCGTATATCCAGGAGAACAGGTATTCCGGGATAAGACAACAGAGCTTTTAAGTAGTTTGTCGGGAAAATATGAAACCTCCGATACCGATTGGTTTAGACGTTCGGTGATATACTCCCTCTATGTCGATCTTTTCGACGGAACCATTGAAGGATTGACGTACAGGCTTACCTACCTAAACGATCTAGGTGTCACTTGTCTCCATCTTCTCCCGGTCCTGGATTCGCCTATGAAAGACGGCGGTTTTGATATACGAAGCTATCGTCATATCCGCGCCGATCTGTCGGCTTCGGATAAACCGGATGAAGAATTCGACCGGTTACTGTCGGAAGCGCACAAGAGGAACATCAGAATCATCTTCGATATCGCCCTGAATCATTGCAGTAACGAACATCCGTGGTTTGTCGAGGCCGGGAAATCCAGGAAATCCAGGTACAGGGATTTTTTTATCTGGTCCGATAGCCCGGATACATACGCAGACGCCCGTATCATATTCAAGGGACTCTGTACGAGCAACTGGGAATTCGACGAGGCTACGGGGCAATACTATTTCCACCGGTTCTTTCCTATTCAGCCGGACCTCAACTACCGGAACCCCCGGGTGACCTATGAAATGATCGCGATTCTCCTTTCATGGCTTATTCGGGGCATAGACGGATTCAGGGCTGACGCTATTCCCTACCTATGGAAAGAAGAGGGGACATCCTGTGAGAATCTGCCGACGACCCACCGTTTATTGAAGATTTTTCGCTATGCCCTGGATACCGTAAAACCGGGAACCCTTTTTCTTGCGGAGGCAAACCAGCCGCCCCATGAGGTGGTTGAATACCTTCGCACAGGCGACGAATGTAACGCGGTCTACCACTTTCCCTTGATGCCGCAGGTATTCAAATCCCTTGCTATACGGGAAGGAGCTCCTATCCCGGCGGTGCTGTCACCGGATGTAACACCGCCTATACCGCGTTCAGCCTCCTGGGTCACCTTTCTCAGGTGCCACGACGAGTTGTCCCTGGAGATGGTAAACCGGGAGGACCGTAGAATTATTTTCAACTACTATGCCCGCCGGACCGAATGGAATTTCAGGGAGGGAGAGGGAATTTCGGGCAGGCTTTTTACCTTGCTGAACGGGAATGTGGTAAGAATCTTACTTGCATGGGCAATTATCTTTACTCTGCCCGGTACTCCGGTATTGTACTATGGTGACGAAGCGGCATTACCCAACGATGTTGACTATTGGAAACAACAGATCAAACGGACCGGCTATAATGACAGCAGGTATCTGAATCGCGGCCCCTTTGATTGGAAGCGGGTTGAGGACCAGTTGGAGGACCCGACAACTCCGGCATCTATTATTCGGCGAGGATTACAGCAACTCATTGGGTTGAAAAAGAAGGAAGCGGCTCTTTCAAGGGGATCCCTGGAGTTTCTTGAAAGCGGCGATCCGACCCTGCTTGCGTATAACCGGACACTCGAATCGGAGAAAATTATGATTCGCTGTAATCTGGGTGTTTCCGGAAGGTTCTATACCGGGATCGGTTCTCTGCCCCCCATGGGTCGACTTCTTTATTCCAACGTGAACACCGAAGATTATGATCGCGGATACCTGGGGCCTGACAGTGTCGTTATCGTCTCGGAAGGGGGAAGGGAGTCATGAAGGAAGGAGCTTCTACATATCCGGTAGAGCCGTGGAGAATTACGGAGGAGAACCCCTCTCGTGAAGATTATATCCGTAACGGTACTGTTTTCTTTCTGGGAAACGGATATCTGGGTATTCGGGGCGGAATGGAAGAACACGATTTTAGGACTTCACCCGTTCATAAAGGCACGTACATAAACGGGTTTTACGAAACCGAGCCGATTGTATACGGGGAGTCGGCCTATGGCTTTGCCCGCGAAAAACAGGTGATGCTCAACCTGGCTGATGCTACGGAAATCGTGTTGAGAATACCGACGCCCGGCGGCGGTGATCTTTTTTCACCGGATACCGGTGTTTTTCACTCTGCGAGGAGATACCTGGATATGAAAGCCGGTTTGCTGCAGCGGGAGATTACCTGGGAATCCCCCTCCGGAGCCCTGTTCGATATTCAGATAACCCGAATGGTATCCCTTGTTCGCCGTCATCTCGCGTGTATTGTCTACCGGGTACGCCCCCTTCGTGCTCCCGCCGTGGTTGAATTCTCTTCGGTGCTGAATGGACGTACGGAAAACGCCCGTTCCGGAGATGATCCCAGGGGCGGAAGCGGTCTGCCCGTTGATACGCTGAAGACACTCCATATCCTCGGAAAGGACCTCGGAGCAGAGGTGGTCCAGGTGACCAGACACTCGGGCCTGAAGTATGCCTGCAGGACGGAACATGTTCTGATCCGGGGAACCCCCGGTACAGTTCGCTGTACCGAAGAGGAAGACCGGGTTGTTCACACCGTGGAGGCTTCGGCAGACAGGGGGGAGAATATCCTCCTGGTCAAGTACATTGCCTACGCATCGACACGGGATAATGTACCGGAAGAACCCCTCACTGTTGTTCGGGCGGAAATCAACCGGGCGGTTATCGCGGGTATTGAAAAACTGAAGGCCGAACACGGGAAATATCTTCAGCATTTCTGGAGCCGGGCCGACGTGCGTATCGAAGGTAACGACGCCCTGCAACAGGGGTTGCGCTTTAACCTGCTGGCATTGTTGCAGTCCGCCGGAAGAGACGGTATCCGCAGTATCGCCGCCAAGGGTTTGAGCGGCGAGGGGTATGAAGGACAGTACTTCTGGGATACCGAAATATATGTGTTACCCTTTCTCATCTATACCTTTCCAGGTATCGCCCGGTCCCTGCTCCATTACCGCTACAGTATTCTCGATAAGGCCAGGGAAAGGGCAGCGGTACTCAGTGAAAAAGGGGCATTATTCCCCTGGCGTACCATTACAGGCGAGGAGGCCTCGGCATTTTTCCCGGCCGGTACCGCCCAGTATCATATCAACGCGGATATCGTGTACGGACTTGAAAAATACATACACGCGACGGGGGATATGGAATTCCTCGAAGAGTACGGAGCGGAAATCGCCGTTGAAACGGCCCGTCTTTGGATGAGCCTCGGGAGTTTCATTCCGGAAAAGGGTGGACGCTTCTGTCTGAATTGTGTTACCGGGCCGGATGAATACACGGCGCTGGTAAACAATAATACGTATACAAATATCATGGCCCGGGGGAACCTGGAATTCGCCGGTAAATCGGCCCGGTATGTACAGGAGAAAAAGCAGGAAACATGGAATAAGCTTAGAGAGAGGCTGGGGGTAACGGATGACGAAATAGAGGGATGGAAAACGGCTGCTGAGAACATGTACATCCCCTATGACAGAAAAAAAGGGCTCCACCCGCAGGACGATGCTTTTCTGGACAAAGAGAGATGGGACTTCGATAATACTCCACCGGAAAACTATCCCCTGCTCCTTCATTATCATCCCCTGGTTATCTATCGCCATCAGGTTCTTAAACAACCTGACGTGGTGCTGGCGGCGGTTCTCAGGGGAGACTGTTTTTCCAAAGCCGACAAGCGCAGGAATTTTCTTTATTACGATCCCCTGACCACCGGCGATTCATCCCTCGGTCCGTGCATTCAGTGTGTGGCCGCGGCGGAGATAGGTGACACTGAAAAGGCTTACCGTTATTTTATGAAGACGGCCAGGATGGACCTGGATGATATCAATAAAAATGTGAAGGACGGTGTGCACACCGCCGCCATGGCGGGAACATGGATTTCCATCATCTATGGATTCGGCGGTATGCGGGAAAAGGAGGATACCCTTTCATTTGATCCGGATCTTCCGGCGGACTGGAAATCCCTGGAGTTCCGGGTTGCCTTTCGCGGGAATGAACTGGGTGTTCTTATTTCGCACGATTCAGTGAAGTATTCTCTTCTCGCCGGTGAGGGATTTACATTCATTCATCGAAAAACGCCGATCAGTCTTGGGCCGGGTGAGTCCCGAAGCGTTTCCCTGGCGCCTTCTTTGGAGGCCGTCCTCTTCGATCTGGACGGGGTGGTTACCGACACGGCGGAGTATCATTACAGAGCCTGGAAACGGTTAACGGATGAACTGGGCATACCCTTTGACCGGGATGTGAATGAACAGCTCAGAGGAATAGGAAGACGGGAATCCTTCGAGATCATCCTGGAGCATGCCGGTGTTTCACTGGGTGATGAAGACATAACCCGGCATATCGGTACAAAAAACGAGTATTACCGGGAACTTCTGGCGGGCTTGACGCCGGAAGATATCCTCCCGGGAATACGGAATTTCATGGCTGATCTTCGGCGCCGCAAGATTCGAACGGCTCTTATATCGGCCAGCAGAAACGCCCCGTATATCTTGAAGAAGCTTCAACTGCAAGATGTTTTTGATGTCTTTGTCGGCCCGGATGAGGTAACCATCGGTAAACCGGACCCGGAAATATGTTTTATAGCAGCTGAAAAGCTTGGAGTACCGTGCGATCACTGCATAGGTATCGAAGACGCGGCTGCAGGGGTGGAATCCATACAAGCGGCAGGCATGTTGGCCGTGGGAATTGGTCCGGCTGCCGGGAATGCCGATCTTCCCCTGCAGGGTACCGAGAATATTTCTTTTGAAGCGCTGTCTGCGGCTTTTAAAAGAGTGCAACGGGTGCACGACAATTTCGTTTATTATGTCCGGCGGGTTTAATACCCCGCAGCTTGCTGCGTAATCTTACAAGATTACGAAAAGGTTAGTACTTGTAAGGATAATCGGGGTATTAAAGCCCGCCGACAATCCAATTCCTTACATATCCAACATACCCCGCCGCTTGAGGGGGGGTGTTGATTTCTCTCAGGCCCGCCTCCGTTGGTCCATAAATGTATCGAAGCGATCGCTAAGCTTAAAACACCGCAAGGCGATGTTGTCATTGGCGCCCCGAGCTGTCCAGTGCTTCCCCGATTGCTTTAGCCTGGCACCGATAACGTGTTTACATCCGGATTCAACAATGCCGCTGGACGCGGTTTCCACGCAGTCTTTTGGTATTGCTTTTGAAACAGTCTTCCCTTCCACGGCTCTTGTGACCATCCACAACGGTCCGTGTCCCTTTGAACCCGGTTTTGCACAACGACAATAGGGTTTTCCGCACTTGCGGTAAGGCGGCGAAAGGGATCCTTGTCTGAAATCATCCAGCTCAACCGATGGTTTGCAGGATCTACTTTTTCCTGGCATGAAGTTCCTCGATTTCCGTTTTTTGGTGTATATGCCCTCCCTGTGCTATACTTTACGTATATAATACGTACGGTATAGCACAAAAAACACAAAGCATGAAGAAATCGTTCAGCCTTTTCACGAAATTGTCGTGCACCCGAGTGCAACGGGACTGCACATATAGATTGACATCAGGTTGTGTTGGATGTATACTGGCTGGTGGTAATACCACCAGCCGCAATTAGATAGAATAGAGCGGGAAAGGAAGGACGCATGATGGTATCAAAAAGGACCTACGAACCCCTGAAAGCTGAAACATTGAAAGAAAAATTTATCGAGCGTTTTGAACGTCTTATTTTATCCGGGGAGTTCGAAATAGGTAAAAAACTGCCGCCTGAGCGGGAACTGGCCCGGCAACTGGAGGTTTCACGACCGGTGATCCATGAAGGCCTCCTGGAACTGGCCTCCCGCGGGCTGGTGAGCATTGTCCCGCGCAGGGGAACCTTTATAAACGATTACCGTAAAGACGGTTCACTGGAGCTGCTGGTTTCACTGGTCAACTATCACGGTGGACGTATCGACCGTAGGTTACTTTCGAGCCTGCTGGCCATGCGTATGCTCTTCGAAACGGAGACCGCCGGGTGCGCGGCGGAGAAAAAATCCGACCAGGATATTGAAGCCCTTAAGGAAATTAAACGGCGTGAAGCTTCCTGCTCCCATGATAATCCGGAAGCGGTCGGACTCGTGGACTACGAGTTTCATCATCGAATAGCCCTTGCATCGGGGAATCTTATCTATCCACTCCTCTTGAACTCTTTTCGGGTTTTTTACCTTGATATTCTCAGTCAGTTCTATCGCGATATCTCGGTCATACGACCGATTTTCAGAATGCACGCTGAGCTCATTGAGTGTATCGAATCGGGCAACGCGGAAAGGGCTCGGAAAAAAATGAAGGAGCTACTGGAATTCAGTGAGAAAAACCTCTATCGAATCCTGGAGGTAGAGGAAACAGGCCATGAAGGTGAATTTTAATCGGCTCAAAAGGGCTCTTAGACGAGCGGGAATAACCGGAACAGAGGTGTTTGTTAGGGAAGGTTCCATTCACCTTAAGGGTACGGCCCGGGACCACGGCCAATGGCTCAGGGCGGGGAATATCGCCGCTAGTTTTAATTGCCGGGGAGTAGTCAATGATCTGCGGATAGAAGGCTCTGAAACCGAGGTGGAGAGGGCTCCGGAGGTGAACGATGCTGTTCTGAACGGAAGGTACTTTGATGTTCTGGTCATTGGCGGAGGAATTATCGGCAGTGCAACCGCTCGTGAATTGAAACGATGGAATATAACCGTGGCTCTCTTGGAAAAGGAGAGTGATCTTGCGTTCCATGCATCCGGAAGAAACGACGGCATGGTCCACCCCGGTTTCGCCCCCCATCCTGGATCAAAGAAGGCTTATTACAATGTTCGGGGCAACAGTATGTACGAAGAGATGGCGAAGGATCTCGGCCTCCCCTTTCGCCGCTGCGGTTCCATGTTCCTGTTTAAAAATCCTTTCTATATATGTATGGTCCCGTATTTCTTCCGGCGTGCCCGAAAAAACGGCGTAAAGGGCTGCCGTTTCTTCAGTCGTCGGAAGGTTTTCAGGCTCGAGCCGCATGTCACGAGGAAACAGTGGGGAGCTTTCTATTTTCCGACGACGGCCGTCACCTCTCCTTACCTGACAACCATCGCGTATGCCGAAAATGCCGTGGAAAACGGGGCGGAGGTCTTTCTCAACACAAAGGTATATGCCCTGGACACTGAAGAAACCGCGGACGGCCGCCGGAGAATTACTATGGTAAGGACTAACCGGGGGACATGTACGGCAGGGGTCGTTATAAACGCCGCCGGAGTCTGGGCGGATCGCGTAGCTGAATATGCCGGCGATCGGTTTTTTTCACTTCATTTTCGTAAAGGCGTGGACTGCATTCTGGATAAAAAGACCGAGGTGTTTCAAGCCCGGGCTACGGGAATGCCCGAACTCTTCCAGTTGAAATCGAAAACAAAGGGCGGTGGAATTGTACCTACCGTAGAAGGAAACCTGCTTATCGGCCCCACGGCGGAGGAAATTTCCAAACGGGAAGAGTATTCCACGAAACAGGAAGATATAGAAGCGCTGATGAAGAGGATCTACCTGAACAGGAAACTTCAAAAGAGTGATATCATCACGTATTTTGCAGGGGTACGGGCATGCACCTGGAAGGAAGACTTTATCATCGAGCCTTCACGGCGGGTGGAAAATCTCATTCACGCTGCGGGAATCCAATCTCCCGGGCTTGCCTCCGCCCCGGCCATAGCCGAGGACCTGGTTGCTTTTGCCCTCGCCGTTCTTCGGCGCGGTATGAATGTGGCCAGTAACCCCCATTTCAATCCCCGCAGGCATGCGCCGGTCAATCCCCGGTATATGTCCCCGGAGGCCCGCACCCGGTTGATCATGGAAGACCCCGCCTACGGTCGTATCATTTGCAGATGCGAAGGCGTCTCCGAGGGCGAAGTGCGGGACGCTCTCAGGTCGACCATTCCCGTACGCACCATGGACGGGATCAAGAAACGAACCCGGGCCGGTATGGGCCGCTGTCATGGTGGTTTTTGTACACCCAGAATTCTGGAAATCATGTCGGCCGAGCTCGGCGTCCCGATGGAGCGGCTGAGTAAACGGGGAGGGGATTCCATATTCCTGACGGGCGAAACAAAGAACTCATCTATCCGGAGACGAAGCGGGGGGGCGGCTTTATGAATTCCCGAAACGACCGGGATGTCCTGGTAGTCGGCGCCGGGCCGGCGGGACTGGCCGCCGCGGTGTCAGCGGTGAATGAAGGTGCTTCCGTTGCAGTAATCGAACGGGAAGAAAGGCCGGGCGGCATTCTCAAACAGTGCATCCACGACGGTTTCGGTCTGGTCCGGTACGGTGAAAAGCTTACAGGGCCGGAATATGCCATGCGGGATATCCGGCGAATAGAGGATTTACAGATTCCGATTATAACCGAAACCTACCTGGAACGGAGTTCCGTATCCGGACAGGGTTTTACTCTCCACCTGGTAAACAGCCGGCGGGGCTGTTTTACCCTAGAGGGCCGTGCCCTGGTTTTCGCCACCGGATGTAGGGAGCGAAGTGCCCGGCAGGTCTTTATCCACGGAACCAGACCGAGCGGGGTTTTTACCGCCGGCCTGGCACAGTACTTTATCAACATCCAGGGCTATATGCCCGGTAAAAGATGCGTTATCCTGGGGTCCGGGGACATAGGGCTGATAATGGCGCGGAGGCTTGTTCTCGAAGGGGCCGAGGTCGAGGGAGTCTACGAGATTCTGCCTGAACCCTCCGGTCTTATCCGGAATGTCGTCCAATGCCTGGAGGACTATGATATTCCCCTGCATATGAATACCACGGTGACCCGGGTCCATGGGGTGGACCGCGTTGAGGGGGTAACCGTTTGCAGGGTGGATACCGCCCGACGCCCGGTAGGCGGATCGGAACGCTTCATTCCCTGTGACTGTCTTATCCTGTCCGTAGGGCTTATTCCCGAAAACGAGTGCGCCGAAGATCTGGGTGTTTCCATCGATCCCTTTTCCACGGGACCGGTGGTGGATCAGAGGTATATGTCCTCCGATGTGGAGGGGCTTTTTTCCTGCGGGAATGCCCTTTACGTCAGCGACCTGGTGGATTATGTGTCCGAGACAGGAGAGGCCGCCGGAAGAGCTGCGGCACGATATGCCCTGCAGCCCGGATCCGGGAAGAAGAGAGAGAGGCTCGTACCTTTCAGAGCGGGTGAAAATGTTCGCTACATTGTTCCCCAGTGTATCGATCTCGCCCATCGGGGGCCTGTCACAGCCTATTTTCGGAGCTCGGTAAGCCTCGATAACGCCGTGGTGACGGTACGTACAAACAGAAAGATGCTGCTGGAGAAAAAGTACCCGGTTCTCCGGCCTCCGGAGATGGAGAGGCTCGAGCTTGAAGGTGTAGCAGATGAACGGCCGGATGAACTGGTGCTCTCGATCACGGGCAGGGGGCGATAGCCATGGGAAAAAGCGTTATTATAACCTGCATTGAATGCCCCCGGGGCTGCCGGATCGAGGTGGTAAAGGAGTCGGACGGCTACAGGGTAAAAGGCAACCGCTGCAAGAGGGGAAAGGAATACGCCGTCAGGGAAGCCGAATGCCCCATGAGAACCCTCACCACCACCGTCAGGACGGTGTTCCCCGATCTGCCGCGTCTTCCCGTCAGGACGTCTTCGGACATACCCTTGAGTGAAATTTTTCGCTTTATGGAGATGATAAACGGCGTTACACTTGATAGGAGAATTCCCCACGGGGCGGAGATCGACTGCAGCCTTCCCGGGGGTGTTAAGCTTATTATTACGGGAGATCCCCGCCGGGAGTGCGGTGACGCATCCTTCTGGGAAAGGGGAATGTCCAAACCACGGGAAGGAGGACCGGCCTGATGAATATTCTGTCGATAGACTGTGGTACCCAGAGCCTTCGGGCTATATTATTCGATCATACGGGAAGGTTGATCGATCTGGAAAAGATAGAATATGAACCGTACAACAGCCCACATCCGGGCTGGGCGGAACAGGACCCCGAGGTTTTCTGGAGCAGCCTGTGCCTTGCCTGTGCCGCTCTCAAGGAACGGCGGGGCAATATATTCTCATCCATTGACGGTGTTGGTGTAACCACCCAGCGGGATACGGTAATCAACGTAGATGCCGAAGGAGATCCCGTGAGGCCTGCTATCGTCTGGCTGGATATCCGGAAGGCACGGCCCGTGTGGGAGCCCCGGGGTATTGTAAAACTGGTCTACCGGTTCGTCGGTATGGACGAAGCCGTGCTGAAGCTCCAGGTAGACGGAAAGTGTAACTGGATAATGCAGCGGCAGCCGGACGTCTGGAAGCGAACGGAAAAAATCCTCATGGTCTCGGGTTTTCTCAACCATAGGCTTACCGGGGAGTTCATCGACTCCGTGGCATCGCAGATCGGACACTTACCCTTCGAGAACAAGAAGGGCAGGTGGGCAAAAAAGGGTGAGCTCAGCGGAAAGCTCTTTCCCGTGGATCCTGACAAGTTGCCCGACCTGGTGGAGCCCGGGCAGGTTATCGGAAAGGTTACCTCCAGGGCATCGGAAGATACCGGTATACCCGAGGGAACCCCCGTTATCGCCTGCGGTTCCGATAAGGGCTGTGAGACCATCGGTATCGGTGTGGTAGACGACTCCATGGCTTCCCTGAGCTTCGGCACCACGGCTACGGTTCAGACTACCACCGCCCGCTACTTCGAACCACTGAAGTTTATGCCACCCTATGCGGCCCCGGTTCCAGGTTTCTACAATCCGGAGGTCCAAATCTACCGGGGGTACTGGATGATAAGTTGGTTCAAGAACGAGTTCGGCAAGGGTGAGATAGAAGAGGCAAAACGGACCGGTAGGCTGCCGGAAGAATTACTCAACCGGCTGTTGTCCGAGGTCCCGCCGGGATGCCTGGGACTTATGACACAGCCGTACTGGACACCGGGGCTGAGAAATCCCTCCGCCCGGGGCGCGGTTATCGGTTTCGGGGATGTACACAATCGGTCTTACCTCTACCGGTCGGTTATTGAAGGCCTCGGTTATGGTCTCAGGGAGGGGAAGGAGAAAATCGAAAAAGCCGGTAAACTCGATTTTAAGCGGGTGGCAGTGGCGGGAGGTGCCTCCCAGAGTGATCAGATCTGCAGGATAACCGCGGATATCCTTGGAACAGAGCTTGTGAGAGGTGAGACCTACGAATCATCAGGACTCGGCGCCGCGATGATAACGGCACTGGCCCTGGGCGCCTATCCTGATATCCGGTCCGCGTGTTCCGCCATGGTACGGTATGAAAGTGTGTTCAGACCCGACCCGGCGTATGCCGAGCTTTACGACCGGCTTTACGGGGTATACCGCGGAATTTACCCAGCCCTGGAAAAACTGTACGGGGAGCTCCGGAACATAACCCGGTATCCGGCCTTCCCGGAAGACATCATGGAAACTGGAGGTTCGAGGTGAGTAAGCGTAAGGAATTTTATCCTGATTTCAGAGAAACACCGCCTGCGGAGGGCACGTACAGATCCATTTTCAAATGGGGCGACCCGCAGGAATACAAACATCCGAACAGAAAACTCTATCGGCTCATGAAAGAGGAATTCGACCTGACGGACGAGGACTTCAGGGCTCCCCGTCTGACCGGCGACGATAGAGTCGAACTCAAAAATCGTCCCGTGTGTCTTGATATGCAACATATAGAATGGTTCAGGAAACTCCTGGGGGATGAATGGGTATCCACCGGTGATTACGACCGGGTCAGGTATTCCTACGGGCAGACCATCGAAGAAGCCATGGAACTCCGCAGGAAACAGGTAGCCGAGGTTACCGACTGTGTTCTGCACCCCGGTGACAAGGAAGAAATCCGGCGGATCATCGAATACTGTAACAGCAACTCCATCCCCGTGTACGTATACGGAGGGGGGTCCACGGTAAACTTCGGATACCGGCCCGCCCTGGGGGGCGTAACCGTGGTTATGCAGACCCGGATGAACAGGGTCCTGGAATTGTCCGAGGAGAACATGACCTGCACCGTGCAAGCGGGTATCCTCGGGCCCGATTACGAGGCGGCGTTGAACGAGGCACCGGAACGTTTCGGTGCAAAGCGCAGGTATACAAACGGACACTTCCCCCAGTCCTTCGAATACTCCACCGTCGGCGGGTGGATGACAACCTACGGGTCAGGACAGCAGTCCACCTACTTCGGCGACGCATGTGATCTGCTCATCAGTCAGGAATACATTACTCCGAGGGGTACTATAAAAAGTCATTCCTTCCCCGCGGAGGCGAACGGCCCCCGGATAAACCACATCATGAACGGCAGCGAGGGGACCTTTGGCATTCTGGTGGAATGTACGCTTAAAATTTTCCGGTATAATCCCGGGAACCGGCTTCCCTTCTCGTTTATTTTCAGAAACTGGGAAAGCGCCGTGGAAGCGGTCAGGGAAATAAGCCAGGGCGAGTTCGGTCTCCCCGGAGTGCTCCGGTTATCCGATCCTGAAGAAACCCACGTGGCTCTCAAGCTCTACGGTGTAGACGGTACTATCCTGGATACATTGATGACTCTCCGGGGGTATAAACCGGCGGAAAGATGCATACTCCTGGGCCGGACCGAGGGAGAACGGGGGTTCAGCAGGCGTGTGAGAAGACTCTCTAAACGGATATGCCGCCGCCATGGGGGTATGTCCCTGACCGGATATCCCCTGAAAAGCTGGGAACGCGACAGATACCGGGACCCCTACCTGCGGGAAGACCTGGCGGATTACGGGACGATTATAGACACCCTGGAGACATCGGTCCGATGGGACAACATTCATCATGTACGGGAAGAGGTTCGAAAAGTCGTCAAAGCGAGACCGAAGACTATCTGCATGGCCCACTCGTCCCATTTCTATCCCCAGGGGACGAACCTCTATTTTATCTGCCATACACCCATGGATGACCTCGAGGAATACAGGGAATTCCAGACCGCGGTCATAGAGGCGATCTACAAGGCCGGCGGGTCTCTCAGTCATCATCACGGAGTAGGCAGAATGCTCGGACCCTGGATGGAAGACTACCATGGAAAAGAGGTGATGGAGGTTTTCCGTGCTTTAAAGCGGCATTTCGATCCGCGGGGGATCATGAATCCGGGAGGAGCCATGGGACTGGACTACGACGCCGCTGAATTGAAAAACAGGAACTGGCGTATCGACTGGAAAAACCGTTGACTCACACTTGTTTGTCAAGCTCGTCGTAGCCGGCTTGAAGATCATCCAGGTGCTCCGAAATGTCGCGAATTTCCCGTTTCAATCTTTTTCCTGTACCGCAGCCGCGCACCGGAGGGCATTTTCCGGTTTAGGGAATTCCGCCTGGATATCGGCGCCGGATTGTGTGAGCAAGAGGCCGCCGTATTCCTCGATACTCCTGAAGAGGATGTGATGATAGAGCTCCAACAGATTGTCTGCCGGTATATATAACAGATCAAGCTCCGCCGCCGGGAAAGCGGCAGGCTGATTGTCCGATACGGTCATATGGTCCCCCTGTCCTCACGTTCCTCCGTCCGGTCCCTGGATGCCCGGGTCCGAAAAAAATGCATCAGGAACAGGCAGGCATGCAGGGGCGGTTTCATCTCAAAGGAAGACCTTTCTTCGCCGCTGCGGCAGAGAATGCAGAGCCTGTCCCTTCCTTCAATGTACACCGATTCTACATCATTATATGAAAAAACAAAAGCAAAGGCGGATCTCCCCTTACAGGCAAGGATGAAATGGTCATCCGATATCATCAGAAGACCGTCTGCACCGGATTTTCTCCGTCTTTTTTCCCGTATTCGTACCGGAAACTGCAGCGGTTTTATACGATATTTTTCGATACTCGCCAGGGCCAGGTCTTGGATATAGTGTAACGGCAGGATGGCGCCGGTACTCCGATCGGCGAGGCCTTTTCCGCGAAGAAGAGTCCATGAGCTTCCACAGGCCCGGCATTCCACGAGTCCGGATTTCTCGCCGTGGAGCGATAAAAGCTCTCCGCAGGAGGGGCAGATGTACAGGATTTCTTCTATATTCCGCGCATCCCGGGGAATGCGTTCGAGACGCAGGGCGATATCCGCGCGTCTGTCCTCTTCGAGCATATCTTTGAACACCTGTTTGGCTTCGGACGCCCCGCATGCGACATATCTGACAACTACCCTTCCCCGGTCAGGCCGGCGGGCAAAGGGTGGGTAGATATCATAACTTCCGCGGATCGAGACCGCGATGACCGGCACCTCCGCCGGGGCGGTGATATCATCCCACCGGGAGCCCGTACCACTCCCTCCGTACCAGCTCATCTCTCCCTCAGGAAATACACAGACAGCCGCCCCGTTTCCCAGAAATCCGGCCGCCTCGCCGGGGTTAGGAGGAAATACAAGCCGCCGTGGAGTGCCCCGTTTCAGAATTGCTGGGTCGAGGAAAGATTGGTGCCGGGCAATCAAAAGGCACGGACCGTGCTGCGGGATATTCCCTTGTCCTTCTGTAGTAATGTGAAAAAAAAGTCGTGGGAAGAGTGATCCCGGCTTCACGGGCTATATACCCGTGATGTCCGCGGCAAGATACACGGCCAAATCTATACAGCCGTTGGTATCGAACAGGATACCCTCCGCTTCCAGGAGGGCTCGCTGCATCTCCGCGCCGCCCGGGGGCAGGGAAATACGGCCTGCGGCATTGATAACCCGGTGCCAGGGTAGGGAATATTTTTCCGAGGATGAATGAAGGATCCGGGATACCTGCCGGGCGCCCCGGGGGTTCCCGGCCAGGGAAGCCACGGTACCGTAGGTGAGCACCTTTCCCGCCGGGATAGCCCGGATAATGTCGATAACCCGTTCAGTGAAAGCGGTGGGCAATTATCAGCCTCCGTAACGTAAGAAGTTATATGCCTCCCGGGTCCATGATCGGGAACACCGTAGTCCGTTTCAGGATAAAAAAATCAGTGAAAAGTGACAAGGGTATAACTTCGTTTTCTGTAATCTGAAATTCATGTCCTGATCGATTTTAGGGTTAAAAAAGGGTTAAAAAAGCTTGACAGATGTTGAGACTTGAAATACAATATTACGGAACATGGTTCTATATTATAGAACCATGTTATTGTATATCATGGCAGTTATAAAATCCTACGATAAACTTGTTACAGTACTCGATTTCATCCAGGAACACCCCCATATAAAATTGCAGGACCTTGCAGACGGTTTGAACATGTCTAAGAGTACCTTGCATAGGATCGTGACAGAACTGGTGGAGTATTCATTTCTCAGCCGTGACAGCAAGTCACTGACCTATAAGCTTGGAACAAAGCTCCTAGAATACGGTAATTCGGTTATTGAAGAGCTGGATATTCGTTCCGATTCCAGCGATATAATAACCGAATTGAACCGGCTAACAAAAGAGACAGTTCATCTCGCCGTCCTGGTGGATGAGAGGATCGTCTATGTAGACAAGCGGGAGAGTCAGCATGCCATACGTATGTATTCCCTGGTCGGGAAGGAGGCTCCGGTCCACTGTACGGGTGTTGGTAAAGCAATCCTTGCTTTTTTGGAAGAAGAAATGGTAGAGGCTGTTTTAAAAAAACATGAGTTAATTGCCCACACTGAGCACACAATAACCGACAGGAAGGAATTTTACCGGGAGTTGGAAAAGATACGAGAAGAAGGCGTAGCCTTTGATCGGGAAGAACACGAGAATGGGATTATCTGTATTGCGGCCCCGATTAGGAATTATGATGACCACGTACTGGCTTCTATCAGTATAACTTCAATAACCAATCGGATGACCATTGAGAAACTCAAGGAGTTCAAGAAACCTTTGTTGGAAGCGACAAACAAGATTTCCCGTCGGCTCGGTTGTAGAAGCGGAAGTGATTATGTCTAACTTGATTTCGAAAACAGCAGAAAATGTACACTCTTCGATCATCCGAAAGATGTTTAACTTAGCTGCAGGTATGGATAATATAATAAATCTTGGTATAGGGGAACCTGATTTTGATACTCCCCCTAATATTATCGAAGCTGCAATAAAAGCTATGCATAGCGGTGCGACTCATTATACTTCCAATGTGGGAAACAGAAAACTGCGCGAAGCCGTGTCTGAGAAAGTATCCAAGGAGAACGGGTTGGTTGTAGACCCGGCAAATGAAATAATAATTACCACCGGGGCAATGGGCGGTCTTTTTCTATCGTTACAAACGATAATAAATCCGGGCGACGAGGTGATTATTCCTATTCCTTCTTGGCCGAATTATATCAACCATGTTGTAATGGCCGGCGGAGTTCCGGTTTTTCTTAATACTGATTTTCAATCCAGCTTTATCATTGATCCCGATCGTCTGGAAGAACTCATAACACCGCGGACAAAGGCTGTCTTGATAAATACTCCGACAAATCCCACGGGAGCCGTTATTTCCAAGAATAACCTTGAAGAACTGGCATCAATCACCCGGGAACATGACCTTTTGGTTATAAGTGATGAAGTGTACGAGTATTTCATTTGGGATGGTACTGAACATACAAGCATTGGGTCACTACCGGAGATGAAACCGCGAACTATCACCATTAACAGCCTGTCTAAGGCATACGCCATGACGGGATGGCGAGTTGGATATACGACCGCACCTTCTATTATTATCGAAGCAATGGTTAAGCTCCAGGAGAATGTCTATGCCTGTGTCAATTCAATTGCCCAGGCTGCGGCTTTCGAAGCACTTACAGGAACAAAGGAATACCTTTGGCGGATGATTGAAGAATACGGTAAAAGACGTGATTTTATGCTGCAAGCACTGTCTTCCGTTTCCGGATTGAATGTCTTTAAACCAGAGGGGGCTTTTTATATCGTGACGGATATTGGCGCATTGGGTATTTCCTCTGATGATTTTGCACTTAAACTTTTAATGGAGAAGAAAGTTTGCCTTGTACCGGGCATCTCCTTTGGTGATTGCGGAAAGGAATATGTCAGGATTTCGTATGCGAATACTATGGATGCGTTGGAAGAGGCGGCACACAGTCTGAAGGCATTCATAGATGATCTATGATACTGAGTATAATAATGCAACTCATTATTATAAGAATTTTTTTAGGAGGATGACATGAAGAAACTGCTGTTAGTGCTGTGTTTGGCTCTGCTGGCAACAACGCTTGTGTTTGCCGGCGGTCAGAAGGAAGAAGCGGAAGCCGAAGAAGAAGTTTTTACAATAGGAATTAACAACTTCGGCCAAGCTAATTTTTTTGCCAGGATCGGTCGTGAATCGATGATGGACCAAATCAAGAAGAACGGGGGCAAAGTGATCTCCACTGTTACTGCAGATGTTCCATCTCGTATTGCAGCGATCGAGAATATGATCACCCAGGGGGTAGACGCTATCATCATCGAGGAGGGAGACATTAATCAAGTGGCCCCACCGCTTATCGAGGCAAAAAAGAAAGGGATTATTATTGGTTCCATGGATGCCGGTGATGCTGACTTCGTCGATGTCTTTGTGGAGTCTGATAATGATCAGCTCGGTCGGGCATCCGCTGAAGCTCTGATGGAAGCAATCGGATATGAAGGAAAGATAGTTGAAATTTTCAACGATGCCGGTTCCATGATCAGGGTACGTAAGAATGCAATGCACGAGGTTGTTGCCAAATATCCTGACGTATCAGTTGAATGGGGTTTTGTCTACGCATGGCCCGATTATCTTCCTGATGTTAAGGCAAAAATGGAAGCGCTTATTCAAGCACATCCTGAACCGGGTGAAATCGACGGAGTTTTTGCAACCTTCGATGGGGCAGGCCTCGGCGCCGCACAGGCCATCTGGGAAGCCGGTTTGGAGGACTATATCAAGATCACGGGTGTAGACGGAGACCCTGAGGCATATAAGGAAATGCGAAAAGAAGGGAGCCCCTTTGTAGCGACCCTTGCTCAGGATCCTGAAACGATTGCCCGTACGGTGGTTGATAAAGTTTTCGATCTTTTAAACGGAAAAACTCTGGAAGAACGACACATCTATATCCCCGGAATCCTAGTAACCAAGGATAACATCCCAGAGGAATAACATTGTTTATCCGCCGGTATACTCTCAAGTAGAGTATGCCGGTGTTTCCGGATACAATCTATGAAGAGCAACGGTGAAACAGTACTGCGGACCCAAGGAATCGGAAAAGAGTTTTCCGGGGTATGGGTATTGCGAAACATTGATTTTAATCTTTGTGCCGGAGAAATTCATGCCCTGGCCGGCGAAAATGGAGCCGGCAAATCTACTTTTATAAAAATCCTGTCAGGGCTTTACGCTCCCGCTGCCGGCAAGATTCATTTGAATGGCAGCGAAATAACCTTCGATAACGTTCAGATGAGTGAAGAAGCGGGTATACGTACGGTTCATCAGGAGATAAATCTGGTCTCCTTTTTCAAGGTGTATCAGAATATTTTTGTCGGTGACGAAGTGTACCGCCGGGTTGTCGGAATCAGATATACCAATGACAGGTTGATGAAAAAAAAGGCCAGGGAGGTGCTCTCTCTGTTGGGTACGGATATCACCCCGGATATGTATATACACAGCCTGGATGCATCACACCAGAGGATCGTACAGATAGCAAAGGTTCTTACTCAGGAACCTTCTATAATGATCTTCGACGAACCTACTACCTCTTTGGGAGAGCATGAAAGAAAGCAACTTTTGGACATAATAATTTCTTTAAAACAGCACGGAATGGGTATAATTTATATAAGCCATAATCTTGATGAAATAATGAAAGTGGCCGACAGGGTGACGGTGTTCAGGGACGGTGAACTTATCGACACAAAGCCTATATCGGAATGTTCTTCTCAATCGATTATTTCGATGATGATCGGCCACAAGGAGTATGTGGCTTATCAGCGTAAGAGAAAACCGAATACTGAAGAAGTTTTACTCAGTGTAAAAAATATTTCGAATCAGAAATTGAAAAATGTTGGGCTAAATTTACACAAGGGAGAGATACTCGGGATTGCTGGAGTTGTTGGGGCTGGGAAAAGTGAGCTTGCTCAAGCCATTTTCGGTATCGACAAGGTGGATGAGGGTTCTTTTTCTCTCAATGGGCAAGCGTTTAAACCGCGCACCGATTTCTCCCTTAGAAAAGGAATCGCTCTGGTTCCAGAGGATAGGCAAGCTCAAGGGCTGATACCTAATTTTTCCGTGGAGAAGAACATATCCCTGTCCTATCTCAGATGGTTCCGACGTGGGATAAAAATCGATATCGGCAAGGAACGTAAAACAGCTGATACATATATCCGGAACCTTTCTATAAAAACAACCGGGCCGGTCCAACTGATCAAGTATCTCAGCGGCGGCAATCAACAGAAGGTCATTTTATCACGGTGGCTGCACGGTGATTTTAATATCGGTTTATTCGACGAACCCACAAAAGGGATCGATGTAAAGGCAAAAGAAGACATCTATCTTCTCATAGGAGCTCTGGCGGATAAAGGTAAGGGGATTATCTTCTTTTCATCCTATTTGCCGGAATTATTAAATGTGTGCGACAGGATAATCGTTTTAAACGACGGAAAAATAAATGGTCAATTTAATCCGGAAGAGCAGGGCATTCAAGAAGACATCGTCCATGCTATGCTGACTGAAAGGGTACAACATGAAAACGAAAGCCAGTAATAAAACATCCTACAAAGATCTTATCCGCCGGTACGGAACCGTAGCGGCGGCGGTAGTAATACTCATTTTCTTTTCGATTACTGCAAAGAACTTCATGTCCATCGGGAATATGTTCATGCTCCTTCGACAGATGAGTATCCTTACAATCATATCCCTCGGTTTCACCTTCGTCATGGCCGCCGGAGGTTTCGATATGTCCCTGGGCAATAATGTCGGGTTGGTAGCAATTGTTTTTGCCATTGTCTGTGTAAATACATGTAATTTTCTGCTTGCCTTTTTGATTGCTCTGATAATTGGACTGGCCATCGGATCAATTAATGGCGGTCTGGTAGCCCTGGTTGGGTTGCCCGATTTTATCGGGACTTTTGCCGTTGGCACGATTGTCTACGGTCTGAAAATGCTCATAACCAAGGGGAATCCCGTTTTCTTCGGTACCGATGTTTCTCGGGTTTTTCTCTTCCTGGGCCAGGGTTTTATAGGGCCAGTTCCTTTCCCGGTGATTTTAATGATCATATACGCAATTGTTTCCGCCTTTATCCTGGAGAAAACAGTTTTTGGCCGTCGGATCTATGCTATAGGAGGAAACCCTGTGGCCTCTATTTTTGCCGGTATTAAAACAAAAAAATACCGATTTATTACCTTTGTAATCTCCGGCTTCAGTGTTGCGTTTTCGGCGGTTATCATGGCTTCGAGGCTTGGGTCCGCCCAGCCTTTAGCGGGGGAAGACCTGCTTCTTGATGCAATTTCAGTAGTCTTTCTAAGTACAACGATGTTTGGTGAAGGGGAACCAACAGCTAAAGGTACCTTTGTTGCGGCGTTTATTATAACCATGCTAACGAACGGGCTGACAATGCTTAATGTGGCCTACTACTTCCAATATATTACCAAGGGTCTGGTTGTCATTCTGGCAGTGCTTGTCTCAGTCAGCCTGGGACAGAAACTAAGGGTTAAATTTTAACCGAAGGGGAGATTTTTTTATGCGGACTTTGAAGGAAGAAGCTTTACGCAATATTGTCATGGGTGCAGGTCTGTTTGGCTCCGGGGGAGGGGGATCAACCCGGGAGGGAATGAAGCTTGTAGACCGTGTGCTGGAATTCGCCGACGGTGTAAAGCTGATATCTCCGGAAGAAGCGGGTAATAAAGACTGGGGCGCGGTTATTGCGGGAATGGGGTCGCCAATAGCTTCCCTTACCCGCGTGCGGACCTGGTCTCCGACATGGGCTCTCGAGCTGCTGGAGAAGGAAGTCGGCTTTACAAGTTCCTTTGTCATCCCCTTCGAGATAGGAGCCGGGAACAGTCTTAACCCCATGCTTGCGGCCGTTCAGAAAGACATACCAATGATTGATGGCGACCCCTGTGGGCGAGCTGTCCCACAGGTTGATATGACGACTTTCTTTCTCGGGGGACTCTCCATAAGCCCCTTCGCCCTTACAACGGAAGATGAAATCAAGGTGCTTCTTCACACGAAAACCCCGGGTGACATAGAGCGGATTGCCAGGGCTATTACATCGGAGCTTGAAGGTGTGTCTGCTACCAGCTGCCATGCCATGTGTGGAAAGGACATGAAAAGGCTAATTATTCCTGGTACTACCAGCCTGGTAGAACGGGTTGGAGCTATGATACGGGAGCATCAGGATGCGGGTACGGACCCGGCAGAAGCTCTCTGTGATCGTTTTCATGGCCGCATGCTCGGTCGAGGCGAGGTTGAAAAGGTAGATGCAGAAACCCGTGACGGTTTCGACTTCGGTGTTGTTACTGTGACCGGCGAGCTGCCCATTATCGTTACCTTCCAGAACGAAAATATGACGGCCTATAGGGACAAAGAGTTGCTTGCCGTGGTTCCCGACCTTATTTGTGCTATCCAGGACAACGGAACCCCCCTCACAAATGCGGATATTCAACCGGGGATGAAGCTTTCGTATATTGGATTCAAAGCCCAGGAGCAATTCAGAACTGCCGAGGTATTCGACATGTTCCGACCTGTTTTACAAGCCTTGGGGTACAATGCTGATTTTGTCGGACTGGAGAAACTGGAAAATTAGAGGAGTTTACAATGGCTTATATTAAGAAGAAACCCGATGATTGCTCGGGATGTCTGGCCTGTGAACTGGCCTGCTCTTTTAGGCATGAAGGTTATTTCGATTTAAAAAAAAGTAGAATACACATTATTCATGATGAAGAGTTGTCTAAAATTGAGATCCATCAATGCATACAGTGTGATGAAAAATCCTGTGTTCATGCCTGTCAGGTTAATGCCCTTTCTGTTGATCCGGAGCTCGGCTGCATACGATTGGATGAAAAAACCTGTACGGGGTGTAAAGCCTGTCTGAAAGCCTGCACATATAACGGTGTTATGTGGGATGATGAATTTTCCCGACCGTTAATCTGTGATCTCTGTGACGGTGATCCTGAATGTCTGAAAACCTGTAAACTGCACCGGGCACTCATCCCCGCGGAGAAGGAGGCTACTGTATGAGACGAGCTTATAATGGGAGAGTTCTTAACGTCCATCTCGGCACCGGGAATATATGGGTGCATACCTTGGGAGAGGATTATCTTCGTGATTACCTCGGCGGCAGAGGCGCAGCGGTAAAATTGCTGTGGGATCTAACGGGTCCTAAGACAAAAACTCTTGGAAAAGATAATGTTCTTATCTTCTCCACAGGAGTCTTAACCGGTACTTCGGCACCTACAACAGGGCGTACAAGTGTTACGTTTAAAAGCCCCGCAACGGGGGGGTATTTTAAGTCGAACATCGGAGGGGGCTTGGGAATAGCGTTCAAGCATGCCGGATATGATCATGTTATCATCCACGGCAAGGCGAAAAAACCGGTATATGTGTTTATAAGTCCCACCAATGTAAAGATCTGTGATGCCTCCGAGGTGTGGGGAAAGGATGTCAAAGAGACAAACCGTTTTATAAAAAGTCTTCATGAGAATGAAGAGTTGAAGATTGCCTGTATTGGCCGTGCCGGAGAGGATCTTTGTAATTATGCGGCGATAATGGGAACCTATTACAATGCCGCCGCCAGGGGTGGAGGTGGAGCGGTAATGGGTTCCAAGAACCTGAAAGCTCTGGCGTTCGATGCCGGGGGTGGCCGGGTCTATGTATCCGACCCGGAGGGGTTCGCCGCCGCGGCACAGCATGCCAGGGATGCATCCCTGGCAGACAACCATTCCCTGACGATGAAACGCTTTGGCACACCCGCCACCACGGACCAGTTATGCGTAGCCAGTTTGTTACCCACCTACAATTTTAAAAGGCAATGGCTTTCTTCGGGAGCGGAGAACCTTACCGGTCAGCACCTGATCGACGAAGGATACCTGAAACGTAGTGTAAGCTGCGGAAGCTGCATTTTCGGATGCCATCGGTATACTCGAATTGATGAAGGAAAGTTTGCAGGCACCTATTCGGAAGGGCCGGAGTATGAGACCTTCGCAGCCCTGGGAGCAAACCTGGGAGTAACGGACAGCAGGTACCTGCTCAAGGCCAATGAGATGGCGAATAATTATGGTATCGATACTATCTCCCTGGGGGCATCCATCGGGTTTGCGATCGAGAGTTTTGAAAAAGGTATCATTTCCCTTGAGGATACCCAAGGTTTCGAGCTGAAATGGGAAGACGGGGAAACCCTGCTCTATCTTATCGATCTCATCGTTGAACAGCGGGGTATTGGAAAACTTCTGTCCAAGGGCGTGAGGATTGCTTCGGAGACTCTGGGCGGGGATACGTATCAATGGGCGGTCCAGGCTAGGGGGCTAGAACAAAGCAGGGTGGAGCTTCGTGGATGTTTTGCCTACGCCCTTGCCTTCGCTCTTAACCCCCGGGGACCTGATCATCTAATGACCGAGTGCCTTGCTGAATTTGGAGCAGGATTTACCAAACATGCGGTGGATGTTATTAAAAAGATTACCGGGAGCGAGAAATATGCTTTTCCCTATCTCGAGGAAAAACGGGCCGAGATTGTAACCTGGCATGAGGACATCTATGCCGTCTCCGATTCCTTGGGATATTGTGCTTTTGCCACCACCGCCGCTTATGGTGTGAATGAACAGATAAGTGCCGACACCTTTAATACCGCTACCGGTTTGAACCTATCGGCGGAAGATATCATGAAAGCCGGGCGTCGAATCGTAACCCTGGAAAGATGCTACAATCTGCGAGAAGGGTGGTCCCGCAGGTGTGATGTTCTTCCCTGGCGGGTAATGAACGAGAAAGCTGTAGACCTGGATCCGAAACAATCAACCGGAGCTTACATGGATTCCAATCGTTTGGGGAGGATGCTGGAGAACTACTATGATTTGAACGGCTGGGATCCTGGAAACGGTTTTCCGAAGACTGAAACCCTCGAGAAACTGGGGCTTGGATATGCCGAAGAAGAGCTTGCGCCACTTAGGGATGAAGCTTTGGAAGCGGAATTGCCGGAGAGTTGCCGGATACCGGTGGCGGTACATTAATGAGGAAAGACAAATGAATGAACGATTTCTGGAAGGAAAAATTGCTCTTGTTTCCGGATCTTATAGAAACCTCGGAACCGAGATTGCCCTGGCTTTGGCGGAAAGGGGTGCTGATATTGTTCTAAACGACCTAGCGGAAAGCCTTTCGGCAGGTGATAAGACAAATCTGTGTGAAAGGATTAAAGGATACGGTGTTCGGTGTATAGCCGCAGATGGTGATATCAGTTCTTCTTCATTTCTTAAAAACCTTCGTGAGCGAATACAGAACGAGTGGGGAACCGTTTCTATTATGATCAACTGTGCGGGTCCATTTAACCTGTCACCCTTTCTTGACCTGGAAGAGAAAGACTGGAATACGGTTATGGATGTAAACCTAAAGGCAGTATACCTCACCGCCCGTTGCTTTGCCGCTGACATGAAAAATACCGGATGGGGACGTATTGTCAGTTTGTCTGCCGGTTCCGCCTTTGTAAGGAATCATGGAGTGTACGGCCTCGCAAAAGAGAGTGTGCGTTTTTTGACCCAGGAGCTGGCTCTAGAGCTGGGACCGGAGATTACCGTTAACGCCGTAGCCCCCGGGCAGATCGAAGAGAGCCTGCCACTCATTCATAAAATCGATCCCACCTTCGGAGAGAGATATACGCAGCGGGCACCTCTGAAGAAGCTGGTACGCCGGCGGAATGTCGCTGAACTGATCTCTTTTCTCTGTAGCCCCGCGGCGGATCTCATTACCGGAGAAACAATACGAATCGACGGCGGGGCTGAATTGCCGCGGTTCTAAAAAGACAAAACCTGGAGGTACTGGTGTGGAACTGCGGGTACTGGGAATTTCCGGCAGTCCTCGGAAGGGAAACAGTGAATACTTGTTACATTACGCCCTGGAAGGAGCGGTTGAATATGCTCCCGGCAGGATTACTACCGAGGAATACAGTTTTCGGGGCAAAAAATTTGAACCATGTATAGGGTGTGGTTATTGCATACGTAAGAACGGGGAATGTATCTATGATGATGATTTTGATGATCTCCGTTCTAAATGGTTCTGGGCAGATGTGATTATTTATTCCCTGCCGGTCTACCATATGAGTATGCCGGGGCAAGTGAAGTGCTATATAGACCGCCTTGGTAATGCGACTTTTGGTAGTCACCGGGTAATAATGGAAGACGGTACGGAAACCGTGGCGAAGCAGATGAAGATTATCGGCACTATCGCTCAAGGTCTCCATATTTTTTCCGGGCAGGAGCATACAATAACCGATATAATCAATCATACATTGATCATGCAATCTATTCCTGTAACCGGTGACCTCTGGGAAACATATATTGGAGCGGGAGCTTGGACTCGCAATATCGACAGAAGGAATGCAATAGAGCAATTAAATAAGGAGGGCGAGTTTTCCGCTGAAGCGGCGGTTAAAGCATCGAAAAAACTCGGCCGCCGATGTGTTGAGCAGGCTGATATTCAGATCCAGGGCTTAATCGCCTGTGGTGATCAATTAAGAAACGACCCCGGGTATTCCAGGCTGTATGAAAGCCTGGATGCGAGACTCCGAACGAACGTATAGGAAGTCTATGAACAATTACCGCTTAAGGGTCATTTTTATCGGGCACCATACCAGGGATTTTTTCCAAAAGAAGAAAGAATACCGCGAAGCCTTCGCGGGTCCGGATCTAGCGTTGAAGGTTCGCAGTATGCGCGGAGGCCCGGAAACTGTTGGGGAGGGAGCCGGATGAAGCTGAGGCCGCTCCGTGACTTGCAGCGTTCAGCCAGGCCATATTATTGGGGGATAGATTCTCGATTATTGCGCCAGTTAAATCCCTGGTTCCCGCATATCGGCGCAGAATAAATGAGTACTGTCTGCAAAACAGGCTCGCATCAATGCGATCTATCTCTGTCCCCATCCTAGATTTGGTATCAAAGAAAGCGGTGGAAGAATTTATACGGTATAGTAATATTGCAGTTGAAGAAGACGGTGCGGATATCATTATTATCGGATGCACCGGGCTTTCTACTTCTTTTCCAGAGCTTAGAAGGAGGGTGCCTGTTCCAGTAATTGACCTCGTAGCTGCAGCAATAGGTTTCGTGCGTTCGTTAGCCGCAGAGAAGCGTTTTCATGGTTAAAATTATTATCAGCAAGATTGAGTTTTACGTATTATATTACGAAAATGGCGGTATCCGCCTATTTTCATCGTTTTGGTTGCCGCGCGGCGGCATGAGCAACTATTTAAAAGATTTACACTAATATTAGGAGTCCCAATTATGAAGTATTCAATGGTTTGGCCCAAAGAAATAAGGAAGTATATAGAAAAACAACGACTCATTGCAGTACTAGTCATAGATGAGTATGTTGACGCACCGGTTGTTGCTAATACCCTGATTGAAGGCGGTGTGGATGTTATAGAATTAACTTTACGAACCCCAGATGCTTTTCGGGCATTGGAAGAAATTCGAAAAAAAGTACCTGATATGATAGCGGGGGTAGGAACTGTTTTAACTCCCGATCAATGCAGAACCGCACAATCTGCCGGTGCAGAATTCGCTGTTTCACCAGGTTTTAATAAGAAAGTTGTTGAAACAGCGATTGCTATCAATCTGCCTTTCAGTCCTGGAATTGCTACCCCTTCTGATATTGAGGGTGCCTATGAAATAGGGTGTGACATTCTAAAAATTTTTCCCGCTGAACATCTTGGTGGTTTGACATACCTTAAAAGCATAAATGCCCCATATGCACATTTAAGTATTTCTTATATTCCCCTTGGTGGTATAAATGAAGGTAACTTATCTAATTGGTTATCCCAACCGGAGGTGCTTGCAATAGGTGGTTCTTGGATAGCTCCACGCGAAATTATCATAGAGAAAAACTGGAAAGAAATTAAAAACAGGGCTTGTAAGGCACGGTTGATAGCTGATTCCGTTGAGAGGGAGACTTTATGAGCAAAGTAGTTACTTTTGGTGAAATTATGACTCGGTTTCGTATGCCAGGCTTTAAACGAATTCCTCAATCATTTCCAGGTGTTGTAGAAGTATCTTTTGCAGGATCGGAAGCAAATGTCGCCGCTTCTATTTCACTATTCGGCGGCAGTGCCTCCTTTATTACAGTACTTCCGGACAATTCGTTAGGTGATGCTTGTATGGCGTATCTGCGAAGTGTAGGTATAGATACTTCTAAAATCATCCGAATACCGGATGGACGCATAGGCTCTTACTACATAGAAACAGGGGCTAATCAGCGAGCCAGTACGGTTATATATGATAGGGAACATTCTGCTATTGCTGATTTTCCTTCAGATAAATATAACTGGGAATCTTTACTTACAGGGGCAGAGTGGTTTCATACAACAGGTATTACACCTGCTCTTTCTGAATATACTGCAAAGGCAGCTATAGACGCGGTACAAAAGGCGAAAGAGCTTGGTATTACTGTATCGTGTGACCTGAACTTTCGCGGGAAATTATGGAAATGGGGCAAGGATATTCAAGGCCGCCGGCTTGCCAGAGAAACAATGAAACGGTTACTTCCATTTGTTGATTTTCTTATAGGGAATGAAAGTGACGCTGAAGATGTTTTGGGCATTTGTGCTGGAGACTCAAAAGTTGAAGAAGGAAGGTTGGAGATTGCTAAGTACCAGGATGTAGCCGAAAAGATAATAGGATCTTATCCAAATATTAAAACAATAGCTATTACGCTTCGAGAAAGTTTATCTGCTAGTCATAATCGTTGGGGAGCCATGCTCTATGATGCATTAAGTGGAAGAGCCCATTTTGCACCTACCGATAGATACGGTACATATCAACCCTATGAAATTAAATCAATTGTAGACCGTGTCGGTGCGGGTGATTCCTTCGGCGGTGCTCTAATTTTCGCATTGATGGATTTGGACTTGAATAAAGATGTACAGTCATCACTATCATGGGCTGTTGCTGCTGGTGCTCTCTGTCATTCAATAGAGGGAGACTTTAACTTTATCACACGAAAAGAGGTGGATACCCTTGCCTCGGGTAATTCAGGAGGAAGAGTTCAAAGATAATGAAATACCGAAATCTAAAGCATTGACTACTGTCCACGACCGTGGACCTGGGAATACATTAATTTAATACCCCGGTAGAAACTCGGGGTGAATAAAACATAGAATGTGTTTTTATTTCAGATATCTTTTTGTCGGAGGCATTTACGGGCCGGCCAGGTCCACGGTCGTGGACAGTAGAAAAGCATTGAGGGGGGACCATGTCTCTTAGCTGTTCAGCTATTCATCAATTTTTCCTTGACAGCCAGTACTGATGCACGTTCAGCAATTTTTGGCGCATCCGAAAGTTACGGAGCGGTTGAGAAATATTTGTAGAATAGGAGGGGTAAACAATTTTTCCACTTCTCTGGTAGAGTAAAATAGGGTTACCGTCGGCCGGGACATCGCTTCCGGTAATCCTGTCCGCAGCCATTCGCCCCCCGGTAGTCCAATCATACAAACACGGTTTTTCTTACACCTGCCTTCAGTGAGGGTAAACACCTCTGCTCGAATCCGATAGGATAGGCTTGGTAAGGATTACAGAACGAACGGGAGGGATGAGATGGAGAAGGCTGTGGCGTTGAAGCACAGCGGACGAGTAATCGGTGAGCAGGAAGTGGAGCAGATCCGCCGGACGGTAGAGCTGTTTCCGGGGCTGTCGCTACAGGAGCCGGCCTCGACGATCAGCGAACATCTGGGCCGGTACACCGCCGGCGGGGGAGTCAAACGTGATGCATGCATGAAACTGTTACTGAAATTGGAGGCGACCGGCGTAGTCAAGCTGTCGGAGAGACAGAAGAAGCCCTGTAAAAGGCATTCGATGCCTCCGGTACCCTTGAGTGAGCGCACGCGGGCCGGCCTCGCCGATCAGCGGTTCGCTTGGCGTGGTAAGGCCGGTTGGGCTGCGGATGGTGGAAGAGAGCGAAGAGAAACAGCTTTTCAACGAGTATCGAGTATATAGAACGTTACCACCCGTTGGGCTACAAGAAGCCGATTGGCTACCGGATGAGGTATTGGGTGGACAGTCCTCGAGGGAAACTGGGGTGCATTCTGCTCTCTGGGGCGGCCCTGAAAGCCAGGGCCAAAATGTGCAGGCGCTCGCGCCAGGCGCTACGAGCACAACAGTTCCAAGCTCTGGCATGAGCAGTACCTGGAGCGGCAGGTCGGCGATGAGAACAACCGCAAGACGCAGTACTATCTGTACGTCCTGGAGGCCAATCCGG
Source organism: uncultured Spirochaetales bacterium (assembly GCA_964410865.1). Lineage (GTDB taxonomy): Bacteria > Spirochaetota > Spirochaetia > JAFGDJ01 > JAFGDJ01 > JAFGDJ01. The sequence goes on along the minus strand of CAYPIQ010000032.1, from coordinate 207 downwards.
CCTTGCGAAACGGGATGAGCATTCCGTTGATGAGCGAGTTCCTGGATTATGGGCAGGGGGACAGCGGACGGGAAAAACAGGATTGTGAGTTGCGGGCTTTCTATCGTCTGGTGGAGAAACGCCACGGGTATAACTACGAGCACTGTTTCGCCAGTCATCTCCACCATGGCCTCAGTCTACGCCCCAGGCTCCCAGGCCCCTTTATCC